>CAZJMX010000087.1:0-2569 GCA_964547345.1 uncultured Smithella sp. | reverse complement strand
GCCGCCGCGATAAATTTTGTTCCGTCGATGACGGAGCCGCCGCCGACCGCCAGCAGAAAGTCGCTTTGACTATCACGCACTTTCTCTACACATTTCATCAGGGTTTCATAGGTTGGATTCGGTTCGATACCCCCAAATTCATTAATCTGATATCCCGCAAGCGCTTTCTTGACTTCGTCAAGCACGCCGTTTTGCCTGACGGAGCCTCCGCCGTAGGTAATCATGATTTTTGAACCCTCAGGTATTTCTTTGGCGATATCTTTGATCGTGTCGCTGCCAAAGATGATCTTGGTCGGATTGTGAAAAGTGAAATTAAGCATAATAGGCCCTCCTTATGGGTCAGTGTTTGGGGGTTGACGGGAAACAAGCAGAGAAAACCTATTGCTGCCCGCTGTCTGATATCATCCTGCAGGAACCGGTTATCAATTCCGGCCTGAACGGTAAACTGTTTCTTACGGTCCGAAAAGAGCCAAGGCGTTCCCGCCCAGGATCAGGTCCACTTCCGCTTCGGTAAAATGAATGCCCGCCGGTGCTTTTTGTGGAAGATCCCGGATGAACTGGATCATGGTTTTCATCGGATACAGAAGCGTCTGAACGGGTGCGTCGGAACCGAACAGAATCTTTGAGGGGCCTGCCAGATCAATGGCCTCACGCAACTGGTGGCAGAACAGACTGTAATTTTTGCAGGCCAGGGTGTCCCAGACGGCAAGATCTCCGTACAAGGTGGATTGAAAGGCCGCCAGAGAGGCCCAAGGCCTCCAGTTGATATACCCGCCCATGTGGGCGGCTATGACTTTTATTTCCGGAAAATCCACGGCGATGTCGGAAAGCATCATGGGGTCGGCAAATTTGCAGCGCCCCTTGGGCAGAAGCGGCCCGGTGTGGGAAAGCAGAACTCCTTTATGCCTGGCCAGGATTTCCAGAACTTTGTAAGATTCAGCGCCTGCCGGATCAAAGCCGTGATCCGGGTGATATTTAATGCCCCGCAGACCATAGTCTGTAAGACACGTTCTGGCCATCTCCGCCGCTTCCGGCCTTCTCGGGTCGATGCCCGCCAGTCCGATGATGCGGCCCGGATGCCTTCGGACCGCTTCCCCCAGCATCCAGTTTTGCGTTTGCATTCTCTCTGGAGTGAACTGCTTGATTTGAATGTTGTCGACGTTGACGGCAACGGTGATATCGATGCCCGCTTCATCCATTCCCTCAATGAGCCGGTTTGCTTGCGGATCACCCCAGGTCTGGGCGGCGGTTTTTAAAAGGGTCTGATAATCCGGGTTCATCCCCAATTTTTTCGCCTCATGGAAGATTAATTGAACCATCTCCGCGGCTCCTTTTTCGCTCATAGCCGTCATGTAGTGATAATGCGAATCAATGATCATACAGTCCTCCTTGAACCTTTTGCCTTGAACCTTGAACCTTGTTCCTTGAACCTGTTATTATACATCCCAGATGAAAATCACGCCGCTTGTCGGGAAAACCCATTCCTCGTCGGAAATTCTCACCTTGATGGATTGGCCTCGGGTGGCGGAGATGGACGCCTGGGGGTGGCGGCCGGCAAAGAAGCTTTCCGCGCGGACGTTTTTGAGCCCCGCGTGTTCGTAATGGAAGTTGATCTCCAGGCCTTGCGTCGGATACAGCAAGTAAACGGGGAATGTGCGGTTGCTCTTGGCTTTCTTGGTGAGAATTTCAATTTCAATTTTCACTTCTTTATTGATTTTTGATTTCAGTGTGTCGCTGCCGCACCAGACTTCGTAGCCCCGATGGGTCTTTTTGGCTTCAATGATCGGGATGTCTTCGCCGTCGATGCGCAGCTTTTCCACGGTGAAATCGCGTTCAATAACCAGATCGTCGCCGCCCAGAATCCATCGATATTCGCAATGCTCATCCTCGATCAAGGCGGCAAGTTGCGTGCTGTCCGAGGCGCAGCCGATCATGAAGATGTCGCTGCGGATGGTTTTTTTGTATTCGACATGGGTGCGTAACTGAAAGTAAGCGTCAGCCCGCTTCCGGTGTTCGAGGGCTTCCGGCAATTGCGCAATGGTAATATCATAGCGGAAACCGGAGCGCAGTTCGAGCTGGCGGTCTTCCTTACCGAACAGGGTTTCAAACATTTCATAGTAAATGGCGTCGCCCAGTTCTTCGTCTCGTGTGCGTGCCTGCAGGCAATGGCGGATGATGCTGTCGATGCGCGCAATGGATTTTTCCTCGTCGGGCACAAAGATTCTTCTTAGCCTCGGTTCCACCGCATCGGTTTTTCCTTTTTGCAGGAACACGCGGGGCGCGCGCTTGCCCAGCGCGCACAGAATTTCGTAACTGATGGTTTGCGCTTTAGCGGCTATTTCATTGGCGCTGATGTACTCGCTTTCCTGCCGGCCTAAAAGAACGACTTCATCACCCACGGTGCAATCGGGAATATGCGTCACGTCGAGCGTGCACATATCCATTGAAACGCGGCCGATAATCGGCGCGCGCCGACCGCGAACAAGCGCCTCGCCCTGATTGGACAGGATAAAGGGGTAGCCGTCGCCGTAGCCCACCGGAATGGTCGCCACGCGGGTTTTGTCTTTCG
>CAZJMX010000086.1:0-2653 GCA_964547345.1 uncultured Smithella sp. | reverse complement strand
TGCGACTCGCCATTGACATCGACGATGATACTGCCGTTTTTGATCTCAATGCATCTGGCATTCACCAGGACGGGAATATTATGATCTTTCAGAAACCGGAGGGCCTGCGGTTTGCGGGTGAGTCCCAATCCGTTGGCAACTTTTTTAAGTAATTCGATAACGACGACTTTTTTCCCCTGCATACTCAGATATTCGACGGTTTCCATACCGACGAGCCCCCCTCCCAGCACTGCCACGGAATCACCGGTCGATGCCAGGCCCTCCAGAACATCCTGGGCATAAACGACATGCTGCTTGTCAATTCCGGGAATGTCCGGGCGAATAGGCTCAGCGCCGGTCGCCACAATGATTTCATCCGGATTTAATTGGGCCAAAACTTCTTTTGTAAATGCCGTGTTCAATCTGATTTCGACGCCCTGGCGTTTAGCTATTCGCCCCATCTGCAAAGCGGCCTCAGCCATTGCTTTTTTCATGGGCGCCGCTCCCGCCAGGAAAAACTGACCTCCCAGGCGGCAGGCTTTCTCGATGAGAACCACCCGGTGACCTCTTTTTTGAAGCGTCGTCGCCGCTTCCAGACCACCCGGTCCGCCTCCCACCACCAGGATTAGTTTCTTTTGTTCGGCCGGTTTCAATTCGCACGCTTTCTCCTGCCCCGTCGCCGGGTTTCTGAGACAGCGGATGGGAAGGCCCTGCATAAAGAGGCGGTCCACACATCCCTGATTGCATCCAATGCACGTCAGGATCGAATCGAAATCCCCGGCTTGCGCCTTTTTGCAGAATTCGGGATCGGCAAGCTGTCCTCTGCCAACGGCAACAAAATCAGCCTTGCCCTCCCCAAGAATGCGGTCGGCGAGAACCGGATCGTTAATGCGAATGGCGGCGATTACGGGGATAGACACCACCGATTTTACGGCTGCGACGTTTTCCAGATAAGGAACCTCCGGCATATCCAGGGGAGGGATGATCCAGGGGAGGGATCCATAGACGCCGGCAGAAACATGAACGGCATCAACGCCCGCGTCTTCAATCAGCTTAACAATGATCTTGGCGTCCTCGGCGGTCAGTCCGTTTTCAACGTATTCATCGGCGCTCAGTCGATACAAGACAGGGAAGTCGCACCCAACTTTCCCACGAATGTTTCTGATGATTTCCAGGGCGAAGCGAGCCCGTTTTTCAAGCGGGCCGCCATACTCATCCTGCCGGTGATTGGAATAGGCGCTCATGAACTGGTCAATCAGGTATCCGTGTGCGCCATGGATTTCGATGGCGTCGAAACCGGCCTTTTTCGCCCGCACGGCCGCGTCACCATAGGCTTCGATAAGTTCGCTGATTTGATCCGTGCTGAGCTCAACGGGCAATTCCCTGCAAACAGGACAGGGAATGGGGGACGGGGCGACAATCGGCAAACCCGTATCGCGGCTGTTAATCTGGCGTCCCGCGTGCCACAATTGAATGCAGGCCTTTCCGCCTGCGGCTTTGATCGCCGAGGCCAATGATTTTAATCCGGGTAGAAACGAATCATCACAGATACCAATGTTTCGCGGTGCCATCGATGACCGATGAACGGCGGAAACTTCCACGATATTCATCGCGCATCCGCCTTTTGCCCTGGCTTCGTGATAGGCAATGAGCGCCTCTGAGACAAATCCGCCCTCATCGGCCAACAGGGTTCCCATAGGCGGCATGATCACCCTGTTTTTTAAAGTAAGAGAACCGATTTTTGCTTCCTTAAATAGATGATTAAGCGACATAATAACACTCCCGGATGATGAACTTAAAATATAATTGACAAATTTCTGATCTATTTCGCGCTTTCGCTTTTCAGGAATTCCAGGATCAACTGATTGACTTCTTGAGGCCGCTCCTGGTTGATCCAATGGCCCACACCGGGCAGGACAACCTTCATCTTCAGGTTCGGAATAACCTTCTCCTGGGTAAGTTTCAGGGTCATGATTCTTCACTTCTGAATCCCGCTCACGCGGGACGAGAGTTAATTCTCCGTAGCTTGCTGCGAGTGGAGTGCGTCTGCGCTTCTTTACATATCTTGGTTGTGTTGTTTCATGACCATGAATTAATGTGAATCCCCATAGAACAAGGGGTTGCAACCACCCATGCGGGTGGCAAGACCCCTTGTTCTAACGTCTGCGTTTCTGAACCTATGTAAAGTAATTTACGTCGCACTACACTGGTTGATTCAGGGATGCTACTTCGCTAATTCAGCGCCCGCGGCGTAAGCTTTGTCCATTATGGCCGAATTGCTTTTTGCCGAATCCGGATTTGACATTCCTCCCGCTGCAATGCGGCCCTCGACCTTGAAGCCCAGGAAACCGAGGACGCCTTCATTCAGATCGAAGGATGATGCAAACGCGCCGGTTTCCGGCTGTGCTTGCGAATAGACGGTTATGGCCTTCTTTCCTTTTATTTTATTTCTGAAAGCTCCCGGTTTGCCGTCCTTGAGATACAGCAGGGCAAAAAGCCGGTCGATAAAAGTCTTGGTCTGGCCGGTTATCTGGAACATGAAGACCGGCGTCCCGATCACGACGGCGTCGGCGCTGAAGATTTCATCATAAAGCGGCGCCATGCCGTCCGTCTGGACGCACTTTCCTTCCGGAGTCTGGCATTTATAACAGGCCTGACATCCCCGGATGTTCAG
>CAZJMX010000085.1:0-4330 GCA_964547345.1 uncultured Smithella sp. | reverse complement strand
AGGACACGGGCCTTTCACGCCTGTAACCGGGGTTCGACTCCCCGTGGGGACGCCAAATAAATACGATAGTTTACGAACAACAACTATCACCTTTTACCGCCGGACACAAGTCCGGACACAAAACGCCTCCGGAGACTTCACCTCCGGGGGTTTTTTATTGAATATTTTCTTTTTATTTGCGAACGTTGAATGGCGATGTAATGTTCAATTTGCCTGTTAATACTAAGTTGCATTCATAATATCATTAACAATCCAATGGAACCCCGTTAAGCGTTGCACCGTAACCGTCTGACCAACCCATATTGGAGCTTATTTTCATCTGGTGTAGGATTCGACAGTCGGTGAGAACTGCCGCCGGTGTTCTTTGAAAACATGATAAAGGAAAACATTTCGAGAGGTGTCCAGCGATTGGTAATGGGGTCTCAGTGCGGTGTCCGCACAGGCCTGCACGTTTCAGACCTTGTCCGCAAGGATCAAACCCCGTTCGTCTTTGGGCAGTGGCTTCCATTGATCCGGGAGGAGTTCCCGCAGACGGGTGACTGGATGATTCATAATCCGCCGGAGGATGTCGTCAAAGTACTCCCAGGGATTAATGTCGCAGTCTTTGCAGGATTTGACGAGACTCATAAACAGCGCCGCCGCTTTGCCGCCTTTCTCACTTCCGACGAAGAGCCAGTTTTTGCGACCAATCGCGACAGGTCGCATGGCATTCTCCGCCAGATTGTTGTCGGGCCTCAGATGCCCGTCTTCCAGATAGCGGTAAAGAGCCTTGCGTTGATTTTGCGCATAGTCGATGGCTTTGCGCAGAGGTTCCGATGGAATCGTCTGGTTCCTTAGCTCATCGAGCGTCTCGAAGATACTGTCCAGAATCGGCGTGGCATGTTCCTGCCGGAAACATTTTCTCTCATCCGGTGTCATATCACGGCAAGGGGTTTCCACCTCATGATAGAGCCTGGCGATACGCGCCAGAATGTCCGTCGCTTCTTTGGGACGCGAGGATACCGACTCGTCGAACTTCCGCCGCGCATGAGCCCAACAACCCACCTCGACAACGCCGTCTATTCTGAAGAGTTCATCGTAACCGCTGTAGGCATCGGCATGGATGTATCCTTGATAATCCTTGAGATAATCGAGAGGCCGACTCTTGCTGCGATCAATAGAAAAGTGGAAAGCCGTCAGGGACGGGCCGGTTCCTCCCCGCACATAAACCCACAGCCGCGCCTTCTTGAGCTTTCCGCTTCCCTTGACTTGCATTGGAACGGGCGTGTCATCGGTAAACAGAATGTTTCTTTCGAAAATAGTGGCCTGCCTGAGGGCTTCCTCCAAGCAATTGATGCTGTCATAAACCTGCATCAGCCAACTACTCTGAGTTCCCCGGGGAATGGTTACTCCTTCTCGTTCGAAGATGTCGTCCAGGCGATACAGCGGCAAGTGGTCGGCATACTTGCTGACAATCAGATGCGCAATAAGCCCCACATCGGCCTTGCACTTGGCAATGGGATGTTCCGGCATGGCCGCGGCGATCACAGAAGCAAAGGAATCGGCTTTTTCGGGTAAAGCATACTGGGGGCGTTTGTAGACATTGACGATGAGTTTGCCCGGTCGGTATTCCAATTTCTCCGAGATTTCAATCGTGATGACTTTTAAGGGTTCGCCCGTCTCAGGGCAGGTCTTCTGCTCTTCCGGGATATCCAGCAGGATCTCCACCCGTTCGAGGTGTTCGGGAATAGGCACACGACCATGATGTTGGGAAGGCTTCTTTGTTTTGGCGACTTGGGGCAAAAACGGGAGATCGGCTGCCGATGTTTGCGGTACATTCTGTTCTATAGATTCCAGGATGATGGAATCGAACATCATCTGGTTGGGGTTGAGTTGTTAAAAAACCTTTCACTAAACGCTGAATATTCACTTACAGAGACTTCTCTTTGGGTGTGAGTATATAAGAAAATTAATTTTACGTGTCAAATGAATAAGCATTGCGAAACCCCGATCTGAGGCACTTTAACCAAATCTTATTCTTAATGTCATCAAACTGAAATACATCTTAACGAAATCTTTTACCGAACGTCATCAAACTGAAATGTTGACGTGCTATTTTGCTGCCGAAACGATGGAATAGGGGATGAGAAAAGGAGATAGGCACCTTGACTAAAATGAATAGTGAGTTATTGAGATACCCGGTAAAAAATGAAAGCGCCCTCACAAAATCTCTAAGCACAAAAGAATTGATGCGCCTGATCGGCATTCAATATGACCGGCTGGGCCTCAATGCCGGCACGCTCCCCTTTGCCCCAGGTGACACAACTGCCGGCAGTGAATCGGAAATGCAAACGGTTGTCATGGGTCAAAAGACGGATGTCGATCTGCCGTGCATGATAGAAGACTCCAATTACCTGGCAAACATTCGCCGACGCGCCAAATCCGGGGACACATCGACAAAATTCATGACTAACCTGGAGTCCTATTTAAACGAAAACCATGAAGGTGTCTGGGAAAACAGCTGGGTGCGCTTTCCCCGAAAAAAGCTGGGCAAGGCTGCTCAGATGATTTTACAAAATGATCTTGCAGCAGACAAGAATGATCCGGCCAAAGGTCGACGCACCGATGCTGAGCGTTTTTTATATAAGCACGATGGAGAAGATTATCTCCGTGTTCCCATTAGCTATCTTTTGAAACTATCTCTTGGCGAAATCTTGGGCTCGCCGCGCTTGTCAGATTCAGCACTGGGTGCAACCGGTCTGAAAGTGATGGACAATTTCCTCAATGACAATACCTCACCGGAGACCTCATCTTTCTTTATCATCTCCTCATCATCAAAAAGCAATATCGGCCGAGATGTCGCCAATGAAATGGCCATACGCTATCTTCTGGGACAGATTTTGATCATGTATGCTAATCAAAAATTTTCTCTTCAGGAAAATGGACAGGAAGCCTTAATGTTCTTCTCGCCCCACCCACCGGTGAGGCAGAAAGCTTTAAGCAACTGCGTCTCCGATTCGTTTTATCGCGAACTTTTTATGAACCCATGTCTTTCCGGCTGGGACGAAGGTGAGAAAAAACATGAATACATGCACCTGTGTCATCGCGTATTGAGCCGCAGCCAGTTTAACGCCGTATTAAAACTCCGGGAAGCGGGCATTATCACCAGCAACCTGGTTTCACTTCCGAATCTTTCCAATATCAGTCTGGCCAATAACGGCACGCATGTCAGTATGGGAAGCCGAAAACTCAGTTCACTTTTGGGCGATTCATCGTCCGGTTATTCCCGACAGCATGAAAAATATTTAGGCGACCTGACCGTTAAAATTGTGGAACATTTTCTGCCGCTTTTTGTCGGCACCTATACCGCAGCACCCTACCGGCTTGACTTTACGGATTTTCACCCCGAAAAGGCACTGGGGTTTCTGCCCCATGAGTTGGATTACACGCATCTGCGGATGCTCTGGAGGCGGTGGAGAAAAAAAGCTGATTTGAAGGTATTGGGATATCCGCTTACACCATTTGGGCCCTCCCGTCTGGATCAGATTCTTAGCCTCGTCTTTCGTTTAAAAGGAGATTTCGTACCCGATTTTCGCTTAATTGATTATCTGGTCGCGATTCTGAGCACGGATGAGAGCCCGGCTCTAAACGGCATGCTCAACAATAGCCAGCAACTCAAACAGGATCTGGCCGACCTTGGCGTTTTCGACACGAAGATGTCCCTCTATCTTTTCGATAAGTTGCGCGAATACGATGTGATGGGTTTTTCGGGCTTTGAAGGACGGCACTACAGTTTGTTTGACAGTTTTACCGAAGACATGGGCCAAGCCGTCAATCTACAAAATCTCATCTACCTCCTGGCATTTAAATATATCGCCACAGGCCAGATCAGCCACGAAAGCATACCGGACGATCCTTTTATCGAGAGCGAAAGAAGACAGATTGTTTTCGGAAGTGCGATTGGAATTCCCACGTTCTTCGTCCGTCGCAACACGGGTAATGTTTTACTAAAGCGTATCATGGAAAAAACGCAAAGGATTCGATCCAGCCATCGCTATTCCGGATATACTCGAATTCACAACAATGAATATCGCCTAGCCCTTCTGGACGTCATACGCAATGATGCCGCCGATTTGATTGAAATGCTGGATCTCAAAGAATTAATCCGGGATTTGGAAAGTCGCATCAATGACCCGGAACAATATGCCGCCTCCGGCAAATTGACGCGTGGAATTCTAAGGTCCGTCAATGCTAGATCACCTATGGCTCTTCGCGCTGATACATTTAATCAGGCAACTGATTCCAATTTGCATTCAAGATGACACTATGATATATAATCGACATGGAGGTG
>CAZJMX010000084.1:0-4358 GCA_964547345.1 uncultured Smithella sp. | reverse complement strand
TACCTGGTTGATGAAGTTCAGGAAGTTTATCGTTTGCAGGGCGTTAAAATAAATGATAAGCATATGGAAGTGATTGTCCGTCAGATGTTGCGCAGAGTCCGGATTACCGATCCGGGCGACACGGTATTCATCGCCGATGAACAGGTTGAACGCTACCGCTTCCATGAAGAGAATGATAAAGTGATTGCCCAGGGTGGTCGACCGGCGGTGGGTGATCCGCTGCTTTTAGGCATTACGAAGGCGTCACTCAGCACGCAGAGCTTCATATCGGCCGCGTCCTTCCAGGAGACGACACGGGTGCTGACGGAAGCGTCGCTGTCCGGTAAAACAGACTGGCTAAGAGGCCTCAAGGAAAACGTTATTATGGGCCGTTTAATTCCGGCGGGAACGGGTTTGGTGATGTATCGGAAGCTGGGCATCAAGGTTGAAGAGGATGAAACGGAAGCGCTTGCAGAATAAATAAAATAAAAGCAGAAATTGCTTGACAGAAGCAGCTTGAATTGGTAGTTACCGCAGATTTGCTGCTGTTCTCAAAAACGCAGCACAACGTTCGGGAGGGGAAATGCCGACAATTAGTCAATTGGTTCGAAAAGGTAGAACCAAAATCAAAAGAAAAACAAACGCACCGGCTCTGGCTGGTTCACCTCAGCGCCGCGGGGTTTGTGTAAGAGTTTATACAACAACACCCAAGAAGCCGAACTCGGCTTTGCGTAAAGTGGCCAGAGTGAGGTTGACCAGCGGTTACGAAGTATCTTCGTATATTCCCGGCATTGGTCATAACTTACAGGAGCACTCAGTTGTGCTGGTTCGCGGTGGCAGAGTAAAGGATTTGCCAGGTGTTCGCTATCATATCATCAGAGGCACATTGGATGCTGTTGGTGTTGCGGATCGTAAACAGAGTCGGTCGAAATACGGCGCTAAAAAGCCAAGTTAAACGAAGGACAGGAAAATGCCTAGAAGACGTGAGATTGAAAAAAGGGATATTTTACCGGATCCCAAGTATAGCAACAAACTGGTTGCCAGATTCGTAAACTCTTTGCTCAAAAGAGGTAAAAAGAGCGTAGCCGAGAGTATTTTATACGGCGCTTTTGATATTATTGAGAAAAGAGCCAAAGAACAGCCGGTTGATTTTTTTGAAAAAGCGGTCAATAATGTCAAACCGCTCATTGAAGTGAAGTCACGCCGTGTCGGGGGATCCACCTATCAGGTTCCGACGGAAGTCGTGCCGGCCAGGCGAACGGCGTTGGCCATTCGCTGGCTGATTGCAAACGCTCAGGATCGCACGGAGAAAACCATGCGTGAAAAGCTGGCGGGGGAATTGATTGATGCCGCGAATAACCGCGGTGGCGCGATCAAGAAGAGGGAAGCGGTACATAAAATGGCGGAAGCCAATAAGGCTTTTGCCCATTATAAGTTTTAACTTATTGTAACGACAAGGAAAACAACCATACAAAGTTAAGGAGGAAAGGTGAGATGGCAAAGAAAAAATTTGAAAGGACAAAGCCGCATTTAAATATAGGCACAATCGGGCACGTGGATCACGGCAAGACCACATTAACAGCCGCAATTACCAAATATCTGGCAAAAAAGGGTTTTGCGGAATTCCGAGCTTTTGATTCGATTGATAATGCTCCGGAAGAAAAGGAACGCGGCGTAACGATCAACATTTCCCACGTGGAATATGAGACGGAAAAAAGACATTACGCGCACGTGGATTGCCCTGGTCACGCCGACTATATTAAGAATATGATTTCCGGCGCCGCTCACATGGATGGAACGATTCTGGTTGTTGCCGCCTCCGATGGTCCGATGCCGCAGACACGCGAGCACATCCTCCTGGCCCGTCAGGTTCAGGTTCCTTATGTCGTCGTTTTCCTCAATAAAGTTGATCTGGTTGATGATCCTGAACTTTTAGATCTTGTCGAACTTGAATTGCGCGAACTCTTGAGCCAGTATGAATTCCCCGGTGACGACCTTCCCATCATTCGTGGATCGGCGCTTAAGGCGTTGGAAGCAGATGATAACAATTCTCCCGATGTGAAATGTATCTCGGACTTGATGGACGCCGTGGATAGCTACATTCCCGAGCCGAAGCGCGACACTGATAAGCCTTTCTTGATGCCGGTCGGTGACGTCTTCACCATTTCCGGCCGTGGCACTGTTGTGACGGGGAGAATCGACCGCGGTATTGTGAAGGTGGGTGAAGAAGTCGAAATCATCGGGATTCGCCCGACGATAAAAACCGTTGTGACGGGTGTGGAAATGTTCCGCAAGACGCTTGACGAAGGTCGTGCGGGAGACGATGTCGGTTTGTTGATTCGTGGCATTAAACGTGAAGAAGTGGAAAGAGGACAGGTTGTCGCTAAGCCCGGTTCGATTCCGCCCCATACGAAATTCGAGGCAGCCGTTTACGTCCTGACAAAAGAAGAAGGCGGTCGTCATACACCTTTCTTCTCCGGTTATCGTCCGCAGTTTTATTTCCGAACAACGGATGTGACGGGTATAGCGACGCTACCTGAAGGAGTGGAGATGGTTATGCCGGGCGATAATGTCAAGATGACAATTGAACTCATTATGCCTATTGCAATGGAAGAGCAGTTGAGATTCGCCATTCGTGAAGGCGGAAGAACTGTAGGCGCTGGTGTCGTAAGCAAGGTTATTGAATAGAAACGAAAATAGGTTATTCGATCAATGAAAGAACAAAAGATAAGAATTCGTCTCAAAGCTTACGATTATAAACTGTTGGATCGTTCTGTTGAGGAAATAGTAGAGACAGCAAAAAGGACCGGTGCGCGTGTCGCTGGTCCCATCCCTCTCCCTACGGAAATCAATAAGTACTGTGTCAATCGTTCGCCGCACGTGGATAAGAAGTCCCGAGAGCAGTTTGAAATTCGCACACATAAAAGGTTAATTGATATTGTTGAGCCGACGCAAGCTACTGTGGATGCCCTGATGAAGCTGGACTTGTCCGCTGGGGTGGATGTTGAGATAAAAGCGTAGGCGCGTAAGTAATGGCGTGGGAAATGGCCGGATACATGCCATTTACGGAATGTTGAATATCGTGGCTTTATTTATATAAAGATGGATGATGATGAGCAAGGGAATCATTGGGAAAAAATTAGGGATGACGCAGGTATTTGACGAAGACGGCGCCGCCATTGGTGTTACAGCCATTGAAGTGGAACCATCCGTTATCGTGCAGGTGAAAACGAAAGAAAAGGACGGCTATAGCGCCATTCAAATCGGTTACGGGCGGATCAAGCAAAAGAATGTTACAAAACCGCTGCAGGGCCATTTGAATAAAGCGAATAAAGGGTTTTTCCGTATCCTGAAAGAATTCCCCGCAGGTGCCGGAAGCTACGAAATCGGACAGGAAATCGCCGCTGATATTTTTCAGGCAGGTGGTTATGTCGATATCGTTGGAACATCAAAGGGTAAAGGATTCCAGGGTGTTGTAAAAAGACATGGTTTTGCCGGTGGTCGTGCAACACATGGTTCAATGTTTCATCGGGCACCCGGTTCCATAGGAGCCAGCGCAGATCCCGCTAGAGTATTTAAGGGTACCAAGATGGGCGGCCACATGGGAGCCGTTCGTAAGACCATTCAAAATATTCAAATCTGGCAGGTTCGTCCCGACAGAAATCTGCTTTTGATCAAAGGTTCTGTTCCCGGGTGTAAAAACGGGTATGTGGTGATTCAGCATGCTCGAAAGAAGAGTGTATAAATCAGTGGAGTTATAAACATGGCAGTCGTAGATGTTTTTGATATTGAGAAGAAGAAGGTTGCTCAGGTTGATTTGAATGACGCTGTTTTTGGCGCAGAAGTGAACGAAGCAACTATATACGATGTCGTCAAAATGCAGTTGGCATCGCGCCGGTCGGGAACATCCGCGACCAAAGGAAGAAGCGATGTCAGCGGCGGTGGGAAAAAACCGTGGCGACAGAAAGGAACAGGACGTGCGCGTTCTGGATCTTCCCGCTCTCCAATCTGGAGAAAAGGGGGTATCGTTTTTGGTCCTCAGCCTCGTGATTATTCCTACAGCGTACCCAAAAAAGTTCGAAAAAATGCTTTGATCTCCGCGCTTAGCATGAAGGTCAAAGAAGAAAAAATGACGATTATTCAGAATTTCCCGATGGAAGCGATCAGCACCAAAGCTTTTCAGAAAGTCGTGGAGCTCTTCGGTATGAAAAAAGCGCTTTTTGTCATTGATCAGGATCATGCTGTTTTGATGAAATCATCGCGAAACATAAAAAATGTAAAAATGATTCGGTTGGAAGGCATCAATGTTTACGATGTGATGAACTATGAGCATCTGGTCCTTCTTGAACCCTCTATAAAAAAGATTGAGGGGGCATTGC
>CAZJMX010000083.1:0-4441 GCA_964547345.1 uncultured Smithella sp. | reverse complement strand
CACCAGATTAAACTATTGGCAATGTTCATGAAGACTGTAATAATCTGGGACAGCAAGGTAATAATACAAACCAAATAAAGCTGTCCCTTGCGATCAGAAATCATATGGGCAATGAGAGATTGTAATTTCATATTAACGCAACCTCGCTAGTTATCTGCGGCTGTGAGCCTGAACTTGCTAATTTGTATTACTTTACATCATTTGTATATGAAGAACCCTATTGTGTGTCAAGAAATATTGACCATCATAAGCAGCGAAATTCCCGTAAGTATTCACAGATCTCCTCGGCAAGCCACGGAGAATCTTCGATTCTTAGGGTACAATACTATTTAGTATTCGCTTGCTTGCCCCGCATCCCGTTGCAGGAATGCGCCCGCTGCCGAATTCAAACCATCAAGATCTTATTGAGTGTATCCTTTTTTGTTTCTGCCACGTCTAAGCATATGAACGAAATAAAAAGGAGGTCTACAGACCATGGATACAACTAAAAATTTTGAATGCTGCCAGTCCTTTATGGCAAAGTGCTTCAATCCCGGGACGGAAGAAAAAAAAGAAGAGAAGTTCAGCTTTGGAAACTGCGAACAAATGATGAAACAGTTCTTTCCCTCAAAAGACGGAAAGCTCAATTGTGAATCAATGCGATCGCACATTGAACAGTGTTGCAAGGGAATGAACAAAGGTTGATGCTAGACGCGTCGGGGTCGGCAATGGAGGATACTTCATGAAAGAAAAAAGATGTACCAACTGCACGATGAGGTCCTATCATGATAGAAAACCGGATTCGATCATCGGCAGGATCTAGAAATGGCACACAGGCTGGTGTCCGGGATGGAAATCCTATCTTCAGTCCCTGCCTGCTTATGATAGAAACGAAATCTTAAAAGATACAGCTCGGCAAACGCGTTTTCTTCCCGATCGTTATCGGTCAGATACGGTGGAAGACGGCTGTTCATTTCCCGCGTCCTGGGATCGGCAGTCGGATCGGCCGCAACTGCCGAAACGATACTGCCCGGAAGAAAACACAAAGCGGCGATGATAAAAACCCCTGTCCATATACCCGTTCGTTTCATCATATACCTCCTCACACCAATTCACACCTTCTTGCAGCCCCCTTGGCGTCCTGAACCTCATCGATGCTTAAGGTTCAACCAGAATCTTGATGGAGGTTTTGCTTTTACCGGCAAGCACTTCAAAACCGCTTTTGGCAATATCGGCCAGGGGAATAATATCCGTGATAATGCTCTCAGGCCGGATGTTTCCCGCTTCCAGCCATTTCATGGCCAGAGGCGGGTTAATGAAATTGGTGCCGATCATGGTCGTTTCGCGAGTCACAAATCCCAGCATGTGAACGGCAGCGCGCTCCGTGAAGATTCCCTGGACAATGACCGTTCCCTGGTAGCGCACAGAGGCAAGGCAGTCTTTGAGTGTCGCCTCAATGCCGACCGCTTCGATGGACACATCCACACCACGCCCCTTCGTCAGTTCCTTGATCTTTGCCGGACTCTTGACCTCCGCAGGATTCCAGACCAGCGTGGCGCCGAGTTCCTCGGCCTTCTTCCGCCTATTCTCCAGAACATCGGTTATATAGACCGTTTGGACACCCATCGCTTTCAGACCCAACAGAAGCATCAGACCCACCGTGCCGCCGCCGGCGATAAATACCGTGTCGGACGGCTTCACATGACCACGGTCAATCGCGTATGCCGCTCCGGACAAGGGTTCCAGCACAGCCGCCCGCTTCCAGTCCATGTCGTCCGGTATCTTTAAAAGTCGCGCCGCAGGACAGATGACCGCTTCGGCATAGGCGCCGGGAACCAGCGTACAAACCCGGTCTCCAACAGCATAGCCTTCAACATCAGGCCCCACGGCAACAATATTACCGCAGGCCTCATGACCAAAGGGGCTTTCCGGAAAGGGGCCCTGCAGATATTCATGCAGATCGGAACCGCAGATTCCGCAATATTTGATTTTAACCTTTACTTCACCCGTGCCCGGCACCGGATCAGAAACTTCTTCGACGCTTATGTTGCGAATACCGTGATAAATCGTCTTCTTCATAAAATACTTCCTCTCTTAAATTATCGGCGCAATACATCTTCGTAGAACTCTTTTTTACAATTGTTTAATTTGATAAGCAACGGCTCTTGTTTCAATCACTCAAACCGGCACAAAATCGGCTGACCGAACCTCTTTGAGCTTTAAGGCTTCCGTCGGGCAGACCACCGTGCAGGCGCCGCATCCCAGGCATTTTTCCGCGTCGACGGCGACAAAATCATCCTTCATGGAAAGAGCGTCGAAGAAACACCGGTCAACACACGTTTCACATCCGCTGCAAAGATCGGTATCGACTGTGGCCTCGAAGCGGCTGGGCGCCACCCATTTCTTCGGTCCCTTCATAATCGCCCAGTTCAGGCAGCAATCATTGCAGCAATTACAGATGACGTGGCCGACCGTCTGACGATTATCAACCACATGCACAAGCCCTTCTTCCCGGCACCTCTTCAGAATTTCAACGGCCTCGCTTTTGGATAAGGCCCGTCCCGTACCGCGGTCGATATTGTATTCAGCGGCGCGATCCACCTGCATACAAACTTCCAGTGGCTTTTTGCAATTGCCGGAAATCACGCGGCAGGAACAATTGGTAACGGAAAGCGTTTTGGCATCCTCGATAATCTTCACGACATCGTCGTAGGCAAGAATCCGTGACTGCGGCTCGATACTTTCATTGACGGGGACAACCCGCATGATGGAACCGGGCAGGAAACCCATGATCACCTGACCATAAGCCGGCCATTCCTTTTCCATATACTCTTTCCAGAGGTCCAGCACATGCCTGGATATCCCCGGGGTCAGGCTGGTGGAATCGTGCATCTGAGGAATGGTTTTGACGCGGTAGAATTTCTTTTCACCGCCTTTTGTGGCTTTGAAGATCAACCCCCGGTGGAATAAGGAGTCCATCATGGTCGTGATGGCCTCTATGGACAATCCGGACTTTTGAGCCAATTCTTCTACGGTTGCAGGCGGGGCCGCAAAGAGCATGACCTTTGCCTCATCGTCATTGACGAGAGCCTCAAAGATCTTCGGAACCAACGGCGATTCCCCGGCACCAACGGCCTGGGCCAGTTGCTTACACAATGCCATGTCCACCATATTGATGTACCCTCCATTTCAAAGAATGATGGAAAGTATCGGGAAATAAATCCTTCGTGTCAAGAAAAAACAAACGTATGTTTTAAATGCATGACATCGATGATCTGGTTTCGTGTGCAAAAAAGCAAAATAATGGGGGATAAAAAATCCGTCACCATTATTTTACGTTAATGTCCCCGCCGGCGGGAGTGCGCGAAGTGCCGGGGGTGGAGGCGGCAGTTGAATCGGGGCACCCCATCGCTCAGCATGCCCTGCACCTGTTGTTTTTCTTGCATTGATATTTAGAAGAAATATTATCCGTCACGCATCATCACAGAATCATGATTTCCCGCCGGTCTTCCTGTTTGCAGATTTTTCCCCTTGGCAAATCATTGCGGCCTTCAGTTGTTTCAAGCGAATTATGTCCCCCGAATTACCCTCAGTTTTCCTGAGGAAACAGGTGGACTTAACCGTTAAATATCTTGACCGGTAATGCTGAATGGTATGTAATGTCCCACATTCGTATGCTGGATCCATAAAAAATACTTATTGGCCGCATCTATGAAAAAAGGAGAGATCCATGACTGTTGCCGCCGCTGTCCAAAAAAACAAATGCATCGTTATCGGTGCTGACACCCAGACGAATTTCGGCGATAACGGCATGCCGAATGATAATTATGGAGTCAGCAAAATACTGACGATGAATGGTTCTTATATCGCGGGTTCCGGTTGGGGGCTCTACGACAATATCCTCAGAGACCTTTTGCTCAGCAAAAAAAATAAAAATCTCAAACTCAACGATGAAAAAACCATATTTAAATTCTTTAATTCTTTCTATTTTACGCTAAAAGAAGAATACAGCTATGTGAATAGCCAATGCAACAGCGACAGTTCACCGTTCGCGGATCTTGATTCCAGATTTTTAATCGCCAATAAAAGCGGTATATTTCTTGTTTCAGCCAAAATCAGTGTCCATAAATCTGAAAAATATTATGCTATCGGCTCAGGCTGTGATTACGCGCTTGGTGCTGTTCACGCCCTGTATGATTCTGATTTATCAGCGAAAGAAATATGTAAAAAGGCTATCCAAACAGGGATAGCGCTGAACATCCATTGCGGCGGGCAGCCGGACCTGCGTGAAATCAAGCTCTGATGGTGATTTCCCGCCGGTTTTCCTGTTTGCAGATTTTTCCCCTTGGCAAATCATTGCGGCCTTCAGTTGTTTCAAGCGAATTAAGTGTTATGTCCCCCGAATTGCCCGCTCTCCTTGTCCGTATATTGCT
Organism: uncultured Smithella sp.; assembly: GCA_964547345.1. Taxonomy (GTDB): domain Bacteria; phylum Desulfobacterota; class Syntrophia; order Syntrophales; family Smithellaceae; genus UBA8904. The sequence continues at coordinate 29 of CAZJMX010000083.1, read as the reverse complement.
TGTAATTCATGCCCAGTAATTCTTCTTTG
>CAZJMX010000082.1:0-4579 GCA_964547345.1 uncultured Smithella sp. | reverse complement strand
TCTCAGATAATCGACGGTTGCAACGCGTTCTTCAGCAGGTCGGCTTAACCAGTACAAGAGATCGATCTTGGCAGATTGGAGATTATAAAGACAACTTTTACGAACAACTTTTTCAATCATAGTTGATAATTATCATAAAAGCATGCATTTTTCTATAATCTTTCACGGAACGACGAAATCACTCGGAGCGTGGCGATCGGTTGTATTGCTCTTGTTGGGCCTTTATATAAAAGTTTTATCCATGTACCCAGAATATTCCATTACCTATGTTCCCGTGCGCACATAATGCATTTTTTTAAAGTGGTGGCCTCAGCTTCATATCTGACCATGCTACATTGCCCGTATAATTTGGCGCATAGGTTTTAACAATATTCTGAACAGCATCAAAGAATGATTTATCTGCTTCTGGATGAACTCGCACTGACTCAATGAGATGTTCAAAATCAAAATCTAATCGAACACCATCAGTTGCTCCGGTTTTGCTGTTTTCGTCATAGAAGACTATTCGCACCTCTTCTTCATAGCTAAACATGGGACGTTTTTTAGTGACAAGGTCTATATGCGTGGGCGTCCTTATATTACTTCCTAGGATTGGGTAGGTAACGGAATGTAATGGATGCTGGCCCTTAATTAAATTTAATTTATCATAAGTTGTTTGAAGCGCAACTCCCTCAGTGTTTTTGCAATAAATTATCCATAATGCATTTGACTCATGTGGAGATTTATTCCAGCAACTAATAAATGTATTACTTCTCCATAAGTTTATAATTCGCTCAGCTCTTTCTTCCGCTGTTTCTTTTGGTGCTTCACCAACAGGTGTAATGGGATGGCGATCAATTACAAGCTGTAGTTGTTCTCTAGAAAGACTTATTTCCCACGGGTCACCTAATAAATCAGCACGAGACAACCATAGACACTTATTCTGAATAGTCCAAACAAACTTGGCAAAGCTCATATAACGCCATACATGCATATTATTCTCTTTATTCATTGATGCCTAACGCAGACATCAGGCGGAGCGAAGCGATCGCCTGTATGGACTTATTGGCATTTTATTTATTTGATTTCGCATTCTCTTTAACAGTTGACTCCACAAAAAATTTTGCCTGCGTTGATAAATAGTCGGTTTGGGGTTCTTGATAAGGCCCGAAGGTTAATGGAAGGTAATAAATACTAGTGCCCTCCGGTGCGTTATAAAGAACATTTAATTCTGTTCCTTTGGGTAGTGTAAGACTGATGCCATTTTGCTCTATAACCATCTGCTCTTTGAGTACAACACCCTGGTTTTTATACGGTAGCGCGAATATATTAACATCTTTAATTGCAAAGAGCTTGATCATGGCGAAAGCGCCTAAGAGAAAGCCCAGAACAAAGATGGATATCAATTTTGTTTTATTCATTCGCCTGCCAACAATTAATATACGGGGTAAGCTTTTTCATGTAATTCGTTGCAATCCTACTCCATTTGAGGCAAAATGTGAACCGATAAATCACTGTAAAATCAAGTATAATGAAATTCGGGCACACGGCATATCATGGTAATAAGGACTAAAAACCTGGTGGGTAGATCATGGGAAATTTGTCCAGTGTTAAGAAACCCGATGTTCTTCCGGCGCCTCCGAACCATTCGTTTAGAAAGTCCAAACTCAGGTCTTGGATTAACGTACGGTGCAGAAGATGCACCGGGTGCCCGCGCCTAACACCCCAAAATCTTCACACCTTAAGCCCCGTCATATATCCTTCCGCGATCGCATCCAGCGCTTTGCGGATTTTTACGGCATCGCCGATGGTGATCAGTTCCGGAACTTTCCCTGCCAATATTCCGGAAAGCTCGTTACAGGGCTCCACACCCATGGCGAGAACAAGCGTGTCGTAGGTTCCGATGTTTTCTTCGCGGCCGTCTTTTTCGATGATCAAGCCGTCGGGCCGCAGTTCTTTGACCTTGGCATTCACATAAATCCGGACGTTTTTTGCCGCGAGGTCTTTGAACAAAAACTCTCTGGCCGTGAGCGTGACGTCCTTTGCGATTTCGGGCAGCATCTCCACAATTGTTACATTTTTACCGTGATGGGCCAGATGGTTGGCGGTTTCCGTGCCGATCATTCCGCCACCGATAACGGCCACACGGCCTTTGGCACTGGCTTTTCCTTCCAGAACATCCTGGGCATTCACGATGTTGACCTTCGGGGGACAAGACAGGGCCATCGTAAGCGGCTTGCTTCCCGTGGCGATCACCACAACATCCGGTTTGAGTTCACTGACGATGCTTTCCGTGAGCTCAGTTGCAAGATGAATGGAGACGTTGTGATCAGTCAGTTGCTTTTTTTGCCAGATGATGAATTCAGCAATTTCACCTTTATGCGGCGGGATGGCGGCGGTATAAAATTGTCCGCCGAGCTTTTCCGATTTTTCAAAAAGGTGGACCTCATGCCCTCGACGGGCGGCGACCATGGCAGCTTCCATTCCGGCGGGACCGCCCCCGGCAATGAAAACTTTTTTGCGTTTAGCGGCAGGCTGGATCTGCAGCTCCGCTTCTTTTCCCAGGGTGGGATTGACCATGCAGGTGGCGGGCTGGTAGAGCGACACACGGCCTATGCAGCCCTGCAGGCAGGCGATGCATGTGTTGATGTCGTCAATCTGACCTGCCGCGGTTTTGTTGGGAAACTCGGGATCGGCAAGCGATGCCCTGCCCATGGCCACCAGGTCAGCCTTGCCGGAGGCCAGAACTTCTTCGGCAAGAAAAGGATCATTGATCCGACCGACCGTGATGACGGGAATTTGCACGACGCTTTTGACCTCACGGGCGTAATCGGTGATCCAGCCGTGGCTTACGGCGGCAGGCGGCGCAATGCCGTAAAAGCTGCCATAGGCGCCGGCGGAGACATGAATGGCATCGATCCCCGCCCTTTGCAGCATCCGGGCGATGGCCTTCGTGTCTTCAATATTTCTGCCTCCGGGAACCAGCTCGTCTCCCGATATCCGGAAAATAACGGGGAAGTCTTTCCCGACTTTGGCGCGGATGGCGGCGAGAATGTCCAGGGGGAAGCGCATCCGGTTTTGCAGGCTTCCGCCGTATGGGTCGGTTCGTTTATTGGAATACAGCGACATAAACTGGGCGATCAGGTAGCCGTGACCGCCGTGGATTTCAATGCCGTCAAAGCCTGCTTCCTGGACCCGTCTTGCACACTCACCGAATTGTTCGACAATCCCGGCAATGTCACCAATTGTGAGCTCGCGGGGAATCTCCTGAATCATCGGGCAGGCAAGAGGTGAGGGCGCGACAGGCTGGCTGCCGATACAAAATTGGGAGGTCTGCCGTCCGGCATGATAGATCTGGGCGAAAATCCGGCCGCCGCTGTCGTGAATCCTTTGGGTAAATTTAGCATGGCTTGCGATCTGCTCGTCATTCCAGAGCCCCGGAATGTTTGGAAACCCCTTGCCGGTGGGCGATACTGCGTAATCTTCCGTGATGATCAGGCCCCAACCGCCTTTGGCCTTTGCTTCATGATAGGCCGTGTACCGTTCTGTGGCTGTGCCGTCGGTATTGCAAAAGTTCATGACCATAGCCGGAACGACCAGCCTGTTGGGAATTTCCAGTTGATTGATGCGGATCGGTGAAAATATATTTTTGAACATACAAAGCTCCTTTCCGGGTGCGGGAGAGACTTACTGCCCTGTCGAAACAACTAAGCGCACAGTTTAAGAATTTCTGCGACGATTTCAGGCGTGACATCTCTATTTTCACCCAGCTTGATCATGTCATGCGCCCTGAGCTGTTCGATAACTTCAGGAATGGTCGAAGCGGCAACGCCGTAATCACACAGACGGGTTTTAATCTGCATGCTTTCAAAAAACGCTCTGGTTTTATCGATGGCTTGATCGATGCGTTGATCATCGCTGCCTTCTCGTATTCCCCAGACGCGCTCGGCATATTGAAGAAGCTTTTCCTTTTTCCCGGCTTTTCGCACGGTCAGCATGGCCGGCAAGACAATGGCCAGCGTGACGGCGTGATCCAATCCGTGCAGGGCGGTCAGTTCATGGCCGACCATGTGCGTCGCCCAGTCCTGGGGAACGCCGGCGCTGATGAGGCCATTGAGGCCCAGTGTGGCGCACCACATCAGATTCGCCCGGACGTCATAATTCAGCGGATCGGTCAGTGCTTTCGGACCTTCTTCAATTAATGTCAGAAGCAGTCCTTCCGCAAAACGGTCCTGAATTTTCCCCTCTGCGGGATAGGTGAGGTATTGCTCAGTGATGTGAACAAACGTATCAATCACGCCGTTGGCGATCTGGTTGGCCGGCAGGGTGTATGTTTTGGTGGGGTCCAGCACGGAAAACTTAGGATACACGAGGCGATGCGCAAAAGGCAATTTGGTTTTCGTGGAGAGACGCGTAATGACGGCGCCGTTGTTCATTTCGGAACCCGCTGCCGGAAGGGTCAGAACCGTGCCGAAGGGAATGGTCTGCTTCACGCCCCTGCCGTATGATTTCACGATGTCCCAGGGCTCGCCCTGATAGTGAACGGCCGCCGCGATAAATTTTGTTCCGTCGATGACGGAGCCGCCGCCGACCGCCAGCA
>CAZJMX010000081.1:0-4657 GCA_964547345.1 uncultured Smithella sp. | reverse complement strand
TGCCGATCACCGCGCGGAAAAGTTTCTGCATTTGATAGGAATCTTCGTTGATGCTTCGGGCGCAACTAACACCGGCCAAGGCATCCGGCCCGTCTTTTTCAATAATTGCTTTGAATTTATTGGCCACCAGATCGAGGGCTTCGTCCCAGGAGACCTCGCGGAATTCGCCATCTTCCTTGCGGATCAGCGGCGTTTTGAGCCGGTCTTCGGAGTAGATGAAGTCGTAGGCGAATCGGCCTTTCACGCACAGGCGGCCTTGATTCGGCTGGGCATCTTCGACGGCGGTGATTTTAGCAATTTTCCCGTCACGAACATGCAGCCACTGCTGGCAACCCACGCCGCAGTATGGACAGGTCGTACGAATCTTTTGTATTTCCCAGGGACGACCCAGACCTTTGGCCTTTTTCTCCGTCAATGCGCCGACCGGACAGACTTCCACACACTGACCGCAGAAAACGCATTCGCTTTCATTATAGGGGCCGTCGCCACCGGTGACAATCTTACTTTCGGCGCCGCGATAACCATGCGAGATGGCGCGGTTCACGACCAGTTCATTGCGGGCTGAACACAGCGGCCGCAAAGGATGCAGCGGCTGAAATCACGGACGATGAAGGGATTTTGATCTTCCTTCGGATAAATATCTTTTTCCTCTTTTTCTTTAAATTGCAGTTTTGTGATTTTATAGAAATAGGTCAAATCCTGCAGACGGCAGTTTTCGTTAGCTTCGCACATCAGGCAGTTATGTTTGCCGCTCGCCAGCAACAGTTCGACATTCATCTTTCGGGCGCGATGAACCAGATCGCTGTCGGTAAATACTTCCATGCCCACCGTAACGGGCTTGGAACAGGCGGCCATCAGTGATCGTGCGCCTTTGACCTCAATCAGACAGATTCGGCAGGCGCCGGTGGGCGATGCGCCTTTCAGATAACAAAGCGTTGGTATTTTGATTCCGCTATTTTGCGCCGCATCCAGTATCATTTGTCCCGGATTAAAGGGTGTTTCTTTTCCGTTTAGAATAAATGTGTCGCTCATGTTTATTTCTCTCCTGCAAACAATTCATGACAAATCTGACATATATCAAATGTGACATGTTCAATATTCGATTTCATACAAAAATATTATCATCCTGTCAACGCGCAAAATTTCTCAGGATAATTATGATGGTCAACCCAGGACATTCCATGCACAGGCGGTCATTGGCTCGTAGCCTTTATCTTGCATGATCATATCCAGATGCACCAGACTGATCGCGGAAATATCCATATCCCGTGCATGCAAACGGCCGGCGCGGTAAAGCGTCACCAAATATTTATTGCACTTGTCGCAGACAAAAGCGGATTCCTGCGTTTTGTTCTCGACATAAAAATAATCCATCTCCTTTTGGGCTTCTTTTTCACAGTAAGGGCAGACTACGCGCGTAAACCGCCAGCCCTGGCCGCATGAACTGCAATGCAGAAACCTTTTGCCGCCTTCTTCTTCAATCAAAGCAATCGACGGAAATTCTCCACAGATCGGACAATAACCTTTCTCCCAGGGAAACTCGCCCAGCGCTTCAGTGGCTTCTTTGGCCCGTCGTTCCAATAGGACACGCGCCACCAGACTCAATAAAAATGTCGCGTTGGATGGTGATATTTTCAGATCATTTTTCCAACCATCCATTATTTGATTTTCATTCCCTGAATGTACCTCAAAATAATCCGCCAGACGAAGTTTGCCTTCTGAAATCAGACCAGACAAGCGATCAAGCTCCCCTATGAGCACGGGCATGGCTTCTTTCACTGCTGAGGCCAGGGATAACGCAATTTCCGTAAGCGGGTCGTCCGGTGAAAACAGGCTGATCTGTTGAATAACCGCAACACCGGCTCGAAATTTTTCTTTGTCAACGGATGAATAATCCAATTTTGATAAAGCAATGGAAGCCACCAATTGTCTTTGCTTAGCGATAATCGGCCCGAAAGCTTTCAAAAGTTCACTGCTGTGAGGATTTTGTTCCATGGCACGGTCGAGGATTTGATCCATGACGGACGTTTCTGTATTGCTGGACATTGTGAAGCACCTTTCTTTAGAACAAGGGGTTGCAACCTCTTGTGCTAAGCAAAAAGCGGCATCCACCGTTTTAGTGAACGCCGCCTTGCCAATATTATTGTTTATGCATCTATCATCAATTACGCGTGATGTCCGTGGGCGTCGTCTTTCTTTCCCTCGCCATAGACAATCAGCTTGCCTTCATGCTCCATCTCTTTGAGCCAGCCGGGATGCTGCTTTTTGAGCCAGCCTCTTGTGACCCAGCCATGAATCATCGCCTGAACCGTCCCGGGATTCCCGATGGTGCCCAGATACAGGTGAACAAAGAAGAATGCGAAGATCACGACAAATCCCAACGCATGCAGCGTGTACATCCAGCGCACGAGTTCAACCGGCAGTGCCGTGGGAAACCACATGATCAGGCCGGTAACAATCATCAGCGCGCCGCAGGCTGCCACGGTCAGAAAGAACATCTTCTGGCCGGGGTTGTATTTACCCGTCTCCGGAACTTTATCCACATGCCACAGGTAGCCGCCTGCCACCTTGAACCATTCCAGGTCTTCCGGAAACACAAACACGCCTGCTTCCTTCCACCACATCCGGATAGCTAAAATCAGCCCCACTGCAAAGATCAAACCGCTGAAATTATGGATCAGCTTAAGATTCTTCAATCCACCAACGATGGTTCCTAAAAAGTTAAACGACTCGAACATCATCCCCAGTCCCGAAACGATTAAAGTGATGCAGGAGATGGCCAAAAGCCAGTGTACGATTCTTTCATAGCTGTCCGTTACTTGTATCATTCCCTTTTTCATGGTTATTCCCCTCCCTTCGTTTCCTGTGTGTCATTGACATCATCAGGCGTTTTTGGCCCGTGAATGATGTAATGCAGGAACGATCCGGCCAAAACGCCGCCGGCGGCAAGTAAGCTCAGTGGCTTTAAGAGGTCTTTCCAGACAATCACAGACAACGGCACTTTCGGATTCACCGGTAGTTCGTCGTAAACTTCCGGTTTGAACTGCAACACATAAATAACGTGTGTGCCATCTACAAATTTATCGCCGTAAACATTGGCGTCGTAGCCGAGCTTTTTGACTCGGACATAGGCTTTCTTGATCATCGCGTCTTTATCGCCGATGGTCAGAGCACCGGTCGGGCAGGACTTTACGCAAGACGGCGCATGGCTTTCCTTGATTCGGTTATAGCACAGATCGCATTTGTACACCTTGTCGGTCTTTGCATCATACTTGGGAATATGAAACGGGCAGGCCGCGACACATTCCTTGCAGCCGATGCACTTGTCTTTTTGAATCCCAACCGTTTTCATCGGCGTATAATACAATGAACCGCTGGGGCAGACTTTCACGCAGGCAGCGTCCGTGCAGTGCATGCAGCCGTCTTTGCGGAAAAGCCAGGTGAAATTGCCGCTTTTATCTTCATATTCCTGGAAACGGATCAGCGTCCAGGTATTCCACTGCAAATCGGGCGGATTCTGGTAGCTGCCCCATTGTTTGGTTCGAAGCCCGGGCATTTCATTCCACTGCTTGCAGGCCACCTGGCAGCCGCGGCAAGCGGTGCACAGGGTAGTATCTATCAATTTTACTAATTCAGGTTTACTCATCGTCGCTTCCCTCCTACAACTTTTCTACGTTGACCATGAACGCCTTGTACTCGGGACAGAAGGTGTTCGCGTCGCCAACGGTTGGGGTTAACATATTCGTGCTGTCTCCGCCTTCGCCTTTTTCAGGATAGAGCCAGCCGTAATTGAAGGGCATGCCGACCTGATGAATCGTTTTGCCTTCCACCTGGAAAGGCTTAAAACGTTTAGTTACCATGGCCACACAGGGTGCTTCGCCACGAATTGAGGTCACTTTGATACGTTCGCCGTTCTTAATGCCTTTTTCCTTGGCCAGTTGTTCGCCGATCTCCATGTAGAGCTCCGGCATGGCCTCCAGTAACCACGCCTGCCAGCGGGTCAGAGCGCCGGAACACCAGTGTTCCGTACAGGAATACGTTGTGCAGACATAGGGGAACTTTTCACTGGCATTGGCCACTTTATCCATATCGCTTTTGAAGATTTCAGCGGCCGGATTGATGCGCTGCGAGGACATGGGGTTTTTCGCAAGCGGTCCCTCCAGGGGTTCGTAATGCTCGGGGAACGGACCTTCGGCCATGCCGGGCCCGAACAAAGCGCCCAGACCATCCTTTTGCATGATGAAAGGATATTTCCCCTTCTCTTTATCCGCCATGGGCGGCCAGGGCCCATCGGGCCCGTCGCCCACCCACTTATCGCCCTTCCATTCCAGAATATTGCGTTTAGGATTGTAGGGCTTGCCGTTCACATCACAAGACGCGCGGTTATAGAGGATGCGACGGTTGACCGGCCAAGCGTAGGACCAGTTGGGGAAGAGGCCCAGGCCCGTCGGATCTTCCGTGCCTCGAGACTTCATCTTGCTGATACCGTCCGCGGTGTAGCTTCCGGAAATACACCAGTTTCCGCAGGCCGTCTTGCCGTCGGCCTGGAGGTTTCCAAAGCCCGGCACCAGTTGGCCTTTTTTGAATTCGGTCTTCGTCCCTTTAGCCTTGTCTTCAATCACTGTGTCTTCCAGGAAGACGCCGTTGATCCGTTTGG
>CAZJMX010000080.1:0-5493 GCA_964547345.1 uncultured Smithella sp. | reverse complement strand
AACAGAGCAATATAAGGTTTCAAAAAAACCTATTTTTCAGGACGGACTAATTAATATTTGGTTATCATTTAGTAAATATGCCAATTGCACGAGTTATCGACTTGAAAATTTATGATCGATCTGAGTATCCCCCTGTGATTCAACAGGAGGAGTCATTTCATGTACATCGGCAAACTCGTTTTCTCACAGGTCCTGGCTAATAACCTTCCTATCAATAAATGATTTGCATTGCAGTGCTCTTAGATCAGCTTCTTATTTTCATATAAGGATATTTCGTCGCATGTGCCGCCGGCAAAATCCAAAAATATAAGACGGTTTCTTATGGGATTTCCGATTCCGGTAATTATCTTTACTGCTTCCTGCACCTCCCAAGCGGCAATGGCCGCGGGAGTAGCCGTGAGATTGCCTGTATGCGTTTCAATTCCGCGTTCATCATTATCAGCAGACAGACCGCAAATAGCGTCAATCCCCTTGTCGCCGGGAAAGATAGTCATCAGTTGACCACTAAAACCGGCGATGGCTCCGTGAACAAAAGGAATGTTTAATTCATTACAGGCATTGGCCACAATCCGGCGGGTTTTCAAACTATCCAATCCATCAAGCACTACGCTTGCAGTCATGATTAATTTTTTAATGTTCCTGGAATTGATAGTCTTATTAATGGCACAAACCGCCACGGCGGAATTGATTTCTTTAACCCGGGCCGCTGCAACTTTGACCTTGGATTTGTTCAGGTCACTCTCTGTGGCGATGATCTGCCTGTTTAAATTACTTTCCGTAAACTTGTCATTGTCAAGAATCACTAGATGACCGGCACCCTGCCTGGCGAGCAACTCTATAATCGTTCCTCCCAGGCCGCCCACGCCACAAACGACTACTGTGGACCGAAGCAATTTTAGCTGTCCTTCAATACCAATTGTGCCGATGTTACGTAAGTATCGAGCAGGAACTACGTTCTGCTCCAGACAAGCAATTTCAATTTTCTGCGGAGAAACTCTTTTTTTAGCTGAAATAAGCCGAACGCTTATGATGTCAATAACGCGTAACTTTTTCTTGCCGAGCGCAGTCCCGCTTTTGCTCAGCACGCGAATCAGATTATCGGTAGATTGAACTGTTGCCATATTTACTTATAGCTTTAAAAGAAAAAATAACTATTACAGAAATTAACCTGCCCACGGCAGGATAAATTGAATGCCCCGCCTTGCGGACGGGGCATTCAAAACTTCAGACTTTTTATGAAAATTCCACATCAGCTATTTCTTTTTTCCCATTATAAATGTCGTTGCTCCCGTAAACCAGAGCGCCTGAAGTGCCTCGCCTTCAAAGACAACCCTTCCGTCATAGGCAGCTTCATTGTTTTCATTAAGATCTTCAGCTGCCATAACCTTGAAAGCGGTATCAGCATCTTTCCAGATCAGGGCCACGTCAAATCCTGTTTGATTGCCGCCGGGCACAGATGAAAATTTCCCATTATCGAAAATAAACATTCTTCCTCGCTTACCATCGGCGGTTTTAATCAAGACCTTTGTTTTTTCTTTTTTAATGTATTCCTGAAACTCAGGATCTTTTTTGGCCGCTTTTTTCAGTTTCAGATAGAGAATAAAAAGTAAAAATGTAAATTTCATATGTGCCTCCTTTATTTAGCCACCGGCGACTCTGGGCAGCAGATCGATCTTATCGCCATTTTTAAAGTTTATTTTTTTCAGAAACTTTATGTTTGTCCCGTTGAGCAGGACATTACTGTTGTCCCAAATGGATTCCTTTTTGCCAACTTTCATGGCCTTGATTTTTTTCTCAAGTACAGGACCGAATTTATTCTCCACATAATCTCGGACTTCGCCAATATCTTCCACATTGATGGCTATCGTTCGCGTGCCCAGCAAAGATCCCCAAGGTCCGATGAAGTTTATATTAATTTCAGGCAAATTCGTCACCCATCATAATGGCTCCAGAAGCCTTTGCTGTTATCCCCGTACTTTATACTGCAATTATTCCGCCCCGATGGATGCCGCGACTTCCGAAATACCCAGGCTCTCCAATCGAGATTTCGAAGGCTTCCCAGTAATTTTATTCCAGTCTCGAAGAGCATAATACTCCGGCATCATCTTTTCCATATCGGGTACATGCCCTTCCGTTCCGCCTTCGGGGATCGGTCTCATGGCTATCTCGGGCAATACATCATCTTTCGCGGTAATTCCAAGCTTGCAGGACAGCGCCCTCTGCAGCTCGAAGTTGCGTTCTCCGGCTTTTAATAATTCATCCATGGTTGTGTTCCAGCCTGTGGATGCATTGACCATATCGATAAGCATACTGAAAGGTATGACGGCAACATGACAGATTCCCATTGAATCACTCATGTTTCTGTAATTCTGCCCTTTGAAAACACAAAGAGCCTTATCATTTTCCCAACGGTCACTTACCTCGATACCAACGTCCGGATTACCTATGTTAAGGTCCACCTGATAGGCGTCATTTTTATTGTGATCCGCTCCACGCGGAGCGGTCGCATAAGCGAGACCCTGGGCATGATAGGCTCGCGCATCGTGCATGGGTAATTCCAGCCCCTTGCATTGGGCGGCTTCTCCCGGTGGGCGACCGTATTTTTGCGCCATCCGCTTGGTTCCCCCCGCCACTACAGCGCCAAAGCCCTGGTTTTTACCAATCAAATGAAGCAATTCTTTGGCAGCATCGATATTTCCCCAAGTCAACTTCAGCCCTCCGGTATCTTTCTCCGTAATCACTCCGAGACTATACAAATAATATGCATAGGCGGCGCTGGCGCCGCTGCTGATCGTATCGAACCCATACTTGTTGCACTCGTCGTTAAAATATACGGCGTCGGACATATCGACATCCAAACCCATCAAGGCGCCCCAGGCGAGCAAGGTTTCATATTCCGGTCCTTCGGCCTCATCATATAAATGTTTACCTTCTTTGATCCGGAGAACTTTGCGGCAGCTTATCGGACAACCATAACAGGCGGTGGTGCGTGTCTCATATTTTTCCAACTGAACAGCGCCGCTTATTTTCGCCTGTGGCTCAAAAGAGGGTCCAGTATAATAAAAAGCAGGGCTATCCCCGTAGGAAAGGGCGCCATCAATCCATCCGGCAGTACCGCTCCCGTGAAAGAGCATGCAGCTAAAACTTTCTTTAACCTCGGTCATTGCGCTACGTGCAACTTCTCGGAATTTCTCCGGATCGGCCATGGGCAGTTTCATCTTGCCGCGCACCGCAATCGCCTTGACCTTCTTTGATCCCATAACACAGCCCAATCCCGCCCTGCCGAGGCAATGGCCAAACTCGGTCATAATATTACCGTACAGAACAAGATTCTCGGAAGCCGGACCGATGCAGGCCACCTGGACGCGTTTATCTCCCTGTTCATTTTTAATTTCTTCCTGTGTTGTGGAGGTATCTTTCCCCCACAAATGACCGGCATCTTTAAGCTCCGCTTTGCCGTCCTTGATATAAATGTAAACGGGCTTGGCGGATATGCCTTTCAGGATGATTCCGTCATAGCCGGAATTTTTAAGTTCCGCTCCGAACCACCCTCCGCAATTCGCATCTCCGTAATGCCCGGTGTAGGGGGACTTGGTGGCGCCGCCCCAGCGGCTGAGGGCGGGGCCGCTGGTGCTGTTGAGCAGGCCCGTCATCAGGATAAGAGGGTTATCCGGTCCCAGGGGATCTGTTTTCTCATCAACCATGTCGAAGAGGTAGCGCGAAGCCAAACCGGTACTGCCGAGAGATTCACGCGCGTATTTTTCATTCAACGGCTCATCATGGAGCGTTCCTTTTGTCAGATCGGCAATGAGTAGTTTGCCCTGATATCCGTTCATTGTCTTCCTCCTGTTTCTTCTTTAAAGAAATTTAAAAATCTATAGACTGACCGTCATAGGCATAGCGGAAAAGCTTTTCCAGATCTTCAGCCCCCGGTACGCGGGGAGCGGTCATGGTCATGATCTCATTGATTGCCCGATCGACGAGGCCGGGTATCTCATTTTCGTACTTGGCTTTGTCAATGCCGCAATCTTTGACCGTAAGCGGCTGTTTAATTTCTTTGGCCAGAACTCTGATTTTGGTAATCAGGGCTTTAGCGCATTCTTTATCGGATCCGCCTGCAAGACCGCAGTAGCGTGCAATTTCAGCTATTTTAGTCAATGCTTCCGCGGAATCATTTATGATGTATTCCAGGGTATAGGGCAAAAAGAGGCCCACCGTGCGTCCGTGAGGTATATGGAAAATTCCCCCGAGAGCGTGTCCGGTGCCATGGCCCAGCCCAAACATGGAATTGCTGCCGCTATTTCCGGCCATCATGGCAGCATTCATCATCTCCCTGCGCGCATCGACATCCTTCCCGTCTTTATAGGCTCTAGGCAGATATTCCAGCGCCAATCTAGTGGCGATCAAGCCCCACCCGGCGGTTAGAGAGGTGCCCCATGAGGAGATGTATCCCTCAATGGCCTGACAGACGACATCCATCCCGGTGTCTGCCGTAACTTGCGGGGGCATACCCATAACCATGACCGGATCGAGGATGGCAACATCCGGCATATCTTCGGGCGTACCCAGGCCGATCTTGCGGTTTTCCGTATAATCACTGAGCACCAGCGCCCATGAGGCTTCCGAGCCCGTTCCGCTGGTGGTGGGAATGGCCATTAACTTCTTGCCTTTATCCCGGAAATTAAAATCCTGGCTTATAGAGAGATCTACCGGCGTCAATTCCGGCCGCACCAGGAGCAGGATAATTGCCTTAGCGGCATCCATACAAGAACCTCCGCCGATACCGATTACCCAGTCAGGCTGATATTTTCCCACTGCAATACCACCTTTCGCGATGGTATCAGTCGAGGGCTCCGGCTCCACTTCATCGAATATTTCCCATTGAATATTCTTTGCATCCAGTTTATCGGTCACCGGTTTTGTCAATCCCAGCTTGACAATGTTTTTATCGGTGACGATGAATGCTTTCTTCCCTTTGATTTGAGTGAGATACTCCAGAGAATCCTCTCCGTAAACAACAAAGGGACATGAATAAGTATACATATATTACCCTCCATCCTTATTATATTGGGCAGCTAAACTATTCAGGCAACCATTCGGTCGGAATCCGCATGGAGCAGTTGGTCAGTTCGGCAATGGCTTTGGTATAGCGCATTACTTTGGCCATATCTCCCGTCAGCTTGGCCTGTTTAGTAATCAATGCTTTTGTCGCATCAAGCTTCTTGGTGTTAATGAGTTTCCAGTTGGGATAAGTCGTTGAAAAAGTAAATGCAGGCTTGTATTGGCTGAGATCGGTAATCATCTTACAGGCCCGGCACTTTCCGTGATAAAGATCTATGTATTGATATACGGTTTCTTTAAGGGGTCCACCCGGCTCATAAATGAAGAAAAAATCGCCCTCCCAAGTCTTGGAAGCCTCTTCATAGGCCTTACTGTTGTTCACTACTGTCCGGTTAAATTAAATTCAATTCGTTAATTAATGAAATATAACAA
>CAZJMX010000079.1:0-5714 GCA_964547345.1 uncultured Smithella sp. | reverse complement strand
ATCCGCTTTCCTTTTCGATCAGGCGTATCGTGTGGCGCTGCTGGGACATCGGACGCTGTCCAAGAACTTCTCCCGTGATCACAAAGGAAGCGCCCATTTCCGGCATCATCTCTTTGACCTTACGCAGCATGTAGATGCGGCAGTCAATGCAGGCATTGATGGCACTGCCGTGCCCATGAGGCGGGTTTTCTACCATCTTGATGTAATCCATGCCCTTATGGATGACATGAATGGGCACTGCAAATTCTTCAGCGACTTTGCGTGCATGCATTTTACAGCCTGCTGTTTTTGGCGAACAATTGCAAAAGACGCTTGTAAAATGGACAGCTGTAACATCGATTCCCTGGTCGATCATTAACTTGACGGCCAGCGTACTGTCCAGCCCCCCGGAGAGAAGGGCCACCGCCTTTTTGTTGAGACTCATAATTGCTTATTCCTCTAAATCCTATTGCTGCCTATGCCGCAGTCCAGCCCGTCACATGAAATCCCGCCTTCGCAATCATGTCCATATCTTCATCGTATCCCTGACCGGGTGTGGTCAAATACCCCTTCGTAAAAATGGAGTTTGCCGCGTAAAGTGACAGAACCTGCATAGGACCCAGGCAGGCTTCCCGTCCGCCGGCCACGCGAATTTCCTTGTTTGGATGGACAAAACGAAACATGGCGAGCGCCCGCAAACAATCGGCGGGGGTCAGTCTAGTCAGGTTTTCCAGAGCCGTTCCCGGACGCGGATCGAGAAAATTAAGCGGAATGGAATCCGCTTCAACCTCACTGAGGGAAAAGGCCATCTCCACACGATCTTCAAGGGATTCTCCCATACCGATCAGGCCGCCGCTGCACAGTTCCATTCCGGAGGCTTTGACGATTTCGGCGGTTCTCTTACGGTCGGCAAAACTGTGCGTTGTGCAAATGGAAGTATAAAATCTTTCCGATGATTCCAAATTGTGATTGAAACGATCCACACCGGCTTTTTTCAACTTCAGCGATTGCCCGACAGTTAGCAGGCCCAGTGACGCGCATATTTGAATCGGGATTTCATCTTTTATCCGACGCGTCGCTTCGCAGATGACATCGAGCTCTTCGGATTCGGGCGCCCTGCCGCTCGTCACGATACAGTAACGCATCGCCTTCATACGATGTGCATCTCGCGCACCTTCAACAAGTTCCTCCACTGTCTGAAGTGCATAACAGGGCGACTCCGTCTCCGCGCCGCCGGCCTGACTGCAAAAAGCACAGTCTTCCGTGCACAAGCCGCTCTTCGCATTCTTAATGACATGAACGGTGACATTGCGTCCAAAGTAATGCCGGCGAATTGCAAAAGCGGCGTCCAGCACTCCAAGCAGTTCATCATCTGAAGACATCAGCAGTTCAAGCGCCTCCGCCCTTGAAAATGCAAATCCTTGCAGAGTTCTTTGCGCACGTTCGGACCAAAACATTTATATTTTACTCCTGTCATCTAAATTTGTGAGATTGAAGTAAATCCCCCAATACACCTCGTAATCCATGATCCCCTTAACGAAGGTGGGAATCCGGGTAGGCAGGGTCTTGTATTTATAAACGGATTCTCAACTCAAGAACAGGTGAGTCTTCTTGCTTGAGAGTTATCTCAATATCCTTACCTTTTCGATCCGTCAGTCCATGTCGCCCTTTTCAGATTTGCACCTTTTAGTTTTGCTCCTTCCAGGTTTGCCCCTAGCAGATTTGCACTTTCCAAGTCTGCATCTTCCAGGTCTGCATCTTCCAGGTTTGATCTTTTCAGGTCTGCAAATCTCATTTTTGCCTGTGTCAAAGATGCTTCAGTCAGATTTGTCTCGATCATTTGTGCTGCGGTCAGTGTTGCTTTGAACAGATTTGCCTTTGCTAGATTCGCATTTACCAGGTTTGCCCTTTGAAGGTTTGCCCCTTTCAGGTTTGCCCCTTTCAGATTTGCCTGCGGCAGAAATGCTCCTGCCAGATTTGCCCCTTCCAGATTTGCATTTTCCAGGTTTGCCTGCCCTAGGCCTGCCCCATCCAAGTTTGCCCCTTTCAGATCTGCCTCTTTCAGGTTTGTCTTCACCAGAATTGCCGCTGCCAGGTTTGCTTCTTTCAGGTTTGCCCCCGTCAGGTTTGCTTCTTTCAAATTTGCGCCTGCCAGGTTTGCCCCTGCCAGATTTGCCTTGGATAAATCGCATCGCTCACATTTTTTGGTAGTCTTTAATTGCTGCAATTGCTCCTCATTAAACGCATACACTCCACCACCGGGGATCAAAAACATTCCTAAAAACATAACTATAGAAACCATTAAAATAATTCTTTTCATAAGACCTTCTCCTTTTTAATTATTTTGTCATTACGTTCTTAATCATTATCGCAATCGAGATACCATTTGGAGATAGTATGAACACACCTTTTGCTGGTTTAAGCATTATCTCGACATCTCGAATTCTAAAAATCTGTTGATTGTTCATCCTATTGCCCTTGCAGGCATCTTGCCCATAGCTATGGCCATTCTATGTTTTTTATTTCATCAATTATTTTCACTATTGGCTGCCTCCTGATCTGGCGGATGCTTTCCGGGTAATTGTTTCATTGCTGTAATTCGCCAATGGCTAGTCCGCTTCCTTGTATGCATGAACGAATTCAAAACCCACCTCGAAGAGCTCATCCGCAAAGAGACTTTTGATCCATTTTATTTTTCCTAAGGTAGTTATCGTTTGAGGCGGGTTCTTTAACATAATTTTTATTTCGAGGAGAGTCCCGAGAGGCAAGAAATTATTGACCTGCATTCTAGCGCCGGACGCGGAAATATCCATGCTCAAAGTATAGATGAGTTTTCTTTTAGGAGAAAGTTTACTACAGGAGATGACTATTATGGTAATCTCATCCTCCTCCTCCAGTCTTACAGCTTTTCTTCTTTCTATCCCACGTTTCGCTTTCCTTCTTTCTGCCATAAAAATTCCTTCCCTTCTCAAATCATTAATTTATTTTGCTAAGAACGTACTTTCCTGGCAGACGGGTATGGGTAGGTAATATGTGATTACATGCCAAGGAAATACTGACTGCAAAATGTCTCTGCAAAGAAATGGCTTATACGAGGAAATTCTGAGGCGGTTTATAGATGGAACAATGGAGTTCGGAAACTGCAGGCAAGGAGGGCGGGTTATCGCATTGCGTCAAGATGACGGGCGGATTCACAAAAGATGTTTCTGTAACCATGAGGATATTGGCGCAGATCGAACAGAAAGATTTATGCCCCTGCTCCGTGGCAGGATTTGAGTGCGCCGCACCCTTCTTGGCATAGCTCACACCAACGGGTGTGGTTTTCACATGGCTGATGGTCTTTTCGCCCCAAAATGGTGCATTTCCTATGCAGTCGGCACATATTATGCTGTCGAGCATAGGCATGCAAAGGTAGCAAAGGAGAATAGCAATGATGATAAATTTTTTACGCATTAGTAAACGCATTCGTTTTTCTTTTACTTTTTAATTTTCAAAATTATATATCTAAAAAACACGAAACCATTTCGATTTGTCACAAAAACATGTTCTCCCGGGTGTTAGCGGAGAGAGCCGTAACTCTCTCCGCTCGTCATATTAAATGTGTGCGTTGTTTAGATACACCTCATACTCTTTTATGCCCTTCTTAAAGTCAGGTATCCTCGTCGGTCTGGTTTTGTATTTGTAAACTGGCTTGAATTCCAGCATGTAGTTTTTTCCTTCCTGGAGCATGATCTCTAATTCTTTGAAATAGTCCTCATTGGGAAGTCCAAGGAACACCTTATAAGTTCCCGCCCGCAATAGTATCTTTTTTTCCAGAACATATTTAATGCCCTCTCCCGCCTCGGGGTCGTGGCTTGTCTTCCCCTCCTTATCGTAGAGCGGCAGGCTTTCTTTTTGCCCATCAACTTTCCATGTCACTGCCTGTCCGTCGACATTCATTACAAATGGATAGCCAGGCTTCCCGCACATCGAATCCTTTGACTCCAGTACATAGTATCCTTCAAGATGGGTCTTGATGGTCGCTTTAACCGTCAAAACGGCAAAGCCCTTTGCAGGTGCATCAACAGTTTTTACCTCTGTAAAAACACCGACGCGTTCGCTTTGCGTTTTTTGATTAATGGTCTTTGCCGTGGCGCCACATCCTATCAAAACCATGCTCATTACGCCTATAAGCACGCCTGTTATTACTTTTTTCATATTCTCTCCTTTTCTTATACGGTGCCTGCTCTTATCAGCATGCGGCTAAATCGCGCCAGGCCCTCTTTCATTTGTTCTGATCTTCACGGTTTCTTCGACATTCACCACAAAGATTTTCCCATCACCTGTATTACCGGTGTGGGCATATTTTTGAATGACGTTGACGACTTCATTCACCATCTCATCATTGACAACAACCTCTAATTGAATGCGTGGAACAAATTCCACCATTTCGTAAACAACTTTATCCTCTGCGTTTTTCGCCCTGCCTTTACCAAATCCTCGAATTTCCGATACCGTCACACCGGGCAGTCCTTCAATTCCTTTAAGTTCCTCGACTACATCCCACAATTTGAGCGGTCTGATGATTGCTTTTATCTCTTTCATATCATCCTCCTTATGGATGGGTGGCCTGTGGGCTATTTCCACAGCCATTTACATTTCTTCTTCAACTTTTCTCTTTTCAAACCAACTGTAAACTGAGGGAATGATTAACAACGTAAGCAGCGTGGAAGTAATCAATCCCCCCACAACAACGGTCGCCAGCGGTTTCTGAATTTCCGAACCGGTTCCGGAAGCAATGAGCATCGGAATCAAACTGAATACAGCAATGGACGCAGTCATCAGGACAGGGCGCAGTCTGTCCGTGCTTCCCTGTTTAATGGCTTCCTGCAACCCCAGACCTTCATCGCGTAATTGAGAAATGCGGGATACAAGGACAAGACCATTCAAAACGGCAACACCGAACAAGACGATAAAACCCACCGACGCCGGAACCGATAAATATTGTCCGGAAATAAAGAGGGCAAAGACACCGCCAATTAAAGCAAAAGGCAGATTGGAAATAACCAGAAGCGACAAGCGGATCGATCGAAACGAGACATAAAGAAGAAGCAGAATCAAGCCGATGGCCACAGGCCCGATGATCATTAGCTTGTTCATCGCCCGCTGCTGATTTTCAAATTGTCCGCCCCAGGTCAGATAATAGCCGGCAGGCAGTTTAACCTGCTCTTTTATCTTTTGTCTGGCTTCCGCCACAAAACTGCCGATGTCTCTGCCGCTGATATTCATTTCGATCCCGATTCTGCGAACGCCGTCCTGACGGCTGATCTGCACCGGACCTTCAATCATTTTTATTTCAGCCACCTGTTCGAGTGGAACATTCACGCCGGATTTTGTGGTGACTAGTATATTTTTGATTGCTTCGAGAGAATTTCTCTTTTCTTCCGGCAGGCGAACGGTGATATCAAAGCTGCGGTTCTCTTCATAAAATTGAGAAGCCGCTTTTCCGGCCACCGCTATTTCAATGACATTCTGCACATCGCTGATATTGAGCCCATACCGTGCTATTCTTGCCCGGTCGATGTTCACCGTCAGGTAAGGCTGCCCCGATACTTTTTCCGCGGCCAGGTCGGTTCCCCCCTTGATGGAAGAAAGGACCCTCGCGATTTCCTCCGATTTGCTCTTGAGCACGTCGATATCTTCGCCAAACAGTTTGACAATCAGTTGGGCACGGGTTCCGGCCACCAGCTCGTCAA
>CAZJMX010000078.1:0-5984 GCA_964547345.1 uncultured Smithella sp. | reverse complement strand
TCCTTGACCACCATAAAACGGCTGCCCATGGAGATGCCGTCCGCACCCAGCGCGAGCGCCGCAGCCAGCCCCCTGCCGTCATAGAATCCGCCCGCAGCAATCAGCGGTACGTTGACCATCGACGCGACAAGGGGAATCAGGACCATGGACGTGGCCGCCGCGCCGTGCGCCGCCGCTTCATGGCCGGTGATGACCAGCGCGTCACACCCGAGCTGCACGGCTTTCGCCGCATGCTTGGCAATGGCGATGGTCCCCACGACTTTACCGCCGTAGGCGTGAACGTCGTTGACAAACCAGGGTTTGCCCAGGGAATAGTTGATGATGGGAACTTTTTCCTCGATGGCGACGGCGATGTTTTCCTTCGCCCCCGGTCCCACCAGAATCTGGTTCACGCCGAAGGGTTTGTCCGTCATCTGGCGGATCTGCCGGATGTTTTCCCGCGTTTCCTTCGGATTGCAGCGCGCGATCGCCAGAAGGCCCAGGCCCCCGGCGTTGCACACCGCCGCAACCAGCTTCGGTTCGGTAATCCAGTTCATTCCGGCAAGCATGATGGGGTGCTCAATGCCAAACATTTGCGTCATTCTGGTCTTAAACATAGTGTTCTCCTTATTTTTAATCAAATTATTCCGATGGAATGGCCAAACGTACGTTCATGGCGGGAAGCATAAGAGAAGCCAGGATGGATGTCAAAGCAATTTTATGGCCGTAAGCAATAAAAAAGCGCCTGCACAATATGGAAAGATGTGCAGGCGCCGTCAATGATAATCTGTTAAATGTCTCTAATCCATTCGATGCCATGACAAGGGTATGTTGGCTTTGGTCATCTTCTGAACCTGGTCAAATTCCTTCTGAGTTTTCGCCCACCAGACATATAAGTAGGGCTGCGTGAATTTGCCATACTTCATGGTTTGCACAACAGGGGTTGAAAGCAGACGTCCGGAGGGCGTTATGCCGAAAATCTCCATCGGGTATTTATCACCCAGCATGGGGAAGACTTTGGGGAAAGCCGCCCGAATTGCCCTGACATCATCCACAGTGCCTGCCGCTGCAATCGCCTTTGCCAGGGCATGCATGCTTGTATAATGGACAACGCTTTCCCAGCTATAGTTTCTTTTATAAAACGTCGTATGGTTCTGCTTGAAGCTGTCGGTTGAAGCAAAGGAGATACTGGAGACCTTGGCAAGACCAAGGGTTCCTTCCAAGCCCAGCGGTTTTTCCATAACGGCTTGAATAGCGTCCAACTTTGCCTGATCAATCATCACAAAACCGCCTTCAAATCCTTTCGCACGAGCCTGCTCGACAATCAGCGCCGTCGTGGAAGACGGGCCACCGATAAGCATGAAGTCCGGTTCACTCGCCAGCGCTTCCGCAAGCGGTCCGGCAAAATCCGTCCGGGTATAATAGTTGGTAGCCTTATCCACGGTAATCACGCCACCCTTTTTCTCCCATTCCGTGCGGAATGCTTTGCGCCATTCATCTCCATAAGCGCCGGCAGTAACAACCATCGCACCCTTACGCCATCCTCTTTGCCAGGCAAGATTGGCAAAGACTTTATTGTAAACATTAAAAGGCATCGTCAGGATGACGGCCAGCTTATTTCCCATTTCGGATGCCTGGGGCACGCTGGTGTAACCCATAATAAGAAATTCGTTTTTCTTCTCCTGGTTGATTTTCATCAACGAGGCAATGGTGCCGAACACGGGATTAAAGATGGCGACGGCCTTAAACTCCTTGCGCATCTGAAGTGCGTTGTTGGTGGTGATCTGTGGATTCACCCGGTCATCCATTTTCTCCATCTTGAATGTATACTTTTTGCCTTTGACGATCACGCCGCCTGCGGCGTTGATTTCGTTGATGGCCATTTCCACGCCGTTTGCACAATCCTGACCGTATTCACCGGCCGGGCCGCTCAAAGGACCTGTAAAGCCGATGACAATTTCCTCTGCGCAGGCAGCCGCCGCCCAGAACATCCCCAGAATCATTGCAGTAAGAAAGATAAAATTTTTACATCTCGTCATAAGTTTCCCCCTTTTTTATTCTCGTGAACGTTAACCTCTTCAGTACCCATTGTCCCTCATCAAAGGGATGTGCTTTGAATCAAATAAAATCAGGTGCGTGCATCATGAATCTTTTCATTTTTACCGCGCGTCAGGACTGCGATGGATTCCCGACGCGGCAAGACTTAGAATATTGGGGGCAAATTAACAAAATTTTCACCCTTTTGCAAGCAATCAAAATAAAATTCCCGCCGGTTTTTCATGGACTTCCATCGGGAGCGCTTCCAAATTAATGCGCACATTGACATTCGAGTCCATTCTGATACAAGGCATACCGTACCCTATCCCATATTTAATGGAGCAAAAAATGAAACAGGTCACTTCCTTGATGTGCGATGAATGGATCGCCCGGGCAGGCCAGACCCCTCGGCTGCGGGTCAACTATAATATTCACGAACAGTTGTCCGATCCGGTGCAGCGGCTTTTCATCGCGGCAAAACCTTCTTCCTATTTTCGCCCGCACCGTCATCCGGGAAAAAGCGAGTTTGCCATCGTCATTCGCGGACGCTTTGATGTGCTGGTCTTTGATGACGGAGGGACTCTCACCGAGCGGATCACAATCGGCGCGGGAGATGGCGCCTTCGGTTTAGAAATACCGGCCGATGCCTGGCACACCTGGATTCCCCGCGACGATTCATCCGTCTTTTTTGAGGTCAAGCACGGGCCTTATGATCCGGCAACCTCCATGCAATTTGCCGTCTGGTCGCCCGAAGAAGGCTCCGATCAAGTAAAAGCATTTCAAGACAAACTGCTACTGTCCAAAATAGGCGATTCGGTCGCCTGATGATCCCCCGCAGGCAGATATCATCTCACGGACGCATCAAATACTTTGGACTTCTTCCATCACGGAGATTTCCGGTTTTCCACCCAGGAGCGCTCCACTGGCCGCAAAGAAAGTCTTAAAGTGGGGCGTGGAAGAATGAAAATCCAAAGCCGCCTTATCCTTATATTGCTCAACGACCACCAACAGATTGGGATTGGCTTTATCCTTATTGAGAGAATACAATAACGTGCCTTCCTCCCCGGCCACCTTCACGATCAATTCCGAGAACGCAGCCCGCATCTCTTCCATCTTTCCTTCTTTAACCGGTAGTTTAGCAATTACTGTCAGCATGGCAATTCCTCCTATTTTTTAAAGATGTGGGAACATAGCACATCATCTTGAGATCAGGCAAGGTTTCCCTGACACCGCCTGTGGCGGATGAAAGATGCAACCGTAATTTGCTGTTATAATTCACATTTGTTGCAATAATTATTTCTTTGACATATCGATCTGTTTTCCCTATACTTCGCGACTCGCGAAACGATAGAATATTTAGGAAGGGGGTTTCACTTTAACCCATGGTTTATCTACACGGCATCGGGCATTTTCATCCCGAAAATATAATTTGCAACAAATTTCTGGAAGATTTAAACATCGGTACAACGGTCGACTGGATCATGGAGCGCGTCGGCATTGAATCGCGCCGCACCGTCCTGCCTCTCGACTATCTTGCCGCAACAAAAAACGCCGATCCGCGCGAAACGGATAAAGTGCGTCTTTACTCGGACGCCCAGATGGGCGGGCACGCGGCCCGGATGGCGCTTGCGCGCGCCGGCCTAAAAGCGGAAGACATCGGCATGGTGATTTCCGGAAGCTCGCTCCCCCAGTTCCTGACGCCCTGCGAGGCGTCCACGGTTGCAGCCGACCTGGGCATTGACGTGCCCTGCTTCGACATCAATTCCGCCTGCGCGACTTACGGCGTACAGATGCGCTATCTGGATTCGGTTAAGCCCGAAAAACTTCCGCCTTACATTCTGGTGACAAACATAGAAGCTGCGACGACCACGATTGACTATTCCGACCGTCGCACAGCCGTTTTGTTCGGCGATTGCGCGACGGCCTCGATACTGTCCACATCCGTTCCGTCCAAAATGATTTTTTCCGACTGCGAAATGGCGTCCAAACCCACCCTGTGGGATAAGGCGGTCGTACCACGCTGGGGTTATTTCAGTCAGGACGGCAACGCCGTTCAAGGATTCGCTATCCGCAAAACGACCGACGGCCTGCGCAACATTCTGGCCCTGATTCCGAACGCTGACATGAGCCGGGTGTTCTTCATCGGCCACCAGGCTAATTTCGGCGTTTTGCTGACGGCCGCCGAACGCGCAAACATCGCACCGGAAAACCACTGGTATAATGTCAACCATTTCGGCAACGTGGGTTGTGCGGGCGGGCCTTCGGTTCTGAGTCAACACTGGGATCATTTGCGTTCAGGTGATTACATAGCAATGTCGCTCGTCGGCGCAGGTCTCACGTGGACACAGATGCTGCTCACGATCAAATAGATACCTCCCCATTTTACTGGAAACGGTGCGCCAGGCGAGAGCCTGGCACACCGGCCATTCCCAGCAAATCATCTTCCATCTTGTGCTTACTCCTTTTTCACATTGACAACCTTCCCTGCTTTGATAAGCTGCCCTTCAACACACTAACCGGAGAATACAACATGATTTCAGTTCAGGAAGCACTTCAAACCATCTTAGACAGTTGCCGGCCGCTGGGCCTGGAAAAAGTGAATATTCTGGAAACCTGCGGCCGCGTGATCGGCGAGGACGTTTTCGCACCGAGAAGCATACCCTCTGCCGACAATTCCGCGATGGACGGCTACGCCGTGCGTTTTGCCGATACGAAAGGTGCAACGGCGGTAAGGCCCGTAGAACTCAAAGTGATTGAAACCATCGCTGCGGGCGCCGCGCCTAAAAAAACGGTCAAGACAGGCCAGGCCGCACGCATCATGACCGGCGCCGTGATTCCCAAAGGCGCGGACGCGGTCGTCCGCAGGGAAGATACCGATGAGAAGCGTAAAACCGTTTTAATTAAAGTTGCGGTCCCCAAGGATCTCGACATCCGCTTTGCCGGAGAAGATGTGCAAAAAGGCGAGCGGGTGATAACGGCCGGTAGTTTGCTGCATCCCGGCCATGTCGGCATGCTGGCTGCTCTGGGTAAGGCTTTTGTTCTGGTATATTCCCGGCCGCACGTGGCCATTTTGTCCACCGGTGACGAACTTGTGGACATTGAAACCGATCCCGCGCCGGGAAAAATTGTCAACTCCAACAGCTATTCGCTTGCCGCACAAGTGCTGAGCTGCGGCGGCATCCCGATTCTGTCGGGCATCATCCGCGATAAAAAAGCGGACCTGGCCTGTGCTTTCCAAACAGCGCGGCGCGCCGACGTCATCTTGTCGTCCGGCGGCGTTTCGATGGGCGATTACGATTTCGTCAAGGATGTCATGGGCGACATCGGCAACGCCATGCGCTTCTGGCAGGTCGCCATGCGTCCCGGCAAACCTCTGGCCTTTGGTTCCATTGACGCCACACCGCTTTTCGGACTGCCCGGCAATCCCGTCTCCGCCATGGTGTCTTTTGAACAGTTTGTCCGACCGTATCTGTTGAAGATGCAGGGACATAAGCAACTCTTCCGCCCGACCGCCCGCGTGGTAAGCGCGCAAACCATTGAGAAGAAAACAGGACTCAAGCATTTTTTACGCGCGGTGGTGGAAAACAAAAACGGTCGCCTGATCGCGCGCCTCACCGGCGAACAGGGCTCCGGTATTTTGAAGTCCATGGTCGAAGCCAACGCCTTTATCGTATTGGAAGAAGATGTGGCAAAAGTAAAAAAAGGCGACGACGTCACCATCCAGTGGCTGGACAAAGCGGGCGACTGAAACCTCTTTTGCTAAAATAACCCGCGGAAAACGTATTCCGTAGAAATCAGATGGAACGTAGAGATCGGCCGGATTGATTTTGGCCATTTTTATTGTGCGCCTACAACTTACTCGTAATGCGTCCACATTCTGATAATTTTCATAGTTTGGATATCTTTTAGTATTTCACTACTGTCCGGTTAAATTAAATTCAATTCGTTAATTAATGAAATATAACAAA
>CAZJMX010000077.1:0-6163 GCA_964547345.1 uncultured Smithella sp. | reverse complement strand
AGGCCCTGAAACGCGCGGACCTGAAACTTGCTCAAATGGACGTTATGGAATGCAACGAGGCATTTGCCGTGCAGAATCTGGCCGTGGCTGCGGAACTCGAAAAGCAGATGGGCGAGACCTGCGACATGGAGAAATGGAACCCCAACGGCGGCGCAATCGCCTTCGGTCATCCCAACGGCGCATCCGGCGCCCGTCTCTGCATATTCACCATGAAGGAACTCATCCGCAGGGGCGGCCGCTATGGCTTCTTCAGCTCCTGCTGCGGCGGGGGCTTAGGTGTGGCAACCGTTATTGAGAACCTGCAACGCTAGGCACTGTCCTGAAATTGAACAGGCGATAAAGCAAAAACGATTCGGCATCGAACTACCGAGGCTTCTTCAGAAATGGAGAAGCCTCTGCCGATCTCGCGAAGATATTTGAAAACTTTGCACTGAGAAAAAATATGCAGGTGATAAATAAATGAAACATCTTAAAGAATTTCAGCAGGCGGTCAGCAGTCCTCTGGACTATGCCCGAAAGCTTAAAAAAGATTCAGGTAAAAAAATCGTGGGATATGTTTGTTCTTATGTGCCGGAAGAAATTATCCTGGCCGCCGGAGCCCATCCCGTAAGGATTTTCGGCACAAAGGAAAACATCGGCCTTGCCGATTCCCATCTCCAGTCCTATTGTTGTTCTGTTGTGCGGGGCATCCTGGAGGAAGGCCTGTCCGGAAGAGCGAATGCTCTGGATGGTATGGTTTTTCCGCATACTTGCGATTCCATCCAGAGGCTTTCCGATATCTGGCGCATGAATATTTCTTTCGGATTCCATCTGGACCTCATTTTGCCCGTCAAGCTCAATACGGAAAGCGCAAGGGACTATATGGTCGATGTCCTCATGAAGTTCCGCAAGGATATCGGCGGTGCGCTGCAAGCGGAGGTAAGCGACGCAGCCCTGGAAAAAGCGATTACGACCATGAATGTCATCCGGCAATCGATCCGGAGCATCTATGAGATGCGCAGCCTCAATCCCCGCCTGATGTCAGGCGAGGATTTATATACGGTGGTGCGCGCGTCCATGATGATGGATCGGGACCGCATGGCTGAACTGCTTTTAGAAACCATAGCAGAGCTGCAAGCCAAAGCGGGTAAAGTCAGTGAAGACGCTTCGCTGAAACGCCTTGTTCTGGCCGGCGGCATTTGCAATCACCCCGATATTTATCCCATGATTGAAGAAGCTGGGGGTGCCATTGTCTGGGATGATTTCTGCACGGGCGCCAGATACTTTTCCGAAATGATCAATGATGGAGCCGATCCCCTGTCGCGCATTGCCCGGCGGCTCATCCATCGGGTTGTTTGTCCGGCCAAGCATATGGATTTGGACGGACGTGCGATGCATCTTATCCGCCTGGTAAAAGAGAAAAACGCTCAGGGCGTCATATTCATCTTGCTCAAATTTTGCGATCCCCATGCTTTTGACTATCCTTACATCAAGCAAAGCCTTGATGATGCAGGCATTCCCGTCATGCTGATGGAAATCAATGACCCCATATCGGCAGGCGGGCAGTTGAAGACGCGTATTGAAGCATTCTTAGAGATGCTGTGAAAGGGAACCCCATGTCTGATACAAATCTGGAAAAAGATACAAAGAAAGTAAAGTCCGAAAAGAAAATGCGGGACATTATGACCGCTTATTATATCGATGCCAAAACAGCGAGGCAGAATAACAAGAAAGTAGCCTGGATCACCAGCGGCGGGCCGGTGGAGCCGCTGATCGCCATGGACATCATCCCCGTTTATCCGGAAAACCATGGGGCCATGATCGGCGCCAGCAAAATGGGCATCGATCTGTGTGAAAAAGCGGAAACCATGGGCTATTCCAATGATCTGTGCTCCTATGCCCGTGCCGACATTGCCTGTGCTACCGTAAACGGTGGCCCGATTGGCGGGTTGCCGGCGCCGGATATGCTGGTTTGCTGCAGCAATATCTGCGGGACCGTCCTCAAATGGTACGAAGTCCAGGCCCGCTATTTCAAGGTGCCCCTGTTCATCTATGATACCCCCTTCCTGCATACGGAATACAGCGCAGAAGTCAAACGCTATGCAAAGCGGCAGATGGAAGAATATATTTTATTTCTGGAAGGTGTCGTCGGCAAGAAAATGGATCGGGACCGGATGATGGAAGTCGGCAGGATCTCTTACGAGGGATCGCAGTTGTGGCAGGAGGTCCTGGATACGGCGGTCAGTAAACCTTCGCCCATGACGGCTTTCGACGCCTTTTTCCATCTGGCGTTAATTGTGACACTGCGGGGGACACAGCAGTCCGTTGATTACTATAAAGGGCTGCGCGATGAAATGAAGGAACGCGCCCGGACTGGCATCGGGGCTATCCCCAAGGAGAAGTACCGGCTCCTCTGGGATAATCTTCCCATCTGGTACCGGATGAAATGGCTGTCGGATAAATTTGCAAGCCACGACGCCTGCCTGGTGGCGGACACCTACACATCAGCCTGGTGCGGCAGCATGCAATACATCGACGTCAATGATTTCATCGGGTCTTCCGCAGAGGCCTATACACGCTCTTATTTAAATCTCGGTGTGGATAAAATGGCCGGGATTGTCCTCACAATGATTGATAAATACGATATTGACGGCATCGTCATGCATTCCAATCGCAGCTGCAAACCTTATTCCTTCGGGCAGTACGATATTCAGAAGATTGTGGAACGGGAAAGAGGCATTCCATCGCTTCTGCTTGAGGCCGACATGGTCGATGAACGCAGTTTTTCGGAAAGCCAGGTGGTGACAAGAATTGACGCCTTTATCGAAATGATTCAGGGAAATAAAGCGGCCCGAAGATAGGACAAAAAACATGTTAACAATCGGCATTGATATTGGATCTGTGACGACAAAAGGTGTGCTGATGGCTGATGGCGACATTCTGGCGGCGAAATCCTGTTTTACGGGATATCATGCCGAGGCAGCGGCCCGGTCAATATTTGCCGAACTTCTGGAATGTGAAAACTTAAGCGAGGCTTCGGTGGAGGGCGTTGTGGCAACGGGTTACGGCCGAAACAGCGTGCCATTTGCCGATAAGGCCGTCACAGAGATCATGTGCCATGCCGCAGGCGCCAGCCATTTGAATCCGGATGTTCGTGCGGTCATCGATATCGGCGGACAGGACAGCAAAGCCATTCTACTCGGCGATAGAGGAAGAGTGCTTAATTTTATCATGAACGACAAATGCGCCGCCGGAACGGGCCGTTTTCTGGAAGTCATGGCCCGGGCCCTGGAAGTGGATCTCGATCAGTTTGGCATGCTCTCGCTGCAGGCGGACCATCCGGCTCAAATCAGCAACCTGTGCGCGGTGTTTGCCGAGTCGGAAGTCGTATCGCTTATTGCCAGGGGAGAGAAAAGAGAAAACATCATCGCCGGGATACATGCCGCCATCGGCTCCCGGGTCGCTGCCATGGCGGGACGTTTGTTCATCAGAGAAACGTCCTCGCTTATGATGACCGGCGGCGTGGCAAAAAATATCGGGGTTGTCCACGCGCTGGAAAAAGCTTTGAAGCGTCCTGTCGATGTGTCCCCTCATGCCCAGTTAACAGGGGCTATCGGCGCCGCCTGTCTGGCTGCGGCCGCATAACTACTTTTTTTAAGGAGACAATACAATGTTGGAAAATAAACCATGGCTGAAATACTATGATCCCGGTGTTCCCGAAACCATTAAGTACCCTCAAATTCCGCTGCAGCAACTTTTGCATGTTGCCGCTGCCAGTATGCCGCACAAGGCATCGACAAGCTTCTTTGGAACGGAGCTGACCTTTCGGCAGATTCGGGCTCAAATGTTAAGGATGGCCAACGCGCTCATCAAACTGGGCGTTAAAAAGGGTGATCGTGTTGCGCTGGCGCTTCCCAACTGTCCTCAATACGTGATTGCCTATTACGGCGTGCTATCCGCAGGAGCCATCGTGGTAAACATCAACCCGATGTATACGTTCGATGAGCTCAAGTTCATGATGGAAAATGCCGGTGTGGAAACGCTCATTACCTTTGACGGCGCTCTGAGCGTCATGCGGCCATTGGCGAAAGAATTGAAACTGAAAAACGTGATCATCACATCAGTGACCGACTATATCGACGGCATGCCGGCAAGCTCGCATCAGAGTCTTAAACTGGAACCGGGCTGGCATCATTTTTCCGAGCTTCTGGCAGGCTGCCCTGACGAAACCGTTCCCGCTATTGAATTCAAATCGACAGATACCGCCCTCATTCAGTTCACAGGCGGTACGACCGGACTCCCCAAAGGGGCCATGCTTTCCCACAGCAACCTGATTGCGGCCGTGTTTCAGGGCTCTCACTGGGGCGACTTCATCACGGCCTATGTGCCGGTTTCCGAGCGTAACGTCATCAGCGTCATTCCCTATTTTCACAGCTTCGGCAATACCTGCTGCATGAACTGGTCGATGCGCAATGCCGCCACACAGATTCTCTTTCCGAGATTCGTGCCGGATGAATTTCTCGATACGATTGCCAAGTTTAAGCGGATTACCTATTTTCCGTCAGTGCCCACCATGATCACAGCCATTCTCAGCCATCCCAGGACAGCCGAGCTGGATCTGGGTGCGCGCATCGGACTCATCTCTTCCGGAGGCGCCCCCATGCCCAGGGAGCTGATTCAAAAAGTCAAAGACATGGGTATCTTCTTTACGGAAGGATGGGGCATGAGTGAGACAGTGTCTGTGGGCATCGCAAACCCGATTTTGAGGCAGAAGATCGGCTCCATCGGCACGCCGGAGATGGATAACGAAGTTCGCCTGGTGGATTTGGAAACCGGAGACGTTGACGTGAATCCCGGAGACCCAGGGGAAATCCTGATCAAAGGCCCGTCCATCATGCAGGGCTACTGGAACAATCCGGAAGAGACCGCCAATCAGATCAAGGACGGCTGGCTCAGCACGGGGGATATTGGTCAGATGGACGAGGAAGGCTATGTTTATATTGTCGACCGCAAAAAGGACATGATCATCGCCGGTGGATTTAATATCTATCCGCGGGAGGTGGATGAGGTCCTCTATCAGCACCCCAAAATCGCCGAGGCCGTATCTGCCGGTGTTCCCGATGCTTACCGGGGAGAAACCGTCAAGGCCTTCATTGTTCTTAAACCGGGTGAATCGGCTACGGATAAAGAAATCATCGATTTCTGTAAAACAAAGCTTGCGCCCTATAAAGTCCCGAAGCTCATCGAGTTTCGCGCAGAGTTGCCGAAATCAGCCGTGGGTAAGATTCTGAGAAAAATTCTGCGGGAAGAGGAAATCGCAAAAACACAAAAATAAAAAGATAATCTATTAACCAGGAAAGGAAAAAGAATGAGAACAAAACAGGATTATATCAAAGGTCTATCGAAGATGAAGCGGAACCTTTATTTTGATGGGCAATTAATCGATCGGGATGATGAACTGCAGATGGATTGCTTAAACGTTATCGGGACGACCTATGAAGAAGCGGCCAAGCCGGAGAATCAGGATCTGTGTACGGCTATTTCCCATCTTACCGGTGAGAGAATCAACCGTTACACCCATATTCACCAGAACACCGATGACCTGCACAAAAAACAGGACATGACCCGTATGCTCTGCCAGAAGGTCGGCGGCTGCATTCAGCGGTGCATGGGGATCGACGGAACCAACGCTATTTACAATGTTTCCTATGAGGCGGATAAGTTAAATAACGGCGCCACCCAATATCATGAAAACTTCAAGAAGTGGCTGACCCGCTTTCAGACGGAAGATCTGATTGGCGCCTGTGCACAGACCGATACCAAGGGAGACCGCATGCTGCGTCCCGCAGACCAACCCAATCCAGACTCCTATGTGCGTATTAAAGAGCGGACCAAGGATGGTATTATTGTCGAAGGCTGCAAGGTCCATATTTCCGAGGCCTCCGTGGCGGACGAGGTGCTGGTTGTTCCTACCCGCGCCCTGCGTAAAGAAGATAAGGACTATGCCGTTGCGTTTGCCATACCGGGAGACTGGGATGGTTTGAAGCAGGTCGTTACCTTTCACAATCTCCGGGAGCGAACCCATTACAAAAGAGGCTTCCAACCGGGCGCGACGGACTCTTACATGATTTTCGAGAACTGTTTTGTTCCCTGGGAAAGAGTTTTCCTGGCCGGCGAATATCAG
>CAZJMX010000076.1:0-6201 GCA_964547345.1 uncultured Smithella sp. | reverse complement strand
ACCAACACGACGGAGAACCATCCCGTCATCGGCGCAAAAATAAAA
Source organism: uncultured Smithella sp. (assembly GCA_964547345.1). GTDB lineage: Bacteria > Desulfobacterota > Syntrophia > Syntrophales > Smithellaceae > UBA8904. The sequence continues at coordinate 6,156 of CAZJMX010000076.1, read as the reverse complement.
CGCGCCGTTAAGCAACAGGGCACGAAGCTGATTGTCATCGATCCGCGCAAAATCGACCTGGTCAAATACGCGGATATCTGGCTATGCCAGAAACCCGGAACGGATGTCGCCGTTCTCAATGGCCTGATAAATGTCATTATCTCCGAGGGCCTGGAAGCCAGGGACTATATCGCTGAAAGAACCGAGGGATTCGACGCGCTCAAGACGGCTGTAGCTAAATACACGCCCGAATATGTCGAAAAAATATCCGGCGTTCCGGCTGAAGATCTAAAGAAGGCGGCCCGCCTGTACGCCAAAGCCAATCGTGCGAGCATCCTTTACGCGATGGGCATCACCCAGCATATCAGCGGAACGGACAATGTCAAAAGCATCGCCAACCTGTCCATGCTGTGCGGCAATGTCGGTATTGAAGGCGGCGGCGTCAATCCATTGCGCGGCCAGAACAATGTTCAGGGAGCCTGCGACATGGGCGCTCTGCCCAATGTTTATCCGGCCTACCAGCAGGTGGCCAATGAAGACGCCCGCAAGAAATTCGAAGCCGCCTGGGGCGCCACACTTTCCCCCAAACCCGGCCTTACGCTGATGGAAATGATGGCGGCAGCAGGCAGTGGCGCCATCAAGGCGCTCTACATCATGGGCGAAAATCCGCTCTTGTCCGATCCGGATCTGCACCACGTGAAAAAAGAACTTCAGAATCTGGATTTGATGATCGTCCAGGATCTGTTTTTGACCGAAACCGCCCAATTGGCCGACGTGGTTCTGCCGGTGGCAAGCTTTGCCGAAAAAGAAGGCACGTTCTCCAATACCGAACGGCGCGTCCAGCGTGTGCGCAAAGCGATTGATGCCCCGGGAGAAGCCAAAACCGACTGGGAAGTCATCTGCGGCATTTCCAACGCGTATGGATATCCCATGCACTATACGTCCGCCAAGGAAATCTTCGAAGAAGTCGCCACGGTTACACCCAGCTATGCGGGCATCACGTATAAGCGGCTTGAAAAGGAAGGCCTCCAGTGGCCCTGCCCCACGCATGACCACAAGGGAACCAAATTCCTGCACAAAGACCGTTTCTCGCGCGGCCTGGGGCTGTTCTCCGCAATAGAGTTTATTCCACCCAACGAGGCGCCGGATAAGGATTACCCCTTTGTAATGACGACGGGCCGTGTTCTCTACCATTACCACACCGGTACGATGACGACCCGTGCTATCGGTCTTTCCGAACGCTGCCCGGAAAGTTTAGTGGAAATAAATCCCATTGACGCAGAGAAACTCGGCATTTCCGATGGACAGACCGTTAAAGTGGCCTCTCGGCGAGGCGAAGTGGAAGCCAAAGCGCAGTTGACGGAAAAAAGCGCGCCCGGCACCATTTTCATGAATTTCCACTTTGCTGACGCGCCGGTCAACCTCCTGACCAATCCGGCTCTCGATCCCGTAGGGAAAATACCGGAACTCAAGGTTTGCACGGTGAAACTGGCAGTGGCTTAAAAGACTTGAATGACCAACATGCTTCACAAAACATGATTAAAAACCGAATATGCCCCTTGCAAGGGGCATATTCTTTATGTATAAGACGCATGATTTTTTATGTGAGTACGACATGATAAAAACAGCCAAATCGGATGTTTGCTCAGCATGTCACGAAATTCATTTTAAGCCTTAAGAAAAGGCAAGGGAGGAAGTTAATAATATGGCGAATGAAAATTTAGAGAGTAAAAGATGGGGGCTTGCTGCGGCCGGTGTGGTCATCATGCTGATTTTGGGCACGGTTTACGCGTGGTCTGTTTTTGTCAAACCCATTGCGGCCTTGCATGGCTGGGAAGTGAAGGTCGTATCGCGTGTTTTCATGCTAATCATCGGCGTCATCGGTATTTCCGCGGCATTCGGTGGCATGCTGGTTGATAAGAAAGGTCCCAAGTTTGTTGCAACACTTGGCGCATGCTTTTACGGCGTAGGTGTTTTGCTGGGCGGTATCGCTCTGTACATCGGTAATTTCTGGTTTCTTCTTTTCGGGTATGGCGTAATTGCAGGTATCGGCAACGGTTTGACCTATGTGGTTCCCATCGCTACGTTGATCCGCTGGTTCCCGGATAAACGCGGCCTGATCACGGGTCTCGCCGTTATGGGATTCGGCTTCGGTGCTTTCTTTATCGGGTTGATCATCCCCGGCCTCATCAATAATGTCGGAGTTGCCAATGCATTCCTTATCCTGGGCGCCGTTTATCTGGTTCTTTGTGTTCTTGCGGCTCTGACTCTGAGAAACCCGCCTGCCGGATGGCTTCCCAAGGGCTTTAAGCCTTCGGCAACAACGGTCAGTGCGGCAGATTCTTTCGGCTGGGCCGAAGCAAAGAAAACGCCTCAGTGGTATATGCTCTGGGGTATGCTTTTCCTGAACGTCACAGCCGGCATGGGTCTTTTATCCAAGCTCTCTCCCATGGCGCAGGAAGTCATCAAAATGGCACAGGGCGTCGATGATCCGGCCAAGCTGGCAGTTCTCGGTGGCGGTGTTCTGGCCACGGCTTCCATTTTCAATGGTCTTGGCCGCCTTTTCTGGGCTGCCGTATCCGACAAGATAGGCCGCAAAGGCACTTATATGACCATGTTTCTGACCCAGGCGATTCTTTACATCATCTTACCTCAGATCTCCAGCGTGCTCATTTTCACGATCATCGCCTGCTATCTGCTGTCTTGTCTCGGCGGCGGTTTTGCCGTCATGCCGTCTTTTGCAGCAGACTCATTTGGTCCGACATACATCGGTAAGGTCTATGGCTTCTTGCTCACAGCGTGGGGCGCTGCAGGCGTTGTAGGCGGTTTTGTGTTCGCCGAATTCAACAAACAGCAGTCGCTTTATACTGCAGCCGGATGTTTGATTCTCGGCTTTGTCGTTGCCTTTATGTTTAGCCGTCCTAAACATGTTTCGGAATACAGGAAATAGCCTTCAGGCAATAAACAATATTTAAAAAGTTTACCGGCGCCCTTCCGTCTCTTCAGGAAGGGCGCTTTTTTTATGATGCTTTTTTTATAATTGACAGAAAAAATCAAATTTGATTAATTGTAAATGCCTCAAAGAAATCATCTTTGCTGCGCGGGTGATGGGGTTCACCTTTAACCGCCTTTGTTGCTGATAACTCCTGCCAAATTTCATACCAGGAGCTATGTCATGAAAGGTGATTACATCCCATTAGTTGTCGGCGCACTTGTTTTTCTGGCCAGCATCATCTCCCTTCGTCTGGGCCTTTCCGTCGCCATCATTGAAATCGCATTAGGCGCCATTGCCGGCAATCTTGGATTAAAAACTGAAGAATGGATGCTTTATATCGCACAGTTCGGCGGCATTATCCTGACATATCTGGCCGGTACGGAAATCGACACCAAGCTGTTCAAGGAGAAGTTCAAGGAAAGTTTTCTCATCGGTTTCTTTTCATTTCTCGCACCGTTTGTCGGAGCCTTTCTTTTCGCCTATTACTTTGCCGGATGGGGCTATAAGCCTTCGCTCATCGCCGGAATCGCCTTATCCACGACGTCGCTTGCCGTTGTTTATTCCGTTCTGGTGGAAACGGGGCTGACGAAAACGCAGATCGGCAAGATGCTCATGGCTGCCACCTTTGTCACGGATATGGGCACGGCGCTGGCTTTAAGCATCATGTTCATTCAACCAACCATGTTCACCCTTGTTTTTTATGTGGGTTCCATCCTGCTCATTATGTTTGTGCATCGTTTTTCCCCGTACATTCTGAATCATCCCATCTATTTTAATAAAGTGATTGAACCGGAGATCAAGTTCATTTTTCTTGTTCTCCTGATTTTCATCTTTTTTGCGCAGCTGGGCGGCGGCCAGGCGATCCTGCCCGCTTTTGTACTAGGCCTGGTCATGTCCCGGCATTTTGATGAAAAAAGCAAATCGCGGGTTATTTTAAACCGTTTGCGCACCGTGGCCTATGCCTTTATCACACCGATTTTTTTCATTGTCGGCGGCATGAAGGTTTCTTTTACGCTGATTATTGCTTCACTTAGTTTGTTTGCCGCGCTTTTTGCGGTGAAGATTATCGCCAAGTTTATCGGTGTTTATTTTCTGGCAAAAAAATATATTCCGGAGGGCAGCATGTACACCACGTTGTTGATGAGCACCGGTCTGACCTTCGGCACGATATCGAGTTTATTCGGTTTGCAGGCAGGCATTATCAATCAGGTGCAATATTCCATTCTGGTCGGCGTCGTGGTGGCCAGCGCTATCATTCCAACGTTTATCGCGCAGAAATGGTTCCTGCCCGTGGATGAGGAAGACATCCTCGATTTTGATAGTTGGTACATTCCTGCAAAAGATGATGAATGATCTGATGTTGATGAATTGAAACAGGGTTTAGGGAGCATATCTGAACCAGGCAACGCTAATAACAACCGTACCCAGTGCAAACCGATAGATCACAAATGGCAGAAATGTTTTTGTCTGGACGTAGCGCAGCAAAAAGCCGATGCTGGCCAGGCCTGCGATACACGCCACGACCATACCCGTAAGAAAACTTGCGTCAATCATAGCCGGATTGGCAATCACTTTCGGCATTTTAACCAGTGCCGCGCCCAGAATGATCGGCGCTGACAATAAAAATGAAAAACGGGCCGCGCCTTCCCGGGTCATGCCCAGCGCCAGCGCCGTCGTCATCGTTATGCCGGAACGCGACACACCGGGGATAATGGCCAGTGCCTGCGAAAGACCAATCAGAAAACTGGTTTTCAGCGTAATATGTTCCACGTCAATTTGTTTCTTACCTTTGCGGTCCACCACGTAAAGAATAATACCCAGAAGAATCAACATGCAGGCGATCAGAAGCGGATTGCGAAAAATCGTCTCGGCGATATTTTCCAGCATAAATCCGATGAGAGCGCCGGGAATCGTCGCCAGCACCAGATACCAGAACAACTTCCCTTCCCTTTCTTTCGGTCGTGTCAGACCTTTACTCAAAAGCCTGAGCCAGTCTTTCCAGAAATAGATCACAACGGCGATCAGTGTGCCGACATGCAGGGCGATATCAAAGGTGAGTCCGGGATCCGCCCATTTCATTAACCAGGGCACCAAAACCAAATGAGCCGAGCTGGATATCGGCAGAAACTCTCCTAATCCCTGCACCAGCCCCAGAACAACAGCCTGTATCATATCCATTTTTTGCATTTCCTTATATGTTTAAAGATAGTCGGGTAGCCTTACATGATTAATGCGATTTTGTCCATATTCGCGGCAGTTCGAACTAGCACGACCGGATGCAAAATATGATTGTTCAATAAATGACTTGACAGAAATAGCCACCGGGGTTACTTCATAACTATAAACTGGAATGATTCCGAAATGAAAAAGATTAACAAAGAAGACCTGATCGGTCAATTGAAGGAAAAGGGCCTCAAAATTACGCCGCAGCGCCTGGCGATTATCGACGCGCTGGTGGAAAACCGTGATGCGCATCCCGGCGCTACCTTGATTTACAACGAAGCCGGCAAGAAAGCCAAACGCGTCAGCCTCTCCACGGTTTACGCGACGCTTAAAGAATTTTCCGAAAGCGGCCTGATCAAACAACTGGAGTTTGGCCGGATGGAAAACCGTTATGACGGCAATTTGTCTGAACATATCAATCTTATCTGCAAACGGTGCGGGGAAATTATCGACTACCACATTCCTGCGACTCTTGAACCGAAAGACATCGCCCGAAAATCGGGTTTTATCGTCACGGATACCCGGATGGAATTCCACGGGTATTGCCGGGGGTGCCTGAAGCGCCCCGACTAATCTTCTGATCGGGTAGCCTCGCGGCATATAAACCGATGATCAAAGAAGCACATATGCGGCCTTTATTTTTAATCTGGAACAGTTCCAGTTTAGAGAAGGCAAAGCAAAGTAAACATTCACTCGAAATGAAAGGAGGAAGTAATATGACTGAAGAAAGCAAGTGCCCGGTAACGGGCAGGATGGGTAAACCCATTTCCGGCGGCGGCACGTCGAACCGGGACTGGTGGCCGAACCAGTTAAATCTCAAGATGCTTCATCAGCACTCTCAAAAGAGCAATCCGATGGGCGCGGCGTTCAACTACGCTAAGGAATTCAAGAAACTCAACCTGGCGGCCCTGAAAAAGGACCTCTATGCGCTGATGACCGATTCCCAGGATTGGTGGCCT
>CAZJMX010000075.1:0-6329 GCA_964547345.1 uncultured Smithella sp. | reverse complement strand
ACGACGGCGACGAACTGGTGATCGGTAATTATACCGTGGGAAGCTGCGCCGAACTTGTCTATGAAATTACCAGGCAGGGGAAAAAAGGTTTCACACTCTATTCGCAATCCGGCATTTTTGATGTCGAGGTTCTTGTCGCCGGCGGGTGTGTCAGTCACCTGGTGACGACGTACGTTATGCGTTCCGGAGGCAAAAAAGGCGGTTCCGCCGTCGAGCGTGCGCTGAATGCGGGTACACTGGCAATCGAGGATTACACGAACTTTGAATACAATGCCCGCCTGATGGCCGGCATGCACGGCTTTTCCTTTATGCCGGTATTGGAAGGGGTCATGGTGACGGATATCTTCCGGAAGCGGGGATTCATGGGAGAAAAAAAATTCCAGGTCATCAAGTGTCCCTACACGGGAAAAGATAAATTAACAGTACCTGCCGCCACGCCTGACGTGTGTGTTATCCACGTTCAGCGAGCCGACAAATTCGGCAACGCACAATACTGGGGCGCCATGGGAAGCGTGGCTGCGGCAGCGCTGGCCAGTAAAAGGATCATTGTTTCCTGCGAGGAGATTGTTGATCACGACATCATTCAATCAAGCCCCCATCTGACCATTATCCCGGCGTATCGCGTCAATGCGGTTGTAGAGGTTCCCTGGGGCGCCCATCCCACGGAAGTGCTGGGATACTATAATGTAGATACCATTATGTATAACGGTTTATTTACGGCGGCTGCGGCCACAGCCGACGGGCTTACCGCCTGGATGGATGAATGGGTTTATGGCTGTCCGGATCGCGCCTCCTACATCGATCGTTATATCGGGAAATACGGCAGCAGCGTGCTCGATGAACTCCGGGCCAAGCCTTTCTACTCCGCCCCTGCCAACTATGGTTCTGCCTTTACGTCACGCTGGGACCGGGACGGCAGAGAAAGAAGCATGGGCGTGACATGCCCGCAGTTGGAGACGCTATTGAAAGAGAGAGGGAAGGTCTATGAGTAAACCCTATACGCTGGATGAACTGCTGGCCATCGTTGTGGCCAAAGAAATTCATGATTATGAAAACGTGGTTCTGGGCGTTGGCGTGCCCATGACGGCGGGGGCCCTGGCGAAAGCTCTGTTCGCGCCTCACGCGACGCTGATGATGGAATCGGGAATTATAGACATCCGACCGCTTCTGTCCCTGAATAATATTGCTGATGCGCACTCCTGCCGCGGGTTTTCCTACGCCACGGATCTTTTTTCCACTTTTACCATGACCTATCGTGGTTTTGTCGATGTCTGCTTTCTCGGGGTGGGTCAGGTGGATAAATATGGCAATCTCAATACCACGGTGATCGGTGATTATGAGAAGCCGGATCTGCGTCTGCCGGGGTCCGGCGGCGCGGCTGATTTCATTTCCTATGCCAAGCGGACTGTCCTCACGATGCGAGGAGGAACATTTGTGAACAAACTGGATTATCTTACCTCGCCCGGTTATTTGGATGGCGGAGACAGTCGGGACAAAACGGGTTTGTTCCCAGAGGGTTCGGGACCGGCGGCTCTGATCAGCACCAAGGGCGTTTTCCGGTTCGATCCCGTGACCAGGGAAATGTATCTGTCCCAGATTCATCCCGGCGTTAAACTCGAATCCGTAAAAAAAGACATACCTTGGGATTTGAAAGTGGCCGCCGACCTGTCGGTAACACCACGCCCCACAGATGAAGAGATAGACTTCATCCGCGATTTTGCTCCGGAGCTGTCCGCCGGCCGAGAGATAGCCGTGGAATTGCGCAACGCCTATACTAAGAAAAAAGCGGATCTGCGTTCCGGGAAAAACACATAATGGAACACTGATCGGGAGGCTGATATGAAACTGAAAAATAAGGTGGCTATTGTTACAGGCGCCAGCAAGGGTATCGGCAAAGCCATTGCAATAAGTTTTGCAAAAGAAGGGGCTTCGGTTGTTCTGGCCAGCCGTTCACTGAATGTTTTAGAGACTATTGCACAAGAGATCAAGGCCGCAGGCGGCGAGGCCATGGCCGTTTCCGTCGACGTCAGAAAAGTTGAGAGCATCAACGAAATGATTAAAAAAGCCGTTGCCCATTACGGTCGTCTGGACCTGCTGGTCAACAACGCCGGTATCACCATGGGCGGTCCTTCCGAGGATCTTTCGCCTGAAGACTGGCGGGCCGCGCTGGAAACCGATTTGTTCAGTGTATTCTTCGCGTCACAGGCTGCGGCGCGCGTCATGATTCCTCAGGGCGGCGGCAACATTATTAATATTTCATCCGTCAATGGAATTCTTGCTGCCCCAAAGCGCGCCGCCTACTGCGCCAGCAAAGCGGCGGTGAACGAACTGACCAAAGTGCTGGCCATTGAATGGGCCGACCGGAAGATTCGTGTGAACGCCATTGCTCCCGGATATGTGCGCACCGAACTGGTGCAGGACGTCATCGATAAAGGCGCCATTTCGCTGGAAGCGATTTTAAGACGCACGCCTCAGGGCAGAATCGGCGAAGTCGAGGATATCTCGGCGCTGGCGGTATACATGGCCGGCGATGAATCTTCTTACATGACGGGAAGCATCGTCAACATTGACGGCGGGTGGTTGGCTTATGGGTATTTATAAACCGGCAGGAATGACCAAAATTTAAAAGGAGTTATATATGATAGGAAAAATTGCCGTGATCGGTTCGGGTACAATGGGGTCGGGCATTGCCCAGATTGCCGTGGAAGCGGGTTATCAGGTAAATCTCGTGGACACCGAGCAGGGATTTGTCGACCGCGGGCTGGCCAATATTCGTAAATTCATGGGGAAGAAAGTTGAAAAAGGGAAACTGAATCAGACCCAGTGCGACGAGATATTATCACGTCTTTCGGGTACAACGGACATGGCCGGGGCCGTCAAAGATGTGGTGATGGTCGTGGAAGCCGTCTTCGAGAAGTTTGAGTTGAAAAAGGAAATCTTTCAAAAGCTCGATGCCCTGTGTCCACCTGATGTCATCCTGGCCAGCAATACGTCGACGCTCAGCATCTCATCCATCGCTGACGTCACAAAGCATCCGGATCGGGTGATCGGCACGCACTATTTCAGCCCGGTTCCGGCTATGCGCCTCGTTGAAGTCATCCGGGGAAGGCAGACCAGTGATGCAACAGCCGCAAAGACTGTAGAGATTTGCAAGGTGTTTGGCAAGACCCCCATCGTCGTCAAAGACATTCCCGGCTTTATCGTTAATCGTTTCCTGTGTCTCATCTATAATGAAGCAGCCGATATGATTGCCCGGGGTGATGCGCGTGCGGAAGATATCGATCAGGCCATGAAACTGGGCTGCAACTGGCCGATGGGCATTACCGAGATCATCGACCTGGCGGGTGTGGATGTGTGCGCCAATGCCATTGACGCCATGTACCAGATGACCGGGGAAGAACGTTATAAGACATCTCCGCTTTTTGCCAGGATGCTGGCCGAAAAGAAGCTGGGCCGGAAAACCGGCGAAGGATTTTACAAGTACGATAACAAATAGAGACATTGAGACGTCTGATCAGAAAGGCAGGAAGCATGAAAAACAGAGAAGTGGTTTTTGTTGAAGGCGTGAGGACGGCCTTTGGCCGCCTGGGAGGAAGTTTGAAAGACTTTACTGCGGAAGAACTGGGCAGTATCGCTTTGAAGGGACTCGTCGATAAAACAAAAATATGCGACCGGGGCGTTATCGATTCCGTCTTCGCGGGAACGGCGTTTCATGTGGCCCGTGCCCTCGATCCGGCCCGCTGGATTGTTCTGGACGCCGGCCTCCCCGTGACCACAACGGCCTCTTACGTGGAAATGCAGTGCGGATCTGCCATTGACAGTATCAATCATGCCGCCTGGAAAATCCTCTGCGATCAGGCGGACACCATCATTGCCGGCGGCATGGAATCCTTCAGTCAGCTTCCTTTTAAATATTCCTCGAGCACCACGCCTTATCGTATTACCCCGCCGAGACTGCTGAATTATGAGTTGCAGCCGGCGCCTAAAGAAGGCCGGGCGTATCCGCCCTTTGAGATGGGCCTCACGGCGGAAAATTTACAGGCGATGTACAACATATCGCGGCAGGAACAAGACGATTTCGCTTTTCGGAGCCAGGCACTGGCCAAAAAAGCGATGGATGCCGGTTATTTCGAGGATGAGATTGTCACGGTCTTTATATCCCAGGGAAAAAAGAAACCACTCCTGGAGTTCAGGCGAGATGAACATCCCCGGCTGGAACCTCTGGAAACGCTCGCCAAGCTGCCACCGGCTTTCAAGAAAGACGGCGGGACGGTCACCGCAGGCAATGCGTCAGGCCTTAATGACGGCGGCGCCTTCGTGCTGATGACGACCGTAGAAAAAGCCAGCGCCTGGGGATATAAACCCTTTGCCAGATGGATTTGCGGCGCGGAATATGGCGTTGATCCGTCAATCATGGGCATTGCCCCGGCTTATGCCATACCTATTGCTTTGAAGCGGGCCGGCCTTAAGCTTTCCGATATCGATGTCATTGAATGCAATGAAGCCTTTGCCGTACAGAATCTTGCCGTCATCAAAGAGTTGGAAAAACAGACGGGCGAAAAAGTGGATATGAACAAGTGGAACCCGCTGGGCGGCGCTATTGCTTTTGGCCATGCCAACGGGGCTTCCGGTGCAAGGTGCGCCATGTTTGCCATGAGGCAGCTTGAGCGTACGGGCGGTAAATACGGCCTTTTCTCATCCTGCTGCGGGGGCGGACAAGGTGTCGTTTCCATCATTGAAAACCTGCGGAGATAAGGAAGTCTCAATCCTGATCGTCTTCTTCGGACGGGTATGTCCGGCCAATCGATTCAATCTATTGAGCTTGGCGTTTCCGCCCGTCACAACAAGGATTTATATAACTTCTGGTCCCTTCCCTTTTACCCTCGCGCCTTCCCAGTGATACTTCCCTTGGATCACCGGGGAGGCCGGGGGTATCTATCGGTGTCATGTCACCTGAGCCTTTCTTACCGTGCGGCTGTAGCGGAACTGACCGTGCTTCTGGCTCCAAGGTGATTTCCACAGTCGAGCACCAGTGTCTCTCCTGTTACCAATTCGGCATCCTCAATGAAGTAGAGGATCGTTGGCGCGATCATCTCCGGCGTTGCGGTTTTGCGCAGCGGCAGGGTTGCCTCAAGATGATTCTTCATCCTTTCGTAATTTTCACGGCCCATGCCGCCCTGGAGCCATTCTCCCTGGATGAATCCGGGACATACGGCATTGACCCGGATTTCGGGTCCCAGCGCGCGGGCCAGCGATTTGGTCATAGTGATGAGAGCCCCCTTGGATGCACAGTAGGCGACGGAACTTCCATTGCCGGTTATTCCGGCGGTCGAAGCGATGTTGACGACGGCGCCTTTACCGATCTTTTTCATATGAGGGGCCACGGCTCTGATCATTTGATAAGGTCCCACGAGATTGGTGTTGTAGATGCTCAAAAAGTCCTCTTTTGCCAAGCCTTCAAGATCGTCATGGGCGCAGAATTTCGTCGTTGCGGCATTGTTCACAAGGGCGTCGATACGGCCCCATTTGGCTATGGTTTCGTAAGCCATGCGCCGGCAATCATCATCTTCTGAAATATTGGCGCGGCACAGCAGTGTTTCGGCGCCCAGGGCCTCACAAGCCGCCTGAACGTCCCTGGCTTCTTTTTCGCTCTTCGTGTAATTAATCACCACATGGAAGTGTTTTTTCGCAAGCAGCCGTGCAGTTGCTGCGCCAACGCCCCGGGATGAACCCGTGATGATGGCAACTCGCTTAGAGTCTTTCATCATTAATCTCCTTCATTAAGGGTTGTCATCTTGAATAGTTTTCAAAAAACTGAACTTCACCAAGCCTAATGGACAAATTATTAAGCTGCAAGTTTTAATTTGTCCCCTTTCTCTTGGTGCTCCATATCCGGGGGCAGAACGGGTGTGATTGCACTTCTAAAATTGCTCAATAGACACGAGCAGGCTCAGTCCGGCCCGGCGATGTTGCCCGTAATAATGGCCAAAGGCATGCGCCTTCATCAAATTTATCAATTGAAACTCAAAACGAAGGTCGAGCTGCCTTCAGGCTACGGCACCGCCTGGGCAAACAATCTGGGTGAATATGTTGTCACGGAAAGCCCGGGCTACAATCCCAACGTTGATTCTAATCAGCACTGGGAGCAACTTACGCCGGTCAGGTAATTCTGCTGATCCGGATGATCATAGCATTAAATCGTTAAATAGCTTCGTCCCGTGCCGCCGGTTCCTTTTCCAACGGGCATGTCTTGTTCTTGAAGAATTCATAATAAAGCAGGGGAACAGCGATGAGCGTGAGCAGGGTGGAGGCCACGGCTCCAAACATCA
>CAZJMX010000074.1:0-6498 GCA_964547345.1 uncultured Smithella sp. | reverse complement strand
CCATTTTTTCCTGAAGACTCCGGTACGTAAACCCGACAATCGGTTTATCGGGGTGCAGTTGGGTCAGGCTGAAGAATTTATCCGCATAATCAGTGATCAACTTATCCGCTTCCTGGGGAATCAATTCCTCCGAAACACCCATTTCACCGAGAATACGATCGAGAAAAATACCCGGAGATACAAAATAAGCAAGAAGCATATCGACCTGATCATCCTGAAGCAGGATATCCGGGATATTAAAATAATCCTCCGATGGATTTTTACTGAATGTCATATCGACCGGGTTGGCCGTGCTGGCTGTCTTGGGGATCAAGGGTTTTAGTCTTTCCGCGGTTTCTGGTGATAGACGCGGCAGCGTGAGCCCCGAGCGTCCGCAGGCGTCCGCCGCCGTGGCGCCGGGGCCACCGGAATGGGTTTGAATGACCACCCCGTTTCCTTTGGGACGCGGCAGCGTTCCCAGGGCCAGGGCGTAATCAAAAAGCTCTGTGAGCGTCTGGGCGCGGATAATGCCGCATTGCTTAAAAATTCCGTCATAGATTTCGTTGGGCCCCGACAGGGAGCCGGTATGAGAGAGTCCTGCCTTTTTTCCCGCTTCCGATCCGCCCACATAAAGAGCGACAATCGGTTTATGAGGCGTGATGGCCTGCGCCGCTTCGACAAACTTATCCCCGCGGTTGATCCCTTCGATATAAAGCGTGATGACCTTTGTGTTGGGGCAGGCGCCCAGATATTCCAGGCAATCCACGATATCAATACTGGCTTCATTTCCGACACTCAGTGCCGCGCTGAAACCCATTCCATTGCGGTGGAGATAATTAAACATCTGCGTAATAAAGCTGCCGCTCTGCGAGGCCAAACCGACAAAGCCGGCCGGGCCTTCGGCTTTAATGGGAGTGGGATTCAGCTTAATGTGGGGATTGGCCACGCCCAGACAGTTGGGACCCAAGAAACGGATGCCATGGCGACGGGCGATTGCTTCCAATTCTTTTTGTAGCTCAGCGCCATCGGGGCCCGCTTCGCGGAAGCCTCCCGAGACAACAATGGCGCTCCGGATACCTTTCTTCCCGCAATCGTCCAGCGTCCGGCAGACGATTTCCGTAGGCAGCACGATGATGGCCAGATCGGGAATTTCCGGCACATCCAAAATACTGGTGTAGGCCGTAAGTCCGCGAACTTCTTTTTCGCTGGGATGAATCGGGAATATCTTTCCTGCATAGCCCAGGGCCTGCACCGACGAAAGCATGATCGATCCCATGCGCATGAACGTATTGGAGGCGCCGAAGAAGGCAATGCTTGTCGGGTTAACAATTGAATAGAGAGGACTTTCGTGAATAGAGCGAATCATTTTTATACCTGCCTTAAGAGTTTGATTTTCATGGATAAGAACTTCCTTTTTTAAGGTTAACCGAAACGCCGCTTAGATTCCAGATTAGAGACTTTGAATAACTATATAAAACAACCAATTTTGTCATAACCTTTCAGGTCACGCGTTCCGGTGAATACCCTGACCACCTGAAGGTGGCGCGAGGGCACACGAACCGGAATCCAGTATTATCAATGGTTTCCTGGATACCGGCCTGCGTAACCTAAAGGTCACAAGACCGGTATGACGATTAGAGGAGTTCTGCAAAGCTCTCGCTTAGAATTCAGTGCTGCATTCCTGCATTTACACCACAGGCAGTTCCACTTTCTTTTCCTTTTTCGCCTGTTCTTCCAGAATGATGTTAAGCGCCAGCCTAGCCGCTTTGCCCACCAGCGTGGAGCAGCCTTCCGGCAAGCCCGCGGCCTGCGCCGCTTTCATGTCTTCCATATCATAGAGATTGAAGAAGCGGCCGAACTGTTTGACCTGAATGTCATGGCACCGGCAGGTGGAAAATTCTTTGATAAACTGTTCGTGAAATTTCTTGGCCAGGAGCAGGGCTTTGAGCTGTTTTCCCACTTTTCCGAGATCTTCTTTTTTCCGGCCGAAAAAGTAACTGATGGCCATGGTGCCGCCGGACAGAGCGCCGCAGTGACCGTCGCCTGTCAGGCCCACGCCGTCGGCAAATCCCGTGGCGGCCCGGACGACGTTTTCATCGTCCACGCCCAGCACTTCAAAAATGGCCGCAAGAGAGCATTGCGCGCAATTGCCTCCCCCCAGTTCATAGGCTTTCGCCCGCTTGTAGACTTCGCCCAGCATTTCTTCTTTGTTCATTTGATTGCCTTCTCCGTTGTTATTTCTTGCTGTTTATACTCATGTGACACGTTCCATTCCATTAGAGACCGTGTCAATATTCACAGGGAATCATCAATGTACCTTTTCAATGTCCCCCGCTCGCGTGACCTTCAGGTTAGGCGGGGGCAGGGGGTGGATGTCTTTGATGTCGCCATAGTTTTTACGAATTGCACATTGGTGCTTCTTAATCCACCTCCGTCACTTCGTGACATCCAGCATGCGCCGGACTGTCGCCTCCGCCACGCGTGCCCTCGCGCCACCTTTAGGTGGTTAGGGTAGCGGAGGACACCATCCACGAGCTATGAGCTACGAGCTATTCTCTTCCACCTCCGGCGCTTTGCGCCACCTCCGCCAGCGGAGGACAAAAAATCCATCGCCCATCGCCTATCGCCTCATATCCTTCATTTCCGGGCCCGCTCCAGAATTTCCGCGATGCCCAGCACTTCCAGTTTGTCTTCCAGATTTTCCATCTTGATCGCATCCGTTAGCATCTTGGCGCAGTTGGGACAGGCGACCGCAATGATCTGCGCGCCGGTTTCGAGCGCTTCGCGCACGCGCACGCGGCTGGCGCTGTCTTCGGACGTTCCCAGGATGTCCGTGAAAAAGTTTCCTCCGCCTCCACCGCAGCAAAAGGCGTCCGGCCCGTGGCGACGTATCTCGATGAGTTCGGCTTTGGGAATGGCTTTGAGAATTTCGCGCGGTGCTTGGTAAATCTGCTGATGCCGGCCCAGGTAGCAGGGATCGTGATAGGTGATTTTTGCAGGCAAGGCTTTCAACTTTATTTTTTTCTTTTTGATCAGGGAGGCGAGCACCTCGGTATAATGCAGAACCTTGAATTTTCCGCCAAGCGCCGGATAATCCTTCTTGAAGGTATTGAGCGAGTGCGGATCAAGCGTGATGATTTTCTTAACGGCTTTGGCCTTGAATGTTTCGATGTTGGCCTCGGCCAATTGGGCAAACAATCCCATTTCGCCCATTACACGCACATCGTTTCCGTCGCAGCCTTCATCGCTTCCCAAAATGCCGACAGACACGCCGGATTCAACCAGCAGCCGTCCCACGCTTTTAGCCATTTTTTGCCCGACTTCATCGTAGGAACCGACACAGCCCGCGTAAAACAGGTATTCCTGATTGGTGTAAGGCTTGAGCCCCGTGCCTTTTGCCCAATCGCCCCGCTGGGCCTGCGGCAATTTGAAAGGATTGCCGTTTGTAGCAATGGCCTTGAAATAGTCGCGCACGCCGGGTGGGATTCGGCCCTCGCTTATCAGTTCGGCGCGTGTCTCCTGAAAAATATCCGTCAGGAAATCCTTAAACTTCGGAAAGACGCACTGGGTTTTGCAGTTGTCGCAGGTTACGCACGAAAACATGATTTCGGCAAAACGAGGACTGGTTGCAAGCTCGCCATTTAGCCAGGCGCGGGTCAGCCACATCCGGCCGCCCGGAGAATAGGTGTCCCATCCAAATGCTTTGTAGGAAGGACAGTTGAAATCGCTGTAATCCGCAGGAAATTTACAGTAACCGCAGCGGAAGCAGCGATGAACGATATCTTCATGTTGTATGTGGCGTATGTAGTTCATGAGTTCACCTCCCAGTTGCCGGGATTCATGATGCCCTGCGGATCGAGATTTTTTTTGATCATCTGCAGGAGCTTGAGGACATTGGGCTCCATCCTCTCCATCAGCATTTTCTGTTCCTTGAAGTTGGGCTTCCAGGGAATGCCGCCCATGTCCAGAGCGAAGGTCATCGCCTCGTCAAGGGCTTTCTCCACCCGCTCCATCATGGCCGCATCATCGCGGTTGAAGGCAAACGATATGCTGAACATCATGCAATGTCCACCGGAAATGAGCCTCGCTGCGCTGGCATAGAGGACATTGTACTTTTGGGCCAGTTCTACGACCTTGGCGGCATACTGCGGGTAATGTTCAATAAGCGCGATAGGCCCGGAATATTCAAACCCGCCGCCTTTGGGCACATCGGCAAAATCGGCAATATTGCGGCCGGGCATTTCCAGAAGCGCCGGCTTCATATATTGAACGCTCATGAAGCCTCCGTCTTTGGAGTCCATGAATTCCTGAAGACAATCCCAGATCAATTTCCGTTTGAATTCGATTTCATCTTCCGTATCGCCGGTGAAAAAGATCGTCACGTGAAAGTTGCCCAGAAACATTTGCGGTTTGGGCTGGAACCAGACATTGATGTCTTCGAGCATTTCCAGATGCGTGAGCTTGTAGAGGATTTTCGGAACCAGATCGACGCGGTCGGTGACGAATAATTCCACGTCGCGGATTTTCTTGTTCGGGAAGAGTTTCAGGCCGACCTTGG
The DNA here is from genome assembly GCA_964547345.1 of uncultured Smithella sp. GTDB lineage: Bacteria > Desulfobacterota > Syntrophia > Syntrophales > Smithellaceae > UBA8904. The sequence goes on along the minus strand of CAZJMX010000074.1, from coordinate 1,961 downwards.
TGATGATGCCCGTTGCCCCCAGCCAGCCGAGGAATAGCCCCGAAAGATCCGGCAGCGTCGGGCCTTTGGAAAACCAGTAGGGCCCGATGGACGGCGAGCCGATCCGGCAGATCTCGCCTGTGGGCAGCACCACTTCGAGGCCCGTAACCATATCGGAATTAAAACCGTACTGATTGGTCAGCCGCCCCTGGCCGTGCAGGGCGACATTGGCGGCAATCGTTGTGGTGGGCGGCGCGTCGGGAAGGCTGTGGCGCAAGGTGGGATGTTTTTCCTGCAAGTAAGCTTTGAGCGCGCCCTGGGACGTTCCGCCTTCCAAAACGGCGTAGCGGGCCATGGCGTTGACTTCCAGGATTTTGTTCATTCGCTTCATATCCAGCACGATGCCGCCTTTGAGCGGAATCACCAGACCCGCGAGTGACATACCGTTTCCCATCGGGACAACGGGGATATTTTCGCGGCAGGCGAGTAGAACAATCTTTTGCACTTCTTCGGTTGTTTTTGGCGCAACAACGTAATCGGGTTTGTGCGCCGCCATTACGCCGGGATCGCGCGAATAAAACCAGAGTTCTTCGGGCGCATCGGACACGCCTTTTTCGCCGACAATTTCAATCAGGGATGTGAGAATTTCGCTCATGATGCCGCCTCCCTTTCTTTTTCGCCGATGGCCATTTTGCAAAGATCGATGATGTGCGTAGGCTTCAAGCCGCGTTTGGCGACTCTCTCCGACATGGACGACTGACAAGCCGGGCAGTTGAAAACGCAGTATTCGGCGCCGGTGTCCAGCATGTCGTCAATGTTGCGTTTGAGCACATCGTCCGCCAATTTGTAGCCGGAAACCGAGCGGAGGATTTCCGCGCAGCAAAGAGCGTTTTCATCCTGGTAGAGTCTTTTGGGCGCTTTCACGCCGATGAGTTTGAAGATTTTTTTCACCAGTGGCAGCTTGTCGGGAATGAGTCGATTGGAACAGGGGCGCTGGTAAGCGACGGTGATATTGAGCGGCTTGATTTTGTCTTTAAGCTCTTTCATCCTCTCGTAAAGATAATCCATGTAGTAAACCGGCTTGAAGGGCACCTCCATGCCATAGGCTTCCGCAATCGACGTCAGCGTGCCGTAACATTCATCGTGCAGGCAGATGACTTCCTTGACGCCGAGCTTGCGGTAATTCTCAATCACCACGGGCAGCCGTTCCTTGATGACCGACATGCGGGCGAAATGCGTATGGACGGCGGGGCACATGAATTCCGCGCCGAAAACGCCGGCGGAAGCGACATCTTTGAAGATTTCTCCCGTGCCCAGCGGCCCCAGATCGGGAATGAAGCAACAGGAGAGCGCCTTGTCTTTCACGTCGCCCGCCAGGTATTTCCCCTGCATCTTGGTCATGTTGATCCACTGGGCCGTGATGGGACGGGGCGCGGTGAACATGCCTTTTTCCTCGCGCTTCTCCGAGATGAGGTAAAAGGGATGATTGCCCCGCTGGCAGTATTCTTCGCAGGCATAGCAGGTGACGCACTCGTTGAGCACACGGGAATCCTTGCCCTTCACGACCTTCATCATTTCTCCGTGCGCCTCCGGGTGCCCGGTAAAGGACATATACTGGCACTTCAGCAAACAGTCGGATGATGGGCACGTCGCGCAAACTTTTTCTTTAAATTTCAGTTCATACATTAAGCGCCTCCATGTAATCTTAAGTTTAACAATCCTGCGCCTCTCCGGGGCAAGCCCGAAAGAGGACAGAGGGTGAAGATTATGGTTTTTTCAGCGACCAGAAAGGCCCGGTCTTGCCTATTTCCGTGAGCGTGGTGATCCACTCCATGACGTATTCGCGCATGTGGGAAAAATACTCAGGGTCCAGACGCCGCCGGAACATCTGACCTGAAAAAAGTTTGAGCAGGTCAGGCAGGGGGAATATCCCTTCTTCCGTCCCCGGTTTAAACTGCGCCCAGTTGCGAAGGTGTTCTTCC
>CAZJMX010000073.1:0-7249 GCA_964547345.1 uncultured Smithella sp. | reverse complement strand
TTCAATGTTTACGCGGCTTCCAAGCCGCATTTTTCAGGACGGACTAATTAGTTAAATAATTCTATTCCGGACAGTAGTGTTAAGCATACACTTTTAAATTTCATGCTAGTAAAATTCATAAGAATAAAGGGAGGAGATGTATGAAAAAACGTAACAGCTTCATCTTTCTTACAGTAATGATTCTAGCAATAATGTGGGCCGCGGCGGCCGGAGCAGAAGAAATTGTTGTTGGCTATACCGGTCCTCTAAGCGGTCCTGCTGCCGAATATGGTCAGGATTGTCTTAATGGGATAGACATGGCCGTCAATGAAATCAATGCTCAGGGCGGTATCACGGTGAATGGTAAAAAATACACCTTCCGTTTCGAGAAAATGGACGACAAGACTAAACCGGAAATAGCCGTTAGCAACGCGCTCCAGCTGCGAAAAGAACATAAGGCCATAGCCGTATTCAGCCCCCTGGCCAATACCATTGTTGCCCTGATGAAGATGAATGAGGAAAGAAGAAATGAATTCCTCCTTATGGGCTATACAAGCGTTCCGGGAATATCTGAAAAAGGCAACAAACTGATGATAACGCTGGCAATGCCTTTTACGGTTTATGTTGATGTTTATACAGATCTGGCCTGGGAGAAGGGCTGGCGCAAAGGCGCCATGGTGGTAACGGCCGGCGCCTATGGCGAGGCATGGCGCAAAGTTTTTGCAGGCGCGTGGATCAAGAAAGGCGGCACCATTGTTTTTGACAAACCGGCAAACTATTATACCCGGACGGATTTTGCCGGGCCGCTTGCAGAAGCCCTGGCCACCCATCCCGATTTTCTTCTCATCGGCGGTCCGTCATCCACAACCGCTCTGGTTGTGGAGCAAGCAAGAGCAAAGGGTTACGAGGGTGGTTTTATCTTGATCGATCAGGCTAAAATCGATGCCATTGTCCAGGTTATGGCAAAACCTCTGAACTTGGAAGGATCCTTTGGAACGGCCATCCTCAGTATGGCCCCTTTCCCGACTACCGATACTTTTGTCCAGAACTATACAACAAATTACAAGAGAAAGGTGGTCTGGGAAAACGTTCTGAATTATACCGCCATGCAAGCACTGGCCAGAGCTATTGGCGCTGCCGGTACAGCGGATGATGTCAGGGCGATTCGGGCGGCCTTCCCCAAAATAGTGCCGATACTCGGAGATAAATATCCCTGGGAGGTTTTTGCCATAACACCTGGCGGATTGATGGTTTCGCCTGCTATCGTCCAGACCATGAAGCACGGCAAGTTTACTCAACCCCACTCTTATGTCTGGTGGGCAAAAACGGAAAAAGAATTCGAACAGGTAAAGAAACTGAGCAAGGGCAGCGTACCCATGGTCTGGAAAAATGTTAATTAACCGGAGGCAACAAGGTCTTAATTAACAATTAAGTAATCAGATGTTAAAAAGCGTCCATATGTCCGGTCCTCCGGATGTGGACGCTTTTTAATTTTCGGGATGACATAATATGTATTTTGACATCACCAATATATTTCCTTATAATTTTTCACTAGTACTGACGTTCAGAAAGCAAGTCACATTTTTACACCTGATGTAAAAAATACTTCGCCCTAGAGCAGGTTATGTCAGGCTGGTCAGATGAGATCTCAGGTTTGCTTTTTTATTGTTTATTCCCAGCTTGGTTCGAATTCGATAACGGTCGACATCAATGGCGCCGCTGGAAACATTTAACAGTTGGGCAATCTCCTTGCTGCTCTTGCCGTCCTTGATCAGATTGGCCACCTGAATCTCTTTCGGCGTCAGTTGGGTGAACCTGGCTGAAAGTTTTCGGGAGAAAGGCGAAAGAATCTCATTGAGGCTGGACTCAATGAGATTGACATAGGTCATATCATTGTTCTCGATGCGTCCATTCCTGAGCTTCTCGATATACGGAAGAACAAACTCCTTTACATTGCCGAGTAAAGTTTTCTCCAGTTCTTCGCGATCCTGCTCGCGCTGCTTCAACATGACCCGCAATGCCGCGTTCAGATCTTCGAGGCTTTGGGATTTGATGGTGAGTTCTTCTTCCTTTTCTTTCAGTTCCGTAATATCAATAGACGAGGATATCAGCTTACGGGTGCCGGGAATAAGACCTGCCGTGTGGTAGAGATGTCTTATCCGTCCGCGGCTGTCTTTCAAGCGAAATTCATAGTTTCGGGGATTGTAGTTGGGATTGATCCGTCTTTTCTGGTGTATGTCAAGCATCCATGGATGATCTGCCTCATCCACCAGATCCAGCCACGTCATTTTCCCTTCGGCGTCTTCCTTGCGGTAGCCGGTCAGTTTTTCAAACTCTGAATTGACCAGGGATATCGTTTTGTCATCCTCAATGATGACCGTCGATGTGCCGGTCATTTCAAATATAGCGCGGTAGAGTATTTCGGACTGCATCAGCTTTTCTTCAACAGTCTTTCGTTCGGTGATGTTCATGGAATTGCCCAGAATGGCCGGCTTTCCCTCAAAAAAAGTCGGCGCGATGATCTCCATCATCCACCGAACCTCTCCCTGTTTGGTGATGATCCGGAACTCATGAGGCGAGGCGAGATTCTGTGCGAGGAGTTCGCGGCCCAATTTTTTCAGTTTTTTTTTGTCCTCGGGATGGATCATAAAATCGGCATTTCGCCCGACCAGCTCTTTTGCTGAATATCCTGTGTAAGCCACAACCGTTGGATTGACGATGCGAAATTTTCCCTCCGAGACAATGTAATAACCGACCAGAGACTTCTCCAGAATGATATTCTGAGTATGCTGACTTTCTTTTAAGGTGTCTGTAAGCTTATCGCGCCCTTCCAGTTCTTGCTCCAGCAGGGCGATTCTTTGCTTTAAGCTTTCCATGTTGGTGTCTTTTTCCATAACCCTCCGGAGTTCATCTGAATAACTTAAAGATATTATTTATCTATCAGTCAGCACGCCATATGACACGATACTCTAATGTTATAAAAGTCCCACTTTGTCATTATATCTTAGCATATTAAGCTAAGTTTTGGCTACGATCATTTCATATTGATGTTAAGCCACACATAGCCTATGTATCGACCATAGAGTTCTCTATGACCGCTTAATCCCGCCTCGGCAGGATTAAAATTCAGAAACAATAAGGAGTTATTTCATGGAAGCAAGATATTGGCAGAATAATTACGATTACAATGTTCCCCGGTCAGTCAACTACCCGAAATTTCCCATCCAGAACTTTGTTCATCTGGCCGCAGCGCAAATGCCATACAAGGCTGCCGTGGATTTTTACGGATCAGAACTGACCAACATCGAAGTGCGAAACCAGATGCTGCGAATGGCGAACGCGCTCACCGGCCTCGGTATTCAGAAGGGTGACCGGGTCGGGATCGCCCTGCCCAATTGCCCCCAGTACATCATTGCCTACTATGCGATCCTATCGGCGGGTGGCATCGTTGTGAACATGAACCCCCTGTACACCCACGATGAGCTTAAGTTCATGATGGAAAACACCGGCATGAAGATCCTATTCACTTTTGATTCCGTCATGGGCACCATGTATCCCCTGGCCAAAGAATTGGGTCTTGTGCTGATCGTGACGAAAGTTACTGACTATATTAAAGGCCTCCCGGTCAGTTCTAGCAAGGATCTTAAACTCGAAGAAGGCTGGCATCATTTCTCGGAACTTCTGGAAAGTTCTACGGATGCCCGCCTGCCCCGGATCGCCTTTATCCCCGGCGATCCGGCTTTAATTCAATTTACCGGCGGCACAACCGGTCTGCCCAAGGGCGCGCTGCTTTCTCATGGAAACGTTGTCGCTGCGACGGTGCAGGCTGTTTTATGGGGGAATGCAACGAGTGTCTACGCGCCATACAAGGACCGCAAGGTCATGGGGGTAATTCCCTATTTTCATGTGTACGCCAACATCTGCTGTTTGAATTATGGTTTCTTTAACACAGCCACCCAGATCCAATTGCCCCGGTTTGACATGGCGGAAATGATGGGAACACTCGAGCGCATTGAGCGGTTTTCCTTCTTTCCAACCGTGCCGACCATGATTACCGCTTTGATCAACCATCCCGAAGCTGCAAAGATTGGATTGGCGGAAAAAATTGCCCTTATCAATTCCGGCGGCGCTCCGATGCCGGTTGAATTGATCCAAAAAGTCCAGGATATGGGAATATTTTTTGGCGAGGGCTGGGGCATGAGTGAAACCGCATCCATGGGAATCTGTAATCCCATCCTGAAACCAAAAGCGGGTGCGATAGGCGTTCCGGTGATGGATAATGATGTGCGGCTGGCCAGTCTGGACAATGAACAACAAGATGCCAAACCGGGCGAGCCGGGCGAAATTATGATTAAGGGACCGACCGTGATGCTGGGCTACTGGAACAATCCCGAAGAAACAAAAAATCAAATGACTAACGGCTGGCTTCGCACCGGTGACGTAGGGCAAATGGATGAGGAAGGTTACATTTATATTGTCGACCGGAAGAAGGACATGATCATTGCCGGCGGGTTTAACATCTATCCGCGCGAAGTTGATGAAGTGCTCTATCAATACCCCAAAGTTTCCGAGGCGGTGACCGTGGGCGTTCCCGACCCCTACCGCGGCGAAACCGTCAAAGTATTTGTCGTCTTGAAAAAAGGCGAACAGGCGACACAGCAGGATATCATTGATTTCTGCAAGGAGAAGCTTGCCCCTTACAAGGTGCCTAAGGCTGTCGAGTTTCGCGAGTCGATTCCCAAGTCGGCGGTGGGAAAAGTCCTGCGCAAAATCCTGCGGGAAGAAGAAATAGCCAAAAGTAAAAAATAGGGATGAAGCCGGCTGTTGAAATGCGAGTCATGAGGCGCATAGGCTTTTAGCTTTATCAAAACAAAAGCCGGGGTGGTGAGTTTTGCAAAAAGCGGGCTGGACGAAAAGCATGAACGATAAGGAGGGGCCTCAGATTGGATAATCTGCATATTGTTCATTCCGGGGAAAATAATAATGAGGGTTTAAGCAAAGAGGGAGGGTAAAGAATGATTAACAGGGTTTTAAAGGGCGCTACAGGTTTGGCGGTTTTTCTCATGCTTCTGTCCGGGAGTGTTTTGGGCATTGCGGCGGAAATTGTTATCGGGTTTACCGGACCGCTCTCCGGTCCGGCTGCGGAGTACGGCCAGGATTGCGTCAATGGTATTGACATGGCCGTCAAAGAGATTAATGCGGCGGGCGGTGTTACGGTAAAAGGGAATAAATATACTTTCAGGTTGGAAAAACTCGATGACCGCGTTGATCCGACACTGGCAAAAAATAACACGCTGCGTTTTGTTTCGCAATACAAAGCACCGGTCGTTTTTAATCCGATTGCCACAACCCTCGGAGCCATCATGTCCATTCCCCAGACACCGGGCAATGAGTTTGTTATTGGCGCTTATAGCAGCGTTCATGCCCTTTTGGATAAAGGGCACCCTATGATTATCTGTGATGTGCCCAATTTTACGACGTACGTGAAGCTCTTTAGCGATTGGGCCTACGATGTAAAGGGTTGGAGAAGAGCCGCCATGCTTGTAACGGCGGGCGCCTACGGCGATGCCTGGCGGAAAGTATTCCATCATACGTGGGTAGGTAAAGGCGGACGCCTGGTGGGTGACTTTCCCGCCAACTACTATAGCGAGACGGATTTTTCATCGCAAATCGCGGCGGCGCTGGCCACGAAACCGGACGTGCTGTTAATTGGCGGGCCGTCAGCCACGACAGCTCTGGTAATTGAACAGGCGCGGGGTATGGGCTTTAAGGGCGGATTTTTACTCATCGACCAGGCCAAGATGGATTACATTGACAAAGTGCTCAAAAACACAAAACTCCTGGATAACGCGATGGGCGTCGCCCGTGTTGCTGATCAGCCGACCCCAACCATGCCGGCTTTCGCTGAGAAATACAAGGAAGCGTATAAAAGAGAGGTAACCTGGGAGTGCTTGTTGAATTACAATATGATGCAGGTCATCGCCAAATCAATCAAGGCCGGGGATTCTTATGCGGCAAAAGACATTCGCCGCAATCTGGCAAAGGCCTTGCCTGTTTTGGGCGATCAAGTTCCCAATGAGTTGTTCATGATTGATGAACGGGGTTTGATGGAAAGCGGCGCCTACACTCAGATTGTAGATGGTGGAAAATTTTCCAAACCTCAATATAATTTTACATGGCCCCAAAACGAGCGTGAATTTAATAAATACAAGAAAATGAGCAAAACCCGCGCTCCCGAGATGATTCGCTGGTTGAAGATTCAATAGGATACTTCCGGCAAGCATGGGGCAATGATGGCGGAAAGAATTTGACGCAGTTGTGAAAACGTCTTTTGCCAAAAAGACGAAGTTCCACTGGCTGCCGTAGCCCAACTAAAAAATGTCCCACGGGCGATTATTCTCAAACAAGATTTACAAAATACTATAATAATATTGAAATATTTATCCTTCCGCCGCGAATCATCGGCGGAAGGATAACTCTCTTTGCCTTCCCGAAAAAATTATTCCACGGACTTGGTTTTAATAGTCACAATTCCTTTGACAGCTATGGACATTGTTCGTATACTCGCGCGACAAAATCGTTCTTTCTGAAATACAATAATGTGCAGATAAATAAATCTTTATGGAAAGATGAGAGGATAAACCATGGGAAAACGCGAGGACATTAAAAAAGTATTGATTATCGGGTCCGGTCCGATTGTGATCGGTCAGGCCTGTGAATTCGACTATTCAGGAACGCAGGCCTGCAAGGCGCTACGCAAGCTGGGCTACAAGATCGTGCTGGTGAATTCCAATCCGGCTACGATTATGACCGATCCCGGCATGGCGGATGTAACCTATATTGAACCGCTCAATGCTCAGACGATTACTGAAATTATTGAAAATGAAAAACCGGACGCGATTCTGCCGAACCTGGGCGGTCAAACCGGCCTCAACCTGACTTCGGAACTCTTCAAGCTGGGCGTTTTGCAAAAGCATAATGTCAAAGTCATCGGCGTGCAGGTTGACGCCATTGAACGGGGCGAAGACCGCATCGCTTTCAAAGAGGCCATGAACAAGCTCGGTATTGACATGCCGAAAAGCTCGCCTGCTACATCTGTGGAAGAAGCCGAAAAAATCGCAGCCGAGATGGGGTATCCGGTGGTGGTCCGTCCGGCCTACACGATGGGCGGCACGGGCGGCGGCATTGTTTATAATCTCGAAGAGCTTCGGATCATCGCCAGCCGTGGTATTTCGGCAAGCCTCATCGGTCAGATCCTGATTGAAGAATC
>CAZJMX010000072.1:0-7311 GCA_964547345.1 uncultured Smithella sp. | reverse complement strand
CACCTCCATGTCGATTATATATCATAGTGTCATCTTGAATGCAAATTGGAATCAGAAGTCAGAAGTCAGAATAAAAAAACATTCCGTATTCCGTATTCCGTATTCTGTATTCTGTATTCTATCTTCTGTCTTCTGACTCCTGACGTCTGTCCTCCCTCAGCATCTTGAGGCTCCACCATATCCTGAGGCCAAAATAATTCTTTCCTGCTTCAATTCTATTCTCTCCTGTGTTTCCAACAACCTGTTATTAAATGATCCTTCCATTCTTCTGACTTCCCCTCGACTGCTGGCAGGCTACTTGCTATTGCTATTCATCATGATGATCCATGTGATTCCGGCCATTATGGATTTAGGGTTGTCCTAATTTGCCTGGTGACGGCAACAATTTGTATTATGGCCGTAAGCGCAATGGCCGCCCCGATTAACGGCGCTATCTCATTTAGCGGAACGTCCGTGACGGATAACGGGCGGTTCCACCGCATGTTGAGGCCGAAAGATTTTTTTCCTGTTCCTCGGCCCCCGCCCTTCGGCCAACCAACAACTTGTTTTAAAAGGATGAATGCGGGCACGGGCTTGTCCTCGTTGATTGGCAGGCTATTTGCTGTGACCTTCCTCGGAGTAATTTAGCCCAGCGACTGATGGGGCGTGAATCCGTGAGTCAGGCAATCAACAAAGCCGTGGCGTTTTAATTGTATTGTTTATCCCCCGCACAAGAGGACGGAAAGCAGCATGACCGATTAGCCGGGAGTTTAACAATAAAACGAATTCAAAGAAAATATCAGAAAAGGAGGATTGTTATGAAAAGATTTAAAGTTCGACAAACGTGTTTCTTATTTATCTTCATCATGAGTGTATTGTTTATGACAGGATGCGGGAGAGAAGACCTGACCGGACATTGGTTAGCGCCTAATCCAGACCACACCGCACCCACAGTGACGGCGGTAGTCCCTCTCAATAATGCCGCAGGTGTTGCCAGAAACATCAAAAAAATTACGGTCGCCTTCAATGAGGCGATGGATCCGGCCTCGCTAAACACAGCAAGCTTTACGCTGGCCTGCCCCGCCGGATCGCCCGTAACAGGGGGAGGAGCGGTTACCTACCTGGCATCAGGCTTTGCAGCAATGCTTCCACTTCCTTCTGCAACCAATCTTCCGGCAAACACTTTATGCACGGCCACGGTTACCACCACAGTCAGGGACACAGCCGGAAACCCACTGGCGGCAAATTACATATGGACGTTTACAACCGGTGTGGTTATCGACGCCACCGCACCCGTCGTTACGCTCACCCTCCCCGCTGATCTGGCCAATCCTGTGGCGCGCAACACCCAAATCACCGCCGCATTCAATGAGGATATGGACCCCGCAACAATCAACGCAGCAACCTTTACGGTAGTGAATACCACCCTTGGCTCAACTCCAGTTGCAGGCGTTGTGTCTTACGCTGTCGCCGGCAAAACGGCGACCTTCACACCCACAACACCGGCCACTCTTCCCGCCAACACCCTCTTTACCGCGACGATTACAGCCGGGGCCAAGGACCTGGCCGGCAATACACTGGTTGTACCGGCGGTTGCCGGGCTACCCAAACCGAATCCATGGACCTTTACAACCGGTGCTGCGCTGGACACAACGTTGCCCACCGTGATCCTTAAAAATCCTCTTGCTCTTGCCGCCGGGGTATGTCTCAACCAGACCATCTCTGCAACCTTCAGCAAGCCGATGGACCCGTTAACCATAACAACGGCCACCTTTACGCTGCGAACAACAGGTCCCCCGTCGGGTCCAATCTTATCCGGGGTCATCGCTTATGATCCACTGACGAATATCGCAACCTTCAACCCAAATGCGAATCTCACGGCAAGCACCCAGTATACCGCCAAAATTATCGGCGGCGCTTCCGGGGTCAAGGATGTCGGCGGCAATGCACTGGCTGCTGATGAAGCATGGACCTTTACGACAGGGACAGCGAGCTGTCTTGCGCCGTTCAATCTGGGAACAGTCGCCACGTTTGCTATATCGGCGACCGCCGGTGTCACCAACACCTCCACGGCCCCCGTCACCAACATTCACGGGGATGTGTTGCTGGATCCAACGGCTACCTGTAATGCCGTGGCCATTGATGCTGCCGGAGGTTTCGGTCTTTGCGGCGGCCCCGCGTTTGTGCCGATACTCGCAGGGACGGTCATCAGTTCCCTTTATGATCCAGGCGGTAATATGGCCACGATCAAAGCCGACTTGAATGCGTTGTATCTCAGCATCACGCCTCCGGCCGGCCCCCCGGCCGCAGGCACCATGGGAGCGCCCGCTTTTGTGCCCACGAATTTACCGGCCGGCACTACTTTAGGAGAACCCACCGGTAGCGCGCTCGTGCAGGGAGACAACTATTTCGTTCCCGGCCTTTATCAATCGCTCACGTCTATTTTGATAACAGGTGACATCACACTCGACGCCCAGGGCGATGCCAATGCCGTCTTTGTTTTCCAGTCATCAAGCACCATCAGCACAGCGGCAGGCGCAGCCCCTCCCGGGGCGCACACGCGTATTCTCCTGACAGGCGGCGCCAAGGCTTCCAATGTCTGGTGGCAGGCCGGCACGGCAGCGACGCTTGGACTGTATTCTGAATTCCAGGGCAACATACTCGCCTCGGGATCTATTACAATGCTGACCGGCGCAACATCCTGCGGCAGATTGATGGCAGGGGCATGGTCAGCCGGCGCCGGTGCGTTTGTGTTTGACGCAAACATTATCTCGGTGCCGGGTCAGCCGTTTACGCCACCGGCTACCTATTCAGCAGTTTGCCAGTAAGGCATGAGCTATTTGAATTGAAAGGAGCGCAAAAAGGGAAGACCGGCTGTTTGTGAAATTCGGGCCTGTCTCCCTTTTGCCTCGCAGCCTAAACACAATAATATAAAGGAGGATATACAATGAAATCGATATGTCGTGCAGCGATTATCGTAGCTGTATTTGCTTTATTACTACCCTTGTCCGCCCGCGCCGAGATAAGGGCGGGAAGCTTTGAAGTCAATCCTTACGCAGGAGTTAATTTCTTCCAAAAGAGTCAGAATCTGAATCCCTCACCCGTTATTGGGGCACGACTGGGCTACAATATCACGAAATATTTTGGCGTTGAGCTCGCCGGGCAATTTCTGCGGACGAACGTTCATGACAAGAATAAAAGGGATAACACGGAAGGAGAGTTCGGATATCCCATGGATAGAGTTGATATTTATTTTTATCACGTCGATGCCGTTTTTCACATCCTGCCCGATCGCAAATTCACTCCCTTTGTCGTTGCCGGTTTCGGAGGAGTCAACTACAGGCCAACGATAGAAACCAGGGATATGGCAGCTTTTAATTTCGGTGTCGGAGCAAAGTATTCGCTGACGGAAAATATCGCGCTGAGAGCGGATGTTCAGCATTATATCGTTACCGAGATTACGCAATCCACCTATCATAATCTCAGCTTTACAGCAGGCATAGCTTTCTCCTTCGGCGGAGTTAAACCTGCCCCTGTTTTAAAGAGTGAACCGGCAGCCGAACCGGCGCCTGCGGAAGAGAAGGTTGTCATCGTGGTGGCCTCTGAACCGAAGATCGAAGAAAAAGTTGCCGTAGCGGCAGCCGAGCCGAAGATCATCATCCTTGCTTTTGAAGATATTCATTTTGATTTCGATAAATCCACGCTCAAACCGGAAGCCCAGGCCATTCTGAAAAGGAATATCCAGCTTCTGAAAGATAACCCGAAAGCCCGAGTCCGCGTTGCAGGATATACCTCTGCTTCCGGCACGGAAGAGTACAACCAGAAGCTCAGTGAAAGAAGAGCGAAAGCTGTCGAGGAATTCCTCATCAGCGAAGGTATCAGCGCTCAAACGCTTTCCACAATCGGCTATGGCGAGACTCGGCCGGCAGAGCGCGAAGCAGCGCCTAAAGAGCTTTACTCCACAGCGGCAAAGGCGAACATGAGAGTTCTTTTTGAGATCATCGTGAAATAAGAGCATCGGGTTTTAAGCTATTAGTATAGAGACAGGTCCAGGGGCCTGTCTCTATACGTTTTTCAACAAACATGCGTCTGCTTTTGCCCCTTCCCTCTTCCCTTTGTCCCTCAGTATCCTGAGGCTCCACCAAATACTGAGGTCAAACCCGTTCCTTTTGCTTTTCACCGCTTCGGATTTGTCCGCATAATAGATCGTTATTCATGAGAAATAACAGCTTCGCGCTTCTTTTCGGCGGTTGGCAGGCTATTTGCTTTTACATCTCTGAGGCGCTGAGGCGGATTGAATCATACGTCTTCGTATGCATTTGCGTTCCCCCACGAAGCTACTTAAGAAAATGCGATCCGTATGCACGGCGAAAGGAAGCTGTTATGTTAAATCATAAGAATCCATCTGATGTGAACTGCGATGCCACTTTTCTCGGGTGGCAGAAAAAAATGTCGGATGATCTTTTCCCCCTCTTCAATATCACCGTCGAAGACCATCCCTTGTATCAATCCACCGTAAGCGAGGCAACCTTGCGCAGACTGCATCTGCGGGTTCCGCGAGTCCCCTCGCCCTATCCGGATACAGCACCTGCTCCGTGGCATCATGTGGGTATTGAATTGAATCATCCCAAAACCGCGAGAGAAGCCCTGCAAATGGCCGGGCTGGATTACACCGTCGCCACAAAGTCGTTGGGGTTGAAAACGGGGTTGAACCTGGAGGCGTATGCAACCCTGCGTCAGGATACCGGCGATATCCTGGGCGTCGTGAACGAGAGTTACGCACCCGTTCAGAACATCGATGCGTTCACATTCTTCGACACGCTGGTTGCCGAAGATGAGGCGACCTACGAGACAGCAGGCGTCCTGGGCAAGGGGGAACGTGTCTGGATCCTGGCAAAACTTCCAGGCTACATAAAGGTCCATGGCAACGACATCGTCACAAAATATCTCCTGCTCATCAATAGTCATGACGGCGGCGCACAGGTTCGGGTAAAGATTACGCCTATCCGCGTCGTCTGCAATAATACGTTGACGGCTGCGCTACAGGGAGCGGGAGACATTGCAATCAGCCATGCGCCGAATACGGCAAGGTATTTGACACAGGCGTCCACCCTTCTGGCATTATCCAATGTCTTATACGCACAACTCAATGTTGTGTTCAACGACATGGCGGCAAAGTCGATCACGGACGAGCAGCTGCGGGACTATGTGCAGGCGCTGGTTCCGGATAACGAAGAGGCGACGCATACGGCAAGAACCGGGAAAATTCGCGCAAGCGTGCTTCAGTTGCATGACGCAGGCCGGGGCGCACATCTGTCGCGCGGGACAGTGTGGGGGGCTTTCAACAGTGTAGCCGAATACACGGATCACATGATGTCGGATGAAGACCCCGCCACACAATTAAATTCCATCTGGTTTGGCCGTGGAGAACATTTAAAGTCGAAGGCGTTTCATTTAGCCTGTCGATTAATGAAGGACTGACATTTTCGCCAATCGGCGAAGAAGGAATTTTCATTATGAAAAAGGAATTGACCATCATCGGGATTATTCCCCAATATCCGAGGCATTCACAAAGCAATATCTACGCGAAGATCAAAATGCCTCCGGTGGGAATTTTGTCGGTGATGAGCCAGATTACGCATCATCCCCGGTGTAATGACGTCTATGCGATAGATGAAAACAATTACGGCGGACCGCTCACGGATCAGGGTCAACCGGATCATTGCTTTTTGCAGACCGGCAAGCCCGCACACCTGGCGCTCTTCTATGGCGGCATGAGTAATTCGATTCCCCGCCTGTTTACGCTGGCCCGCCAATATCAGGGCTTTGGTGTCATCACCATTGCCGGCGGCAGTCATGTCGATGCCCTGCCCGAAGAAGCGCTTCACGCAGGCATTGATATTGTCGTTCACGGAGAAGGAGAAGAAACCATCACGGAATTGCTGGCTTTCGTGGCGACAGACGCAGGCGGCGTCATCTTGAACCGAACCGGGCTTGCTTCCGTTTCAGGAATCAGCTTCCTTGACGAAACGGGCGCCTATGTCTTTACCGGCAGGCGCGATCCGATCTGCAATCTGAATGATTTGGCCGATCCTGACTTAACCCTTATTAAATTTATGGACAAAAGATGGAGCGCCATCCCCATCAACCGCGGCCGCGGCTGCAATTTTAATTGTGAATTCTGCGTCGTCAACAAGCAATACGGAAAGTACAAATCCGCCTCGGTTGCGACGGCTTTGCGGCAGTTAATTAAATATTCCGATCTGGGATACAAAAGTTTCTTCTTCACCGACGATAACTTTGCCCAGAAGCCTGCCGAGGCCATCGCGCTTTGCAACGCGATTGGCAACTATAAAAATAAATTCCGGAAAAAAATCGACATCATTGTCCAGGTGCGCACGGAAGCGGCGGAAAACAACGCATTGATCGAGGCCATGCGCCTGGCCGGTGTGACCACGCTGGCGATCGGTTACGAAAGTCCGGTCAATGAAGAATTGCAGGCCATGCGCAAAGGCGTGACGGTTGAAAAGTTGATTGCCCGTTCTAAAAAACTCTCAAGCCACTTTTATCTGCACGGCATGTTTATTTTCGGCTATCCCGCAAACAAGCAGGCGGCAGACCGATGTCGCCTTACGATTGAGCAATGGGCCGACGCTTTTAAAACGTTTATTAAAAAAGCAAGGATCGACACGATCCAGCTGCTCAATGCCGTCCCCCTGCCCGGTTCCGAGCTGAGAGCGAGACTTGCGCGCGAAGGACGGATTCTGCCCCTTTCGATGGCGGGCTGGGATAAGTATGACGGCCTGTTCCTATGCTACGATCCGAGGCCGGACGGGTTTGATCCGGATGACCTTCAGAACATGCCCAAGATGCTGATGAAAAACCAGTATCTCGGAGGATTTCTCAGCCGGAAATTAAATTACGGCAACTGGCTTAACTGGGTCTATCTGGCCACCATTGGCTTTCCCATTCAGTTTGTCGGATTTTATTCCTGGCGGTTTGTGCGTCATTTCATTGAAAGACACAAGACGGATACTGCGCCCAGCCGAAAGCTGCCGATGCATACCCTTTTCACCGTTCCGCTTGCGAATGCCTGGGGAGATATCAAACGAAGATGGAGAAATCTGTTTATTAAAACTTACGCGGGCGCCATCACAAAGCGGTGGTTTAAAGAATACCAGGGCAGTAATTATATGAACACGCTGAGGCAACTATAAGCCTGTAAATATGTTAAGCGGCAAGACGACGTTCAATGCTCGCCTCCGTCAACAAACGATTTAATTAGTCCGTCCTGAAAAATAGGTTTTTTTGAAACCTTATATTGCTCTGTTC
>CAZJMX010000071.1:0-8521 GCA_964547345.1 uncultured Smithella sp. | reverse complement strand
GGGTTTTGCATTACTAACTCCCTATTTATAATTTTGAAATATCTTCAACAATTTTTCTGATATCAATATTCACGGGACAACTCATGACACAGCGACCACAGCCAACGCAGGCAATCGCATTGAAGTTATCCACATAGTACTTGAACTTGTGCATGGTGCGCTGACGCCATCTTTCCTTCTGCGACGTGCGTGGATTATGACCTGACGTTTCCTTGGTAAAGAGAGGGAACATGCAGGAGTCCCACGAACGCAGGCGAACACCATCAGCGCCTTTGACTTCATCACTGATATCGAAGCAATGACAGGTGGGGCACATATAGGTGCAGGTGCCACAGGCCAGACATTTGCCGTGAATCGTGTTCCAGAAAGGATTGTCGAAATTTTTATCGAGAATCGGTTTGACTTCATGCGCGGGAATCTTGGAGGTGACGGCCTCTTTAGCTTTGGCCGCGATCTCATTTTTCTTGGCTTCTGCGGCAGCGTCGGCTTTGGCTTCACCGAAATATTTGGCCAGCTTCTCTCCTTTAGGCGTTACAAACTCCGCCAGATAATCATTGCCGATATCGGTGAGCAAAATATCTGCGCCCTCGGAAGCAACGGGTGCTCCATCCACCGAGGTGCAGAAACAGCTGGCATAAGGCGGTTTCACGCAGGCAATGGAAATGACTGTCGTGTTTTGTCTTTTGGAAATGTAATAACCGTCCTTATATTTTTCCTGGTCAAAGAGCATGTCCAGTAGCGCAAAGCTGTGTGCGTCACAGGGGCGCACACCAAACAGAACCGACTGAGCGGCTTTGTTTTCATCTGAGGAAAATACCATGCCTTTTTCCGTACGGGTATATTTCATCAGGGTTTCCGTGTGCGGGAAGAAAACATTTTTTGGCGCGTTCTTGGAATTCAAATACGCAAAGAAAGGCTCGCCGCCTTTGGGTAGCGGTTCAAAAAGAACGTTATCTTCTTTCTTTACCGGCGCCCAAACCAGGAAATCTTCGGCCATTTTCTTGGCAATGCCCGCTAGTGCATCTTTTTTGATCAAACGTTTTTCCATAATTGTCCCTAATTTAGAATTTTCTCCAACTTTTAAACTTCAAAAGCGTCAGGTATAATCAGTTTATCGATTTATTAAATCAACCTCAATTGGCTCAACAGCGGCTGTGGATCAAAGATATGCGTTTTAAAGGTTTCCTGCGATCCGGCAAGCCCCATCGCTAATGAAATCAATTCCGAAAAATAAAAGATCGGCAGCTTCAAACCGCTACTGGGTCGCATGTCCAGATTGGCCATGCACATCGGGCAGGCTGTGACCACACAGTTTGCACCGGCTTCCTTAGCGGCGGCCATCAGTTTGTCACACATATCCACAACGATAGATGTTTTGCTCATCACCAGCGATCCGCCGCAGCAGTCCGTCTTATAAGACCAGTTCTTCACATCGGCTCCGATGGCTCCCATCATTTTATCCAACATGAACGGGTTTTCATAGTTTTCAAACTCGCAGACTTCCGGCGGCCGCAGCAGCAAACAACCGTAATAAGATACGGGCTTGAGTCCGGTCAAGGGTTTGACGACCTTTGCGATCAGCGCATCAATACCAATTTCATTGTAGATGATATCAATGGGATTGCGAATGGTGATGCCGCCCTGATACTTTGCGCCCACAACGCCTTCGATCTTCGCTCTGAGATCTTTGTCGGCCTTTAAATGATGCTCGGCTGTTTTGAAGCGGCTGAAACACGCGGCACAAGGCACCATGACATCCATTGCATTTTTTTCTGCGGCAATAAGATTACGCGCCGAAAGCGCTATGGACAAATCAAAATTCGTAAAGTGCGCGGATGACGCTCCACAACAGGACCAATCTTCAACTTCTTTGAGCTCAATGTTGAGGGCGCGACTGATGGCCTTCATGGACTGGTCATATTCTTTTCCCGTCGCGTGTAGCGAGCAGCCCGGATAATATGAAACTTTCAAGAGAGTAGCCTCCTTTTTTCCTTGTTACTTCTTTGCATCACGCCACATTTGGCTCGATGCAAAACAAAATTGCCATTATATACTTTTCGTTTTCTCAAAAATATCTTTAACCGATTTCAAATCTTTGGTTCGCGGGGGCAGCAACGCCAGCTTCCCTTTCAGGAACATCCCTGGGGCCAGATCCATATCCGAGAACAGATCTCCCGATTTGAGTTTATAATGAACCGTCATCATCATTTCGTTAATGCGCCCGCCACGCTTAATCGAGGCGAGGAACGCTTCATGGAATTTCAAGACATTCTTCTCGCGTGCTCCGACACCGGTTTCAATCGCCATTTGACGCAGTACATCCATCATACGGGCAATATCAACCTTATTGGGGCAACGGGTGATGCAGGTTTCACACGATACGCAAAGCCAGATCGTCGAACTGTTCAGAACTTTCTCTTTTTGCCCGTTCTGAATCATTTTAATAACCTTGTTGGGGTTATATTCCATGTGCGCCGCCGTAGGACAACCGGCCGTACACTTCCGGCAGTGATAACAGGCTTGCAGGGGCACACCGTGTATCTTTTTGTTTACTGCTTCCAGAAAAGTTTCCATGTAAACTCCATCATCTCAAACTAATTATGGGTTGAAGATAAATTCTTCTTTATCGTGATGTTCATCATATTTACCAAGCGGCGGCATCTCTTCCATGCTGGAACCTGCGCGGCTGCCGAATAATTCCCAACCGTCCTTGTCAATCTTCTTGAGGAATTTGCGAAGATCAACTCCCATCGGGCATACGGAAACACAAGACCCGCAATCTACGCAGCGACCGACCATATGATACAATCGCATAAACTGAAACACTTGCGTGTCGGTCTTGTCCTCGCCGATGCCCACCCACTGCGGCTGACTCTGTTCCGCAAAACAAGTCGGACAGTAACAGGACGGACAAGTCTGGCGACAAGCATTGCAACGCATGCACTTTTCCATTTCCTTGGTAAAATAGGCCCAGCGTTCATCAATCGACTTGGCTTCAAATTCTTTTACGTCGTTGTATTCCGCATCGGGATTCATTGCAGGGGCTGCCGATCCGATCATCGTATCGGAAATAATGGGATTGTTAAAGCGGCAGGTCAGACAACATTCCGCCAGAACATCTTTTAAGGCAATTGTTTTATCACCGTCGGATGTCTTCATTTTAACCTGGCCACCATCGATGGCTCCGTCCACAATGTCCGCACCGCCTATGGCGACTTTCAATCCTTTGCCGTCCACATAACCGTCGCAGGGAACGCCAATGATATAAACTTCATCACGGCCATACTGTCTTTCCTGGAGGTGAATGATGAGTGATCGAGTCGTGCAACCACGAGCGATAACACCAACGATTTTCTTCTTCCGGTCTTCCGGTTTGACCCGTTTTTGTGAATTCTTCTGCGCAGTGATCAGATCGTGTACAAACTTGGCCAGATTCTGCGTGCAGAGATTATTCCAAACAAGCTTGTCGGCTTCCTCCGGTGTTGTGATAAAACAAGGTGTAGCCGTGAGTGGGAGCGTGCCTTTTTCATAGCCGACAATCACCTCGACCTTCTTTTCCAAAAGCAGCCTTTTTGCTTCTTCCCGCAATTTTGTTTCGATGTTTTCCACAGTGATGATTTCCCCGTTTATATTTTTTTATCCTAAAATCAGATTAACCAATCTGCTTGATCAATTTTTTTGCCGGTCCCAGTGCTTTTATTTTTTCCGTAGCAGCTTTGATGACCTGTGCCCATCTGTCACCTTCGGAGGCGGAAACCCAGGTAAACAACGTTCTGTCACCTTCAACGCCGATGTAATTCAGGAAACTTTTTAACGTCGCAAACTTGCGCCGCGCCACCAGATTTCCTGAGATATAGTGGCATTCACCCGGGTGTCAACCGGATACTAATATACCATCCGCTCCGTCTTGCAGGGCTTTGACGATATAGAACGGATTGATTCTTCCGGTGCAGGGAACTCGGATGATTCTGACATTTGTCGGATACTGAATCCTGCTGATACCCGCCAGATCGGCTCCCGCGTAGGTACACCAGTTGCAGACAATGGCAACGAATTTCGGTTCCCATTCCTTGTTTGCTAAACTTTCAGCCATATATTCTCCTTCTTCTTCCGGCGATACTATTCCTGCCGCTTTTTTACTTTAGTTTATATTCTCTATCTGAGCGATTACTTCTTCGTTGTTGAAACCGTTGAGATCCACTGCGTTCATGCGGCAAGACGCCGTACAAACTCCGCACCCCTTGCAAAGAACCGCATTGACTTCGGCGCAAGCCTCATTGATGTTCACGGCAATGGCGCTGTAAGGACAATTGATTTCGCAAAGACCGCAAGCGGAACATCTCTCCTTATTGACATAAGCCGTTTTACCTTCCGCCTCAATGAAATCGAGGCAAAGAATTGTGCAGGCGCGTGACACGGCGGCGTTAGCCTGGGTGATCGACTCATCGCTGAATTTGGGCGAATGGGACATCCCGCACATGAACACACCGTCGGTCTGGAAATCAACCGGGCGCAATTTAACGTGCGCTTCCAGGAAGAAACCATCCTGATTGGTGGGGACTTTGAGCATCTGGCCGATCATTGCGTTTTCCGGATTCGGCACAACACCGACACTCAGAGCAACGATGTCAGCGGACAACACAACGGCTTCATTGAGAATCGGATCAAATACTTTTACTTCCACTTTGTCGCCTGAAGCGATAACTTCCGGCTTACGATCTTCTTCGTAGGATACAAACTTAATGTTGGCTTCGCGCGCTCTCTTGTAATAATCTTCTTTGAAAGCAAAGGTGCGAATATCGCGGTAAATGATCGTGATGTCACGGGACGGATCTGCGTCTTTAAGTTCCAGTGCGTTCTTGATCGCCTCGGAGCAGCAGTAACGGCTGCAATAAGGTCTTTCTTTGTCGCGGCTACCCACGCACTGAATCATAACAATATTTTTCACAGAGGCCAGCTTCGGATCCTTCTCGTAAATTAAGGTTTCCAGTTCTCGTTGGCTTTTAACTTTTGCGTTTTGACCGTAGAGGTATTCTTTGGGCTTGTTTTCATAAGCGCCGGTAGCCACCAGCACAACGCCGTGCTCAAATACCTTCTCGTCTTGTTTAACTTTTACGGTTGTTTTGTAATTGCCGATGAAACCATCGATCTTAACAATCTGGGCGGAGGTGGCAACCTGGATTAAAGGATTCTTGTAAACTTTTTCCAGAAGCCCCTTCAGGTGAGCGCGTGCATCCAGTCCTTCAAGTGTTTTATAGAGGTGATTATAGTTACCACCCAGGCGATCTTCCTTTTCAACGATAGTAGAAGCAAATCCCTGATCGGCCAGTGACAGGGCCACCGTAATACCGGCCAAACCACCGCCGATAATCAATGCCTGATGGTTGACGGAAAGCTGTCCCGGCTTTAACGGCTTGAGATATTGCGCCTTGGCGACAGCCATGCGCAGTAAGTCTTTGGCTTTTTCCGTCGCGGCTTCCGGTTCGTGCATATGCACCCAGGAATTCTGGTCGCGGATGTTGGCCATCTCAAACAGATACCTGTTCATACCAGCCTTCTCACAGTTTTCCTGAAAGAGTCCTTCGTGCGTACGGGGAGAGCATGACGCCACAACAACGCGTGTGAGATTCTTTTCCTTAATGACTTCGGCCATCTTCACCGCCGTATCTTGTGAACAGGTGAAGAGATTATCAGCCGTATAGACGACGTTGGGTAATGTTGCAGCATAATCTCTGACGGCGGGAACATCGACAACACCGCCAATGTTGATACCGCAGTGACAGACGAAGACACCGGTTCGCACACCCGTTCCGCGCATATCCATTTCTTCCGGATTTTCTGCGGCGGTAATCATTGTGCCGCGCTTTGCAGCCAAAAGGCCTTCAGCGCAGGCAGCCGCCGCGCTTGCTTCCATAACGGTTTCGGGAATGTCTTTGGGTCCGCCGAAGGCGCCACAGACGAACACACCGGGGCGTGAGGTCTGAACAGGATTTTCCAGTTTCGTTTTGCAGAATCCATGCTCTTCGAGTTCAATGCCAAGACTCGACGCCAATTTTTTAGCCTCTTTGGGCGGCATCAGGCCGACGGACAGAACCACCATATCAAATTCTTCTTCGGTAAAGGTTCCATCCTGATTGACATATTTCATCAACAGATTATTGGTCTGCTGCATTTCTTTAATAGAGGACGGCATGGAGCGAATGTAACGAATGCCATATTCATCTTTCGCACGGGTGACGAAACGGTCGAAATCCTTGCCATGGGCACGGATGTCCATGTAGAAAATGGTCGGCTGCAATCCCTTGGCATGTTCTTTGGCAATGATGGCTTCTTTTGTTGCGTACATACAACAAACCGACGAGCACCAACTGTTGTCGCAGGATACATCGCGGGAACCGACGCATTGGATAAATGCAACCTTCTTGGGTTCCTTGCCGTCGGAAATTCTCTGAACATGGCCGAAGAAAGGCCCGGATGCGGAAAGAATTCTTTCAAATTGCAGCGCAGTAACCACGTTTTTATAAATGCCATAGCCATATTCACCGCGCTTGCTGGCGTCAAATATTTCAAAACCAGCCGAAGCAATCACTGCGCCGACTTCAATGGTTTCTTCTTCTATTTTCATATCGTGGTCAATCGCCTTGGCCAGACAGACGTCCACGCACTGGTAACACTCGGAACAGATCCCGCAGGCCAGACAGCGATTGGCTTCTGCGACAGCTTGCGTCTCAGCAAAGCCGATGCCGACTTCCTGGAAACTGGTTTTGCGCTCTTCCGGCTTCATGAGCGGATATTTTTCACGGAGAACCTTCGGCACATTGGAAACGTCGGCTTTGTCGGCCAGGTCTTTGGTCCAATCTTTTTCACGACCTGCTTTCATGTCCTGGCCTTGCAGATAGCGGTCTATGGATTTGGCCGCTTCCTTACCAGCAAAAACAGCTTTAACAACCGTCTGAGGACCGGTAACAACGTCGCCGCCGGAGAAGATACCGGCAACATTGGTTGCATAAGTAACTTCATCGTAATCAACATTGTTCCACTTGTTGATGGAGACACCGCTTTCCTTTGTGATAAAGGATAAGTCTGCTTCCTGACCAATGGCCGGAACGATAGAATCGCATTCAATGATAAATTCGGAACCTTTGACCTCGACGGGACGGCGACGACCACTTTTATCCGGTTCGCCCAGTTCCATGCGCGTGCATTCGATACCCGTGACTTTTCCATTTTTGCCCACCACTTGTTTCGGGGCAACAAGGAATTTCATTTCAATTCCTTCTTCAATAGCCTCTTCAATTTCTTCGGGGGCTGCGGGCATTTCTGCACGGGTGCGGCGATACAGAATGAAAACATTTTTAGAGCCGGTGCGAACCGCTGTACGAACGGCATCCATGGCCACGTTGCCACCGCCGATAACGGCAACCCGGTCTCCGATGTCAACTTTTTTACCCAGATTGATTTGCATCAGATAATCCACGCCGTGGATGACGCCCTGCATTTCTTCGCCGGGAATATTGAGCTTGCTGCTCTTCATGGTGCCGCAGCCGATAAATATTGCGCTATAATCGGTCTTCAGTTTATCGAAGGAAATATCTTTGCCGATTCTTGTGTTCAGGTGAATTTTTACACCCAGGTCTTCGATGACTTTGATTTCCGCCTTCAGAACATTCTTGGGAAGACGATATTCGGGGATACCGACGGCAAGCCAGCCGCCTGCAACCGGCAGAGCTTCAAATACTTCCACATCGTAGCCTTCGATGGCCAGATAGTAAGCACAGGTCAGTCCGGCAGGACCGGCGCCAACAACGGCTACTTTTTTGCCCTTGCTTTCTTTCTTTTCCGGCATATAGCGGGTATCGCTATTGAGATCAAGATCAGCAACAAAACGCTTCAGATGCATAATATCGATGGCTTCGTCCACCTTGCTGCGCATACAGGCCGTTTCGCAAGGATGGTTGCAGACCCGACCGCAAACAATGGGAAACGGATTGTCTTGTTTAATGAGTTTAAGAGCTTCTTTAAATTTTCCTTCAGCAATGAGCGCCACGTAACCTTGAACACTGATATGCGTGGGACAGG
The DNA here is from genome assembly GCA_964547345.1 of uncultured Smithella sp. Lineage (GTDB taxonomy): Bacteria > Desulfobacterota > Syntrophia > Syntrophales > Smithellaceae > UBA8904. The sequence goes on along the minus strand of CAZJMX010000071.1, from coordinate 442 downwards.
TGGCTTTGCAGGGCGATGTTCCCAGTTTGTCAATGGCGAAGCCGCTGGGAATGGCCTGAGGGAAGTGTCGGTAGATTGCTTTTCGTTCGCTTAATTCACCGTTGAATGAAGCCTTGACTGAAATCGGACAAACATTTGCGCAGTCGCCGCAACCGGTACATTTGTCGAGATTTACATAGCGCGGATCGCTGGTCAGTTTGACTTTGAAGCGTCCCGGTTCGCCTTCCACGGATTCCACAGTGCGTCTTGTTTTGATGACGACATTCGGATGACGACCGACTTCAACCAGTTTCGGTGAGAGAATACAGGCGGAACAGTCATTTGTCGGAAAGGTCTTGTCCAGTTGCGCCATGACGCCGCCGATGCTGATCTCATTTTCGACCAGATATACTTTCATTCCGGAATTGGCTAAATCAAGGGAGGCCTGAATGCCGGCGATTCC
>CAZJMX010000070.1:0-8892 GCA_964547345.1 uncultured Smithella sp. | reverse complement strand
GGCGGGCGAGTGGATGTCTGGGAACCGGAAGAGGACATCTACTGGGGCTCTGAGGACAAGTGGCTGGGAGACAACCGCTATTCGGGCGAGCGCGACCTGGAAAACCCGCTGGCCGCCGTGCAGATGGGGCTGATCTATGTGAACCCTGAAGGCCCCAACGCCAACCCCGATCCGGTCGCCTCCGGACGTGATGTTCGTGAAACCTTCGCGCGCATGGCCATGAACGACGAAGAGACCGTCGCGCTGGTTGCAGGCGGGCACACCTTCGGCAAATGTCACGGTGCTGGCGATGCGGCGCTGGTCGGTCCTGTACCAGAAGCCGCCGGTATCGAAGAGCAGGGCCTCGGATGGAAAAGCAGCTTCGGTGCCGGCAAAGGCGGCGATACGATCTCAAGCGGCATCGAGGGCGCCTGGAAGCCAAACCCGACTAAATGGGATATGGGCTATCTGAAGGTGCTGTTCAAATACGAATGGGAGCTGGTCAAAAGCCCGGCCGGCGCGAACCAGTGGCTGGCCAAGGACGTGGCTGAAGAGGACATGGTGGCAGACGCGCACGATCCGTCAAAGAAGCGCCGCCCGATGATGACCACGGCGGACCTCTCCCTTCGCTTGGACCCGATCTACGAGCCGATCTCGCGGCGCTACCTGGCAAACCCCAAACAATTCGCCGATGCTTTCGCCCGCGCGTGGTTCAAGCTGACCCACCGCGACATGGGCCCGCGTTCGCGCTATCTCGGCGCGGAAGTGCCGGCAGAGGAACTGATCTGGCAAGATCCCATTCCTGCCGTCAATTCCAAACTGGTGGACGATCAGGACATCGCGTCCCTCAAGGGAAAGATCCTGGCGTCCGGTCTGTCTGTTTCAGAGCTGGTAACAACTGCCTGGGCGTCGGCTTCTACCTTCCGTGGCTCCGACATGCGCGGAGGTGCTAACGGCGCGCGTATTCGCCTGGCGCCTCAGAAAGATTGGACTGTCAATCAGCCCGGCCAACTCGCAAAAGTGCTCAAGACGCTGGAGGGTATCCAGACCGACTTCAACAGCGCGCAATCCGGCGGCAAGAAAATTTCACTTGCGGACCTGATCGTTCTGGCTGGTTGTGCGGGCGTCGAGCAGGCGGCTAAAAATGCCGGTCAAAAGATAACTGTTCCTTTCACACCTGGACGCATGGACGCCTCGCAGGAGCAAACCGATGTGGCCTCCTTTGCAGTACTCGAACCGAAAGCGGACGGTTTCCGCAACTACCAGAAGACTCAATACGCTGTATCAGCCGAGGAAATGCTGGTGGACAAGGCGCAGCTCCTTTCGCTTTCAGCGCCGGAGATGACTGTTCTGATCGGCGGTCTGCGCGTGCTTGGTGCGAATTTCGGCGGCTCTCCGCATGGCGTTTTCACCAAGCGTCAGGAGACACTGACCAACGACTTTTTCGTAAACCTGCTCGATATGGGCACCGAATGGAAAGCGGCAGCGAATAATGCGGATGTCTTTGAAGGACGCGACCGCAAGACGGGTGAACCCCGGTGGACGGCCACCCGCGTTGACCTCATCTTCGGTGCGAACTCCCAGCTTAGGGCCATTGCGGAGGTTTATGGATGTGAGGACTCGCAGGAGAAGTTCCTGCAAGACTTTGTGGCGGCATGGAACAAGGTCATGAATCTTGACCGTTTCGACCTCGCGTGATTTAAACTCACCATCTTACCATGGTTCCGGACAGAACGGTAAAAATACGGGATGGTCGATTACCGAAACGAGCGATCAGGTCAAAATCCGTCACATCGGTAATTGTCTGAAAGCCGACCCGGCCTGTGGCAAAGGCATAGCCAAAGCCATAGGCATCGATCTTTCCGAAATTCAGAAGAAGTAAGTTGTAAAGCCGATTAAAACGTAGAGGGGCTGCGCAATGCATCGCGCAGCCCCTTTTATATGATGAGATCGCGGCATTAACCATTCACGGGCAGGAAGTTAAAAGGAAACAACATCCCTCTGTCCGTCCTATGATGCCGTCCCCCATAATTCCCAAATCCGCCCCCGGACTCAACGTGCGCAGACGCCTGTGGTTGCCGCCGCACCGGTCACCATGACGTTGTTGGTCACCGTGCTGTTCGGCGCTACCACTCGCACGACGCTGCTATAGGCATGCGGCGTCGGATAGCAAGCCGTGTTGTTTTGCACCACGGCGTTGCCGTCGGGCACGTCACCATTCTGATACTCGTTGTGGCCTACGCTGATGGCCGTCTGCGGCGTGTTTTGTGTGTTGATGATCACGTTGTTCTCCACGACAATTCCCGGCGCCGACTGTACGGCGATGGCTGTGTTGCCACCATTGATGAGCCGGTTGTTGCGCACAACGAAATGGGTGAAGCCCTCGGCAGTGTTGTAGCCTTGGGTGATCGACATAAGCCAGCAGCCTTCGGTGGCGGCGTCTTGCTCGATTACGTTGCCCTCGATGAGCACGTTGTCAAGTATGCCGTGGAAGGTCATGTTGCCGCCGGTGCAGACGCCGCCCGACACCACCGAGTTGCGGAGGTAGCGGTTGTTGCGCAGCACGACGTTTTGCACACCAGCGCCGTGACCGGACAGGTAGGTGCCATGATTGAAGCCGCTGCCACTGGCGTTGTTGGCCTCGAAGGTGTTGCCCTCGATCAGACTGTCGTTGTAAGCGCCCAGCATGCCCATACTTGTGTTAAGTACGAGGCGCGAATTACGCAACGTTATGTTGCGGATGGGGCCGCTGCCCTGGGCGTTGATGCCAATGGCGAAGCGGGTGATCTCGACATCCTCGATCACCACACCGTTGACCGCGCCACGCAGAAAAAAGGCATGGGAACCGCTGTTCTCGCCATCGAGCTTGAGATTGCGGAACACATAGCCGCCGTGAACCACGGGGCTTTCCCATTCGCTGAACTCAAAGCCAAAGTTTGCCTGGGTGAGACGCAGCAAAGGGGCGGGGCCGCTGCCGTAGGCGTCGAAGGTAAGCGGGTTGGCCGCGCTGGTGTTCAGGTTGACCAGGCGTAGGGTTGTGTGATTCCATGAGCCGCCGCGCGCAAACAAAAGATGGCTTCCTGCACCCAACGTGTTGACATTGATGCCGCTTAAGTTTTGCTTGGGCGCGCTTGAGCTGGTACCGGCATTAGAGTTGTTGCCAGCCACACAGCCGGCCTGTGCGCCGGTCTGACAATCGGAGAAGTAGTACGTGACACTGGCGCCGGGAACAGGAGGCGGTGCGCAGGAGGCGCCGGTCGGTCCGCTCCAAACGCCGTTCGTGCAGGAATAGACCGCCGACCCGACAGGTGATCCTGCTACGTCCGATGCCGTGACGCTTTGACCTGAATTCGCCGAGCCGACGTTTGCCGAGCAGGTGTTTCCATTGATCGTCCAACTGAAGGTTTGGCTAGCACAAACTGCGGGCGAAGGACCGGGAGCAATGGTCGTACCGGTCTCGCCACCTCCACCGCAAGATGCCAGAAGAATTGCCAGAAAGGCCGGATAAATAATTTTTCGAATGAACAGATTCATTAAAATCCTCCTGAAATATTTTCACAGGTACATTGATGCACAAAGTTAGTTATTCTTTAATATTATTCCGACAAACTCTCTTGCGTATGGATAGGAGTATAGGAAACACGACCATGCGTGTCAAGAATATCTCGACCTCGAAATGTGATAGACGGCACAGATCAACCGGATAAATAGGTTATTCCGGCCATTGTCGAAAAAATCAGCTTGCCTAAGCCTTCAGGTTTGCCAAAGCATAGTATCCATTCAGTCAGGAACAGCGCACAGGGGAAACGCAGAAAACGCCGGGCCAATCAACATGGTGTAGTCACTTAGTAATTGGGGCATCCCGGTCAATCCCTGTTGCTACCCTTTATTTTTTTTGTCGTTCGACTTTTTACGGACTTCGGCAAGCCAGTCGTTGACACTCTTTTTTTCTTGGCTGGCGGCTAAGGCGATCATGCTATGAAGTGCCGCACTGACGCGCACAACTTTGCGTTCAGGAGAGGGCTTTTCCGGTTCTTCGTTTCGGTCGGCACATCCGGCAAGATAAAGGTCAACGGCCTCCTCAAAGGCTTGTCTGATTTTCTCCACGGAATCACCTTGAAAAGTTATGGTATGGCAAATGTCGGATATACGGCCGATCAGACATTCGTGTTCGTCGCTGTATTCAATATTTGCACAATAGCCTTTGTAGGTCATTGGTTTGCTCATGGTTTTACCTCCAGTAATGAACGTTCACTACATCAGACGGATAAGAATCACAAGAAACAAAGAAAGGCTGCGCCTGAGCCCACCATTTCTTAATTCGGCAAGCGTCTTGAAAAAAGGAGGGTGGACCATGTGGTTGATATGTTTTAAAGCATCAAACCAACCAGGTTCAAACGGCCACAACCTTAATCGTGACCTCAACGTTCCCCTTTACGGCATTTGAATACGGACAGGCTTGATGCCCTGCCGCAACAACCTTTTCGGCGTCTTCCTGACTAAGACCTGTAACCTTAGCTTCCATATCAACCGTCAGGCCGAAGCCACCTTCATCATTTGCCCCAATACCCACCGCACATTTCACTTCGATGGATTTGGGAATGAGCTTAAGCACACGAGACATAAACTCACACGCGCTTCCGAAACAAGCGGCGTATCCCGCCGCAAACAAATGCTCCGGAGTTGTCGCGCCCTCCTTTCCGCGCCCGCCCATCGCTTTGGGAATCGATAAATTAACGCTGACCAGCCCGTCATCCGATTGCGTATGACCGTTGCGGCCACCTGTCGCCAATGCATTTGCTGTGTATAAAACCTTTATTGCCATTGATTAGTACCTCCTTCTTATTTTTCCTATAACTTAACATAATCGGAACACATGCTCACTTTAGAGCAATTTTTCAATCGTCGTTGCCAGCTTTTCCGGGCTGGTCGTCGGCGCAAATCTTTTGACAACTTTCCCATTTTTATCGATCAGGAATTTTGTAAAATTCCATTTGATGCGTTTGCCCAGAAGACCCGGCGCCTGTTCTTTTAAAAACATGAATAAAGGTTCCGCTTCTTTTCCGTTGACATCTGTCTTGGCCATGATGGGGAAAGAAACATTGTAAGCCAGAGAGCAAAAATTCTTAATTTCATCGGTATTTCCCGGCTCCTGATTCATAAACTGATTGCAAGGAAAGCCGAGCACTTCCAATCCTCTGTCCTTATACTCATCGTAAAGTTTTTGCAGTCCTTCATACTGCGGCGTAAAGCCACATTTACTGGCCGTGTTGACAATCAAAACGACCTTGCCTTTGAGTTCATTCAGATCATAATTTTTGTTTTTCGCGTTTTTGACCTTAAAATTGTATATATTTTTAATCACTTGCTTAGCTCCAAATCTAATTATTGTAAAAGCCATCCCGGACCGCTCAACCGGCATCGGGGCCGGACACCTCCGCGCATTGATCCGTCTTATCCACGTCCGCGTTCATTCGCTCCAAAAGCGTGGTGACGTTTTGTTTAATCGCTTGAAATTCTTCAACCGTCAAACCGCTCCGGCAGAATAGCTCCATAGGGACGCTTGCGGCCTGTTGTTTCATGGCGCTTCCCTGCGGTGTGAGGGCCACCATCACCTTGCGTTCATCCGTTGACAGACGCGTTCGGGTGATCAGTCCCGATGCTTCCAGTCTTTTGAGCAAAGGGGTCAGCGTACCCGAATCCAGATACAGGCGTGCGCCGATGTCGCTCACGCTCAAGTTCTCATGCTCCCACAACACCAGCATGACCAGGTATTGGGGATACGTCAGATTGAGTTTGGCCAAAAATGGCCCATAGAGCTTTGTCAGCACCCGGGAGGCGGCGTAAAGCGCAAAGCACAATTGATTGTCCAGTTTCAGAAATTCGTCTTCTTTCATACAAACTCGCTTTTATGGAATTTTAATCGTTTCTCCCTGCATTTTATTTGCAGGCGTTGGCGGATCAGATAGACTTCTCCCATCCTTGGCCGAAATCGGCAAGCGGCCTGACGCTGGCAACGGAAAACGTTACTGCCGCATAAATCATCTTTCCGGCTGCTTCTCCGGCCATTTCTGTTATCATTTTTTTCATCATATCAACGGTATTACCCGATGTCTCGCACTTGGTCATTGTCAGATAGATTCGAAGCCCCTTCCATTCAGCGATACTTTTACCGGGCTCCATGATCATATAGCAGGCATTGGGATTGTCCTGGAGGTTGGCATAAGTTTTATTTTTGCCCAGGGCCACCATGATCGTTTGGTCGTCAACCATGCGCGGCGATCCGAAATAGGCTGAATCGACCTCACCTGCTTTGCTGCTGGTGCTGAGTACTCCGAGACGGGGTTGTTTGTTGAAATATTCCATTAAACTTTTAGACATATTTTTTTCCTCCTTTAGTGATTGCTCTCCTGTTCCTGAATCATCGCATCAGGAAAATCCATGACGAAATGGAGATACAGATCGTCTTGTTGCGTCTTCAAGGGTATCCAATAAGTCGCCGACAGTTTGTTCCCCTGACGGCTGATTATTCGTTCCGGCGCGCCGGAAGCCAGCGCTTTGTCCGCCAGGCAGTGATTTTTGCATTTCTCCGGGTAAGGGGAAATTTCGCGGCATTTCACACCTGCGGGCACGCCCAGATCGCGAGCCAGTTTGTTGGAATCCACAATTGTCCGGTTTTTTTGCAGCAGTAATACAGGATGAGGAAAGCTATCCCACATCATGCGGAATGCTTCTGAGATGTGCCGCTGCTGTTCATTTAGCTGTTCGTTACTGTCATTATTCATTTTATTCTCCTTCTCTGTAAATAATTTATTTAATTTGTATTCAATTATATTTTACACAATACAATTGAATACAAAGCATGTCAAGAAAAAAATAAACTTACGAAACAAATATTGCCCATCTATGCGTTATTAATTATTTTGTAGAAATTTTATTATCTTTTAAAGAAATATCTAATCTTCCTACTGGTTCAATCATGATGATTGAACCATATATTTTTTTTGTTAAACCACTAAATCTTCCTGTTCAAACTGCAAGTTTGAACCAGCCAAAAATTAATAGGTGCGTACTTATGGACTCGTTCATCTTATTGACAGGTTGTTTTGAATATACCCATTTTTTTTACTAAAAGGTGGCAGTTGCAGCGGGACCTGCCTTCGTTCAATACCCTCAACTGTGGCACTAATCTCATTGAGCGACAGCCGAAAACTCGCCTTTCGGGCTCAGACAGCTCGGCTGTCTTGTGCGCCATTTCGCTAAGCGCCACAACATTTCAGGCATGATTCACTCAGTCACACCCCGCTGCAACTGCGGATAAATTTTATATCTGATTAAATAATACTGGATTGATATTTTGAAGTACGTCCTCTAGTTACGCCTGCAAGAAAAATATACCGAGTTGCTATCCGTTATTGATGATTTCGGATATCTTTTTACGGGAAATAAACGCCCGAGCAGGCCAATGTTTCATCTCTGCAACTGAGAACCGGTAACCGACCCCCATTTTTTCCCAAGACCCCAATCTTTTTTTACCTGTCTTTTTTTACCTTGACAAATAACCAGCCCATGTTATTAAAAAGACACGATAATTCTTATTAAGGCATAGCATGGAAAAACACGTCGATTATTGGCTTGCACAATCAGACAACGATTTACCCGTGGCAGAAAGTATGCTCGAAAAAGGGCATTACACTTGAGCCTGTTCATTGGTCATCTGGTTTTGGAAAAAATAATGAAAGCCATTTACGTTAAAGAACATCAAAAAATCGCGCCCAGAATTCATGATTTGGTGAAGCTTGCCAAATCGACAAGCCTGAAACTGAGTGATGAACAATTTGTTTTCCTGAGCGAGGTTTCGGATTTTAACATGGAAGGTAGATACCCCGACGAGAAGAATCAGTTTGCACGCAGATGCAACAAAGAATTCGCAACGGATTATTTAAGACGGATAAAGGAGATGCGCTCTTGGCTCAAAAAGCAGATCGAAAAATAGAAAATGCCGTCAAATCCTATCTGGCGCAACTAGAAAGTATCGGGATTCATGTCCAGCAGGCAATCTTATTTGGTTCCTATGCCAGCGGTAAAAATGACGAATGGAGTGATATTGATCTGGCGATTGTTTCAAAAGATTTTATTGGAAATAGATTTGAAGATAGAAATAAAATTCGTAAAATCACCTTGCAAGTGAACAGTGATATTTCCCCGATGCCTTACCGACCGGAAGACTTCAACGACAGTGATTACTTCGTTAAGGAAATTCTGGAAACGGGAATACGGATTGTATGATACTCCATACTACGAGAAATGTTATTGTGAGACGTTAAAGAACGGACATTGATTCTCGTGAGCAGCGTAAATGCAATATCTACAGTGCCAGGTGAACTGTTCGTCAAGTTCTCGACCAGTTTTCATTCTGATCCAGGTTGATATGGTGTTTTAATCATTTGGGGGTAGATTAAAATTCTATTTTTGAACGGCGAAGACAGAGAGTCAATACAACAGCTTCTTGCAATCTTAAGAGACCACAGAGCAGTATTATTTGCTGGTGCAGGTTGCAGCAAAATAGCTGGCTATCCTCTATGGGCTGAACTCATCGACAAGATGAGTAAAACGCTAGCTCCCTCTTTGACCATGCATCCCAATATGGACTCCACGGTTTATGCGGATCAAATAAAAGATCAAATGGTTTGTGCAGGGCTCGAAAAAGATTACTATAAATATCTTGAAAGAACTTTTCAGCCACAGCCAGAAAAGAATCATACTCCTTTCCATTGTGCCCTCGTCCAGTTAGGATTCAGCGGCATTGTTACTACGAACTACGATATTTTGCTTGAATGCGCAGTAGGTGAGTCATTTGCTACTAATTCCAATTTGCATTCAAGATGACACTATGATATATAATCGACATGG
>CAZJMX010000069.1:0-8919 GCA_964547345.1 uncultured Smithella sp. | reverse complement strand
CCTTTGCCCTCTACACCATTTTGATGGCGCTGTTTACCAACCCTGTAATCGATGCCGTAAAGAACATCGTCACCTGATCGCTCGTGAATTAAAGGCGCAGACAAAAATTTAAAAAGGAGGATAGGATCATGATCGCAACACACAAAACACCTTACAAGCAGTATCAGACCGTCAGCGGAGTGTTAATGTTATCGGCCTGGGGTCTGGCCATGGTGATCGCATCGTTCCTGTTCCTCTGGTTAGGGTACAAGCTCGATCAATACCTGGGCACCGAACCGAATTTTATGCTGGGGTTGTTCATGCTGGCAATCTTCATCTGCGTCACAAGGCTCTATCAGGAAGCGAAGCAAAGGATGAAAGATATTTAACCGCTGCGAAAAAAACATGATCTGTGTAATAGGAGCCCCCTCAAGAGTACCTTTCCTGAGGGGGCTTTTTATTGCCTGAGATGGGAAATGCTTGTTTTAATCATGCTTACTTTTTTCTCTCCATTCGATGTTCGAAATTTCAATATTAAAAAATGATAAGATGGATGATACCTCTCAATAGGATGCCTATCAAAGCGCCTTTTATGGCAGGTACAACGAAAGCGGTTACACGTTTGCCTGCCGAAATGAGGACGGCAATGCCAACAGGATCCAGTGCGTTGATCGTAAATCCGGCAATTTTATTCAGCTCCGCTGCCGTCATCGCTTTTTCCTGAATGAGGGGAATGGTTGCACCCATCATGGCCGTCCCACCGGCAATATATTTAGTCACGATAGATAAAACGGCTGCACCGGATATACCCACCCAGGACAGAACCGGTCCAAAGGCTTTTTCCATAAGGTTTATCGCGCCTACCGTCTTCAGTATATTCACCAGAAAGACCGCCAGCACCAATATGGGAACAGCCTTCAAAGCAAGTTGAAAACCTTCCTCCGCACCCGCTAAAATCATCTGAACGGTTTTTTGCTGATCGCTTTTTTCTATTTCCAGAGCTGCGACTTTTTCGGTACTGTTGTCCAGATGACGGGCAAAATATTTGTAGGTTAAAAAACTTGCCAGAAGCCCTCCTAAAAGGGATGTCAGCATGGTGACCGGCAGGTTCAAACCGAACAATGCCAGTGGAAATGTGGCATTGGCCTGCGACATGGCCAGAATAGCAGCCAGCGCAGCAGCTATTTTTCTGTCAGAGATATCCATATCCTGATCCATCATGCGGAATGTGGAAACAGGCGCGGCAAAACTGACCAGCAGGATTTGCAGAATCGCAAAAACACCGAGTCCCGGAATACCGAAAAACAGCAGTGCCGGTGCCGAATAGATGGCAACAAGTCGCAGGACACCTTTCTTATCCAGCACCCTCATCATCGCCATCATAAATACCATGATCGGCATGAGAACGAAAAATGCGAGTTCAAAACCTTTTTTGCCGGACACCAGAAGAATATCAAGAAATGCCTGCATGTATGGTACGCCTCTCCTGAGATAATAAAAGCAATAGAACCGTTCCTATTATTCCCGCAAGTTGCTCAGTCAATTTCAAAAAGCCATGCCACAACGCATAGAGAACGGCAACCGGACATATGGGTTTTCTTAAACAGAACCCATCGATTTACAGTGGACATGCACAATACCTCAGCCCGAACTTCTTTGATTAGTGCTGCCCGCCGGGGGCTGCGTGGAGGGGTAGTTTTCGATCATGCTGGCTATACGGCCGTCCGGTCATCCGAACGATCCAGTTTGTGACCCTCACGAAGGTAGTACCTTCCCCCTTCCAGAAATCGGACTACATCTTGTTTTATCAGTTCCTGCAGAGCCTGAGGCCGATAGTCCCGCAAACCAACGTGAAACAGCGAACTTTTTGCATAAGGCAGCTCAACCGCCGACGCCGGATCGAGAGCTTTTTTCTGACGCAGATCCCGCAGGATGATGTCGCCGGCCTTTTTCATTTTCCATCCGGTAACACGCAACGCGAGAAAGAGTCCTCCGATCACAAAGAGAACTAATACAATGGCCTTAAAGGTTTCAGACATGGCTTTACGTCTCCAAACCGTATTTTTTAATTTTTTTATAAAGCAGGGTGCGGTGGATGCCCAGGATGCGGGCCGCCCGGGCTTTGTTTTGATCAGATTCCTTCAAGGCTTGGCGTATGGCCTGAGCCTCGGCGTGGGCATGAACCTCCCGCATGGGCGAGTGTTTCTCGGGGGGCAGCATGTCTTGTCTGGGTTTCAGGTAAAAAGGCAGGTCTCTGTCCCGGATAACATTGCCTTCCAGAGAGGACAGGGTCCATTCCAGCACATTGGACAGTTCCCTGACATTGCCCGGCCAGCCATGCTCGACCAGAACTTTCTGGGCGCTTTTGTCGAGTCGTATATCGAACAGATCGGCTTCCTCGGAAAGCTTTTGCAAGAGATGCATAAAAACAGGAATGATATCTTCCCGGTGTTCGCGTATGGGCGGAATCATGATGGGGAAAACATTCAACCGGTAAAAAAGATCCTTGCGGAAGCGTCCGTCCCGGATCATAGAGTCCAGATTCTGATTGGTGGCGGCGATCAGGCGGAAATTTGAACGAATCACACGGGTGCCGCCTACGCGCTCGAATTCCTTTTCTTCAAGAACGCGCAGCAGCTTCGGCTGCATTGCCGCGGGCAGCTCCCCTATTTCATCGAGGAAGATGGTCCCCCGATGGGCCAGTTCAAACTTACCGGGCTTTCCTTCCGTGTTTGCACCTGTAAAAGCGCCTTTTTCATAACCGAACAGTTCCGACTCGAAGAGGTCCTTGGGGATGGTGGCGCAATTGATGCGCACAAAAGGATAAATTTTGCGCGGGCTGGCCTGGTGGATGGCCTGCGCGAACAGTTCCTTCCCCGTGCCGCTTTCACCGGAGATCAGCACGGGAAAATGGCTTGCGGCGGCCTTCAGGGCCTGCGCTTTCAGAGAGGTGATGGCGTCGCTCACACCGATGATACTGTCCAGGGTATAGCGCGTGGAGCGCAGGGCCAGCAGTTCGGCTTCATAAAGTTTGACCTTGGATTCAAGCAAAGAGAGTTCCTTGGCCAACTTTCCCACATCGCGCACATCCTTGAAGAGGACCTGGCCGAAGACAGCGATGACCTTGCCATCTTTCTTGATCGGGATGCGGTGCACGACCATGTTCTGGCCTCTGATGCGCTGGCTGTCGCTGAATTCAGGTTTGCCTGTTTTCGCCACAATATGCATGCGAGAGTTTTCGACCACCTCGGTGCAATGCTTGCCGATCTGGGCGAGCGAATCTAGATTCAGATAAATGCCGTAAGGTTTGTTAAAGTGGGTAATGTAGCCTTTGTCGTCGGTAACGAGGCTGCCGTAGTGGATGCTTTCAAAAATCAGCTCATACATTTCCAGCCGCTTCCGCAATGTTTCGATCTCATGGACATCGGAGTTATCCACATTGCTTTTCGGCAAGCACTTCTTTAAAGACAGATTTGTATTTTTTTTCATGACAACTCCGTAGCGTTACGGATACATGTATAAATAATGATACATATTTTGATTTTTTGTATATCATCTGAAACGGTTTGTCGAGAAAAATATCCTGAAGTTTACATTATGCAGTTCATCGATATTACATGATAAATATTTATTTTTGTTTTTTGGCCTTGGGCAACGATGGCCATGGTTCCCTTGTTGCATAGCATATGGCGTCATTGCATGGCCGAAAAATTATGACCGTTCTTTCATTCGTTGTTTTCTTATGTAGGTACAGAAATATCAATGCGACAGAGTCGTTCCATTGCCCAGCTGTATTATAACAACCTGAGAAAAGAGCGCCCTTATGAATCAAGCATTACCCAAGCGTATTCACCCCATGCTGTCGCAGCTCTCCACCCAACGCGCAAAAAAAGGCAAAGTGGTTTCGGCCGAGGAGGCTGTACGCATCATCCGCGACGGTGACACGATCGCCACGGATGGATTTGTCGGAGCCTGCTTTGCCGAAGAGATCGCCATTGCCCTGGAAAAACATTATCTGGCGACGGGGACGCCGCGAAATCTAACCCTTGTTTATGCCGCCGGTCAGGGAGACGGAAAAGACCGAGGTCTGAACCACCTCGGACACGAAGGTCTGATCGGAACCGTCATTGGCGGCCACATTGGCATGGCGCCGAAGCTTCAAAGATTAGTTCGGGAAAATCTGATTTTTGGATACAATATGCCCCAGGGGGTGATTACTCACCTATTCCGCGATATCGCAGCCCATAAGCCGGGCACCATTACAAAAGTGGGAATGGGAACCTTTATCGATCCCCGGATTGACGGGGGCAAACTTAATGAAAAAACATTTAAGGAAGGCAGGGATCTCATTGACCTGATCCGACTCAACGGCGATGAATACCTTCTCTATAAATCCTTTCCGATCAATGTAACCATTATCAGGGGAACCACGGCGGATACAGATGGCAATGTCTCGATGGAGAAGGAACCCCTGACTTTAGAGGCTTTGTCCATGGCCATGGCGGCGAAAAATTCCGGCGGCTTCGTTATTGTTCAGGTGGAGCGAATCGCGGATCGGGGGACACTCAACAGCCGCCAGGTGAAGATTCCGGGGATACTGGTGGACTGCATCGTGCTGGCGCCGCCCGAGCATCACTGGCAGACGTTTGCTGAATGCTACAACCCCTCCTTCAGCGGAGAGGTCAAAATCCCCATGCAGTCTATTGCGCCCATGGAACTGGGCCCCAGAAAAATCATTGCCCGCCGGGCGGCCTTCGAACTCAAGCCTAACAGTGTCGTCAATCTCGGCATCGGCATGCCGGAAGGCGTGGCCAGCGTGGCCAATGAAGAAAAGGTCATTGAGTACCTCACCCTGACGACGGAACCAGGCACCATCGGCGGCATGCCCAACGGAGGGCTGAACTTCGGCACGGCGACGAATATGGACTGCCTGATTGATCAACCCTACCAGTTCGATTTCTATGACGGCGGCGGATTGGATACCGCCTTTCTCGGCGCGGCGGAGGTGGATGAGGAGGGCAATGTCAATGTCAGCAAGTTCGGCCCGAGGTTCGTCGGCCCAGGTGGATTCATCAACATCAGCCAGAATGCCAAAAAGGTTGTGTATGTCGGAACCTTTACGGCCGGAAATCTGAAAGTATCCATATCCAATGGGATGCTTTCTATCGATCAGGAAGGAATAGAAAGGAAGTTCATCAAACAGGTCGAGCAGAAAACCTTCAGCGGGCGCTACGCGGCTCAGAATCATAAGCCTATTCTCTATGTCACGGAGCGGTGTGTCTTCAACCTGACGGAAGAGGGAATGGAATTGATTGAGATTGCCCCGGGCGTCGACCTGCAAAAGGATATCCTCGACCAGATGAGTTTCCGGCCCATTATCAAAGGAACGCCGAAGCTGATGGATGCCCGGATTTTCGGGATCGAGCCCATGGGGCTCAAAAGCGAACTATTGACCATCCCCCTGGAGGAGCGCCTGATTTACAACGCCAGGGAGAATATCCTTTTCGTCAATTTCGAAAATCTGTACATCCGTTCCTGCGCGGAAATTGAGAAAATCAGGAACTTGATTAGCGAGATATTGGGACCGCTGCACATGAAAGTCCATACGATTGTCAATTATGACAATTTCAACATCCTGCCCGATTTAGTCGATGACTATACGCGGCTGATCAATGACGTTATGCAGTATTATGAAGATGTCACGCGCTACACAACGAGCGCCTTTTTGCGGATGAAAATGGGCGACGAGTTGGAAAAGCGCCACCTGGCGCCGTATATTTATGAAAGCCCTGAAGAAGCGCGTCAGGCGCTGAAAAAAGCAGAAACCTAAATGGAGAGGGGGAAAATATTAAAATATTTAGGATGAAAAGCGGATTGGAGCAACCTGTGAGCGGCTTTTAAAGGGAGGGTGCTGTTTTCATTTTTCAATGCGAAGGAATTTGTTGCCTAAGTAACCTGAACGACAAAAGAAGGAGGAAGAAATGAAGAACGGAAAATTGGCTTTTATCATTATCCTGATGATGTTGTGCTCTTTTGTATGGGTCGGGGTCAGCGCTGCAGCTGAACTGCCCAATGTAAGATGGACCATGCAGACCACCTGGGCCAAAGGCTGGTTGATTCATGAAATGGCCGAAGATTTTGCCAAACGTGTCAGTGAGATGAGCGGCGGCAAATTTGTGATCAAGGTTCTTCCCGCCGGCGCCGTGGTCGGAGCCATGGAAAATATGGATGCGACGAACAAAGGCACACTTGATGCCTGGCACAGCTGGACCGGTTACTGGCAGGGCAAGCATCCGTCGGCGAATTTCTTTGCTTCCATTCCCATGCATCTCGAACCGACCATGTATGTCATGTGGATGTATTACGGCGGCGGCAAGGAACTGATGCAGGAAATGTATGATGAAATGAAAATGAACGTCATCGTTATTCCCGGCGGCTTGACGCATCCGGAAATCCTGGCCATGTCCAACAAACCCCTGAAGAATGTCAAAGACTTTAAAGGCCTGAAATACAGAACCCCGGGCTGGTGGGCGGAAATTCTTAAAGCCAACGGCGTCGCCGTGACGATGCTGCCCGGCACCGAACTGTATCCCGCTTTGCAGAAAGGCATTATCGATGCCACCGAGTTTTCCTCGCCGATCGTCAACTGGCAGCAGGGGTTCCATGAAGTCACCAAATACGTTGCCGGCCCCGGCATGCATCAGCCGACCTGTTATTTTGAACTGGGTTTCAATAAAGACAAATATAATGCGCTGCCCCCCGAATACAAAGCCATGATTCAGAACGCCGCAATGGCCATGACCATTCAGAAATGGTCCGAGGATGTCATCAAGGGTATCGATGTGCTGGATAAATATCAAAAGATGGGCAAAACTTTAACCCGTGTTGACGACGCTTCCCAAAGAGAGTTCCGCAAGCAGGCCTGGACTTTTATTGATAATGAGGTGAAGAGGATCAACAGACCCCATACCACCAAAACATGGGCTTCCGCTCAAAAATTCTGGACCCAATTTTCCGATTATGAATATTTCATGGTGCCTATTCGCAAGTAAGTTTGTTTTCTCTACCTGATGCGGCTTTTTTGCCGCACTGTCCGGCCTGAGCTTTTTGCTCAGCGCCGGACTCGCGGCTGAAGCAGGCCAAAGGCCGGTTCAAGAGACCAGAAATTTAGGAGTGGTATTTATGAAAACCGTTATTGCTATTATGAGGATTATCAATCTCGTCAATGCGAAAATAGCCAGGATTGTCTCTTTTTGCATGCCTTTGTTTATTCTTTCGCTTGTCTATGAAGTCTTTGCGCGCTACGTCTTCGGCGCGCCGACAATCTGGAGCTTTGATGTGACGTATTTTCTATGCAGCATGGCCATGATGCTGACGATGGCGTATACCTGGCAGATGAACGGCCATGTCGGCGTGGATATTTTTCTGAAAAAGCTGCCGGTTAAAGTGCAGGCCGCCTGGCTGAGCATTTGTCTTATTCTCCTGTTCTTTGTGAGTTGGCTGATGATTATCGGGGTCATGTTTTCTGATGTTGTGAATTCCTGGAGAATCTTAGAACATTCCACCATCGGTTTTTTGCCCCCCATCTATCCTTTTAAAACATGGATCCTGATCGGCACCATCATGCTGGTGTTTCAGGGTTTCAATGTTTTAGTCAAGGAACTGTATCTGCTGATTAAGGGGAAGGAGCTGATCACATGAGTATTGAATTAATCACTTTTTTAATGCTGGCCATTTTGATCGGGGTCATCATGATGGGTTTTCCGATCGGCTTTTCCATGGCCGGCGTCGCGACGTTTTTCGGCATCGTTTTCATCGGGCCGCAGGTCAGTAATCTGTTCATGCTGCGCATGTATTATTACCTTTCCGATTATACGCTGATCGCCATTCCGCTGTTCATTTTCCTGGGGGTGGTCATAGAAAAATCGGGAATTGCCACAAGGCTCTTTGACGCCATGTACGCCATTCTGGGCGGATTGCGGGGCGGTCTCGCCATGGCGACCATTGTAGCCAGCACGATTTTTGCGGCGGCAACCGGCGTGGTCGGGGCCACCGTCACCACAATGGGCATCATTGCGCTGCCGGCGATGCTGAAATATAAATACGACAAGGCTCTGGCCACCGGCGCGATCTGCGCGGGCGGCGCTTTAGGTATTTTGATTCCGCCCAGCATCATGATCCTGGTCTATGCGCCCACAGCCAACGTGTCGGTCGGCGCTATGCTGATCGGCTGTTTCCTGCCGGGCTTTATTCTGTCGGGGTTGTATCTGCTTTACACCGGCTATCAGTGTTATATGCATCCCGAGAAGGGGCCGGCTATTGAATTAGAGCACCGGGTGACGATTTCGGTGAAGATGAAGATGCTGGTGACGTCGGTATTGCCCGTGTGTATCTTGATTCTGGCCGTTTTGGGCACCATCTTCTTCGGCCTGGCTGCGCCGACGGAAGCCGCCGCCTTTGGCGCCTTTTGCGCCGTCATTCTCGCCGCCTGCTATAGAAAACTGACCTGGCAGGTCATCAAGGATGCGTCAATCGCCACCACCAAAGTATCCGCCATGGTTTATATGGTCGTCATCGGCTCCTCGTTTTTCACGAGCGTTTTCATGCGGCTGGGCTGCGGCGACTTTGTCGATGAACTGGTGATGGGCCTTCCTTTCGGCAAGTGGGGCGCTCTGATTGTTATGTGGATCATCATCATCATCATGGGCTGCTTCATCGACTGGATCGGCATTGTGATGATTGTCGTTCCGATCTTCTCGCCTATTGTTGTGAAGCTGGGTTTTGACCCCATCTGGTTTGCGCTGATGAACATGGTCGTGCTGCAGACGTCGTTTTTGACTCCGCCCTTTGCCTATACGATTTTTTATCTCAAAGGCGTGGCGCCTCCCGAGGTAACGCTAAACGACATTTACAGGGGTGTTGTTCC
The DNA here is from genome assembly GCA_964547345.1 of uncultured Smithella sp. GTDB lineage: Bacteria > Desulfobacterota > Syntrophia > Syntrophales > Smithellaceae > UBA8904. The sequence continues at coordinate 14 of CAZJMX010000069.1, read as the reverse complement.
CTTTATCCTGCTGA
>CAZJMX010000068.1:0-8936 GCA_964547345.1 uncultured Smithella sp. | reverse complement strand
AGAACAGAGCAATATAAGGTTTCAAAAAAACCTATTTTTCAGGACGGACTACTTAAAGGGGTCGGAGACAAGCTTTGGTATCTTTAGCTGGAGCAATCATGCTGATTGCTCCAAATTATCTCGGTTCAATCGCAGGACGATTGAACCAGCAAAGAATTACAATTTCGTCATTCCGTACAAGCGAAGCGCGATACGGAATCCAGTATCTTCAGTAACTTCTGGATACCGCCTTTCGCCGGTATGACAGCTTTTATGGCTCTTCTTGCTATTGCGACGCAGTCTGGCAGGCCGGAATCCAGAAATCTTTGCTTTGATATATGATAAAAGGCTGAATCGTGTTTGTGACGCGTTTCAGCCTTTTTACTTATTGGACAAATTCCCCATATTTTACCTGTTTGGCTTTTGGTCTTTATTACAACAAAATACCAGACAGCGAAAGTTCATCTCATTTGATTTTTAAGCACTTTTTGCTTTTCATTCTTTCTTAAATAGAGTACAAAAATAACGAGAATCGGGGAATACTTGTTAAATATTTTGATTGTTGGGCAAAAATATGGAAACAAAACTGCAAAATAAAATCGAAGAAATAGAATCTTCCAGTCAACCGCTTACTGGAAATTGTTCCGGTGTATATTTCCTATTTGATGAAAAGGAATTAATCTACGTTGGTGAAGGCTGGAACTGTTTTTTACGTGTAGCTGAACACACGAGAAAAGATTCAGATAAACTGTTTACAAAATGGAACTTTATCGAAATTGCAGATGAGAATGAAAGAAAACAAGTTGAACGGGAATTAAGGAGTAAATTTAAACCGAAATACAACAGGGTCTGAACAGGAAGCAACAAATGAATAACAATAATGGCAAAACGTGTTCAATTTGTGGCAAGTGGCACAGTTCAGAAGAATATGAATACGGCAATCGATCCAACAGATCTTACTGCAAAAGATGTAACAAAGAAGAACGCGCAGCATATAGAAAAGGTAGCGCACCAGCAGCCAGGAAATACAGAGAAAATCGAAGGGAAAAATGGAAAACTGCCTAACACCTATAAGGCCGATCTCTACGCTCCGGCTGATTTCGTCGGTTAGATAAAAAATTTAAAGCATCAATGTTATAGGAAGAAGGATCTATAAATGAAAAAGACAATTCCTTTTATTCTTGTCGTTATGATTGTTTTATTATTTACGACTTTTTCTTTTAATGCTGAAATATACACTTACATTGATAAAGATGGCAATACTGTTATATCAAACACACCAGTCCCGGAAAAATATGAAAAAGAAGCGAAGAAGATAGAAGCTTATAAACAGTTGTCTCCCGAAGAAAAACAAAGGAGTCAGGCAGAGGAAGAGGCGGTCAAAGCAAAACAAGCGGCAATCCAATCACGCCTTGAGAAGGAAGCCATCCGAAAGCAGAACTATCTTGACAATAAAAACTATCGAGAACAAAAAGAAGCAGCGGCTAAGGAAAATAAAGAAAGGTCAGAAAGAGCAGAAAAAAGAATAAAGGAGGTGCAGAAAGAAAACAACAGTAGGCGTTTTTTTAATAGCAAACCAGGCAAATACTCGATACAAGATTAAATAAAGGAGTAACTCCTGCTGGATCGATCATGCTGATCGATCCACATATTTTGTCCCTGAATTGCCGTTGGAATATCCCGGTAAAATCTACAAGATTGAACCAGCTAATGAGCATGATAGCCTATAGCCTTCTCTTATCAATCACTCTGCTCGCTTTGCCCTCGGAGCGCTGGATGGTTTTGGATTCGACCAGTTTGATTTTGGCGGTGATGCCTAAATAGTCTTTCATGTCTTTCTTCAATTGCTGTTCCAATTTTTGAAGCACCTTGACTTCGTCAAAATTGACCGATTGGTTTTCCGACATCTCCACCTGGACTTCCAGAGTGTCGAGTGTGCCTTCGCGATCCACAATGAGTTGATAATGGGGTTCGAGTCCCTCAATGCCCACAAGCACCGCTTCGATCTGTGACGGGTAGACATTGACGCCGCGGATGATGAGCATATCATCGCTTCTGCCCATGACGCGTCCCATGCGGTGGTGAGTGCGTCCGCAACGGCAGGGCGCGGGATTGAGCCTGGCGATGTCGCGCGTCCGGTAGCGGATGAGCGGAAAAGCTTCTTTGGTGAGTGTGGTGAAAACAATTTCGCCCTCTTGGCCTGGCTCAAGGACGTCGCCGGTTTCCGGATCGATGGTTTCCACCAGAAAATGATCTTCGAAGATGTGCATGCCGTCTCGCGCTTCGGCGCATTCCATCGCCACACCCGGCCCCATGATTTCGGACAGGCCGTAAATATTGAACGCCGTGAGGCCCAGTGTTTTTTCGATTTGTTCGCGCATCTTTTCGCTCCAGGGTTCCGCGCCGAAAACGCCCACGCGCAGCGCAAGCCCCCGCATGTCCACGCCCATGGCTTGTCCCTGTTCGGCGAGGTTCAGCGCGTAGGAAGGCGTGCAGCAGATGGCGGTCGGCCGGAAGTCCTGTAAAATGGAGATCTGGCGCTTGGTGTTGCCGCCCGACATCGGGATGACGCTTGCGCCGATTTTCTCCGCGCCGTAATGCGCGCCCAGGCCGCCGGTGAAAAGGCCGTAGCCGTAAGCGTTGTGGATGATGTCGTTTTTGGTGAGGCCTGCTGCGACAAAGCAACGCCCCATCAGTTCGGACCAGGTTTCAATATCGCGGTGGGTGTAGCCGACGACGGTGGAAGCGCCGGTGGTGCCCGACGAGGCGTGCAGACGGACGACACTGCTCATCGGTGTGGCAAACAGCCCGAAGGGATAATTGTCCCGCAAGTCCTGTTTGGTGGTAAAGGGAAAACGTTTCAGATCGGCAAGCGATCTCAGTTGATCGGGAGACACCCCCGCCTTGTCGAAGGATTTTTTGTAAAAGCCGACGGTATGGTAGAGTCGCTGTGCGACCTGTTGCAATCGTTTGAGTTGCAAAGCTTCCAGGGCTTCGCGGGGCAGGGTTTCGAATTCTTCATTGTAGATCATGTCTTAGGTTCTCCCGAGTTTAGAAATATGTGCAGACCTATAGCATAAACTGATCTCAAAGCCAAATGGAGACTGGATAAAAGGTGCAAGGTAAGGGTTCACCTTGAGCCTTTGTATTAATTCCATTGACAGCCATCGGTGATATTCTTATACTGCCCGCGTTGAAAGTATGGATGATCAAGGAACCATAAAGGAGCGCACCCATGGACATCGTCATGATCCAGGAGACTGATATTTCCGTCCTTGCCGTTCGCGGCAGATTGGACGCCGTATCCGCCGTGCAACTGGAAGAACAGGTTGGTCGCTGGTTTGAACAGCCGGGTACCAAGCTGGTTTTCGATATGGAAGGACTCGACTACATCAGCAGCGCCGGCCTCAGGGTATTTCTCACGACCGCAAAAAAATTGAAGGCGCGCGATGGAAAACTGTGCATGGCCGGGCTTCAGGAAAATGTGAAAGACGTATTCACGGTTTCCGGTTTTATCGCCCTGATCCCTGCATTCGACACATTGGGAGCGGCCAAAGACGCCGTTCGCTAGCGTCCGGTCTTCGGTATCTTCTATGCTGATCAAAACAATGCCCGCCCGGATGGAAAGCCTGCATGACCTTATGGCTTTCATCGCGGGTCTGGCGCAAAAAAAAGAATTTTCCAAAGACACGCTGAATCGGATTGAACTGGTCGCGGAAGAAGCGCTGGTCAATGTGTTTGTGCATGCCTATCCATCATCGCCCGGTCATGTTGAAGTGCGCAGTCCGGATGTCGGCGGTCCGGCGCTGACGATTGAGATCCGCGATACGGGCGTTGCTTTCGATCCCTTGGCGATGAAGGAGCCGGATGTGCAGGAGGGGCTTGCCGAACGGAAAATCGGCGGGATGGGCGTGTTACTGATCCGCAAAATGGCCGATCAGGTCGTCTACCGGCGGGACAAGGACATGAATATTCTGACGCTGACTTTTCTCAACCGCTGACGATGGCGAAAGCCCGAATAGCGGGAAATACTTTTACCCCAGCAGGATGGCCTAAGCATGTTCAACATCAAACGCGGCAATGCCTCAAGCGGCGCGCCTGTTCGTCCCGGCCCGGGCATCGCCTTTCGCCTGAGTTTTTGGATTCTGCTTTCCGCCGCAATCATCTTCACCCTGGTTTTTGGTTTCTACTATACGCTGTCGCGCGGGTTCCTGATCGAGAAAATCGAGCAGTATGCGGGTGTGCTCGCCCAGGGTACTGCCGCCCGGATTGACAAGTTTCTGATCGCCACCGAGAAGATTCCTGAAAATCTCGCATTGACCCTGGCCGACCAAACACCCGGCAATCAGCAAAAGCTCTTCGGCTTGATGGAATCTATCCTCGCGGGTAACAGAGAAATTTACGGAATGGCCGTTGCTTTCGAACCTTACGCGTGGGACGGCAGGATTCGTCATTTCTCTCCTTATGCCTTTAACGGGCAAACGGGCATTGAATCCACGCTCATTTCCTATGATTACTTTTCCTGGGACTGGTATAAACTGCCGCGTCAGGGTAAGCAGCCCGTCTGGGTCGAACCCTATTTTGACGATGGCGGGGGCAACATCGTCATGTCCACCTATTCCGTCCCTTTTTACCGGCTTGTCGACGGACGCAAAACCCTTTCGGGAATCGTCACCGCGGATATATCCCTTGCCAGGCTCAGGCAAATTGTTTCGGACATTCAGATCGGCAAAACCGGCTATGCATTTCTGATTTCTCAAAACGGCATGTTTGTCACGCATCCGGATACCCGCCTGATTATGAAAAAAACCATCTTCAGCCTGGCTGATGAAAACAAAGATTTAAAGCTCCGCGATGTCGGCAGGAAAATGACAGCCGGGGAATCCGGTTTTATCCATGTGGGACGTCTGATGACGGGAACGGACTGCTGGCTGGCCTACACGCCGCTTGCTTCCACCGGCTGGTCGCTGGGATTGGTGTTTCCACAAGACGAGTTGATGGCCGACGTATCCCGCCATTATCGTCTGACGCTGTTTTTCGGAGCTTTGGGGCTGCTCGTTCTCTTTTGTGTCATCGTCTGGATCGCCCACGGCATTACCGGCCCGCTCCGGATGCTCACGCAGGCAACCCGGAGGCTTGCGGAAGGCGATCTGGATGTCCGTATTCCCGCCATCCGCCGTACGGATGAGGTCGGCCGGCTTGCCTCCTCCTTTGCGATTATGCGGGAGTCGCTGCAAAACTACATCCGCGATCTGACGGCCACCACCGTTGCCAAGGAGCGAATTGAAAGCGAACTGAAAATTGCCCATGACATTCAGATGGGCATTTTGCCTCGCCTGTTTCCGCCTTTTCCCGAGCGGGCGGATATGGATATCTACGCAATGCTTCGGCCCGCCCGTGAAGTGGGCGGCGATTTGTATGATTTCTTTTTTATGGATGAGGATCATTTGTGTTTTACCGTAGGCGATGTGTCCGGCAAAGGGGTGCCTGCGGCGCTGCTGATGGCGGTGACCAAGATTCTGGTCAAAAGCAAGGCGACAAACGGCCTTTCGGCCGAGTCGATTGTCTCGCGCGTCAATGAAGATCTGTCGCTGGACAATCCGTCCATGATGTTTGTCACGCTGTTTCTGGGCATCTTGAATGTCCGCACCGGCGAGGTGGTGTATTGCAACGGCGGCCATCCGCCGCCCTACATTCTGCGTGCGACAGGAGAGATCGCGCCGCTTCCGGCAACGGGCGGCATGGCGCTGGGTGTGGTGAGCGATTTCCCGTACCGCACTGCAGCCGTGACGCTGCAAAAAAATGATACGCTGTTTCTTTACAGCGACGGCGTCACGGAGGCCAATGACGCGCGCTTTGAATTATTCGGGGATCAGCGGCTGTCGGACGCGCTGGCCGGTCTGCAAAAACAGTCTCTGAAAACCGTCATTGACGGTATGATGGTCACCATTGAAGCCTTCGCGCAAAACGAGCCCCAGGCCGACGACATCACGATGCTGGTGGTGAGGTACTTCGGAGGGGATTAGGCGGATAGACTGTAGGCTATTATGGCCATGCTTCCCATAAAAAACCTTGTTTGGCTTTTGGTCTTTATTATGAGGAAAAGCCAAATGCCGTTTTTCGTTTGTTGTTGTATTTAAAGGATTTTCGCTTTTATTTCTGGTTGAAATAGTTTAGGCTTTCAATCAAGTTTTCGGAAATAACCACACACGGTAGATTAATCGTTGTGTAGGGGAAATCACATGATTAAGAAATATTTCATTTTAATAATAATACTATTTCTTCCAATACAAGGCTTTTGCATGTCTGATCAAGAAGTTTTCAATCTATTATCAAAAAATAGCATCAAAGCAGAAATACCAATCCACGTGTATATAAAGTCTGTAAAAATAGAGAAAGATTGGGACTATAGTCCGTTTAACGGCACACCGCTCCCTGTTTCATCTTATAGTTACTTCAAGAAATACTACGAGCAACTAGAAAATGCAGAACAGCAGGGAGAATTATTTGCAGTATATCAGTTTTCACAAGGCACGCGCTGGCATTGCTTCCTCTTGCGCGTTCCTGGCATGTATAGCATAGATCAAATAGACCTTTGGGTTTATGATAAAGAGAATACATTATGGCTTCCACCGTTCAAGGTGGCTGAAGAATGGGGAGATGCAGGTGAGGCGATTGATATTCAAGGTTGGATAGAAGACATCAACAGAGATGGCTCATTTGATATTGTGAGGCGCACACTGGAGACAGACATGCATCTATATGATGCAAAGCCCCGCACTACAGGAAAATATAAAAACGAAGTATTTTTATGGGAAAAAGATCGCTTTAAAGACGCGAGCAGTGAATACGTTAATAAGATTAAGTTCAAAAAATATCGGTTCAAGAAAAGTATTTTAAACACTATAAATTAACACAACATCTATATGGCCTTCGGTTGTCAAGCACAAAATCTCCCTATAGATCGGAAAAGAGCAATAAAGAATATCCGTCCCAAAAGTTAATGAAGCCTTGACAAACGACCCTATGGTTCGGGCTTGCGTCTTCCGTCGTGAGAGTCAGAACGCTAAAAGCGTCTGCACCAAACATCTATAGAGATTAACTGAAATAGCCAAAGAAGTTCTTTGACAATCAGTTTGCCGTCATTCGACAGCTCTAGAATATATTTCGGTACCCTTATCCCGGCGCAGTCAAAGTTAAGCGGCTTGGAGCAAAACTCCATCCAGTTAGGTCGTCACTCGGGCAAGGGGCAGAACACGGATATCGTCTGTCAATTATCATTTATGCGTAAACGGGAAGAAGGATGCCGCCAATCAAAGCCATGAGCTTAGAGGCATTTGGCCCAATCTTTTTTGGCAGTCAAGCTGCATTTGATTAATAAAGAGAATCAGGTCCGCCTATGGAATCTCAGTTAGGCAACAAGCTGACATCCTTCATCCCAAGATCATTGGCTAAAGAATCTTTCCATATTAAAAGCCTCCTTGTTTTTGAGAATAAAATAAATGGCTCGACCGATTTTGTGGGTGAAGATACCCAGGGCTTTGCCCTTGTTGTATTTTCGTTCGAGTTTTGCCACATATTGTTTGGCTTGTTCGGATTCCCGAAGCATAAGAATCGCCGACTCATTACAGGCCCATTTCAGATGGTGGTTGCCGATTTTGCCGTTTGATTTACCGGCCCATTTTCCATCTGATGTTTTGACCGGTTTAATTAGCCGGGCGTAAGAAGAGAAATCCTGAACGGAAGGGAATCGTTTGATATCTTGAATTTCGTAAAGAAAGACCAGCGCCAGGATCAGGCCGACACCGGGCATTGACCGGAGTAAGTATAGGGTGTGGTAATCATGCTGTTCAGCTGTTTTTTCAATATGCCATTCCAGTTGATTGAGGATTTGGTTAAGCGAGGCAATCGCCGCAAGATCGACCTCGACGCTTTTACGCACTTCCGGATTCTCGAATTTCTCGGCCACGCCGTCATGATTGTATTTACGGGCGAGCCTTTTGGTAAACCCCGGCAGATTATATTGCGTCTTGGTGTTCTGGATATGCGCAACCAGTTCACCGCACCTGCGCATGAGATACATCCGTCGCCTCAAGAGATCTCTGGTTGCGCGCCACTCGGCAGGATAGGAATAAGCTGTCGGGAAATTACCACCTTTAAGCAATAAGGCAATTTTGTAGGAATCAATTTTATCATTTTTTGTCTTTCCTCCGTGGATGGCTTTCATGTATAATGCGTGTCCGAGAACAAAAGGAATCTGGTGCTTGGCGCACAAATCTGAAACCCAGTACCAGCAGAAGACACACTCAACCCCTACAACGATGTTCTTTACATAAGGGGTGATGAGTTGTAAAAACAGATCAGGTTCGGTATTGATATTTTCATGAACCATGGTTTTGCCTTTTTGATCGAGAATACAGACGAACATTTTTCGGGCATGCAGATCAATGCCGCAGTAATACTTGTGTTGCTGATTGTAAAATTTCATAATGCCTCCTTTTTTCGTTTAGAGTTTGAGTCTGGATAACTCTTTATATTCTTCACGATTAAAGGTAGCAACCAGTAGAATTTGATTTTAACAAATCAAATTCTACTGGTTAATTCTGACAACTGGTTGTGCCGGCACAAAGGCCATAACTATTATCAAATCAGTAGAGCCGATCGCTGCGCTCCGGCTCACTTCGTCGTTGGGGTCAGGAAATAAATAGATAAATGCATATTGAATTGCGGGCTTCTTGAAAATGTTGTGGCACTGGCGCGTGCCGGGTTTCAATATCATTTCTGGTTGGTACTGTGGTGGTAGTCGCGAGCTGCTAAGTTTCTGCATCGTAACTTGGAGAGCGGAGCATTGAAAGACAAACGTTTCTCAGTCGTAAGGGCAAATGCAGATAAAACCCCAACCTCTATATGGCCTTCGGTTGTCAAGCACAAAATCTCCCTATAGATCGGAAAAGAGC
>CAZJMX010000067.1:0-9056 GCA_964547345.1 uncultured Smithella sp. | reverse complement strand
GTGTCGGAAAATGGGAGAAAGCTAGAGCGCGAACTAATTTGAGGCTTTGAGTAATGAAGAGTTAAAAAATGAGTAAGTACGCTGAATGTGATGTTCTATTTATGCATGAGCTCTAAGTGCCATCTACAAGAAACGATTTGAAGCCTGGCGCAACGTTTTTATGATTGGTGCATGGCGTTTTCAGTGATCGTGATGGCATCATTTATTGTCAATCATGAAGTTCCTTCCGCATGGCGCCAAAACCGCCGCCGGATGTGGTTCTATTTTCTCGGGGAGGTGAATATTCCAATGCCTAAGATTAAAAAGTTGCCGTTGCTTGTTCTCAGTGTAGTCGGTTATTTAGCAATTTCATTAACATTTACCGGTTTCGTTACACCTGCCTATGGACAGGATATCGTTCGGCGTGTTCCCTCGCTGGGAAGCGGTTCTTACGAAGTAGTTTTATTTTCCGACTACTTCTGCCCACCCTGCAAGCAAATCGATACGAAGGCCGAACCACTCATGAAAGAACTGCTGGCGACGGGAAGGGTGAAGATCACCTTTGTCGATGTGCCATTTCATCGAACTACGCCGATCTATGCACAACACTATCTTTACGCTGTCAATGCGGGAGCGAATGATGAAAAAATATTCCGTATTCGCAAAGCACTTTTTCGGGCGGCTCAGGAAAAACGTATCGAAACCCGTGAGGCTCTGCTGGACCATCTGAAGGAACAAAATATTGTCTGGAAAGTGTTCGATGAGAAACCGGTCTTCTTCATGCTGAGTCAGATCATTAAACAGAGTAAAATCGATCAGACGCCAACCTGTGTCATTCGATATTCGCTCACCGATGAAAAAAAATATGTTGGGGCGGATGAGATATGGGGCGGTTTGACAAAGTTAAAATCGCAATTGGAAACCAAAAAATAGTGGGGAACACCTGTGGGGTGTGATCATCAAGATCATCAGTACGGTCTGCGGCCAGGATAATGATTGTATCTATCGCATCCTGCAAAAGATACCGTTAGAATTAAGACAAAAGAACGGGGCGATGAAGCCGTATCGCAAAAGGAGAGAGTATGAAAAAAGTAATAACAGGCGTGTTTATAAGTGTAATGAGCATTATTCTGATAGGCTGTGGCGCTACGGCAAAGACGATTAAACAAAAAACGCAAAGCGAACACGTCGGTGTTTTTACAGAGATCAAAAATAGCGAGACGCCTGCGCAGGGCTTTGCCGTTTTGACGGTTAAAGCGACCCTCAAGACGCATCTTGAAGGATACTACATACTGGAGTCAAAGGATTCGATATGCGGGAAACCTGACTATCCGTTTGTAATTAATATCGACGGACAGGCAGCGACATGGAAAGTCGATGGGCAAAAAGAAAGCCTGCCGCGCTATGATAAAGAGGGGAAGACAAGCCACGACCCCGAGGCGGGAGAAGGCATTAAATATGACCTGGAGAAAAGGATACAACTGCGAGCGGAAACACACCAAGTTTTCCTTGGGCTTTCCAACGAGGACTATTACCGGGAGGTAGAGATCATGCTCCAGGAAGGAAAAACCTACAGGCTGGAATTTACGCCCGTTTACAAATACAAAACCAGACCGACCCGGATTCATACATTTCTGCTGGGAATAAAGGAGTTTAATGCCTATCTGCAGGAAGAGTGCCTGTGACTGAAAAGAGAGGTTAAAGACAGTTAGACTGATGAGCGGCGTCCTGGAAATTGATATGACAAGTATTTAGTTCTTGACAACAGGGATCAGCGCCTCTATATATGAACATACATTCATGTATGGAGGCGCTGAAATGAAAAGAGCAAAGAAAGATGCAGCATGCGAGGTCTTGTGTATCAATGAGCGGAAAGTAGCCGCTGCCAGAAAAGCCATGAAATCGGATGCAACACTTTTCAAACTGGCGGCGGTCTTCAAGGTGCTGGGAGATCCGACAAGAACGAAAATAATATCCGCCCTCTTGCAAGAAGAGCTTTGCGTATGCGACCTGAGCGCCCTGATCGGCACCTCCCAGTCAGCCATTTCCCATCAGCTAAGGGTCTTAAGAAATATGAACCTCGTCAAATATCGAAAGGACGGTAGGATCGCTTATTACAGTCTGGACGATGATCACATCAGTTCAATCCTTATGGCAGGTTTGCAGCACGTAGAAGAGTAATTTATTTAAACAAACATATGAACATGTGCACATGTATAATAATAAATGAAGGCACGTATTTGGTGATGAAAGGAGCAAGGACATGAGCGAAACCATTTTCAAGGTAACAGGCATGGATTGCGCGGAAGAGACCAACGCTTTAAGAAAAGTGGTTGCCGCCTTACCGGGAATCAGCGATGTAAAATTCAACCTTCTCAGTGGCACGATGAACGTAGCGGTTGTAGAAGGCACCGTGGATAGCAAGGCTGTCATCTCGGCGGTAGAGAGGATCGGTATGAGCGCACGACCTGCTGAAAAGGCCATGTATGGGGTTTCTCCTGTCGGCGCTGAAAAATTCTGGACAAGGCGCGGTCGTGCCGTTCTGTGTGCGATAAGCGGTCTTGCAGTCGCAGCAGGCTTTTTTTCTCACTGGTTTTTACACGGGAGCCTCCTCGACGCTTTCAGCGAAGGTGGACAAGGCAAATTCCATGTTCTTCCTGTGTTGTCCATCGGATTCTATCTCGTCGGAGTGATTGCCGGAGGATGGTACGTCTTTCCGAAGGCTGTAAGTGCACTTAGGCGCGTGAGCCCGGACATGAACCTGCTGATGACCATCGCCGTGTTAGGCGCGATAGGCATCGGCGAGTGGTTTGAAGCGGCAACGGTCTCCTTCCTTTTCTCTTTATCGCTTGTCCTTGAGGCTTGGAGTGTTGGCCGTGCCCGAAATGCCATCAAAGCACTTTTCAAGCTCACACCTCCGACGGCACGTTACATCTGTCCCCATGACGGCGATATCATGGAAAAACCAATTGAAGACGTACCGCTTGGGGTAACCGTTCTGGTCAGGCCAGGGGAGCGCATTCCCCTTGACGGCCAAATCACGAAAGGAAGCGCTTCCATCAATCAAGCGCCCATCACGGGCGAATCCGTTGCCGTGGAAAAACATGAAGGCGACGAAGTCTTTGCCGGAACAATTAATGAAGATGGCGCGCTTGAATTTCGTGTTACAAAACCTGCGTCGGATACTACTATTGCCCGCATTATCCGAATGGTAGAAGAGGCTCAATCGCGGCAAGCACCTTCAGAACAATGGGTGGAAAAGTTCGCCCGTTATTATACCCCCGCCATGATTCTTCTGGCATTCGCCATTGCTATCATTCCACCCCTTATCACAGGAGGAGGCTGGTCTCGCTGGTTTTACGAGTCCCTGGTGATTCTGGTGATCGCCTGTCCCTGTGCGTTGGTTATCTCGACGCCGGTGAGTATTGTCGCGGCGCTCGCTGCTGCGGCCCGTGCTGGAGTTCTCATCAAAGGCGGTGCGTTTCTTGAAGAAGCAGGGAGACTCAAGGTTATTGCCCTCGATAAGACAGGCACCATCACGCATGGTAACCCTGAGGTACAGAGAATCATTCCGTTGAACGGACACACGGAAGAAGAACTGTTGGATAGGGCGGCGTCTCTGGAATTACACAGTAACCACCCTCTGGCAAGGGCTATCGTCCGTAAAACCGAACAACTGCGAACTATTACCCCGGCGGAAAATTACCACGAGTTTAGGGGACGAGGTGCTGAAGGTACCATTAATGGCCGGACTTTCTGGCTGGGCTCGCACCGGATGCTTCACGAAAAACAGATGGAGGGCGATGACCTGCATCGAAAAATCGATGCTCTTGAAGATGCCGGACATTCGGTGGTTATTGTGGGGAATGATGATCATGTCTGTGGCTTCATTAGCGTGGCCGACAGCGTGCGGGACAGTGCCCTGTCCATTGTCACCGATCTGAAGAATGCCGGTGTGGAAAAAGTTATCATTCTCACTGGTGACAATCAGGGTACGGCGCGGGCGATCAGCGAGAAGATCGGGGCGGATGAATTTCATGCGGAGCTGCTCCCGGAAGACAAGCTGACCGCTATTGAAGAAGCGAAGCGCCGTTATGGTTACGTGGCAATGGTAGGAGACGGGATTAACGACGCCCCTGCTCTGGCTGCGGCTAACATTGGTATCGCTATGGGTGCCGCAGGAACGGATGCAGCAATGGAGACGGCAGACATAGCACTGATGTCCGACGATCTGTCCCGACTGCCCTGGCTGATTAACCATGGACGCCGCACGTTGAATGTTATACGCCAGAACATCGGTTTTGCTTTGGGCATCAAAGCGCTATTTATGGGCCTAGCCCTGACCAACATCGCGACATTGTGGATGGCGATTGGAGCGGATATGGGGGCTTCTCTGCTGGTTATCATGAATGCTTTGCGCCTTCTCAACGGAAGACAAGTTTGATTAATGCGCAATAAGCCGTCCTGAATGGTATTTATTATAAAGAGGATGCCGGTTACAGTTGGGTTGAAAAGAGAAAAGTTGAAGAAGAAACGTAAATGGCCGGGTGCGTGAATATCCCGGCGCAAAGAGGATACCCCTTGACAGTCCTTCGAGATAGATGATACGAGGTGACAAAACTTGCAGTACTACATGGAAACAATGGTTCTATGCATCGCTCACTGATCAAAAGCATCGTTTTACTATCACTGGCCTTTTTTTTCCTGGCCGGCGTTGCCACTGCTTTCCATCACTATGACAACACGTTTTTGCTGACTGCGCGTTCTATCTGCAAAGCAAAGGTCGCTGCCGCAGGAACGCTGAGTAAAAGCAAGAGCGATTCCGCTACGGCGGTAACAGTCGTCTCAGTCGGCGGGGTAGTCTCCCCTTTATTAACAACGGTTGTCGCTGAAAACACAACCACCATCTCTTCTCGGTCAGCTTATCGTTGGCCTAATAAGGCTCCCCCGGTTAAATCTTAATCCAACAATCGTATAAGTTTTGTGACGACGATCCGCTCGTGTGAATCCTGTTTCAGGTTTATGTGCGGCTATCGGGCATAAAATAAAAAACTTAACTCAATTAAAGGAGGAAATGAAAAATGTCGGTTAAACCCAGTGAAACGGAAGAAGAATTTTTTGCCCGCAAGGAATATGCACGGCTGAGAAAGAGTCAAGAGGACAGCCAGAAAAACCTTGCCGCCGATCAGCGGGCAAAAGAAAAAGAACTGCATTATATGAAATGCCCCAAATGCGGTATGAACCTTGTGGAAATCGACTATAAAAATATCAAGGTGGATAAGTGCTCTGAATGCGAAGGCATCTGGCTTGATGCCGGCGAAATGGAGATGGTGGGACAGATGGATAAGGGCGGTCTTGACAAGCTCTTCAGCGTTTTTTCACGGAGCTGATTTACACGGACCATAACATTGTAAACATGCCCATAGTTGGCAAGAGGAGGTAGTGCGAATGCAGGAAAATGATGCAGATAAGGCAAAAGAGGCGATCCAGTCCATGGTGAAAAAAGTCCCGGCAAAAGTGATAGTGATTGTGGGCGCTATCATTTTGATCTCCGTTTTCTTCAGGCCATGGGTGCAGGTCGGCGCGGGGCAAAGGGGTATCGTTCTTAATTTCGGCGCTGTGCAAAAGCAAGTTCTGGATGAAGGTCTGCATCTGCGGATACCGGTGATGCAGGAGGTGGTCTTGATGGATGTGAAGGTTCAGAAGGCCGAGACGGATGCAGCGGCAGCCTCTGCAGATCTGCAGGATGTGACGTCCCGGGTGGCCTTGAATTATCACGTCGTTCCCGATAAAGCGAATGTTGTCTACCAGAACATCGGTATCCAGTTCAAGGAACGCATTATTGACCCTGCGATTCTGGAAGTCGTCAAGGCCGTAACCGCCAAGTACTCGGCAGAGGAGCTGATCACCAAGAGGCCGGCAGTCAGCGAGGCGATGAGGGTGGCTCTGATGGAAAGACTTCTCGTTAACAACATTGCCGTTGACGCCTTTTCCATTGTGACCTTCAGTTTCTCGAAGATTTTTACCGAGGCCATCGAATCCAAACAGACGGCGGAACAGTTGGCCCTAAAAGCAAAAAGGGATCTCGACAGGATAAAGATCGAAGCGGAACAAAAGATCACGACAGCGCGGGCGGAAGCAGAGTCGCTCCGATTACAGAGAGCAAACATCTCGCCGGACTTGATTGAACTGCGAAAAATTGAAGCCAATATGAAAGCGATCGAAAAATGGAACGGAATCCTTCCCCAGGTGACGGGCGGTGGAGCCATCCCGTTGATTGGTTTGGGTGACGTAGCAAAAAAGATTAAACCCTGAAAAGGAAACTTTGCATATGATGTGGTGGTGGATATTCTTTGCGGTTTTTGTTTTGGCCATGCTGGCCCTTGATCTGGGTGTTTTCAATCGGAAGTCTCATGTCATTAAAATGAAGGAGGCCCTGCTGTGGACCTCCTTCTGGGTGACGCTCGCCTTGCTGTTCGGCGTCGGTGTGTACTATTTTTACGGTCAATCCAAGGCGATGGAGTTTTTTGCCGGTTATCTCATTGAATACTCTTTGAGCATTGACAATCTTTTTGTATTCATGCTGATCTTCCGCTTTTTCAAAGTGCCGCATGAATATGAACACAAGGCCTTGTTCTGGGGAATCTTGATGGCGCTTGTGACACGCGCGATCTTTATCTTTGCGGGCGTTGCGCTCATCAATACCTTTAGTTGGGTCATGTATATTTTCGGGGCTTTCCTGGTTTTCACCGGCATTAAAATGGCAATGAATAAACAAACGGAAGTCCATCCCGACCGGAATATCGCGATAAAACTTTTGCGTTTCTTCGTCCCCGTGACCAAAAAATTTTCCGGCGCCAAATTTTTTATTGTCAAGCGCGGGGTGCGATTTGCCACACCGATGCTGGCTGTCCTTCTGGCGCTGGAAACAACGGATATTCTGTTTGCGATTGATTCTATCCCCGCCGTGCTGGCCATTTCCAAAGATCCGTTTATCGTTTATACATCCAATGTTTTTGCGATTTTAGGCCTGCGTTCGCTCTTTTTTGCGATTTCCGGCTTGATGAAATTATTCCACCTGCTACATTACGGTCTGGCGGCGATCCTGAGCTTTGTCGGCGTAAAAATGCTCATTGAAGATTTTTTCCATGTGCCGGTTGCAGCCTCCCTGATGGTGATTGCATCCATTCTGGTCGTATCGATTGTAACGTCCATCATTTGGCCGGAAAATGATGGTGAAGTTCCTCCGGTAACGATGAAGAAGTAATATTCTTTTCAAAGTGACTTTTCAAGTGCATCGTAAAACCAGTTGAAAAGATGGATAATGCTGCCGATGCCAAATTCCACCGGGTTTCAGGTTTCAAAGAAGATGCAGCGATATCCCATTTAATCATGCAACAAAGCATCAGCCGATCCTGTTTACAAAAATTTCTTGACAAAATTTGATGCGACGTTTAATCACTATCAACAGAATAGTAATTAAGGCAGCGTTGGTTCAGGTGTGCAATACTCAACTACAACCTCATGTCGCAAAAGAGATACTGTTCAAAAGCGGCGGCAAGATGACCTCATTGTCTCATCCTGACTTTTTCCCATGGGAAAAATATCCAAATAAAATTGATTCGCAGGAGCAAAAGATAAATGTTTTGGACCGAATGTGCGCAAAGAACTCTGCAAGGAATTATGTTATCGAGGGATGAGGCGCTTGAGCTCCTGATGTCTTCGGATGATGATCTGTTGGATGTTCTTCATGCAGCCTTCCTTATTCGTCG
Source organism: uncultured Smithella sp. (assembly GCA_964547345.1). GTDB lineage: Bacteria > Desulfobacterota > Syntrophia > Syntrophales > Smithellaceae > UBA8904. The sequence continues at coordinate 1,305 of CAZJMX010000067.1, read as the reverse complement.
GCATTATTTTGGACGCAATGTCACTATTCATGTCATTAAGAATGCGAAGAGCGGCTTGTGTAGCGAGGATTGTGCTTTTTGCAGTCAGGCCGGCGGCGCGAAGACCGTGTCGCCTTGTTATACGCTGCAAAAGGTGGAAGAGCTTGTTGAAGGTGCTCACGACGCCCATCGCATGAAGGCGATGCGATACTGCATCGTAACGAGCGGCAGGGCGCCCGAACCCGAAGAGCTCGATATTATCTGCGAGGCGGCGCGTCAGATTAAAAAAGAAGTGCCGATTCAAATTTGCGCGTCACTGGGTCTATTAACTGTCGGGCAGTCGCTGAAACTGAAAAAAGCCGGTGTCGACCGCTTCAACCACAATCTGGAATCTTCGGAAAGATTTTATCCTTCCATTTGCACGACGCACAGTTTTGCCGACCGTAAGAGAACCGCCGAAATCGTCAAGGCCGCCGGAATGGAGCTGTGCAGCGGCGGCCTGATCGGCATGGGTGAATCTTTGGAAGATCGTGTGGAGATGGCCTTTGCCCTGCGTGAAGTTGAGGCGGATTCCATTCCGCTTAATTTCCTCGATCCTCGTCCGGGAACCGCTCTTGAACACTTGACTAGACTAACACCTGCTGCTTGTTTGCGAACGCTCGCAATGTTTCGTTTTGTTCATCCGAATAAAGAAATTCGCGTGGCTGGCGGAAGGGAAGCCTGTCTGGGTTCTATGCAGGTCTTAGCTCTTTATGTGGCAAACTCCATCTTTACGAAGGGGTATCTGACCACACCCGGCCAAGGATACGAGGAAGATATGGACATGATTGCCAAGGCCGGATTTCACGTGACGGACTGGACTGCGGCTTAGGTAGTAAGAGGATTTAGAGGAATACACGAATATGAGTCTCAATAAAAAGGCTATGGCCCTTCTGTCCGGTGGTCTGGACAGCACGCTGGCTGTCAAGTTAATGATCGACCAGGGTATCGACGTTACGGCCGTTCATTTTACAAGCGTCTTTTGCAATTGTTCTCCCAAAACGGCGGGCTGCAAAATGCACGCGCGCAAAGTCGCCGAAGAATTTGGAGTTCCCATTTCCGTCATCCACAAGGGAATGGATTATATCAAAATGGTGGAAAATCCGCCGCACGGCCACGGCAGCGCCATCAACGCCTGCATCGATTGCCGCATTTATATGCTGCGCAAAGTGAAAGAGATGATGCCGGAGATGGACGCATCTTTTGTGATCACAGGCGAAGTCCTTGGCCAACGTCCGATGTCCCAGCAGCGCCACACGATACGCCTGATCGAAAAGGAAAGCGGAT
>CAZJMX010000066.1:0-9862 GCA_964547345.1 uncultured Smithella sp. | reverse complement strand
CATTTATTTTAACGCCCTGCAAACGATAAACTTCCTGAACTTCATCAACCAGGTACCTGGCTAGTTCTTTTTCACCTTTAATCGCCAGTATATCGTGCGGATTGTTAACACCGTCCATCAGGGCGTCGCCGGGGGTCACCCGATCTCCCTCTTGAACACTGATATGCTTTCCTTTGGCAATCAAATACTCCTTTTCGTCACCTATTTCCGGTGTAACGACTATTTTTCGTTTCCCCTTGGAATCCTTGCCAAAAGTGACTACGCCGTCAATTTCGCTAATGACGGCAAAATCTTTGGGTTTACGCGCTTCAAACAACTCGGCGATTCTCGGCAGACCACCCGTAATGTCCTTTGTTTTTGTTGTTTCACGCGGAATTTTTGCCACAATATCACCGGCCCGGACTTCTTCGCCTTCGGAAGCAACAATATTGACACCAACCGACAGAAAATATCTGGCGGCGGCGTTCGTCGAGGATAATTTGGCCGTTTTCCCCTTGCTGTCCTTGATGGACACACGCGGTCTTAAATCGCCGCCTTTAAATTCGATAATGACCTTACGTGACAGGCCGGTGACTTCATCCACCTGCTCCTGCATCGTTTTACCTTCAGTGATATCACCGTATTTGATGATCCCGTCCATTTCCGCCAAAATCGGAATGGAAAAAGGATCCCACTCGGCAATGAGCTGACCACGCTTCACCTTGCTTTCATCGTTCACTTTCAAATGGGCGCCGTAAGGTACGGTATATTTACCACGACTACGGTCTTGTTCATCCAGAACATGGACTTCGCCATGACGATTCATCACGACATAATCATTCTCGCGGGTTTTGACCGTAGTCAAATTTACAAATTTAATAATTCCATCATGACGCGCTTCAAGTGTGGAATGCTCGTCGAATTTTGCCGTACCGCCGATATGGAACGTTCTCATGGTTAACTGCGTTCCCGGCTCACCGATGGATTGCGCAGCAACAATGCCGACCGCCTCTCCAATGTTCACAATGTGGCCATGGGCCAGATCGCGACCGTAACACATGGCGCAAACGCCATGCTTGGCGCGGCAGGTCAATACCGAACGGATATTGACCCGTTCGACGCCGGCCCGGTCGATCTTTTCCGCCAACGCCTCGTCGATTGCTTCATTCGTTTTCACGATCACTTCATCGGTGAAGGGATCCTTGATCTCTCTGAGTGCGACTCGCCCCAAAACACGCTCTCCGGCGGTCTCAATTATTTCACCGCCTTCCATCAGCGCTGACACATAAATCCCGTCAATGGTTTCACAATCCTGTTCAGTGATAATACAGTCTTGCGCAACATCTACCAATCTTCTGGTCAGGTATCCGGAATTGGCTGTTTTTAAAGCGGTATCCGCCAAACCTTTACGAGCACCATGCGTGGAGATAAAGTACTGGAGAACCGTCAATCCTTCACGAAAATTCGCGGTGATCGGGGTTTCAATAATTTCACCGGAGGGTTTGGCCATCAAACCGCGCATACCAGCCAATTGTCTGAGCTGCTGCCCTGAACCTCGGGCGCCGGAATCAGCCATCATGTAAATCGGGTTGAAACTCTCAATGCGGCGTTTCTTGCCTTCGGGTCCCATCACTTCTTCGGTGCTGATACCCGTTAACATTTCCGAGGCAATTTTTTCAGTAGCCTGCGCCCAGATATCGATGACTTTGTTGTAGCGTTCACCGTCGGTAATCAAACCGTCCATATATTGTTTCTGAATTTTCAATACATCCTTGTCGGCCTGCAAAACGATGGTTTTCTTGTTTTCGGGAATGATCATATTGCCCACGGCAAATGACAATCCGGAAATCGTAGCATATTTAAAACCTAAATCTTTGAGCCGGTCGGCTAGTAAAACCGTTGTCTTATCACCACAGAGGCGGTAACAATGGTCAATCAGATTGGCAAGCTCTTTCTTGTTCATCAACTTATTGACGGCATCAAAACTAATTTCTTCGGGAATGATTTCAAAAAGGATCACCCGTCCTACTGTTGTTTCCTTCAATTCGTCATGAATACGAACCTTGATCCGGGCATGCAAATCAATGGCTTCAGCATCAACCGCCGAGCGCACCTCCTCCGGACCGGAGAAAATCATGCCTTCTCCCTTCACATCTTTCTTGGCGCGGGTCATATAATAAATTCCCAAAACGATATCCTGGCTGGGAATAATGATTGGCTTGCCGTTGGCCGGAGACAAAATGTTGTTCGTAGACATCATGAGCACACGTGCTTCCGTTTGCGCTTCAATAGACAGCGGCACATGCACGGCCATCTGATCGCCGTCAAAGTCCGCATTGAACGCCGTACAAACCAATGGATGCAGACGTATGGCCTTTCCTTCGATCAGCACCGGCTCAAAAGCCTGCATGCCCAGACGATGCAGCGTCGGTGCACGGTTAAGAATCACGGGATATTCGCGCACAACCTCATCTACAGCATCCCAGACTTCTGCCGTTTCGCGTTCCACCATTTTCTTGGCGCTCTTTACGGTCGTCACATAACCTTTTTCCAATAGGCGGTTATAAACAAAGGGTTTAAAGAGTTCCAGCGCCATCTTTTTGGGCAGGCCGCACTGATGCAGCCTTAAATCGGGACCGACGGTGATAACCGAACGTCCCGAATAGTCCACGCGTTTTCCAAGCAGATTCTGACGGAAACGGCCCTGCTTTCCTTTGAGCATATCCGATAAGGAGCGCAAGGGGCGCTTGTTGGTTCCGGTAATGGCGCGGCCACGGCGACCATTGTCAAAAAGGACGTCCACCGCTTCTTGTAGCATGCGTTTTTCATTGCGAATGATAATTTCCGGAGCGTTGAGTTCCTGGAGTCTTTTGAGTCGGTTATTTCTGTTAATAACCCGACGATATAAATCATTAAGATCGGATGTGGCAAATCTCCCGCCGTCGAGCGGAACCAGAGGGCGCAAATCCGGCGGAATCACGGGTAATACCGTCAATACCATCCATTCCGGCTTATTGCCGGATTTTCGTAATGCTTCAACAACTTTGAGCCTTTTTACGATTTTCTTCTTCTTTGTGTCGGAAATCGAGGTAACCACTTCAGCGCGCAACTCTTCATAGAGTTTTTCTAGATCCATTTCTTCGAGTAATTGCCTTACAGCTTCCGCACCGATTCCCGCAACAAACCCGGTTTCTCCGTATTGTTCCCTTGCTTCGATATATTCTTCGTCCGTGAGGAGTTCTTTCTTTTTAAGCGGCGTGTCTTTCGGATCCAGCACGATCCAGGATTCGAAATAAAGCACTTTCTCCAGTTCTTTGAGAGTCAGATCCATCGCATTGCCGATTCGACTCGGCAGACTCTTTAAAAACCAGATGTGGGCGACAGGCGTCGCCAGAGTAATATGCCCCATTCTTTCACGGCGCACTTTAGACTGAATCACTTCGACGCCGCACTTTTCGCAGACGACACCGCGGTGCTTCATCCGTTTATAACGCCCGCAAAGACACTCGTAATCCTTGACCGGTCCGAATATCTTCGCGCAGAACAACCCGTCTCGCTCCGGCTTGAATGTCCGATAATTGATCGTTTCAGGCTTTTTGACTTCACCGTTGGACCAGGAAAGAATCTTTTCCGGCGAAGCGATAGAAATCTTAATTGCGTTGAATCTGATCGGATTTTTTGGTTTTTCAAAATAACTGAAAACGTCTTCCACAGATTATTCTCCTACTTTTAAAAGCTTTTGTGAAATTTGGAAGTTTAGTCTTCCTCAACCAATTCCACATCTAACCCAAGACTCTGGAGCTCCTTTACCAATACGTTAAAGGATTCCGGAAGCCCCGGCTCAAATGTATGCTCACCTTTGACGATGGATTCATAAATCCTCGTCCGGCCGGCAACGTCGTCGGATTTAACTGTTAAAAATTCCTGCAACGTGTACGAGGCGCCATAGGCTTCCATGGCCCAGACTTCCATTTCGCCCAGTCTCTGACCGCCAAATTGCGCCTTGCCGCCCAGCGGCTGCTGCGTAACAAGTGAATAAGGCCCAATGGAGCGGGCGTGAATTTTATTGTCAACCAAATGGTGCAGTTTCAACATGTAAATAATGCCGACTGTTACTTCCTGATCAAACGGTTCGCCGGTTCGTCCATCAAACAATATAGACTGGCCGTGTTCAGGCAGGCCTGCCGTTTCCAGCAAGCCGTGAATCTGAGATTCGGGACAGCCGTCAAACACGGGGCTCGCCACCAACATGCCTTTCTTCAGACGAGTGACAAAGCGCTTGATGTCTTCCGCCGAGGCATTTTCGATAAATCCGTCAAATTCAGGGCTTGAATATGCTTTTTTCAATTCACTTTTGATCTGGTTAAGATTATGATTCTTCTCCAGTAGTTCATTGAGTCCTTCGCCGATGGACTTTGCCGCCCACCCTAAATGCGTCTCCAGAATCTGGCCGACGTTCATACGGGATGGAACGCCCAGCGGATTCAGGATAATATCAACGGTTGAGCCATCCGCAAAGCAAGGCATATCTTCTTCCGGAAGAATTCTGGATAGAACACCTTTATTACCGTGACGTCCGGCCATTTTATCGCCCACGGAAAGTTTTCTCTTGATGGCAATATAGACTTTAACCATCTTAATGACACCCGGCGGCAATTCGTCGCTTGCTTTGATTTTATCAAGCTTTTCTTCGAAATGGGCTTTGACGAAATCAATCTTTCTTTCCATGGCGGAAATCAGGTTGGTCAGCTTTTCCTCTGAGCCGTCATTTTCGGCAATCGTGATTTCCCTCCAGTAAGAGAAAGGAATATCCAGCCAGACTTCCTTGGTGATCTTGTCGCCTTTTTTCACAAGTGTTTTCTTTTTCACGTCGACAATCTTGCCGGCCGACGTTTTTCCGATCACGAGTTTCGCGATATCTTTCTTGAGGGACTCCGCCAGAATGCGTATTTCGTCATCTCGGTCTTTGGTCAATCTTTCGATGGCGTCTTCTTCGATAGATTGAGATCGTAAATCCTTGTCGGCGCCTTTCCGCGTGAAAATCTTGGCATCGATAACGGTGCCTTCCACACCCGGCGGCACGCGCAGAGACGTATCGCGCACATCGCTGGCTTTCTCCCCGAAAATGGCTCGCAGCAATTTTTCCTCTGCGGACAACTGGGTCTCGCCTTTGGGCGTAATCTTGCCGACCAGAATATCACCCGGTTTTACGGATACGCCGATGCGGATAATTCCGCTTTCGTCGAGGTTTCTAAGCGCTTCCTCTCCGACGTTGGGAATGTCCCGTGTAATTTCTTCCTTGCCCAGCTTGGTGTCGCGGGCCATGGTTTCAAACTCTTCAATATGGATGGAGGTATAAATATCTTCTTTAACGATTCTCTCGCTGACCAGAATCGAGTCTTCGTAATTGTAACCACCCCAGGACATGAAGGCAACCATTACGTTGCGGCCCAACGCCAATTCGCCGTTGTCCGTAGCAGGACCGTCAGCCAGAATATTTCTCCTTTGGACACGATCTCCGACATCCACAATAGGCTTTTGGTTGAAACAGGTATCCTGATTGGAGCGCTGATATTTGGACAGCGTATAAATATCCACGCCGGTATCAATGCCGTCTTCTTCCGGTTTTTCGGCACGAATCACGATGCGTGATGCATCAATGCTTTCCACAACCCCGGCGCGCTTAGCCACCACAACGGCACCGGAATCACGAGCCACGATGGCTTCCATGCCTGTACCGACGACCGGCACTTCCGGACACATCAGCGGCACAGCCTGGCGCTGCATGTTGGAGCCCATGAGCGCACGGTTGGCGTCGTCATGTTCCAGAAACGGAATCAGCGCAGCAGCGACGGAAACCAGTTGATTGGGGGCAACATCCATCATTTTGATGTCTTCCGGCATGACCGAAATACAATCATTGCCTTTTCTAACCGAAATAAGCTCTTCTTCAAATTTTCCTTTTTTGTCAAGCGGCCGGTCGGCGGGAGCAATGAACAGGTTTTCCTCTTCAATGGCCGTCATAAATTTCACATCTTCCAGCACCTTGCCATTTTCGACCACGCGATAGGGTGTTTCTATGAAACCGAATTCGTTAACGCGCGCGTAAGTACTGAGGGACACGATCAACCCGATATTCGGACCTTCCGGTGTTTCGACCGGACAGATACGACCGTAATGCGTTGAATGAACGTCGCGAACTTCGAAACCAGCTCGCTCGCGCGTTAAACCGCCGGGACCGAGCGCCGATAATCTGCGCTTATGGGTAATTTCGGAGAGCGGATTGGTCTGATCCATAAACTGAGAGAGCTGGCTCGATCCAAAAAATTCATTAACGACCGCCGATACCGGTTTGGCGTTGATGAGATCGTGCGGCATCATGGTTTCGATGTCCTGAAGACTCATTTTTTCCTTGATCGCCCGCTCCATACGCACCAGACCGATGCGATACTGATTTTCAATGAGCTCGCCTACGGAACGAACGCGCCGGTTACCCAGATGATCAATATCGTCCACACTACAATCGCCTACGCCGTTTTTCAGATCAATGAGATACTTGACGGACGCGAGGATATCTTCATTACGCAGTACAGTTAAATCCGTTGAGACATTCAAGCGTAGCTTGTAATTCATCTTGGCCCGTCCGACATCCGACAGATCATAAGTTTCCGGTTCAAAGAAGAGACTGTTGAAAAACTTCGCCGCAGTCTCCGGTGTGGGAGGATTGCTGGGACGCAAGCGGCGGTAAATTTCCATAATGGCATCTTCCAACGTTTCAATGCGATCCATCAAAAGCGTATCGCGAATAGACGCATTATCGATGTCTTCATCAATATGGATGAACTTGAGTTCCTTTACCCCTTTTTCCTGGGCAATCTCGAGTCCGTTTAGCGGCAGCTCTTCATTGCAGTGAAACAGAATTTCGCCAGTCTGGGGATCATGAACATCCGACGAAAGAATTTTTCCAGTCAAATCCGCTTCTTTAATAGCGACACGCTTAACACCTGCGTCGATCACCCTTTTCAGAAGCGGCTTCGTGATCTTGCGTGCTTTTTTAATGAGGATTTCATCTGTCTTGGGATCTTTAATATCCTCTGGTGATTTCTGACCGAACAGCGATTCATCGACGGCAAAATAGATTCTTTCGCCCTCAAGCGTAATTTTTTCAATATTGTAAAAATAGTTCAAGATAAATTCCGTCGAATTGCCCATGGCTTTCAACAAAATTGTAACGGGCATTTTCCGACGGCGGTCGATCCGGACATATAACAGATCCTTAGAATCGAATTCCAGATCCAGCCAAGATCCGCGAATGGGGATCACGCGGGCCGAATAAATCAACTTGCCGGAAGCGACGGTCTTCCCTTTATCATGATCGAAAAAGATACCGGGAGACCGGTGTAATTGGCTGACGATCACGCGCTCGGAGCCGTTGACGATAAACGTACCGTTTTCGGTCATGAGCGGTATTTCACCAAAGTAAATTTCCTGCTCTTTGATGTCACGAATCGGCTTGGTCTCAGCGGCTTCACGATTGATCTTGCCGTCGGCCAGCCGGTCGGTTTCAAACACCACCAGCCTGACCACAATTTTCAAAGGAGCGGCATAGGTCATGCCCTTCTGGATGCACTCCTTCACATCATACCGGACATCGCCAATCTTGTAACCGACAAATTCCAGAGAGCATTTTCCACTGAAATCCGAAATCGGAAAGACGCTTTTGAAAGCGCCCTGCAAGCCGATATTGCGTCGCTTTGCCAGCGGCACCTCGGCTTGCAGGAATTTTTCATAAGATCGTGTCTGGATCTCAATGAGATTGGGTATTTCCTGTATTTGCTTTACACGGCCGAAATTTTTTCTAAAGTCACCCATAGCATCCTTAAACAATAAAATAAAAAGTGAGAGATTTGATTATTTAATCTCGACGGTTCCGCCCACTTCTTCAATTTTCTTTTTGATATCGGCAGCTTCGCCTTTGGAGACAGCTTCTTTAATGGCCTTGGGCACACCTTCCACCAAATCCTTGGCTTCTTTCAGCCCCAATCCCGTGATGGCGCGCACGACTTTAATCACCTGAATCTTCTCAGCGCCAAAACCGGTCAGAACTGCATTGAACTCCGTCTGCTCTTCAACAGCAGCGGCAGCTGATGCACCGGGCATCGCAACAGCGGCCATCATGGGCGCGGCAGCGGAGACACCGAATTTTTCTTCAAGCTCCTTCACCAGAACGGAGAGCTCCAGCACGGTCATATTTTCAATAAATGCTACGACATCTTCTTTTGTTATTGAATTCGACATTTTTCTTTTCCTCTTTAGTGTGTATTTTTTAGTTTAAAGTTTCTTTTTTATCACGATAACCATTGAGCACTTGCACAAAGCTTCTCGGAACGCCGCTCAAAACCCTGACCAGCGAGGTCGGAACCGCAGCCATAACGGAAACCAGCCTGCCCAGCAGAACTTCTCGACTGGGTAATTCAGCCAGTGCCGTGACATCCGCTTTCGACAGCAACTTTCCGTCGAGCACACCGGCTTTGATTTCCAGTTCCGGGTTTTTCTTGGCAAACTCAACCAAAGCCTTGGTCGGCGCCACAGGGTCTTTATAACTTAAGACAACGGCGACCGGATATTTAAAATAATCCGCCAGCACGTTAAAGTCGGTCTCTTTTGACGCAATACCCAGAAGGGTGTTTTTGACGACTTTCAACTCGGCATCGTTCTTGCGCAATAGGTTTCTCAATGCTTCCATTTTTTCAACGTTCATCGCGTTGAAATTGGCCAGAACGCCCAAGTTGGCTTGTTTGAGCTTCTCTTGAAGCTCGGATACAATTTGTTGTTTTGTTGTCCGATCCAATATATCAGCCTCCTTTCACAATTATTTTTGTTTGAGGCCGGAGAGTGAAGCCACATACAGAGTTGAAAAACGGGTTATCCGACCGATGCCGATCCCGTTTTCAGAAAAATGATTACCTTAATAATTCAGTAACTATTTTTGATTCTACGAGTCTCGGCAGGCCCTCTTCCGTTTAAACTTCCGTACCTGCTGTCTGCGACCTAAACCAAACTTTTTGATTCGCATCCGGACGTCTTCTTTTCAAGCGCCGTTTGCGATTTCATCCATTGAACTAACTTGCGCTCTTAACATCCAAGGATTCAATTCTCACACCCGCGCCCATTGTGCTGGAAAGCGAAATGCTCTTAATATAGGTTCCTTTGCTGGACGCCGGCTTGAGCTTGATAATGGTCTCCAGTAAAGCATTGAGGTTTTCGCCCAACTTTTCAGCGCCGAAGGAAACTTTTCCCACCGGAGAATGAACAATGCCGGCTTTTTCCACGCGGAATTCCACTTTACCCGCTTTGAGCTCTTTGACGGCATTGGCGATATCAAAGGTGACGGTCCCCACTTTAGGATTAGGCATCAAACCACGCGGTCCCAATATTTTCGCAATCTTACCGACGGAACCCATCATGTCCGGCGTAGCGATCACACGATCAAACTCCAACCACCCGCCTTTGATCTTTTCAATCATTTCGTCGTTGCCTACCAGATCCGCACCGGATTCCAACGCTTCTTTTTCCTTATCGCCCTTGGCGAAAACCAAAACACGCACCGTTTTGCCCAGGCCGTTGGGAAGAACCACGCTGCCTCGCACCATCTGATCGGCATGGGCCGGATTGACGCCTAGACGGACGGCGGCATCCACTGTCTCGTCGAATTTGGATCCAGCCATTGACACAACCATTTCCGTAGCCTCTTTCAGCGTGTAACGCTTGGTCGGCTCAACTTTTGCTTTCGCTGCTTTAATTCGCTTGCCTCGTCTTAACATGATAAAACCTCGTCTTTATTAACCTGCTATTTCAATTCCCATTGACCTTGCCGTACCGG
>CAZJMX010000065.1:0-11531 GCA_964547345.1 uncultured Smithella sp. | reverse complement strand
GGTCGGGGATGTAGCTCAGCTGGGAGAGCGCGGCGTTCGCAACGCCGAGGCCAGGAGTTCGATCCTCCTCATCTCCACCAAGACCTGATCCATAAAATCCAAAGAAGTCCACAAAACCCGCATCAATGGCGGGTTTTTTTGTCTTGAGTCTGATGTCGGTTATATAACGTCAAAAAGATATTTACGACGTCCGGAAGAAAGGAGAGATGGAGAGCCGGTCTCTAATCCAATATAGATTTTCAGGGAATTTTGCGTTTCTCATCATCCATGGAAATGATTTTAAGGATTGCATTTTTATTCCCTTTCATCTGGTTGATCAGATCCGGGTCAACACCGTGCGAGAAGGGACAACTATGCATGCAAATCCCACAGCCCGTCTCCAGGTTCATCCACATTTCCATGCATTTTGCATCCTGGTGCCGCCATTGTAATAATCCGTTAAAAACTTCGGGCCCTTTAAAACTGATTGCTTTTGCAGGACAATCGACGGCACATTTAAGACAGGCCTGACAAAATTCGACCATTCCAAAATCCACGGGCTCATCTTCGATCAGGGGGGTGTTGGTAAGTACCGCACCTATCTTTAAACGATTACCGTAGTCCTTGTTGATGACGCAGTTGCAGCGACCGATCTGGCCGATACCGGCAGCCGCGGCAAGGGGCGTAAGAGGAGAATAATACTCAAAGAAATTATCCGTCTGCGCATCATACCCTAATGATTTAATGTACAGCGCCAACTGTGCGGTGACAGCGGTGAGATTGGCGTAACCCAGCATGGCAGCCGTCCAGACGCCATCCTGGGGCGCTCTGTTGATCATCCCCTTATCCAACGCGCAGGCAACAACGATTGCATAGGAATAGGATAGATGAATCTGTTTTCCATAGCCAACACCCATTCCATACATATCCCCTCGATGCGAATAGTGATGATGCGTCTCCAACTTTACGATACCCACGACGTCCGCGCCATAACTTAACGCCAACTGCTTTATAAAAGTGGTCAGTTTTTCGGGGTCTGTTTTGACCTTATGCTTGGAAACCTTTTGTTTATGAGCCGCATGATTCATTGCTTTGGCCGCTATCAAGGCGGGTTTGCTGATCGTGACATGGCTGCGCATAATTTCATCATCAGTATTGATGCCATACATAATCGGCATATCGGATGCATCTTTTTGTATCTTTTTAATTCTCAGCGACGACAAGACATTCATGATCTTCTGCCTGAAGGCCATAACTTTCTGCGTAATCATCAGATGATCCGGATCGACACCAAATATCTTGGCCATCATATTCTCAGTAGATTCTCTTACGCCATCATCTTTAGCTTGATGTTCGGGATGTCTTTTATAATAATCCCGATACTTCTTGGTTTCCTTGATCAGGCCCCTGCGGGAAAACATCGTATCTCTTTCATCAAAGCGCTTCATGAGATCCAACTCCTTTTAATGGGCTGTCCTTACATCCAAAAATACTTTTTCACCGGAGAGGTAATCTTGCAGCAACTCATCTAACGGATCGATTTCCATAGCACGGTCGATGTTTTTCTTCCAGGCGGCTTGATCGCCTTTGAAACGGTAGGCCTGGGCCAGACGAACATAAACAGGCGTATTATGAGGCGTCAGTTGTCTGGATTTCTCAAGCATCGCAATGGCCTTGTCGACATCCCCTCCGGCTACGGGCGGCGTCAGCAAATGATAGGACCCCAGTCCATAGAGGACTTCGGCGCTATCCGGCATCAGTCTTTTAGCCTCCTTGAAATAGCCGGTGATTTCAAAATAGGCGGGAATGGCGCGAACCATGTTTTTCTTGGTCAAAGTCCCTTTGGCGCCCGCCGCCAAAAGCAGACTGACTGTATAATGATATTTGGAAAGTTCCTTTTTCCTGGCGATCAGCCGCCGCGCCACAGCATAGGATTGGGTAAAATCTTTTTGCAGATAATGCAGATGGGACAACACGATCAGCGCCGGATAAAAATCCGGATGCGCCTCCAGGACGCACGTGAGAATGGCGCGGCTTTCCGAATGACGATGCTCACGCATTAAAATAATAGCCTCCAGGACCCGCAGCTCCGATCCGGCAGGCGCGCTCACGCCATGCGCCGCAAAAAGTTTTTTCAATCCCGCATGATTGTAGTTTCTGTAATAGAGAAGGATCAGCGTATAGAGATCGTCAGCCGTCTTATCCTTCTTTTGTTCCAGGATGTTGATTTCGGAAGCCGAAAGCGATACAGCCCGGTCGGTCAGACAGATCCAATCGGCGGCGGATGCGGATGAGCAAACCCAGCAAAGCAGGAAGAGGGTTAAGATAAGCTTTTTCATGCGGTAATATCGAAAGAATCGAAGTCCAGTTTCAACAAGTGTTCGCACATGACTTTCAGCATCATCCGGGCATCGGATTGCGGCACGGCACGGCAAAGATTGTCCCAGGCGTCGTACAAAAGCGACAGAACTTTCGCATTGGCTTTTTCAAGCGCACCCGACCGGCGGACCAACTGCATGCCCCGGTCGATATGATCTGCGGAAGGCGGGATCTCCTTACACAGCAGACGAACGAGAAATTCACGCTCCTCACCCGTTAAGGCTTCCAGAGCCAGAAGAATCACGTACGTCAGTTTGCCGCAGGCCAGATCGGCGCCCGGTTCTTTCGTCCAAATGCCTGCGCTGCCGAAATCATGGACATCATCCTTGATCTGAAACGAAATGCCGAAACTGCGGGCAAAAGTAACTAACGCCTCCGTGGTCACCTGATTAGCGCCGGCGACAATACAGGCGGTATGCGTAACGAACTCCACGGATGCGGCGCTTTTGAGCGCGTAGACATTGAGCGAATCGCGAATCAGCGACGCCAGATCCCCCCCGCCTTCAAGCGAGGCTGCCGCTTTGCGGGAAATATCCAGCCCCTGTCCAAAATGCGCTTTGACAAAGAATTCCATGGTTTTGGTATAAATGGCCAGCTTTTGTTCATCCGTAATAAACGCATTCTCCTGGAGTTTTAGGATCGGTAGAAAATAAAGCGTGTTGGCGGCATTGATGGCGATATCCGTTCCGTATTTCAGGTGAATACACGCCTCCTTGCGGCGGGTCAGCGCATTGTCTTCGATATCATCGATGACCAGTGACGCCAGATGCGTGAGCTCCGTGCTGACCGCCAGCAGGGCTTCATACCGGGTCGAATCAACCCCCAAAGCTTCCGCCATCAGAATGCCGAACATCGGCCGCCAGTATTTGCCGCCACGATGCAGCAGATCCCACATCGGCCGGGTCAGAAAGTCCCCGACCGCCTCAACATTGCCCTGCTCAGGCGCGAATCCCGTGCATTTTTCGAAGAATTTTTCATCGGGTGTTTCCGGAAGGAAATTCTCAATGTGCCTGAAAATGCGGCGCGAAAAATTCTCCAGCACGTCGGACAGATGAAATACATAGCCGTAGCCGTTTAGCTCCAGCCTTGCCGTTCCTGAAACAGACCGCCCTCCGAGCGTGCCGCAGATAAGTCCCGCCCCCTCCCAGATCGAGCGAGTCGCCCCGGCCACGGGTATTTCCTGATCATCGCTTTGGGGCGTAAAGATCCATTCGCCGTCCAAGGAAGGAATGCTGATTTTCCATTCCACCGGATACGAAATGCATGTTTTGGGGCTGTACCAGAATCGCAGCGGCTCGGCCTGAAAGTCAGTCAGGATTTGCGTCGCGCCGTTTTCGTTGACCATCACCAGATTGGAGGTCAGGATTTTTCGGGTTTCCATATCCCGATGAATCAAAACGACCGCCGCCCGGCCGTCATTGAAATTGATCCCGAACCAATCCCACCCCAAAAGTCTTTTTTGTCCATTGGATGCCGCGTCGGCGGCAAACCAGGACATATCTCCCCACTGGTGGTCAAACCAGGCGCCGCCGGATACCGCCCCGCCCGCATAAGAACCGGACAAGTCGCAGCAGGGATAGGTAAGATAACCCATCTTTTTCTCTCCCGGTGTCACCAGCTCATCCAGATCAACTTCCGGCGTACGGGAGCGAACAACCAGCCTGGTTTTGGCATCCGCCCACGGCACGCAGAATTCCACCATCAGAGCGCCGTCGAATTGCGTCAGGGAAAAATCTCCCCACGCAATACTGAAATCTTCTTCTCCGAAGCGGACGGTGGAATCCGACGAAGACTGGGACTGAGGCAGACCGTATTTTTCAACTTCTTCAAAATAAATTCTCAGCAGGTTTGCATCCAGATTAGTCCTGCGCAGTTCTTCTTTCGAGCGGGCCAGTAGATCTTTCACGCGGTCGTCGGCCCGTGACACAATATAGGGCGATTCATGAGATGAATCCTCCAGACGAAACAGCATGGAAAAGCTGTGCTCGCCGTCCAGATCATGCCGAAAGATACTGAGCATGAAATGGCCGGACAGGGAGGCTTTGGAAAAGTTTCCGTGGACAAACCACCATTCCACCGATGCCCCGTCATGCGGCCACGGCGCCGCAACCGGCATATATAAAGTATTAACTAATGGCGTCGAATCAGGCTTCTTCACAAACTTCTCCCTCTGTCTTTAGGGTCATCCGCAGGCATCAGCCTGCCGACCACCTTTAATCCGGTTTTGCGCGGAACTATCGCCTAATCATCACATCTTGTAAAGTAAAAAATCCCCGCTCCTTTCTGGTTGAGATAGCAATCTGATGCTCTTACAGGCGTCTCTCATTCATCCTCTAATTCGTCATTGACATCCGCAGCCCTTCTTCCTATAGTTTGCCTGACTAAGGTAAAAAACAAACGCTGACCTGACAGGCATCTTCATAAAAAGGAGTTTTTCATGAGCGCACCTTTAATTATTGCAATGTCCCAGGGCAAGGAAATCGCTGTGCTGCCTCATATGGCCAACCGGCATGGCCTGATCACCGGCGCCACCGGAACCGGAAAAACCGTCACCCTGCAAAAAATGGCTGAATCCTTCGCAGACATCGGCGTTCCGGTCTTTCTGGCCGATGTCAAGGGCGATCTCGCCGGCATCGGTGCGGCGGGTGTCGCTTCCGAAAAAATGCTCAAAAGACTCGACGACATCGGGATCAAAGACTTTAAACCGCGCGCCAACACGGCTGTATTCTGGGACGTGTTCGGCGAAAAGGGACATCCGGTGCGCGCCACCATCTCGGATATGGGCCCGCTGCTTCTTGCACGGCTGCTGAATCTCAACGAAACCCAGTCGGGCGTGCTCACGCTGGTCTTTAAAATCGCCGACGACAACGGCCTTCTGTTGCTGGATTTGAAAGACCTGCGGGCCATGATCCAGTTTGTGGGCGACAACGCCAAGCAATTCACAACTGAGTACGGCAACGTCTCCGCCGCTTCCATCGGCGCAATTCAACGCGGCCTTCTGACGATCGAAGAACAAGGCGGCGACCAATTCTTCGGCGAGCCGATGCTGGACATCGCCGATCTGATGCAGACCGACGGCGAGGGACGCGGGGTGATCAACGTGCTGGCCGCCGACAAACTTTACAACAGTCCCAAACTCTACGCCACATTCCTCTTATGGATGCTCGCCGAGATTTTCGAACAACTGCCGGAAGTGGGCGACGTAGAAAAGCCCAAACTGGTCTTCTTCTTCGATGAGGCACATTTGCTTTTCAATGACGCGCCTGCCGCTCTTCTGGACAAAATCGAACAGGTCGTCCGTTTGATCCGGTCCAAAGGCGTGGGTGTGTATTTCGTCACACAGAATCCCCTGGACATACCCGATACTGTTTTGGCCCAGTTGGGCAACCGGGTGCAGCATGCGCTGCGCGCCTTTACACCACGAGATCAGAAAGCGGTCAAAACGGCGGCGGATACCATGCGGCCCAATCCGGCTTTTGACGCAGCCACCGTCATCATGGAGCTTAGTGTCGGCGAAGCCCTGATCTCCTTTTTAGACGAAAAAGGGCGTCCGGCACAGGTCGAACGCTCCTTTGTCATCGCGCCCTGCTCCAGGTTGGGCGTATTGACTGAGACCGAACGGCAGGCGGCCATTTCAAGATCGACGGTTTACGGGCATTATGAAAAAACATTGGATCGTGAATCCGCTTACGAAAAGCTGCGCGCATCCGTCGCGGGCACGCCGGATGCCGCAGGGCCGGCTCCTCCTGTGGGCGCTCCGCAAACACCCGCTCAAAGCGGCAGCGGTTTGCTCGGAGGCGCAGTGGGAGATTTGCTCTTCGGACGCACAGGACCCCGCGGCGGCAAAACCGACGGCCTGGTGCAGGCGGCCGCCAAAAGTGTGGCCCGGACGATTGGTTCATCCGTCGGACGCGAAATCGTCCGTGGCGTATTGGGATCACTGCTCGGCGGAGGCCGCCGCAGGTAGGCATTGCTTTTGTGCTGAAGAAACGCTATGGAACGACATACCAAGTTTTAGAAATGGAGCAAATATGAGAAAAACAAAAATATTTTGGGGAGTTTTACTGAGTATAATCATTATCTCCTGTCTGGCCCTTTGGAGCTGTGGCGGAGGCGGCGGTGAAGGATCAGCACCGGAAAGCAACACGCCCCTGACCTTAGCCAATGCCCCCAAGGTGGCAGCGGGGATTTTTAAAGCAACGGATATCGCAGAACCGCTCAAGGGTGTCCCCGGCATCATTACGGCATCTTCTGCGGAAAACGGCGGCACGGCTACAAGCTCGGCGATCAGCAATTTGCTGGATATAACGGCATCTGCTCTGCGAAGCCGGACACAACCGACAAATGTCCACAGGTCCGGCAGCATCCCCTGGCCGTTTACCTACACGCAGACCTGTGCCGACGGGGGTGACATCACCTTATACAATGCCACTTGGGATGGCGAGTCCCAACCGGATGATTTAAGCCAACTGGTCAATTTCCGTGGACAAGTCACATTCAACAACTGCAAGAAAGATACGCTGACCCTGAATGGTTCCATGACCATTGCGGTTCAGGGTGCGCTCACGTCGCCGACGTCTATGACCATGACCACCTCACTGGCCTATAGGGATACCGGCACCAACACCACCATCAATTTGAATAATGCAACGGTCGCGATATCCAATATTGCACCCGGCCTTGATCTCAGCAACGTGACGATTGTGTTGTCGGGAGGGTTGTCGGCCAATTTAGATGGTGCAATCATTGAAATCCGCGGCAACAACTTCATGCTTCAGTTTGCAACCATTCCTGGCGGCGTCACCCTGTCTTTATCCGGCCAGATTCGAACCGCCTGCCTGGGCACGTGGCTCACAATTACCACCGCAACCCCCATCACCATTTTATCCGGAGATACCTGCCCGACAGGAGGGGAGGTATCAGCTTCCTATGGAGGAAACACAGACCGGGTCGTGATCAATCCGGATAACATACCAGGCAACAAAAGCATTAACCTGTATTTTAACGGCACACTCGTCGATACCTATGACGATTGTGTTGCGCTGAAAGGACATTGTTCGTAAACTTTATATGATCTGATTTTTCTGAAAGATATAACAAAGGGCGGAGGCACTCTCCGCCCTTTGTGCGTTGAAGCGCGCTTACAGTTTATTAAAAAGGCAGGGGCACCTGCAAAAGAGAGGCAAAACAACGCCGGCAGACCGCGCGCTGATAAGACCGCGCACGGCAAGCATCCAGATCAATAAAGTAGCCAAACTTGCCGCACCAGACATTTTCCCGTCCGGATTTTTGAGCCACTGTCAAGCGTTTCGAGCCTGCAGCTTTTGAATAACTAAATTTCTTCATGACAATTCACAGCTGACGCCCGGCTTTCAAGTTCAGAGAATGAAGAAAGGCCCGGCCCTGTCCATCCGGAGGATGAGCCGGACACAGATCATGAGCGGTCGCTATTTCTTGGCCGTTTTCTTCTTTGCCACCGGCTTTTTGGCAACCGGCTTTTTGGCAGCGGGTTTCGCCTTTGGCGGCGCCGGTTTTTTCTTCGGGGCGACAGAAACTTTTTTCGGCGGCTTGGGGCCTTGGTTTGCCATCGGCTCGTCGCAGCAGACCAGTTCAGCCACTACACAGTCGCAATCTTCATCCACGACCAAAGCAAGTCCGCATACTTCACAACTCAGAACATCACCCGGTTTTACTTTTGACATATCCATTCCCTCCTCAGTTGTTGATGGGTCTTAAAAATCTATCCGTGAATCCAGATGCGGGTGATTTTAGTGTAAAAAAAAATTTCTTTCAAGCACTGATTCTCTTTTTATCCATATTTTTTCATATATTGCCGCCGATTCGTTTATCGGGCATCCCAGGAAGGATGCTTTTCTTCATTCAGCCATAAGGACGCCTTGACTTTACTTTGCGCTCTGGTATGATCCCGAAAAGTTCCAAACACAAGCGAGACACCGGTCGCAAGGCGCGCCGTCTTCCGCCGTTCGGGCAAGACAAACAGTCATTGACGGATACTTCATGATCAGGGGAATGTCGCATGAATCAAAAAATTAAAGCCCTTTTTCAGGTCACGCCGCTTAAAATAACCGTATTGGTCATTTGGATTGCGCTGGTTTTGTTTCTTTTTGATTTTCAGTTCCTCAGACTGGTGGAGCTGAAAACTCTGGATTTGCGCATGGTATCGCGCGGCGAACTCAAGCCCGGCAACGAAACCGTCATTGCGGTAATTGACGAACGGAGTCTGGCCGAGCTCGGACGCTGGCCCTGGCCGCGCACCACCATTGCCCGGCTGGTTGACCGACTCAAAGCGGAAGGCGCCAGAGCCGTCGGCTTTGATATTGTTTTTGCCGAACCGGATGCCAATGCCAATTTAAAAACCATCGATGCACTCGCCTACGAAATTCAAAAAAGCGGCATCACCAACGCAAACATTTCCCGCCTGCTGAGCCAAAAAAGAGCGGAGGCCGACACGGATGCGATTCTGGCCGCATCCATTGAGAAAGCGGAAAATATCACCCTGGGCTACTTTTTTCATTTTCCACGCAAAAGCAATGAGACGGAACTGGTTCATATAACGAAAAAAAAGATCAAGGACAACGCTGCGCGCATCGAAAATTCCCGTTACGCCATGATCAATTCAACCTCGAACACATCCGAAGATTCCTATCTGCCGCGCGCCTTTGCGCCGGAAGCCAACATCGAAATCCTGGCCGATGCCGCGCAAAACAGCGGCTACTTCAACATGCTGCCGGACCGCGACGGCTCGAACCGCTGGGCGCCGCTGGTCATCGCCTTTGACGACAATTATTACGCCTCGCTTTCGGTCTCTCTGGTTCAAGCCTATCTCGGCTTTCCTGCGCTTGCGCTCAACCTGGAGCCTTACGGCGTCAAGACCGTCGGCATCGGAGACATCGCCGTCCCGACAGACGAATCGGGACGCCTGCTGATCAACTATATGGGAAAGGCCCGCACATTTCCCCATTATTCCGTCGCCGACATTCTTTCCGGCCAAACGCCGCCGGATACGTTTCGCGACAAAATCGTGCTGGTCGGCGCGACGGCTGTCGGCATTTACGATTTGCGTGTGACCCCCTTTTCATCCGCGTATCCCGGCGTGGAAATTCACGCCACCGTTATTGATAATATCCTGCACCGTAATTTCCTGACCCATTCGACAACGACGCGCTTTGTGGACATCTGCGCGATCATCTTGTTCGGGTTGATGATCGGTCTTTTGATCCCCCGTCTGGCTCCGGTTTCCGGAATGATCGCCGCCATGGTGATTGTCAGCGTCTTTGTGGTGATTAATTTTCTTGTTTTCTTCAAGTTCAATATCTGGCTGAATCTGGTTTATCCGTTTACCTCCATGATTCTGATTTATCTGGGCATCACCATCTACCATTACTTTAAGGAGGAACGGGAAAAGAGAAAAATACGCGGCGCATTTCAATATTATCTAACCGCTTCGGTCATCAACGAAATGCTGAAAAATCCGGCCAAGCTCAAACTGGGCGGCGACAAAAAAAACCTGAGCGTCATGTTTTCGGATATCCGGGGATTCACCACCATCTCGGAGAGGCTGACGCCGGAGGCGCTGGTCACCCTGCTCAATGAATATCTCACGGCCATGACCAACAAGGTATTCGAATACGACGGCCTGCTCGATAAATATATCGGCGATGCGATCATGGCGGTTTTCGGCGCGCCGCTTGACCAGCCGGATCACGCCAAACGCGCCTGCCTCACCGCGCTGGGCATGATGAAGGAACTGCATAAGCTTCAGAAAAAATGGGAAGCGGAAGGCCGCCCCGTGATCAATATCGGCATCGGCATCAACTCCGGCGATATGGTCGTCGGCAACATGGGCTCGGACATGCGTTTTGACTACACCGTCATGGGCGACATGGTCAACCTGGCCTCGCGCCTGGAAGGCACAAACAAGGAATACGGCACCAATATCATCATCAGCGAGTTTACTTACGGCATCGTGAAAGACAGCATGTGCTGCCGGGAACTCGACGGCGTGCGCGTCAAAGGCAAACTCAAACCGGTGATCATTTACGAATTGCTGGGTGAGAAAAAAGACGAGGCCTTCTATCTCGGCCTGATTGACGCCTCTGCCAGGGCATTAACGCTTTACCGGGAAGGGCAATGGGAGGATGCGATTGCCGCGTTTCAAAAAGTCCTGGACATCAAGCCCGGTGATTTCGTGTCGACGATGTATATGGAACGCTGCCGGAATTTAAAAGAGCACCCGCCCGCCCTGCCCTGGGACGGCGTGTTTGTGATGACGAAAAAGTGACAATAAGAACCGAACAAAAATATCGCAGCTGGGTCGAAGTCGACCTGGACAACTTTGCCGCCAATCTCCGGGAGATTAAGCGTCTGATCGGAGAGGGTGTCGACTTTATGCAAACCGTCAAGGCCGATGCCTATGGTCATGGCGCGATTGAAATCTCGCACGCCGCGCTGCGCGAAGGCGCAAAAATGCTGGGGGTCGCCAACGCCGATGAAGGCGTTCAACTGCGCATAAGCGGCATCGAAGCGCCCATCGTTATTCTGGGGCCTTCAACGATCCCGGAAATTCCCGACATGATCAAATACTCGCTCACCCCGTCGGTTTCCGACGCGGGATTCGCCCGCGCGCTCGAAGAGCAACTCGTAAGAGCGGGACGAACACTATCCGTCCATGTGGAAGTCGATACCGGCATGGGGCGCGGCGGAACGATGCACAGCGAGGCGCTCGCTCTGATCCGCACCATTCAAACGCTGCCCCACATTGCCCTCGAAGGCCTGTTCAGTCATTTTGCCGCAAGCGAAGTTCTGTCCGATTATAACGATCAGCAGTGGCGGCTGTTTTCCGGTCTGCTTTCCGAACTCAAGCGCCTCGGCATCGACATTCCCATCCGGCACATGGACAATAGCGGCGCGATTCTCAATTACCCGGCGCTGAAACTGGAAATAGCGCGCCCCGGCATCATGACGTACGGCATCTATCCATCTGCGGAAACGCAAAGCAAGGCCGCGCTCGCGCCGGTCATGTCGTTTAAAACCACCATTGTGCTCGTTAAGGAATTTCCCGCAGGCTATGGCATCGGCTACAACAGCACGTACATCACGAAAGACAAAACCCGCGTGGCGACCATTCCGGTGGGCTACGGCGACGGCTACCC
>CAZJMX010000064.1:0-11976 GCA_964547345.1 uncultured Smithella sp. | reverse complement strand
AAGGTTCAAGGTTCAAGGTTCAAGGTTCAAGGTTCAAGGTTCAAGGTTCAAGGGGCAAGGGGCAAGGGGCAAGGGGCAAGGTTTTCCTGTAAACTTGCGCCGCGTCTTAATTAAGCCGTCAGGCATTGCTGATACCTTATAAATACCCGCAATGAGCTTCATAGCCGCTTCCATACATCAAAGTCTTCAAATCGCATCGATGCTTTCTCCTTAGATCCTGTATTCTGTGCCTTTAAGCCTTCAGCCTGCATCCCTTGTCTTTTATCCTTGAAACTTGCACCTTGCCCCTTGAACCTTTATTTATGATATTTCCTCACCAGCGCTGTTATGACCCCCGCGATCCTGAGCTCCGTCTGCGGAACAATCGGGGGATATTTGACATTGGCCGCCTCCAGCGTAATCCGGCTTCCTTGCTTGCGGAAATACTTCATCGTCCAGTTGCCGTCCACTTCCGCCAGAATGATGTCGCCGTTTTTCGGCGGGCGTCCCCGCTCCACGATGACTAAATCTTTTTCCATAATCCCCGCGCCGATCATGGAATCGCCCGTGACGGAAAGCAGAAAGGAGGTTTCCCGATGCGCGACCAGATACTCATCAAAGGAAATGTTGTCGCGCAATTCCTCTTCCGCCGGCGACGGAAACCCGGCGCAAACTTCCCCGTTGATCTGCAACCCCGCAATCCGGCAAAGAGCTGCTATGCAGGATGGTTTTTCCGATCCGGCGGCTAACCTGACACCCTGACCACCGGATACCCTGCCCCCCTGCAGGGGGCGCGATGGCACACGTGCTGGATGAGCCCCTTCCCTGCAAAAAATACTCAAAAGCTCAACAATCTTCACAGTACCGGGAATGTCCCCTGCCTTGACACGCAAAAACGGCGGAAACGTCTCCGCGACGGGTATGTCTCTTATTTTTTCCATGCTTATTCCATATAGAACGAACGTTCTAATGTCAAGGTAATTTAGATTTCCCGCCAGGGGGGTCTAACCTTTTTATTTATGCCCTGCCCTCTTGTCTTTCCACATTGACATAACCTCTTTGTTTCCTTATAGTTCCTTTCACAGAACACCCATTCCACTCTTTTACCGGGGACCTATGAAGCCTGCATTCAATGACGATGATAAAAGCGGTTGGATCAGCGCATCGCACAGGCCGAAAAGCGTACTGGCGTGCAGATTGTACTGGCGGTGATTGAACGAAGCGACGACTATCCCGAGCTGCCCTGGGCGCGTCTTTGGCCGGTCTGCTGGTTCTGATCCTGAATCTCACATCACCACTGGCTTCTCCGCTTATGGCGGCGCTTCTGGCAATGGTCATGATGCTCTCGGCAGGCGCGGGCGCCGCGCTTTTGTGCATCTTTGTCCCCGACTTTGCCCGCTTTTTTCTTCAGGTGTCCCGAGCGGATATGGAAACAAGGCAGTACGCCGAATCCCTCTTCCTTTCACGACAGCTTTTTGCCACGCGCGAGCGCAGGGCGGTGCTGATTCTGGTCAGTCTTTTTGAACGGCGTATGGTTGTTCTGCCCGACACGGGTCTTGCCAATCAACTCCATCAGGAAGCCATGGATATGATCAGCCGGCATATGCGGCTTTACCTCAAAGAAGGACAAGCCGCACGGGCGCTGGAAGCCGGTCTCGAAAAACTGGAGGATCTGGTGACCTGCGACAACCCATCCACACTTACGGGCAATGAATTACCGGACAGGATCATCGAGGAGAAGGGCGCATGAAAAAAGCATTTCTATTATCGCTTTGGGCTGCCATGATTTTATCGGCATTCTGCGCCCATGCTGTTGATGTTCCGTATCTTACCGGACGCGTCACAGACGCAGCCGGAATCCTTTCGGCCGAAACGCGAAAGTCCATAACGGAGCGCCTCAAAGCGCATGAAGACAAGACATCCAATCAGATTGAGGTGCTGACCGTGCCTACGCTCGACGGCGCCGGGATTGAGGAATACGCCGTTGCCGTTTTTAAACAGTGGAAGCTGGGACGAAAAGGCAAAGACAACGGCATCCTGTTAGTTGTAGCGCCCAAAGACCGGCGGATGCGCATCGAGATAGGTTACGGACTGGAAGGCACGTTGACGGACGGCATGGCGGGCAGCATCATCCGGAATGTCATGACGCCGCATTTTAAAAACGGCGACTACAACAAAGGTATTAACGAAGGCGTCGGAGCCGTCATTTCAGTACTGGAGGGCGGTAAAGCGCCGGATGCTGTGGCAAGTGACACATTAAAAGAATCATCCGGATTTAACATACAGGCACCGGACATGTCACTCACCGAGAGGATCCTCATTGGTGCTTTTATCTTCGGCATTATCGGGCTGTTTACCATTGTGGGCATTCTGACGCCTGGTGTCGGCTGGTTTCTCTACTTATTTCTGATTCCCTTCTGGGCCATGTTCCCCATTATCGTTGTGGGTTCCACCTACGCGCTCTATATGCTGATCACTTACCTGGTGGTTTTTCCGATTGCCAAATTACTGCTGAAAAATAGCAGCTGGTATAGCAAGGCGGCACAAGATCTGAAGGCCAAGGGTAAAGCCAACATCGGCGGATTCACGGTGACCTCCGGCGGGTCGGGAAGTTCAGGCAGTTCCTGGAACTCCGGCAGTTCCGGCGGTTCGAGCTTTTCCGGCGGCGGCGGGTCGTCGGGAAGCTGGTAGCGTGATGAATGCGCACTGCTGTTGCATAGATTCGGTCATAGTGTTATGATGGCGATCAATTCAGATGAATGGAGAAAAAGATGACCAAAGCAGCTGAAAAAATCGCATCGGATATTTCTACGCTATCGGATGTGGAAAAACTGCATTTAGTAGATTTCATCCTCAAAGATCTTGACAGGCCGGACCCGGAAATTGACCGCATCTGGGCCGATGAAGCACGCAAAAGATGGAACGCCTACAAGTCCGGAAAAATTCAGTCTGTATCTTATCAGGATGTGATGAGCAAATATAAACGCTGATGAAAATTCGCTTCTTATCAATGGCGCAGCAAGAACTTAATGATGCTGTTGACTGGTACAATGAGCAGTCTGACGGGCTTGGTCATGAATTTTTGGACGAATTGGATCGCGCCATCCGCAGAGTTATTACCTATCCTCAATCGTGCATTGAAATTGAGCCTGAATTGAGAAAATGTCTCGTTGCACGTTTCCCGTATGCCGCAATCTATGGCATAGAAAAAGATACGATCGTTGTAATTGCAGTCGCACATTTACATCGTCATCCGCGGTATTGGACAGACCGACTTAAATAGTTGTGATGCTGTTCAGACGGTTCCAGTTTTTCCGGCGGCGGTTTGCCATGATGGTAAATTGAAATCGAAAATTAAAATTTGGGGCTTCTTATACCAGATGCGGTGGTAGAAAAAGATAGCGCTTAAATTTAAGAGCGGCATCACTCCCGCTCCAACATCTCCCCCACCAGCATCGCCGTGTCGCCGACGATGCGGATGCATTTTTTCACTTTGTCGCCTTTGTAAAATTCTTTGGCTTGCTCGCGGTCTGTCCAGTCCACGCAGGAGATGTCCCGGCAGTTAATCGTGCCACCCTGATTCACCACCTCGTCGCGGAACCGCCGGACCAGCTCCTGAGCATCCGCCCACATTTGCGGGTTTTCTTTCTCGTCACTGTGTGCCCGGCTGTAGCGAAGACCTAAAACCGCCAGTCCTCCCGCCAGCGCGCCGCAGACTTCACCATTACCGCCCAAGCCCCCGCCAAAAGCACCCATGGCGCGGATGACGTCGTCATTGCCCTTCCCCAGTTTTTCCTGACCGACCGCGGCAATGGCCTGACTGCAATGGAATTTTTGCGCGGCCATCATTTCAATCGCTTTTTTCCTCATCTCTGTTGGCGTCATGTTTTTCTCCTGAAAATATCTTCATGCGAACCTGATTTGAAACGTCTCCACCCCCCGCGCGTTGCACCACCCCCGCCAGCGGGGGACAACGATCGCACCTCACGCCTCACTCAAGTTTTTGGTGTCAGATTGGCAATGTAACCGCGGTTCCACGTCGGACTGATAATCATTTCATTGATGCAAACAGTTTTGGGAAGTTTTGCTACAAACACGATGGCTTCGCCCACGTCTTCGGACTTCAGCATTTTCGCCTTTACGTCGTCGCCCAGCTGATCAGGCCTGCGATCCATGATCGGGGTCCAGACCTCACCGGGACAAAGCGCGCAGGCCCTTATGCCATTCATACACTCTTCCATGTTAATGCTGGCGTTTAACGCCATCAGGCCGTGTTTGGCCGCGCTGTAGGCCGGTCCGGTAAGCAAAGCATAGAAACGGCCCGCCCAGGACGACACGTTGATCACCAGACCATCTTTTTGTTTTCTCATAATGGGAAGAACAGCCAGGGCACAGTAAAAGGCGCCATTCAAGTCGATGTCGATAACCTCCTTCCATTTCTCCGGCGTGACTTTCTCCCAGTGTCGTTCGGCGATGTTGGTTCCCGCGTTGTTGACCAGAATGTCAATTCGGCCATAACGCGAAACGATGTTTCCCGCCGCCGTCAAGACGGCATCGGCATCGGATACATCCAGAACTTCAAATGAAACCTCCGTGCCGAATGACTTAAGCCTGTCCGCCGTTTCCTGAAGCGCCTGAATTCTGCGCCCGGAAAGCACAACTTTTGCTCCGCTCCCGGCCAGGGCGACTGCGGCCGCCTGACCGATTCCTGTTCCCGCCCCGGTGATCCAGGCCACTTTATTTTCCAGAGATTCAAGCATGATTCCTCCTTATGACAACCGCAAATAGTCAAGTCGACGGGTTGTTCATTTTTGATAGCACGGCTGGCCGATTTGTCAAGAATTTATCGGAATTAGCTCTTCAAGAGTTGTACTTGAAAGTCCCATATTTATATGATAGTTGACTGCGACTGATTCGATAGATCGATAGATCAACATAAGCAGGGAGCGGTTGCACCTTTCCCTGCAATGAATTCCAAAGCGCGGTTTATCCGCTATTTTTTTTGAAAAGAACAGGAGCAGTAAAATGGACTACAAAGAGACGTTGAATCTTCCCCAAACCGATTTTCCGATGAAAGCCAATCTGGCGCAGCGCGAGCCTGAGATGCTGAAAAAGTGGGAAGAAATAGACATTTACAAAAAGATCCGGGCCACAGCCAAAGGCAAGAAGCCTTATATTCTGCACGACGGCCCCCCGTATGCCAACGGCAATATTCATCTGGGCACGGCGCTCAATAAGATTATTAAAGACATCGTCATCAAAGCCAAAAACATGACCGGTTTTGACGGCGTATACGTACCGGGCTGGGACTGCCATGGCCTGCCCATCGAACATCAGGTGGACAAGGAACTGGGCGCTAAAAAGCAGAGCATGTCGCAGGTGGAAAAACGCCGCGCCTGCCGAACCTATGCGGAAAAATTTGTGGATACCCAGCGCTCACAATTCAAGCGCCTGGGCGTTTTTGGCGAATGGGACAATCCTTATTTGACGATGGCTTATCCCTACGAGGCGACCACCGTCGCCGAGTTCGGCAAACTTTATCTCAATGGCAGCGTCTATAAGGGAAAGAAACCCGTTTACTGGTGCGCCTCGTGCAAAACGGCACTGGCCGAAGCGGAAGTGGAATACGCCGATCACCGCACGCCCTCCATTTACGTCAAGTTTGCTTTTACATCGGATGTGAGCCAGGTGCTTCCGAAACTGGCAGGTCAGAAAGTTTACATGGTCATCTGGACCACCACCCCCTGGACGATTCCCGCGAACCTCGCGATTGCCGTAAAGGAAGACTTCATCTACGCCGCCGTCAAAATCAACGACCACGTGCTGATCGTCGCTCGGGACATGCTCGATTATTGCCTGGACGCTTTCGGGTATCGCGGCAAGCCTTACGAAATTCTCGATGAGTTCAAAGGCGCAGTGCTCGAAGGCCAGAAATGTATTCATCCGCTGGTGAAAAGACACAGCGTTTTGATTCTGGCGCCTTTTGTCACACTTGCAGCCGGAACCGGCGCCGTGCATATCGCGCCAGGCCACGGCCAGGAAGATTATGAAATCGGCCTGGAATACGGCCTGGACAATTATGCGCCGGTGGACGACGCAGGTAAATTCACGGAAGATGTTGAACATTTCGCCGGACAGTTTGTCTT
The DNA here is from genome assembly GCA_964547345.1 of uncultured Smithella sp. GTDB lineage: Bacteria > Desulfobacterota > Syntrophia > Syntrophales > Smithellaceae > UBA8904. The sequence continues at coordinate 5,851 of CAZJMX010000064.1, read as the reverse complement.
TGACGCCAATGACAACGTCATTAAAAAACTCGCCGAAGTCGGCGCCCTGATGGGACATGTGCCCATGCAGCACTCGTATCCGCACTGCTGGCGCTGCAAGAAACCCATCATTTTCCGTTCCACCGAACAATGGTTCATCTCCATGGAGAAAAACGATCTGCGCAAAAAAGCGCTGGCATGCATCAACGAAGTGCAGTGGATTCCCTCATGGGGACGCGATCGCATCTACGGCATGGTGGAAAACCGTCCCGACTGGTGCATCTCGCGCCAAAGGCTCTGGGGCGTGCCGATCACCGTCTTCTACTGCGCAAAATGTAAGAACGAAGTGCTGACCCAGGAAATTCTGGATCATCTGGTGGGACTTGTGGAAAAAAACGGCGCAGATGTCTGGTTTGAAAAAGAGCCGCACGATTTAATGCCGAAACACACGATCTGCCCGCATTGCCGCCATACGGAATTCACCAAGGAAGTAAATATTCTCGATGTATGGTTTGACTCGGGCGTGAGCCACGCGGCGGTTCTGGAGAAAAGAGCGGATTTGAGTTCGCCTTGCGATATGTATCTGGAAGGCTCCGATCAGCATCGCGGCTGGTTCCATTCCTCCCTTCTGGAATCCGTGGGTTCACGCGGTCGCGCGCCTTACAAAAGCGTTCTGACGCATGGCTTTGTGGTGGACGGCGAAGGCAAGAAAATGTCCAAGTCCGTCGGCAACGTCATCGGCGCGGAAGAAGCCATCGCCAAATACGGCGCCGAAATTCTCAGACTCTGGGTGGCGGCGGAAGACTATACCGACGACATCCGCATCTCCGAAGAAATCCTCAAACGCCTGATGGAGGCCTACCGCCGGATTCGCAACACCAGCCGCTACATTCTGGGCAATATGTATGATTTCAAGCCGGACGCGGACAGCGTCCCTTACGAACAGATGCTGGAAATGGATCAGTGGGCGCTGCATCGCCTGCAGGAAGTCATCAAACGCGTAACGGAAGCCTATGAACGCCATCAGTTCCATGTGGTTTTCTACACACTGTATAACTACTGCTCGGTGGATTTGAGCGCTTTGTATCTGGATGTTTTAAAAGACCGGCTCTACACCAACAAGACCGCCTCCGTGGCACGCCGTTCCGGCCAGACAGCCATGTTTAGCATTTTAAACGCCATGACCCGATTGCTGGCCCCGATCTTCACATTCACGGCCGAAGAGGTCTGGGCCTCACTGCCTGCCTGGCAGGGTAAAGAAGAAAGTATTCATCTGGCGCAATTCCCGCAGGTCGATGAAAAGTATTTCAACGCCGACTTGGGCGATCGCTGGAAGGCCATGATTGACGCGAAGGCGGAAATCACCAAGGCCGTTGAGCAGGCGCGCAAGGAAAAAGTCATCGGTCATTCGCTGGATGCCCGTATCAGCATTGCCGCACCGGAGAAAATGCGTGCGCTGTTGGAAACTCATCTGGAGGAATTACGCGCGCTTTTGATCGTCTCTCAGCTTCAAGTCGTAGATGAAAAAGACATCGCCAAGCCCTATCAGAGCGAAGAAATCAAAGGGCTTACGGTTGGTGTGGAAAAAGCGCGCGGCACGAAGTGCGAACGTTGCTGGATTTACGAAGAGTCGGTAGGCGCAGACGCAAATCATCCAACGGTGTGCGGTCGCTGTCTGCCGAATTTGTAAAGGAGATCTTTTTGAAAAAAAATCTTATCATTTTTTTCCTGGGCGCGGCAGTCATTATCGCGCTGGACCAAATCACCAAATCAGCCATCACGTCCCGATTTGCGTTACACGAAGTCTATCCGGTAATATCCGGTTTCTTTAATCTGGTCTATGTCATGAATCCCGGCGCGGCATTCGGCTTTCTGGCCAGTGCCTCCGAAACATTCCGTTATATTTTCTTCACCGGGATCACGGTTCTGGCCGCGGGACTGATCATCTATTACCTGGTCAAAAGCAATCCGCGGAACCTACTGCTTTCAGGCTCCCTGACGCTGATTTTCGGAGGAGCCGTCGGCAATCTGATCGACCGGCTGCGCTTTGGCGCGGTAGTCGATTTCCTGGACATCTACATCGGAGGGGCCCACTGGCCGGCCTTCAACGTGGCGGATTCGGCCATCACGATGGGCGCTATCCTGATGATCTGGGAAATGATTCTCAACCGCAAAAACAAACAGGTCGAATCAAAATGAATTTCTAAACCTTCATTTTGAGGGATACTTATGAAACCCTATCTTATTCTTAAGACATTTTTTTCCCGCCATCTGACGCCAACCCGAATCTTTGTGCTCAGTTTCATCGCATTGATTTTACTGGGCACACTGGCGTTGTGGCTGCCCGTTTCAGCCAGTAAGGGTAGCCTGCGTTTTGTTGACGCTTTTTTTACATCCGCTTCCGCCGTTTGCGTTACAGGCTTGGCCTCTATAGATCTCGGCCGCGACCTGTCGGTCGTCGGCCAGGTGATTACAATGATTCTTTTCCAGGTGGGCGGCCTGGGTATCATCACATTCTCCATTGTTCTTTTCGCATTAATGGGACGGGGGATTTCCTTCAAAGGGCGGGAAATCACTCAATCCGCTTTTTTGCATACCCCACGGAAAGATTTCTATCTGATTGTGAAAAAAGTTTTGCACTACACGCTGATTATCGAAGGCATCGGCACACTTCTTTTATTTACCGCATTTGTACAGGAATTCCCTGCCGGACAAGCCTTTTATCATGCCCTTTACAATGCAGTATCCGCGTTCAATAACTGCGGCTATTCGCTTTTTTCCGACAACATGATGCGTTACCAGAGCAATATCCTGGTCAACGTAACGATCATGCTTTTAATTATCCTGGGGGGCATCGGCTTTATCGTACAGCAGGAAGTTGTCAGCAAGTTACGCGGAATTCAGAAAAGACTGTCGCTTCACACCAAAATCGTTTTAATTACTACAACCGCTCTAATCCTCATAGGCGCGGCCTGTTTTTACTTTATGGAAATGCATAATACCTTAAGAGGCGCAACCACCAAGGCGGCGCTCCTGTCATCATTCTTTCAGTCCGTTGTGTCGCGCACCGCCGGCTTCAATACTGTGGATATCGGAGCATTGACCAATTCGACCATTCTGGTGATCCTGATCCTGATGTTCATTGGCGCATCACCCGGTTCCACGGGCGGCGGCGTCAAGACGACCAGTTTTGCCATCCTGCTGCTTCTGATTGTCAACCGCATGAAAGGCAATGAAAATGTCAATGTGGCTAACCGCACAATTCCTCCGGAATTAGTAGATCGAACCATATCAATCATATTTGCTTCAGCGATTATTATCGGCGTGATCACGGCTGCACTTTTGCTTTTCAGCAGCAGTAGTATAGCGCCCCTTTCCAGTCGATATCAATTCATTGAATATGTGTTTGAAACATTTTCCGCTTTCGGCACGGTCGGATTGTCGATGAACCTCACACCGAAATTGAATGATGCACAGAAATACGCAATTATCCTGATGATGTTTATCGGACGCGTCGGTCCCCTGACCCTGGCCTTTGCCTGGTATTCGGCCAGAAGAAAAGGAATAACCTATGCGGAAGAAACGATCATGGTGGGATAATCATAAGGAGGAATGTAAATGAAAAGAGCGGTGGTCATCGGACTGGGAATATTCGGCTATCACATTGCGCGTACGCTTTTCGAAAATGACTTTGAAGTGGTGGCCATCGACAAGAATAAGGACGTTATTCAGAAAATCCGCGATTATTCGACGAAGGCGATCCTGGCGGACGGTACGGATCAGGATATCATGGATGAAATCGGAATATCCGAAGATGACATTGCTATTATTTCCTTTGGTGAAGACCTTGCCGCAGCAACATTGATTACGTTGCACCTGAAACAAATGAAGGTCAAAACGATCATCGTTAAAGCCCCCAATGAAGATCACAAAAAGATTCTGGAAAAAGTCGGGGCGACGGAGGTCATCATTCCGGAAATGGACGTCGCCAAGAAACTTGCCAAAGGCCTGATTTCACCCAACGTGATGGACTATATCCCGCTTTCCGAAGATTACATGATCTTCGAAATAGCGCCGCCTAATAGTTTTCTGGGCAAAACGCTTGCCGAACTGCAACTGCGCAACCGGTTCAGCATTGAAGTTATCGCCGTGCGCGATGTTCTTTCCGACAGTATCCATATGGTGCCGCATGCCGGTTTTGTGGTCAAAGACGGCGAAGTCCTGGTGGTCATCGGCAAGGAAGCGGATATCAGGAAGATAAAGTAGGATAAGAACAACGACGGATAGAAAACATCTGCTTTGATGAAATACAAAAAGCCGGGCGGGAATGAAAATTCCTGCCCGGCTTCATTTTAACATTCAGCCTTCTTTAGAACGTCAGTGTCAATTTATTGATCACCAGGAAATCGTTGTTGATGTTCTTGGCGTCACTAAAACCTTTGTAGTACTTACCCGTAAACAGATAACCGCCGCCCAACATATAGGACAGGTTATTGGTGATCTTATACGTCGCAGTCAAATCCACTTCATAACCATAGTCGTGATAAAGCGAGTTGACATTGAACTTCTTATCCTGGTTGGCATAAGAAACCGACATGCCGACATCCAGCTTATCAATCGGTCGAACACCGCCGCGTGCCTGGAAAAACCAGCCGTTGGACATTGCCGTATCCTGAGCGGCGCTGTCGTGACCCACCAGTGTGCCGGCCCAGTACGTGCGATCAAAGTTCCACATGATTAAACAGGGCTGCCAGTCGCGACCGCCATTGATGAGGCCGCCTTCGGTTTTATCCGTGCTGCTGGGATCATTGCCGGAAACATAAGCAATGCTGGCGCCGGCGTAAAACTTGCCAAAATCAGCTGTTGCATCGACCCAGCCGGTCATATTTTCCAGTTTCACATCGGGCGAGCCGTTTTCGTACTTGTCTTTACCTGTCAGATAGTTGAATTCCGCCTGAAGAGCTACCGGACCCACTTTAGCCATGGCGTAAGGCGTGAAAAGGAAATAGGTCCTTTTGTAATTGCTGGCCTGACGGGGATTGGCAAAATCGTAATAATTAATCTGCAAGCCCGCTTTGCCTGTTTTCCAACTGAAAACACCTTCGATGCCATATTTATCATTGTCTGTATCGGCTGCAGTCGCCGCATTAATGGCGGTACGATTGGCTTCCATTTCTTTTGTGTAAGCCAGATTGATCGTTACCGGAGCCATCGTGTAGGAATACTTGATCCGGCCCTTGGGACTGTAGCTGTTACCAAAGATGGTGCCGGTGGAACCGTCGTTCATATACCCCGCATCAAAAACACCGATGGCTGATTTGTAGTTAACGTACGCCCAATCAAAAGAAATGTTTTCATTTTCTGCGCGCGTTCCGGCGGAATCTGAAGCCAGTGTCGTGCCCGGTGTGCTTCGGGTTGCGCCCCAGGCTCTCTCCATTGCATCAAAACGTGTAATCAGGGTCAGACCGGGAGATACGGAAAAGTCCGTCCGAACTCTCAATCTCTGATAATAAAATGCTGTGGACAGATCTGCATCAGCCGTATCTTTTTTCACTGTCGTTTTATCGAGGTACATCCCCGCCGCATAATACTCTCCGCTGAATTTAACATCCAGCGCGAAACTGGTCGTGCTGAAAGTTGCAATCAACCCCAGCGCCAACAAAACAACCCAAACTCTCTTCATTTTTTCCTCCTAAGCAATATAATTTTCTTATAAAGACCGGTCTGTCTTTTTCAATCCCGAGTCTTCACCTTCTCACTAATGTGGCACCTTACAGCCTCTTTGTTACAAAATGATGACGGAAAGATTACAGTACCGATCACTACTGTCCGGTTAATAGTCGAATAAAGTTAGTTGGTTGCAATTTTGTTC
>CAZJMX010000063.1:0-12498 GCA_964547345.1 uncultured Smithella sp. | reverse complement strand
GCGTTTTTGGCCCGTGAATGATGTAATGCAGGAACGATCCGGCCAAAACGCCGCCAGCGGCAAGTAAGCTCAGTGGCTTTAACCAGCCCTTCCAGAGGGTGACAGACAATGGCACGCTCGGATTTTTGTGAATATCGGCATAAACAGCCGGTTTTTCTTTGAGCACATACATGAAGTGCGTACCGCTTACATACTTATCGCCATAGGTGGTCGCATCCCCGCCCAGGTCTTTGGCTCGTTTGGCGGCGGTTTTCAGGATCGTCTCCTTTAAACCCCATTTCAAGGCGCCGGTGGGACAGGCCTTGACGCAGGCCGGTTCCAGGTTATTGGTGATCCGGCTTTCGCACATGTCGCATTTATAGACCTTATCCGTTTTAGCGTCATAGCACGGAATTTCAAACGGACAGGCAGCCACACACTCTTTGCAGCCGATGCACTTGCCGTGATCCAGGCCAACCGTTTTGGTCGTTTTATTGTAATACAGCGCGCCGCTGGGGCATACCGTGACACAGGCCGCGTCGGTGCAGTGCATACAGGCTTCCTTGCGGAAGAGCCATTTGATGTTGCCTTTGTCATCCACGTAATCCTGAAAATGGATGAGCATAAACGTATTCGGCGCAAGGGATGGCGGGTTCTGGTAAGTGCCCCGGTTTTCCGTCTGACTGGCTTTCAGCGCGTTCCACTGTTTGCAGGCGAGCTGGCAGCCGCGGCAGGCGGTGCATTTCGAATCATCGTATAGTTTAATTTTCTCGGTCATCTTACTTCACCCCCTTCTTCACAACGTTCGCCATGAAGGCTTTGCTCTCCGGAATCATGGTGTTGGGATCGCCGATCGTTGAGGTCAGCAGGTTCGCCGCATCGCCATGTGTAAAGACCTCGGCTTTTTTATCGCCGGGATTGTACGTCCGGTCTTTGGTGGTAATCCAGCCAAAGTGCCAGGGAATGCCGATTTGATGAATAGTATTGCCGTCAATATTAAACGGTTTAAAGCGCGGTGTAACCATGGCCGAGCATTCGACTTCGCCGCGCGCTGTACTGACGATACATTTATCACCGTTGTTAATGCCTTTCTCTTTAGCCAAATCCGTTCCGATTTCTACAAACATGCCCGGTTGCATTTCGGAAAGCCACGGACACCAGCGGGTGAGCACTCCTGTCTGCCAGTGCTCACTGACACGATACGTCGAGCAGACAAACGGGAATCTCGGATCGCAACTCGTTACGCTTGCATAAACATCCATATCCGATCCCACGCCCTTCTTGTCGAAACGTTTGATGACCGGATTATTCTTCTGCGGCGACATGATGTTCTTTTCCACCGGGCATTCCAGCGGTTCGTAATGCTCGGGGAAAGGACCGTCGGCCAGACCGGGACCATAGATGCTGGCCACGCCGTCCGGCTTCATGATGAATGGTGGCCGGCCCTTGCCAGGATCGCCAGCTCCATCCGGAACATCGCCCACCCATTTTTCGCCGTTCCATTTGATGACGGCGCGGGACGGATCCCAGGGTTTGCCGTTTAAGTCAACAGAAGCGCCGTTGTAAATGATGCGGCGATTGACCGGCCATGTCCAGGCATATTCGGAGAAGAGGCCCAGACCCGTGGGATCAGCCTGTCCGCGACGCATAGACAGATTGCCTTTTTCGCCGACGGATCCGCAATAGACCCAGCAGCCCGACGATGTGGAACCGTCATCTTGCAGCCAGGCAAAGGTCGGAACTGGTTCGCCTTTTTTGAATTCTCGGAATTCGCCCTTTTTGGTCGGGTTTTCCACTTTCTTGTCCGCCAGGAAGAAGCCATTGATTTCAGCCGCGACCATCCGGGGCTCATAATGGTAATGTTTGCCGACCATTTTGCCGTAAGGCCAGGTGAGCTGCGTAATGGCTTCCTTGTGCGGGCCACCTTTTTTCTCGTAGAGTTCTTTCACTTTAAAGAACAATTCGCTCATGATGTCGCCGTCAGGCAAAGAGTCGCCGACGGGATTGACTGCTTTATAACGCCACTGCATCATACGGCCGGAGTTGGCGACGCTGCCTTCCTTTTCAATGGAAGCCGCGCAGGGCAGCATGAAGACTTCTGTTTTGATCTTTGTAGGATCCATGCCGGGACCGCGCCAAAACGATCCTGTTTCGTTATCGAACAGGTTGACGTTGACCATCCAGTCCAGCTTGCCTAACGCCTGCCGGACTTTATTGGAATGCGCGCCGGAACAAGCCGGATTCATGCCCCAGGCGAAGAAGCCTGTGAATTTCTCTTTGTACATCTGATCAAAGATCATTAGCCAGGAATAATTCGCGCCGTCGTCGAGTTTCGGCATGATTTTGTAGGCGTCTTCAACGCTCATACCCGTACCGTACATCGAGCGCAGGAAACTGGCCGAATATTTTGGGAAGTTCTTCCACCAGTTGAGAGAATCTTTTTCCTTGGTCTTGGGCGTGCGCTTTTCGTCGAAATCCTTGAGCGTCGCCATCGAAGCCGTCGGAGCACCGATATAACCGGGCCAGATATGGAACAGGAGACCGTGGTCGGTAGAGCCCTGAACATTGGACTCGCCTCTCATCGCCGCCACGCCGCCGCCCGCGATGCCCATGTTGCCCAAAAGCAACTGAATAATCGCCATGGTGCGGATGTTCTGCACGCCTGTGGTATGCTGCGTCCAGCCCATGGCGTAGAGCTCCACACCAGCCTTATCGGGTTTGCCGGTGGATGCATAAAGCTTGTAAACTTCAAGCAGTTTGTCCGTGGGCGTTCCGGTAATTTTGGTGACGAGTTCCGGTGTATAACGGGAATAATGTTTCTTCAAAAGCTGGAAAACGCAGTTTGGATCTTTCATCGACGGATCTTTTTTGATCACGCCTGCGGCATCCGTCTGATAAGACCAGGTGTCTTTTTCATACTTGCCGTTGGTCAACCCGGAAAAAACGCCTTTGTTTTCTCCCGGCATTTTGAGGGCCGGATTCACCAGGAAGGAAGAATTGGTGTAATGTTTGACGTACTCTTCAAAATACAACTTGTTGTCGAGAATGTATTTGATCATGCCGCCCAGGAAAGCGATATCCGTTCCTGAACGAAGCGGAGCGTAAAGATGAGCTTTTGCGGCTGATTGCGTGAAACGCGGATCAACGCAAATAACCTTTGCGCCGCGTTTATCGACGGCTTCCTGAATCCATTTAAAGGAAACGGGATGGTTGGAAGCGGGGTTGCTTCCCATAATCAAAATCACATCACTGTTTTTAAAATCGACCCAGTGGTTGGTCATTGCGCCACGTCCGAACGACTCTGCCAGAGCCGGTACAGTTGGACTGTGTCAGATACGGGCCTGATGTTCGATATAAACAAGGCCCAACCCCCTTAAGAATTTTTGGTACGTGAAGCATTCTTCGAGATCCATCGCGGCGGAGCCGACGGAGGCAATGCCTTCCGTGCGGTTGACGAGTTCACCTTTTGCATTTGTTTTTTTGAAACTCTCATCGCGGCTTTTCTTGACATTTTCCGCGATCTTTTCAAACGCCCATTCCCATTCCACCTCTTTCCATTCGGTGGCTAAAGGTGCGCGATACAACGGTTTACCAAGACGATTTTCATTGACGGCCATCTGATAGATGGAGCCGCCCTTACTGCACAGAGACCCTTTATTGATGGGGCTATCGGGATCCCCCTCTGTGTTGACGACCTTGCCGTCGCGCACGGATACGATAATGCTGCACCCCACGGAACAGTAAGGACAAACGGTGGTGGTTTCTTTTGCGTATTTGATTTTCAGCTCTTTAGCATGTGCGGATGCAGGCTGTAGGCTGATGCCCAAGCCGCTTACCGCCGCAACAGCGCCGGAAATCTTCAAGAAACCTCTTCTGCTGACGTTCATGAATTCCTTCTCCTTTCCTCAGAAATTATGCTTTTTAAAATATAATCATCCATCCTGTAAATTTACAGCCTTCTCCATACTTTTCATGGTATTTCGGGAAAGCCGCCAAGAAAAACTCAAGACTGAAGAGCACTACGTTTTTCTGGAATTTACCGCTTTAACTACGTTTTCCCTATATATTCATTGTCAATCGTTGTCAACGCAAAAATATGAGTAATTTCACCAATTTATGTCATATTTGACATAAGACAAAAGGATAATGAGATCGTACTTCTAAAAAAGTTATTTGTTTTTATTTTGCTCAGCTTGACTTGCAGTCAAACACAAAATTGCGACCCATCCGCAGGCTAACCGGCAAAGTTTTTTTAACTTGTCTCCGCAGTAAGCAAGCGGATGAAAAATGCCGCCTGAAGTCTCCCCGAGCACCGGGAAGCTTTTTATCGTCGACAAAAAAAGTTGCATTCGCTATAAGTAAATAACAACATTTTATACGCAGGATTTTCAAGGATCGATTATGATAGAGGATACCATTTTTGAGGAACTGAACGTCACGGAAATCGTCAGGGCTGAAAACGGCTGTCACGTAGCCGACGTGACCAAAAAAGTTATTGCAGAGATATCACTGAAGGTGATTGTGAACGGTGCAGAGTTGGTCTCGGTATTGTGCCTCAATCAGTATCACGAAGAGCTGGCGCTGGGCTTTCTTTATAACGAAGGCGTGATTCAATCCTTTTCGGATATCGAGAATATTTCCTTCAATGAAAAACTGCTCGCAGTGATCATCAATCTCAAGCCCGGCGTGATCATTGACCGCCAGGAAAGCCTAAGAAGCCTGACCTCCGGCTGCGGCAAGTGCTACACCTACATCAATCCTTTAAAACAAAGCCACTACCAACCGGTTGAAAGCAACACAACCTGCGCTTTAAGCAAGATCCTGGATATGATGAACACCTTTGTGTCGAGATCGGAAATTTACATTGATGTCGGGGGTGTCCACAGCGTCCTGTTTCACACGGACAATGATGAGTGTCTGGTAGAGGACATCGGCAGGCACAACTGTTTTGATAAGATTACCGGTCTGATGCTCAAGAGTGGCCAGATGGATTCCTTTGATCAAGCAATCATCCTGGTATCTGGAAGAATATCTTCAGAAATCATGACCAAGGTTATCCGTATGGGCGTCCCGATTCTGGTATCCAAATCAACACCGACGACCGCCGCCGTCAAGCTGGCACAACAGCATAACATCACCCTTTTGGGTTATGTCCGGAAAAACGGTGGATACATATACAGTTGTCCGGAAAGACTGACTCTCTATTGACAGTCAAGCCCCACAATTTTATATTTAGAACCGTTTAAAATAAAGTGCCGGGAAATTGGAAATGCGCGTTTATATTGGTTTTGATGATACGGATATCCTGGGGTCAGAGGTTGGCACGGGAAAATTGGCGCGGCGCTTCGAAAAACTGATTCCGCCTGAATGCAAGGTTTGGGGCGTTGTCCGCCAGCAACTTCTGGTCGACCCGGCTATTCCCTATACGTCTCACAACAGTTCCGCCTGCGTGGTGATCGATTTCTCCGACCCTACGCTTGCTAACGTCCTGCTTACGCTTGCAGTGAAACACATTCAGCAAACGGCAATCCCGGGAAGCGATCCGGGACTTTGCTTTATGCATGAAGGTCATTCCGCACTTCCCGCCTTACAGACTTTCGGTCGGAAATGCACGGAACAGATCGTCACGCAAAACGAGGCCTTACGGGCTTGCGGCTCCGGACATCTTTCCGGTCATGGCGGCACGAATGACGGCATCATCGGCGCTGCCGCAGCCGTGGGTCTTACAACGTCCGGTTGGAGCGGCCGTTTCATTGAATTTACCCATGTGCGGGATTTTGCCGATCCTGTTTCCGTTTCAACCCTGATGCAAAATGGCATCCGGGTCGTCTCTCTGGATCGGGACGCGTGCTGCCCCCGCCCGGACGATGAGGTGTACACAAAACGATGGCTCCGCCCCAGGCTTTGGGGAAATGAAGCCGTATTACCTGTTAACCCTGCTGGTCCCGGTCGATGGGAAAGTCCCGGGGGCAAAAGGAATAAAGACAAACAAAAAACAAAGGAGGAATGACCATGGCCGGAAAGATTTTTTATCGGGAAAGATCAAAGATTGGTGTAAAAGAACAAAAGCCGCGTTTCAAGCTGGTGGCGGTAGCCGGTGTGGATATCACCTTCTACGGCGACCATCTCAGGAAAAAGGAACTCGAAGAAATCGCCAAGACGGTGGGTGCGGAGCTGGTACTGCTCAAAATTCAGAAGGAAGACAGAGATGAAGAAGTCGAAGTCAAGGATTAAAAAGGAAGGATAAAAAAATATGGCCCTGATCAGAGAACGCGACGGAAAACGGCTGCATGTAAAAAGCAAACTGATGGGAGAAAGCCTCGTGGGAAAAACCTTCATGGAGAGCCTGAATGTGGCGCCGCAGGAGCGGCTTTTCCCGGACGTCAATATCGTTAAAATTGGCGGGCAGTCTATCTGTGACCGCGGCGCAAGGGCGTTGCCTGCAATTGTCAAAGAGATCGTCGCTAACTCCAAGAAACACAAAATCCTTCTCACGACAGGCGGCGGTACACGCAGCCGCCACATTTACTCTATCGGTCTTGAGCTGGGCATGCCGACAGGGATCATCGCCAAATTCGGCAGCTCCGTCTCCGAGCAAAACGCTCTTCTCGTCGCCACGCTTTTGACCCCCTGGGGCGGCATTAAAATCGGACACGATGAAGTGACCAAATTATCCACCTACTTTTCACAGGGATGCATTCCCGTGATGCACGGAATGCCGCCCTACGATTATTTTGCCCTGCCCGCCCCCAAGTGGCGTATTCCCATCCACAGGACCGATGTCGGCACGCTGATCATCGCCGATCTGATCGGCGCCCGAAGCTGCATTTTCGTCAAGGATGAAAAGGGACTCTATGCGGATGACCCCAAGAAAAACAAGAAGGCGTCTTTCATTTCCGAAATCAGCGTAAAAGATCTGCTGGCCAGGGATCTCGACGATCTGATCATCGAACGCCCCTGTCTGGAAATTCTCCAGAACAGCGCAGTCATCGATAAAATTCAGATCATCAACGGGTTGGAGAAGGGAAATATCTCTAAGGCACTCAACGGCAAGCCGGTGGGAACGATTATTCATAAGTAATAGCTGCTTTTTGGCTGGAGAAGGAGAGTTATTTCCTCTTTCCAATTAACGGAAAAACAGGATCATAATAGCAAGTTCACGAAACGCAGATGAGCTCGGAGCGCCGGTGTTCCACCACCTTCAGAAATGATTTGCAAAACTCGCTGCGTGTCGGCAACAACGGCCCCGCCCAGATGTGTGACGGGTGTCGCATCAAATATTTCGGGTACAAGCGGCGTCGATGGCCCCATCAGAGCGACCACGCGCGGCGATCTCACGGAGGCGATTGTTTCCTCAAACGTGTTGTTCAAAAGCGTCGTGGCGGTGATAATCGCAACATCACAATCCGTAAGCGCCTGCAGCTTATCATCAGGGGACAGAATTTCCAGACGATCAGGATTTTTCTCAAGGATGGTCAGGATGGCGCCGGTGGCGCGGATTCGCTCCACAAGCGGCGCAAAAAGGCCGACCATCGCAACTTTTTCGCCGGGCCTTAAATTAAAATAAGTTGTTGCCTCTGTGTCTTCGGTTGTGTCACGCGAAGATTCGATTAACGCATTGGCCGTAGCAAGACCAATCGCCCGATGGAGAGCGCTGTGTCCTTCAACTAAATACGCAAGCGCGCCTTTCGCGTCAGACCCCGCATAGGTTCCCGCTTCTTTTAAAACCGTGCAGCCCCTGGGCGTTTTATCCGTAAGCAAAGCGGCAATCCCTGCCGCGCCGTTATCCAAGCACACCCCTACGTAACTTAAACCCACTCGTAAATCGGCAATCCGCCGGTTTTTTGCAGAGAATTCAAAACAGTCATAAAGACGCTTCAGGATGGAGCCTGGCTTGAGCATAATCTTTTTTCCTTTCTTCTTTTTTACCACCCGAAGGTGGCGCGAGGGCACAAGTAAAAGGAGGGCAGTCGACAAATTATTGTTGCGCAGGGCCGATGGGGGTCACATCTTTATAAGGCGTGTCGCCCTGGCAGCTCCGGCATTTTTCACCGTCTCGTGTGGGATAGGCCTCGCCGCAAATAGGACAGACGCCCACTGGGCCCATTTTCTTACGACGGACTTTTTCCGGCTCAACCTGCACCCGCTGGATACTCAGCAGGCTATGGCCGGCTTCTTTGATCTGCGCCATCAGCAAAGCAGAATCCTGTTCGTTTTTTTTCTTCTTTTTGAGATACCAGTCGCGAATTTCCGGCCAGTTATTCAGCTTTTCCGTATCCAGATAAACCCGCACGCCTTTACCCGTATATTTTTCATACAGCGTCACGGCAAATTTTCCAAAAGGGACGACGCTCAGCCAACCGTTCCCGATCGTGCAGGGCGTCAGAATCTGAACAGCGTCGGGTAGACAAACAGGTGTTTCGCAGACCGCGTCAAAAAATTCTCCTTCCGGCAGATGCTTCATCGCCAGATCAACGATAAATCCGCCGATGATCAGCCCCGGCGCGAGATTGCCGTGAAAAGATTTAACCAGATGGAGATACTCTTCATAGGAATAGGTACAGATATTCATCAATTCTCCTTAATACACTAATGCCAGGCGTGGTTCACGCGCGCCTTTGGCGGTTGCTCCTTCACCGGGTTCGCGGGTAATGGTGCGCTGCATCCAGCCCGGATCTTTTTTACCGTCAACCACCGGCAGTATTTCATCCGCCAGAAACAGGGCTTCATTAATATCATGCGTCACATAAATCACAGGACACGACAGCGTCCCTTTCAGACTTTTCAGTTCTTCGCGCAGACCACGGCGCGTAACGACATCAAGGGCGGAAAACGGTTCGTCCAGAAGCAGTAGTCGGGGATGCCTGGCCAGTGCCTGGCAGATCGCGCAGCGCTGCCGCTCACCACCCGAAACCATGTGAGGCTTACGTTTGCTCAAATGACTGATTTTGAAAAGATCAAAGAGCGCGTAAACTTCCTTTTTATCCATTGCGGCAAACGCCGCGTTGTCAAAAAGATTGAGATGCGGAAAAAGGCTGTAATCCTGAAATACGTAGCCCAGACGTCGTTGCTGCGGCTTCATGTTGATCCGCTGCGCGGAATCAAACCAGACCTCATTACCAAAGGTTAACCGACCTTCATCCGGCGCATCTAAGCCCGCCATCATACGGATGATGGTGGTTTTCCCGCCGCCGGACGGACCGATCATCACCAACATCTTTTCCGTCGCACAAGTGAACGAAATGTCCAGATCATAATATTTTAATTTTTTTTGGAAAGAGGCACAAATCGTCATGCGCGGGAGTCCTCATTGAGTTTGTTGATCAATAGCAAAAAGGCGTAGCTGATCGGAATGAAACTGAGCGCAATCAGGCCGGCAGCTTGGTAATTCATGGTTTCCACCGCTTCATAAATGGCAATGGAGGCAACCTTGGTTTCGCCGGGAATGCTTCCCCCAACCATGAGCAAGACGCCGAATGCGCCAATGGAATGCAAAAATACCAATACAGCCGCGGCGGCAATGCCACCCAGTGAGTTAGGAATAATCACACGCACAAAAGCCGCACGTTTCGACAAACCGAGAATATAGGCATTCTCTAAAAGCCGACGGTCGATTTTGGCAAATGCGGCTTTCATTGGCTGAACGGCAAAAGGAACGGAATAGATAATCGAGGCAATGGTTATGCCCACAAACGTAAACAGCAGCGATCCACCGGTAAGCGTCTCCCAGAGGCGTCCCATCCAACCTTTGGGTCCCATCAGAATAATCAGATAAAAGCCGATAACGGTCGGTGGCAGCGCCATCGGCAGGTAAATGAGTGCCTCCACAAAAGACTTTCCCGGAAAGCGTACGTAGGCCAGCAAATAGGCAACCGGCGCGGCCAGAATCATCAAGACTACCGTTGTTACCAGAGCCAATTTTAGCGTCACGTAAAGCGCAAGATAATCCATTTAACGATAACCATACTTCTTCTTTATTTCGGCAGCTGGTTGGGAGATTAAATAAGCTGCGAATAGTTCCGCGTTGATTTTGTTTTTGGCGTTTTTGGCTACGCAGGCAGCCTGAACAATATCCGACGCTTCCGGAATGCTAAAGAAGCAACCTTCTTTCCCCTGAGGCATTGAGGTAACCGAAAGCGCGCAGAAACCCGCGTCAACCGCAGACGTTTGTGCGTATTGAAAAGACTGGGCAATGTCCTGTGCATTGACCAATTTGCCCTGTATGGCGTCCCATAGCCCAACTTTTTGCAGCGCTGCCTTTGCCGCCAAACCGTAAGGCGCTGTTACGGGGTTGGCGATTGCGATCTTTTTAATTCGCTCTTTTTTCAAAGCATGCTGCCAGGTCGGCGCTTTGCAAAAATCCTTATTGGCCGACCACAAAATGACCTTGCCCCGGGCATAAATAATCGTTCCTTCCGCCCATCCTTCTTTTTGCAAGAGATCCGGCCTCTGTTCATCGGCGGATAAAAACATATCATAGGGAGCGCCATTTTTTATCTGATTGTAAATGCTGCCGGTCGAGGAAAAAGTGGCTTCTACTTTCACTCCCGTTTTGTCCTCAAAGTCCGCCGCGATTTCCTTGAACGCCGAAATAAAGTTTGCCGCCACCGCTACGGAAATTTTCTCCTCAGCCAAAACGTGGAGGGGAACTGTTAGAATGGATAGTATCAATGTCAGAGTCAGGATGGTTTTTTTCATAATAGACAATCACTTTCTGCGCTTTATATATGTTATTAATAACATATAAATATTAAAAAAACATCCCGCAAATTACACGGGATATTTTAGCCTCCCTTATTTTAGTTTATCAATCCGGACTGCGCAGGCCTTGTATTCCGCCGTCTGCGTAATCGGATCATAGACCGGATTGGTCAGCCAGTTGGCACAGGTTTCGCGAAAATGGAAGGCCATCCAGACCAGACCTTCCGGAACCTGTTTGGTAATGCGCGCTTTGACAACAACCTCGCCGCGTCTTGATTTTACGGATACCATCTCTCCGTCAACAATCCCTTTCGCCTCGGCGTCAGCCGCAGAAATATCGGCTGTTTCTTCGCCCAGCAGATCGTTAATTCCCTGAGAGCGGCCCGTCTGTGTCCTTGTGTGGTAGTGGTACAGACGCCTTCCGGTGGAAAGCACCATCGGATACTCTGTGTCGGGAACTTCCGCGGGCGGTATCCAGTCGATGGGTTTAAGCACACCTAAGCCGCAGGTGAAACAGCCATCCTTGTGAAGTGTGGCCGTACCGGGATGATCTTCATTGGGAGCCGGCCACTGAAGTCCGTCGTTATCCAATCGGGAATATTTAATTCCGGCCAGAGACGGCGCGAGAACAGACACTTCCTGATCCCAGATTTCCTGAGCGCTGTCTGATTTCCAATCGTGTCCCATTCGTTTGGCGATTTCCTTGAAGATCCACCAGTTGGGTTTGGCGTCGCCCGGCGCTATACTTGCTGTGCGCACGCGATTGACGCGACGCTCGGAACTGGTGAAGGTGCCCTCATTTTCACTCCACGCGGCCGCAGGCAGAACAACATGCGCAAAGCGTGTTGTCTCCGTCGGGAAGATATCCTGGCAAACCAGGAACTCCGCCGATGCCAGTTCATGTTCAACATGGGCAATATCCGGCTCGGTGTTGGCCAGATTTTCACCGAAAACATAAAAGGCTTTAACTTTTCCGGTGGTAAGATTTTTCATCATCGTGGGCATCATCATACCGGGCTTATCGGGAAGAGATTTCACATTCCACGCCTTCTCGAACTTGGCGCGTGCGTCCGCGTTATCCACGCGCTGATAGCCGGGGAACACATTCGGCAGAGCGCCCATGTCGCACGCGCCCTGAACATTGTTCTGGCCTCTGAGCGGGTTGACGCCGCCGCACTCAAATCCCACGTTGCCCAAAAGCATCTGGAGATTGGCGCAGGACATGACGTTGTTTACGCCGCAGATATGTTCGGTAATGCCGAGGGTGTACATAAGCATGGCCGGTTTGACGGACGCGAGTTTTCGGGCCAGATCGCGAATCATGTCGGCGGAAACACCGCTGATTTCGGCAGCCCGTTCGGGCGGATATTCCATGGCTTTCTTTTTAAGCTCTTCAAAGCCGACCGTGCAGGAGTCGACATATTTTTTATCATAAAGATTTTCGCTAATCAGCACATTCATGATGCCATTGATCAGCGCCACATCGGAGCCGACCTTGATCTGCACGTGAAGCTGCGCAAAATCGACCAGATCCGTCCGCCTAGGATCGATAACGATCAGTTGCGCACCGCCAATAGCTGCGTCTTTTACAAAAGAAGCGGCCACCGGATGGGCTTCCGTCATATTGGAACCGATAACCAAAATCATCTTGGCCTTCATAAAATCAGCAAAAGAATTCGTCATGGCGCCTGAACCGAATGAAGTCGCGAGACCCGCGACAGTGGGAGCGTGTCAGGTACGCGCGCAGTGATCGATGTTATTGGTGCCGATCACCGCGCGGAAAAGTTTCTGCATTTGATAGGAATCTTCGTTGATGCT
>CAZJMX010000062.1:0-12628 GCA_964547345.1 uncultured Smithella sp. | reverse complement strand
ATTTTTCCATCTTGATGATTGGTTCAAGTTCGCCTGCGTCCAACCAGATGCCTTCACATTCGGAACACTTGTCTATTTTTATATTCCGGTAGTCAATTTCAATCAAATTCATTCCACATTTAGGGCACATCATGTAATGAAGCGCCTTGAGCTTATTACGATCTACCGCTTTTAGATTTTTGTTCTTTTCTTCATCTAACTTTTTCTTTTTTTCATATTCCATCCGTGCGTGATATTCTTCTTCTTTTTCACTGGGCTTCATACTAATTCCTCCTTATCTATTTTGATTCACTTAAAAAATCTTCTACTTCCTTAAAGTTATGATCAACACGATTTTTAAAATCATCGCAATTTTTTTTATAAGCCTGCATCCAATCACTGACGGCATTTTTACCAGCTTCTGGAAACATAGGTGACTTTTCCCAAAATTTATTGACCAACCTTTCCGTTTGTTCATGTAATGCCAGCCATGCACGGCAGTTATTGTCAAAAGATGTTTTATTGAAAGCGATCATCAGTTTTGCTATTTGTTTCGGATCCATTACATCCTCCAGCATAAGAAAAGATATTTCGATTTATTCCATGTCAACATTTGTTTTTATTACGTCTGCAACGGCAAAGTAGCCGGTAACTTTTTTGTAGCTGTCATCTGCTGCCGATTTGAAATCTTCTCGCCCTTTTTTGTATGTCTTCACCCACTCATTGATTCCTTTTTTACCTTCTTCGGGAAACCAGGGTGCTTTTTCCAAAAAACTCAAGACAAGTTTCTCGGTTTGGTCCTGCATCGCCGTCATTGCGTCAAAACTGCTGTCGAAGGCGGCTTTATTGAGGTCCATCACTTGCTTTGCAATTTGTTTTTGATCCATGGCAATACCTCCTGGGAAATTTATTGTTTAGTCGCTCTGAATCTTGAACTCTATTTCGTAATGCACCGGTTTATTAACACCGTGCTTGAATAAAATATTTTGCCGCAGCCACTTTTCCAGCCCGATAATCCCGTAAACAGCAAGCGCAATGACAATAATGATCACCCAATCTCTGCCTGCAATCGGCGCGCTCTGGAAAATTTTATTCATAAACGGCGCGTAGGTATAAATGAGCTGAAGAACAATCATGATGCCGCTGCCGACCAGGACCCAAGGATTGGAAAATATCCCGATTCTGAACATGGATTTGGTAAGCGACCGGCAATTGAACAAAAAAGTCAGCCCGATCATTACGAAAAGATTAACCGCCACAGTACGGGCTTCTTCGAGCGGGTAGCCGCTGGCTTGCTGCCAGGTGAAGATGGAAAAGACCGCCGCCAGCATCAGTGCGGACACCAGCAAGATTCTCGTGATGACGACACCCGACAAAATCGGACTGTCCGGATGCCTGGGCGGGTAGCTCATCGTATCTTTTTCCCCAGGTTCGAAGGCCAGCATCAGGCCCAGCAAAACCGCCGTGGTCATGTTGATCCAGAGAATTTGCACCGGCAATATGGGCAGTGTCGCGCCGCTTATGATCGCGGCCAGAATGACCAATCCTTGACCGCCGTTGGTCGGCAGCGTCCAGGTAATAAATTTGACCAGATTGTCGAAAGTCCTGCGTCCTTCTTCAACCGCCGCCGTGATGCTCGCGAAGTTGTCGTCGGTGAGCACCATGTCCGCCGCTTCCTTGGATACATCCGTGCCGGTGATGCCCATGGCAATGCCAATGTCGGCCTGCTTGAGTGCCGGCGCGTCGTTCACGCCGTCGCCGGTCATGGCCACAACATGCTTGCGAGCCTGAAGCGCTTCCACCAGCCGAAGCTTCTGCTCCGGCGCTACCCGCGCGAAAACGGATGTATTTTGGGCCGATTCGATCAGTTCCGCATCGGTCAGGCTCTCCAGTTGCTTTCCGGTCAAGGTCGCGGGGATGGCGCCGCTCCTGTCCTTACCCTGGCCGATGCCCAGTTGCCGGGCGATTTCCGTGGCGGTCACCGCGTGATCGCCAGTGATCATTTTTACGTCAATGCCCGCACTGCGACACATGCCGACGGCGGCAATGGCTTCCGTTCGCGGTGGATCAATCATGCCCTGCAATCCGATAAACGTAAGACCCGACAGGCAATCATCCACCACGTCCAGATGTTCTGCATCAGTTTTTTTGCGGGCCAGCGCCAGCACACGCAGGCCTTGCGAGGCAAGCTCGTCCGATTTTTTGAAAATCAAATCCATATCCAGCGCGGCGCTGCCGCCATCCGACTTCAGACGATTGGCGCAGGCCTCCAGAACCTTTTCAATCGCTCCTTTGATATAAATCATCTTACGGCCATCGGCAGCCTGGTGCAGTGTTGCCATGAACTGGCGTTCCGACTCAAAGGGAATGACATCCAGCCTCGGCATGATTTCATTGACCTTCCGGGTTGTCAGGCCGGTTTTGCCTGCTACGGTAATCAGCGCGCCTTCCGTCGGATCACCCTCGACGCGCCAGAGATTATCTTTCTCAATCACACGCGAGTCGTTGCACAAAAGCCCGGCCATCAGAGTCTCGAAAAGCGCTGCGGGCAATTCCGCAGTCATCGGCGCGCCATCGTGAAGGATATTGCCGACAGGCGCGTAGCCATTGCCTTCGATCTCATAGAGCGCATCGCCTGCAAAAATCCTGCGCACGGTCATCTGGTTTTCCGTGAGCGTACCGGTTTTATCGGAACAGATCACCGTGGTGCTGCCCAGGGTTTCCACCGCCGGCAGCTTGCGGATGATGGCTCTCTTCTTCGCCATGCGGTTCACGCCGATCGCCAGCGTAATGGTCACAGCGGCAGGCAGTCCTTCGGGAATGGCCCCGACGGCCAGCGCGACGGCCGCCATGAACATATAAATGGCGGTTTCACCGCGCCAGAGGCCGACGCCAAACGTGAGCGCCGCCAGCGCCAGAATGGCAATTAAAAGAATCTTGCTGAAAGAGGCGATTTTTTTGGTCAGCGGCGTGGACATATCCGTCGCCTGCGCTATCATCTCAGAAATGCGTCCCGTCTCGGTCTGGTCGCCTGTGGCGATAACGGCCGCCTGCGCCTGGCCGTAGGTGACCAGCGTACCCGCGTAAGCCATGTTGCGGCGGTCGGCCAGTATGGTTTCCGGATCCAGCGCATCTTCTTTTTTGATGACGGGGACGGACTCTCCGGTCAGCGCGGATTCATCCACCTGCAAGTCCCGGCATTTAAGCAGGCGAACGTCGGCGGGGACCTTGTCGCCGGATTGCAACGAAACGATGTCGCCCACGACCAGATTGACGGAATCGATGGAGAGCCACTTGCCGTCGCGCAAGACGGTCGCTTGTGTAGTCATCATCTGTTTGAGTGATTCAATGGCCTTTTCCGCTTTCGACTCCTGAATGAATCCAATGATGGCATTGACAATCACGACGCCGAAAATGACGGATGAATCGACCCACTCCTGTAAAAACAGTGTGATGAAGGCCGCAGCCAAAAGGACATAGACCAGAGGTTGATTAAACTGCAGCAGAAATCGAATCAGCAGTCCTTGCTGTTTTTTGGCCGTTACTGTGTTGGGGCCGAAGCGCTCCAGGCGGTGCTTGGCCTCAAAAGGAGACAGGCCCTTGGCGGGATGCGTTGTCAAAAGGGTGGTGACTTCTTCAGCCGGGCAGTGATGCCAGTGCTTGCTAATTAAAAATTCCACGAAAGAACCTCTTTTTATTATTTAATCTTTTTTTGCGCATTATGTCTTTAGTAAGTCAGGCTTAAATTCCAATAGTTCAAAATCAACCAATGCATAAACGAGCGCACCATTGCGTCGCAGCAGTTCACCGTTTGAACGTTTTCTTAGAATAATATGCTGGGGTTTATTGTCTAGGACGCGAAAACCCTGTTCTTTGACATCTTGGTCAACACTTACCGTTAAAGACACTACCTCTTCACGGGACAGCAGCCCCTGATTATGCATCTCCTGCGCGTTTTCGCCTTTCACCCAATGATATAAAAGAATATAATCTTTTTGAATATCAAGTTGAACGGGAACAGGCGTTTTCATCTGGTTTTGGTCTTTTCGTATGGCGTCCTGACACCGATCAAATCGCCATTGGCTTCTGCCCAGCTTATCGATGGAATATAATTCAGGAGGACAGTAAATGGCGAGGGGGCGTTTAGTCAGAAGAGATGTGCGTCCAAGAATCCGGCCATGACGGCGCAGATTCAATAAAACGGAGAATTCTTCGAACGGACTGTTAATATGTGCATTCATTACTGTGCTGCTCGATATGTCATGGGGTATATTGCTGTTGGCGTACAACAGGGTGCATTGCGCAAAACGGCTGAACTTTACGATCAAGTCAATTCCTTCGTTTCTGTCATTGCGCACCGGCACACGGTATACTGTTCCAACACCGTCCGGCTGGCGTTTCCCCGCTTGTACGAAGCGTCGGTTATGGTACCATTGATCCGGTGTCAAGTATTTGAGCAGTGGCCAGCCGAATGATGTGACATAGAGATCGCCGTCCGGGCCAAGGTTTAAGTAGTTATAGTCCACGCCAAATACGGTTGCCTTCATAGGCCTTTCGACCTGTTTAAAGGGAACTTTAGCTAGTTGTGTGACCCAGTTCATGACTATTTCTCGTTTAGGAATAAAAAAAGGCTGCTACTTGCTTCATTGAGCGAGTAGCAGCCTTATATTTCTTTCACATCTTTTATCCTGTGATAAAAGACCCGTTCAAACTCTTAGGCTTTATTTCCTGAATCCCTTCGCCGGAGACAACACATATTACTGTTGGCATCGCCTGTGTCGAATTGATCTCAGTTGCTTTGATAAATATAGAATGTTTATATTTTTGTCAATATATTTTAAAGACGGTTGAGAAGAAGACCATGAGTCCGTTCCAATAACAGGCAGGCAGCGGCAGGGGATGGAGCGGCGCGATTTATATGAGCAGCATCTGCTTATTTTAGTTTTTCTGCTTAAAATCCGGTGGATATTCAAGTGTGAAAATGATTACCCGTTCACCGGTCATTGTGCTGATGTCTGTGTGCAGACTCTTAATCTTTATGCCAAGAATACTTTCCACAACTGATTCTAAAAGAGGACGTCCCTGCTCTAATAGGGTGATGCGTATTCGTTTGATCAGCTCACGTCCATCCTTTCGGTCTGTAACGCTGGATAATTTCATCTCCGCAGGTGTTAGAACGTTTTTCAGACGAACAAGAACCATATCATCGATGATATATGCCTTGGTTTCAAGGGGGCCGCGTCCCATGTATTCTTTCTCAAATTTAATTACAGCCTCGCAAATCTCAGATTCGATTTGTCCTTTTGTTTTGCTCATGGATTGCTCATTTTCATTAAGTAGTTTACTCTTGTGAACTCTTTTCACTGTAACGTGTTTATGTTTATTTCTACACTCCAGGGGTTGCCAGGTCAATTGATATTTCTTGTTTCCATTGCATTTTCGAAAGCCAGAAGCGCGGAGGGGAAGGGAGCGAGGCTGCGCTTGATTACGCCTTGCAGGAAAGATATGGCCACGCCATAGTTGGTTACCGGAACGCCGGCTTCTTGGGCTTTACGCAGGCGGGTCAACATCTCCCGGCGGTTCATCATACAGGCGCCGCAGTGCAGGATCAGTTTGTAGTCCTTTAAATCGGCCGGATAGTCTCGGCCGCAGGCGGTATCGATCTGCAAATCACCGCCAACATATTGTTTGAGCCAGCGCGGGATCTTTATGCGTCCGATATCGTCTTCCAATGCGTGATGTGAGCAGGCTTCAGCGATGAGCACCCGGTCGCCGGGCTTTAAATGATCAATTGTCGCCGCTCCCGCTGCCATGACGTTCAGGTCCGATTTCTGTCGGGCAAATAAAATCGAGAAAGTCGTTACGGGAATATGTTTCGGAACATCGGCGGTCACTTTGAGAATCGCCTGGGAATCCGTCACAACAATGGCCGGCGGATTTTTAAGATTGGACAATGCAGAGGCTAATTCTCTTTCCTTGACGACCACCGCCGCCGCGTCGTTATCCAGAATGTCGCGGATGGTTTGCACTTGCGGCAGAATCAGTCTGCCTTTGGGGGCCTCCAAGTCAATCGGCACGACCAAAACGGCAAAGCCGCCGGGCGGCAGCAAATCACCGATGAGCGAGGGCGTGGCTAGAAAATCGGCGGGAGCAATTTCAAGCAGTTGTTTTTTGAGGTCGTTGAGATAGTCTTCGCGTTTTGTCGTATCGGTACAAGAAACGGTGAGAACCCGGCCGATTTTTGTTTTGAGAAAATTCAGATGTGCGGCCGAAGGCGGACGCACATCAATTTTGTTGATCACAGTCAATAAAGGTATTTTTCCAGCAGCTGCCTGTGCAAGCACCTGTTCTTCATAGTCCGTCCACACATCGGCTTCTCCCACAAGAATAATGACGTCGGCGCGATCAAATACCCTGGATGTCTTCTCCAAACGCGCCCCGGATAACACTGAAACGTCGTCGAGACCCGCTGTGTCCAGAAATAACACGGGGCCCAGCGGCAAAAGCTCCATCGCTTTTTCGACAACGTCTGTCGTGGTTCCGGCAATAGGGGATGTAATGGCGACATTCTGGCCAAGCATCAAATTCAGAAGGCTGGACTTGCCGACGTTGGTGCGACCCAGAAGAGCGATATGGAGGCGGTTGGCTTTCGGTGTTTTATCCACGGTCTTTATACCCCAACGCGGTCAGCGAAAAAGGCGACAAGTGTTTGTCTACGATTTCTTTGCCTAGTTTTTGTTCCAGGAATTGTCGCATGTTATTTTCAGAACCTGCTGAAAATTCCGTTATCAGCTCAGTGGCCCGTTCATATCCGATGGCGGGCAGAAGCGCGGTGATAATCATCGGGCTGGAATTGAAATATTGAGCACATTTTGCTTCATCGGCGACAATCCCTTTTACATGGGTTGCCAGAAGCGAGTTGATGTTAACTAACAGATCAAGGGATTCCAGAAGCCCATGAGCAAGCAGCGGCAGGAACTCATTGATCTGCAGCGTACCTCGGGAGGCCGCATCGGCGATGATGGCGTCGTTGGCGATCACTTTCATGCCGACCTGAATGGCGGCTTCCGCCACAACCGGATTAACTTTGCCGGGCATGATGGATGAGCCGGCCTGCAATTGCGGGAGACGGATTTCTCCAAGAAAGTTCATCAGGCGCAAGTCACCCGCGATTTTGATCAGATTGACAGCGTGAGCTTTGAGGATTCCCGAAACTTCAACATACGCATCCGCATGGGCTGTTTCGCCCAGGACATTTTCGCCCCGCGAGAGTCCCAAACCCGTTACTTCCCGTAATTTTTCGATGACTAAAAAAATGTAATCGCGCGGTGCGGCAAGTCCCGTGCCCACGGCTGTACCCCCCAGGTTTACGACGCGCAGCCGTTCTTCGCACTTGAAGGTTCGCCAGCGATCTCTGGAAAACGCTTCGGCAAAAGCTGAAAACTCCGCCCCGAGCGTAATCGGCACGGCTTCCTGCAGTTCCGTTCGTCCCAGTTTAACAATGGCGGCAAATTCTTTTTCTTTTTCCTGAAAAGCGCCTTGTAGGGCGGAAATGGTCTGGGCCAAATCGCGCAGACGGAAAATGGCTGCCACTTTGATCGCAGTGGGATACACGTCGTTGGTGGACTGATGCAGGTTGACGTCTTCGAGCGGATGAATGAGAGGGTTGCCGCCTTTTTTTCCGCCGAGCAGTTCGCCGGTGCGATTGGCGATGACTTCATTTACGTTCATGTTGGTTGATGTACCCGCGCCGCCCTGCAGGGCGTCCACCGGAAACTGGTCGGCCAATGCGCCTGATGCGATTTCTTCACAGGCTTTTTCCATGGCTTGAGCGGTTGAGCGAGACAGAAATCCCAATTCGGTATTGGCAAGCAAGCAGGCTCTTTTCACCAGGGCCAGTGCCCGAATGAGCGACGGATTTACTTTTATGGAACTGATATGGAAGTTGTTGATTGCCCGTTGGGTATGGATTCCCCAGTAAACATCCTCGGGAATTTCCAACTCACCTAAAAAATCTTTTTCTCTTCTCAATCCGGCCATTAATTTGATCCAATTCTGAAAAAAAAGAGGTTTGCCCGAGCCGGGCAAACCTCTTTTGGCGTGATTTAAGCGAAAAGCCTCTTATTCATCTCTTTTATGAGGCATTTCAGTGCCTCTTTGAGTGTATTTGGTGTGCAGCAGTTTATGCGACTTATGCCCCAGGGGTTCTTTGAGGAAATTGTCATAAAGCTTCTTCACTGACTCATTTTCATGAGACTGGCGTTTCTTCTGCACGTTTCCGTCGTCCTTATAAAGGGCTGCTGAACGCAAAACGCGAATTTCGTTGTTGGTGGGTATGGGTTCGCCACCGCCTGCGATGCAGCCGCCCGGACAACACATAATTTCAATAAAGGCATAATCAGCTTTACCCTCGCGGATTTTGTCCATGATTTTACGGGCGTTGCCCAAGCCATGCGCAACGGCAATTTTCACATCGCCCAGAGGTCCCACCTTAACGGTTGCCTCCTTAACGCCTTCCAGACCGCGCACGGGCGTGATATCCAGACTAGGCAGATTTTCACCGGTAACTACCGCATAGACGGTACGCAGAGCGGCTTCCATAACACCACCCGTTGCGCCGAATATGGTTCCGGCGCCGGTGTACTCGCCCATCGGCGCATCATAATCTTCATCCGGTAAATTAAGGAAATCAACTCCGCCTTCTTTGATCATCCGTCCCAGTTCACGGGTGGTAAGAACATAATCCACATCGCGATAGCCGCTGCTGTTCATTTCCGGTCGTTGGGCTTCAAATTTTTTGGCGGTACAGGGCATGATGGAAACCGAAACGATGTCTTTCGGATCGATGCCTGACAGTTCCGCGTAATAGGTTTTGGCCAACGCGCCGAACATCTGCTGCGGAGACTTGCAGGTGGACAGATGATCCAGCAGATCCGGGTAGAAATGCTCGCAGAATTTGATCCAGCCGGGGCTGCATGAAGTGATCATCGGCAGCGTGCCGCCTTCCTTCACGCGTTTGAGTAATTCGTTGCCTTCCTCAATGATGGTGAGGTCGGCAGTGAAATTGGTGTCAAAAACTTTATGAAAGCCAAGTCGGCGCAGAGCAGAAATCATTTTGCCGGTGACGAGGCTTCCCGGAGGCATACCGAATTCCTCTCCGAGGGCCGCCCGAATAGCCGGTGCTTCCTGAACGATCACATGTTTGGTCGGATCTTGCAGAGCTTTCCAGACCAAATCAACGTCGTCCTTTTCGTACAGAGCACCAACCGGGCAAACCAGGATGCACTGACCGCAGGTAATACAATTGGATTCAACCAGCGGAAGATCGAAGGCCGGAACCACTTTGACATCACTGCCGCGATGGGCCGGCGTTAAAACGCTGACCGTCTGAATCTGTTCGCAAACGGTTACACAGCGGTGACATTCGATACATTTGCGGCTGTCACGGACGATCGACGGGCTGGAGCGGTCGATTAGATCTTCTTTAGAAAATTCGGAATAGGGGAACCGAACTTCCTTCAGGCCGACAAATTCGGCCACTTTCTGCAATTCGCAACTTCCGTTTCTCACGCAATAGTTGCATTCCTGTGGATGGTTGGCCAGAAGCAACTCCACAACCATTTTTCTGGCCTGACGGACTTTTTCCGTATTGGTGCGTACAACCATACCGTCACTGACAGGGAAAACACAGGCGGCAATCAGGCTGCGCTGGCCTTCTACTTCAGTCATACAGACGCGGCATGCGCCGGGGGTGTGTTTGATTTCCGTCCAGGCGCAAAGCGTGGGGATTTTAATGCCCGCATCGCGGGCGGCTTCCAGAATGGTTGCGCCCACGGGTGCCTCCACCTGACGATTATCGATGGTCAATGTTACTGTTGACATGAAATATTTCTCCTTATCGTTACTTGTTGAAATTACACAGCCGCATCGCAACGCAAGCAGCGGCAGGCCTCCTTAATGGCATCTTCACGGCTGAAGCCCAGTTCCACTTCTGCAAAGCTCATTTTACGGGTGGCATGATGCATTTCCGGCATCATCATCTGAGGTACTTCTTCCGAATCTTCATCGATCACCAGCGGGACAAAAATATCTTCCAGCGCCGGCTTGACGTACGCGGGTTCATGATTGACAGCACGGATCGCCGCATCAATGTCGTCTGCCGCCTGATGGCCGTCGCCAACGGCCGCGATGACGGTATCGGGACCGGTGACTGCGTCGCCGCCTGCGAAATAGCGGGGATTGGCCGTGCGGGATTTGAAGCCCTTACCGACATTGTAGCAGTCCCATTTGTTAATTTCGACGCCGGTCTTTTTGTCCATGAAGCTCATATCCGGCACTTGGCCAATGGCGGCCACGATGGCGTCAATTTCCAGTGTGAATTCGGAACCGGCAACCGCAACGGGTTTTTTACGACCGCTATTGTCAAAGTCGCCCAGCGTCATCCGCTGACAGGTAATGGATGAAACCTTACCTTTGGCGCCGTCGATTTTGAGCGGAGCAATCAGGTATTCGATCTTGACGCCTTCTTCTTCCGCCGCCTTGATTTCCTCTTCGGCTGCCGGCATATCCGCTCTCAAACGCCGATAAAGAATCGTCACGTCGGAACCGAGCCTGAGTGCCACACGGGCCGCGTCAATCGCGGAGTTGCCGCCGCCGATGACAGCCACCTTTTTGCCCAGTGTTTTTTCGCCTTTGAGCCATTTGTCTTCATTGTTGTTGAAGTCGCGCAGGAATTCAACGCCGCCGAACACGTTGCCCAGGTCCTCGCCGGGAAGGCCCATTTTCTGGCTCTTATGCGCACCGGTAGCCAGATAAATATAATTGAAATCTTTTTCCAGTTGATCAAACGAAACATCGCGGCCCACGCGGGTGTTGAGACGGATCTCAACGCCCAGGGAGGCAATGTCGTCAATTTCACTCTGCAGGATGTTGCGGGGCAGGCGGTAAGACGGAATACCCCAGTAGAGCATGCCGCCCGCTTTATTGAGTTCTTCAAATACGGTTACTTTGTAACCGCGCAAAGCCAGATCGCGCGCTGCGGTGAGGCCAGCGGGACCGCCGCCGATGACGGCGATTTTTTCCTTGCGCGTGACCGCAACGGCGTCGGTTTTCGGACGTGATGCGTTGTCCGTAATAAAACGCTTCAGGAACTTGATGGCGATGGCTTCATCCATGTTGCCGCGGCGGCATTTGGATTGGCACTTGTGATCGCATACACGGCCGCAAACAGACGGGAAGGGGTTGGTCTGAAGCAGGATCTTGTAAGCGTCTTCAAACCGGCCTTCGCGAATGAGCGCGATGTAGGACGGGATGTCCATTTCAATCGGGCAGGTGTGCTGGCAGGGGGATTTATACATGGCCGAGCAGACCGTTGCGCGACAGCGATGTTCATAAATATGCTCTTCGTATTCTTTTTTGAAGTAACGGATGGTGCTCAAAACGGGATTGGGAGCGGTTTGTCCCAGGCCGCAAAGCGCCGCATTCTTAATCACGCCGGCCATTTCTTCGAGCAGTTCAATGTCGCCTGCTTTGCCCTTGCCTTTGGTGATGTCGGTTAAGATGTCGAGCATGCGTTTCGTGCCTTCGCGGCAGGGAGTGCACTTGCCGCAGGATTCATCCTGGCAGAAATCCATAAAGAAACGGGCCATGTCGACTGCGCACTTGTCTTCGTTCATGACGATCAACCCGCCGGAACCCATGATGGCGCCCAGTTCCGCGACTTTTTCATAATCCACGGACGCATTAAGATGCTGAACGGGAATACAGCCTCCCGAGGGGCCGCCCAGCTGTGCGGCTTTGAATTTTTTACCTTTGGGAATGCCGCCGCCGATATCGAAAACAATCGTGCCCAGTTTGGTGCCCATGGGAACTTCCACCAGACCTACGTTGTTGACGTCTCCGGTAAGGGCGAACACTTTCGTACCCTTGCTTTTTTCCGTTCCGACGGACGCGTACCATTTGGAGCCGCGCAGCATGATCTGGCCGACGTTGGCCAGTGTTTCGACGTTATTCAGAATACTAGGCTTCTGCCACAGGCCTGCAACGGCGGGGAAGGGCGGACGGGGACGGGGCATGCCGCGCTTGCCTTCAATCGAGGTCATGAGTGCGGTTTCCTCACCGCAGACGAACGCGCCCGCACCCTGGTAAATTTCGAGATCGAAGTTGAAGCCGGTTCCTAAAATATTTTCTCCCAGAAGGCCTGCATCCTTGGCTTGGGCAATGGCGAGACTCAGGCGGGTAATGGCGAGAGGATATTCCGCGCGGCAGTAAATATAGCCGTGGCTCGAACCGATAGCCTTGGCCGCGATCACCATACCTTCCAAAACGGCATGCGGATCAGCCTCCAGAACGCTGCGATCCATGAATGCGCCGGGATCGCCTTCATCGGCGTTGCACAGAACGTATTTAATGTCGCCCTTGGATTGGGCGGCAAACTTCCATTTCAGGCCGGTGGGGAAACCCGCGCCGCCACGTCCACGCAAACCGGAATCCAGCATTTCCTGGACAATTTGTTCCGGTGTCATTTCGGTGAGCGCCTTGGCCATGCCCTGATAACCGTCACGGGCGATATATTCTTCGATTTTTTCGGGATCGATCAATCCACGGTTCTTTAATACCCTCAATTCCTGAAGGGAGAAGAAGGGGATAT
>CAZJMX010000061.1:0-13327 GCA_964547345.1 uncultured Smithella sp. | reverse complement strand
GGAGCTGGCGATGGGACTTGAACCCGCAACCTGCTGATTACAAATCAGCTGCTCTGCCGATTGAGCTACGCCAGCAACTTACTTAATCTTATTGCCTTTTCTCACAAAGCCCTGATGGCCTAAACACAAAAAAAACGACCACGACGCTTCGTGCGAATTGCGGACTTTAATTTTTATGCTTGTTTTTGTCAAGTAAATTTTTAAATTATTTGCAAAATGCGTCCAGACTACAAAAAAGGCAAACTACTCCTTGTCGTTAAAGTAATCGGCTGAAAAAATAAATACATCTGTTTCTTTATCTTTCCAGGCCTTAGGCGGCAAACCGGCTTTATAGCAAGTTTCCCGCAGGAAAGTTTCCCGATCCCATCCATATTCAATGGCTACCTGAGGCAAAAGCAGACCGGAATTATACCCCCGGACAATATAAAGCCCATGCGTACCGACTTCAATTTCATCCGCACTTTTAATCTTTTGCAGCGGACTTAAAACTGAGATCTCAAAACTTAAATCCCGAATCTCCTCGCCTTTAACTGACGGAAAACGCGGATCATGAAAAGCTGCAGCAACAGCCATTTCCTGGACGGTATCTCCAAGCGGTTTAACCGCCTTGATATAGCCGATACAGCCACGCAGGTGCCCTCTCTTTTTCAATGTCACAAATACGCCTCTTTTTTCCTTAAGAACCGGAAAATCCAGCGGTAATTTAGGAAATTCTTTATTACCAGCCTTCGCAAAAATGGCCCTTTTGGCAATTTCCAGAAGCGTCTTTTTTTCCTGATCTGTTAATCCCATTTTTTCCTCTGTGTTTTCTATCGATAATAAACTACTGATGCATAACCAACAACGGATCGCTTATCCCCCGTTACGTCCCCGGAATTTGCATAGTTTAAAAGCTGAGAATGGCGCGCACCCTTTTTTTGCGAAGTTAGCATCGTCACCGCCAGCGGCCCGCCGCCGCAAGCTTCGGCCTTGCCCGCAGTCAGACTGTCTAATAATCCTTCGGTATCGTAGTTTTGGACATATCCAAGCACAATGCCGTCGAGCTCCTTCGCTTTTTTGTAGTCATGAAAATGAGAGAGATCGGAGCTTCCGACAATCAATATATTCCTGTCCTTGGACACCTGATGGATGATATCGGCCAACTCCAGACAAGTGGCGGTACTTTGATCGCCCATGACGAGCGGAACCAATTTAAAATGCCCCAGCACAACCTGTAAAAACGGCAGCTGAATCTCGAGGGAATGCTCCTGCGCGTGCGCTGCCGGCAAATCGGATATCAGTTTGCTTCTCTGCATGAGCATTCCGGCGAAATGTTCGTCGACGATAATTTCTCCCAACGGCGTCTCATAAGCACCGTGACTGTATATGGAAACACCGGAAAAAGCAACCCTGTGACTGGGTCCAATGAGGATAACGGTATCATACTGCCTGCCCTGAAGTACTTTATAGGCATGCGCTGCCACCTGTCCAGAATAAATATAGCCGGCATGGGGTACAACAATACCCATGATATCACTTTCGATCTGGATAGCCGGCGCATGGCTCAAATACGCCGTAACGTCTCGCCGCAAAACGGAAGGTTCGCCCGGATACCAGGATCCGGCTATGATGGATCGCCTCAGTCTGCCCATACGTTTTTTACTTGATACGGCAAAGGGTTCCTTGTTGTGTATCCAATACCTCTACGCCCAATCCGGTGAGCTGGTCTCTGATGGAATCCGCGTCCTGCCACCGGCCTGATTTTCTGGCGGCTTCGCGCCGGTCAATCAACTCTTTAATATCCCTCCTTAGACTTTGCTCCCCAAAATCCATCACCCCCAGGATGTCATTGACGTCTTTTAATGCACCGATTATTTTACCGGCATCCGTTGCGCCTAAACTCCCCTGAGCGAGAGGTTTGTTCGCCTTCCCGATAAAATCGAAAAACGCCGCCAGCGCGCCGGACACATTCATATCGTCATCCAGTGCTTTTTCGAAACCATGATGGAGGTCGTAAATCATTTGATCCGCATCGGAAAAACTTTTCGATCCCTGATCAATCGCCTGAAGACGGTCAATAAATGTATCGATTTTTTTAAGCGTATTTTTCGCCATCTGCAGCGCCTCGTCGGAATAATTAATCGGCTTACGATAATTCATTCCCAATAGGAAATACCGGATATCGCGCCCCGTAAATCCCTTTTGCTTCAATTGGGCAATCGTGACGGCGTTATTCAAAGAACGTGACATTTTCCGCCCGTCAACCAGAATCAATTCGGCGCCAATCCAGTAATTCGCCCCGCTGTGCCCGGAGAAAGCT
This sequence comes from uncultured Smithella sp., assembly GCA_964547345.1. Lineage (GTDB taxonomy): Bacteria > Desulfobacterota > Syntrophia > Syntrophales > Smithellaceae > UBA8904. Next base: position 11,028 of record CAZJMX010000061.1, on the reverse strand, counting down.
TTATTGATCGCGACAATATTCTCGCAATGGGGAAAAGTTTCATCAGCGCCGCTGATATGAATATCATATGCCGTTCCCAGATATTTTTGAGAGATGGCTGCACATTCCAGATGCCATCCCGGCCTGACGCTTCCCCATCTGGTTTTGGAATAAATCCCTCTTTTCAGCTCGCTGAGCACAGCTCGTTTGAGTAAAGCAAAATCCGCCGGGCTGTCCTTTTCGTAATCGTCCAGATCGATCGATTTACCTAACCGAGTTTTTGCCAGATCAATGTTGGATAGCAGACCATAATCAGTCAGTTTGGAAATGTCGAAGTAGACGGAATGTAATTTCTCGTAGGCATATCCTTTATCGACCAGTTTCTCGACTATCTTGAGCATCGGCTCAATATTTTCTGAGGCTTTGACGTAAATATTGTCCGGACGTATACTTAAATAGCGCGCATCCTCGAGGAAAATCTGCAGATACTTGTTGGAATACTCGGATAAATCCAAGGCCGCCTTTTCAGAACCTTTAATGGATTTATCAGATGAATCAACAATATCAACAACATGCTTGATCTTAAACCCCTTGAATGCCAGATAACGGCAAAGCAGATCGGATACCACCAGACGCCGGTAATTGCCCAGATGAGGGGCGTCATGGACGGTGGGTCCGCAGGTCCTCATGAGCACCTCTGTAGATTTCAAAGGCCGGAAAAGGGTTTTCTGACGTTTCAGGATATTGTAGAGGCTTACCGTGGCCAGTTCTTCTTTCACCGAAAATAATTCAGTGCTCAAATATCGTTCACCGCTATCCGGAAGGATGACGACCATTACGCCTTCTTCCATTTCACGGGCCTTCTGTAAAGCCACAAACATGGCGGCGCCGGAACTCATTCCCGAAAGAATGCCCTCTTCACGGGCCAGCGTGCGCGACATTTCAAAGGCGTCTTCATCCAGAATATTCACTTTTTCATCAAGACGTTTCTTGTCATAAATTCCCGGACGGTAGGACTCCCGCATATTCTTGAGTCCCTGAATCTTATGCTGCAGATAAGGCTCGACTCCGATTATTTTAATCTGAGGGTTGAGTTCTTTGAGTTTCCTTGAAATACCCATCGCCGTGCCGGTTGTGCCGAGGGTAGCGACGACAGAGGTCACTCGTCCTTCTGTTTGCTCCCAGATTTCGCAGGCGGTTCCGTAATAATGGGCGGCAACATTGTCTTCGTTGTTGAATTGGTCCGTCCCAAAATACTTATCGGGATTTTCTCTCAGGATCCGATACGCTTCTTCAATAGCGCCATCCGTTCCCTGCGCCGCCGGCGTGAATATCAATTCGGCGCCCAATGCCCGCATAATTTTTTTTCGCTCTTCGCTTGCCGCTTCCGACATCGTCAGGCACAACTTATATCCTTTCGCCGCTGCAATCATCGCCAGTCCGATCCCGGTATTGCCGCTGGTGGCCTCAAGGATGGTCTTGCCCTGATTCAATTCACCTCTTCTTTCCGCGTTTTCAATCATGAAAAGTGCAGTGCGATCTTTGATGGACCCCCCCGGATTCGCATATTCCAGCTTGGCGAAAATTTTCACCTTTTTATTCGGATTGAGCTTGGTGATTTCCACGAGCGGCGTGTTGCCGATACGTTCAATAATGTTTTTATAAGTATTCATCATCCATAGAGCCTGTGTATCAATGCATACATCTTCCCTCTGCCGGCAAAGAATCTTTTATCGGTCAACATCATTCCAAATGAATTGTAAATCAGCTGTCCATTTTAGGCAGAGTGATTTTTATGAATTGAACACCTTCTTCTTTCAGGTTTGTTTCTTCCTGAGGCGTCGTTGTGCCTTTGATATTTCTTTGTTCTTCATCGCCACAATGAATTCTAAGCGCCACTTCGGAAAACTTATTTCCAACATCTTCAAAGTTTTTATCAATAAACTGATACAAGGATTGCAGCAGGTGCGCCGGATGAATCGCCTGATCCGCGTTTTTTTGTTCGGATCGGGTCTCTTTTCCGACAAAAGTCAGCGACGAAGGCACAATTTCCACGCAGGTAGAGTTGCAGGCAGGACAGGTTACCAGCCTTTGGGCGTTTTGCTCGACCCACGCCTGGCGATCTTTAAACCACCCTTCAAACTTATGCCCATTCTCACATTTTACATCGTAAATTATCACAAGTCGCTTACTCGCTTCACTGATCTGATATTTTTAACGCCGCATTTCACAAAAAAATGTGGACATTTGGAAATAAATTATATAACGTCCCTGCCGTGTCGGGATGTGGCCCAGCTTGGTAGGGCACTGCGTTCGGGACGCAGGAGTCGCGCGTTCAAATCGCGCCATCCCGACCATTCTTTTTCTTGATGTCACTTTATCCCACAACAGAAGCCAGTTTAAAGATAGGCAGATACATAGCGATAATCATGCCGCCGACAATCCCACCCAGGAAAACCATCATGGCCGGTTCTAAAAGCGCCGTCATGGCCTCCACGGCGGCATCGACTTCATCATCATAAAAATCGGCAATTTTATTGAGCATGGAATCCAAGGCGCCTGTAGCCTCGCCGACTGCGATCATCTGGACTACCATTGCGGGGAAAATACCTGTTTCGGACAGGGGCTCTGCAATGGAACGTCCTTCACTGATACTTTGGCGCGTCTTGAGCAATGCATCTTCGACAACAACATTTCCTGCAGTCTTGCTGACAATATTCAGCCCCTCCAAAATCGGCACACCGGAACTCATCATGGTCGCCATCGTTCGCGAAAATTTGGCCACGGCCACTTTTTTAAACAACGGCCCGAAAACCGGCATCCGTAAAAAAGTTGAATCTACGATCCAGCGGCCTTTTTTTGTCGCATAAAACCGGTTGAAAGCAAAACCTATCAAAACGATTACGCCGACAATGAGCCACCAATAACTCTGGGCAAATTCGCTGGCAGTAATCAGCATCTGGGTGGGTCCCGGCAGCTCACCACCCATCCCTTCAAACATTTTCTTGAAGACGGGAATGACCTTGATCAGGAGTAAGGCGACGACGGCGAAAGAAATCACCAAAACAGCTATCGGGTAAGTCATGGCGCTTTTCACCTTGGCTTTAAGCTTCATGACTTTCTCCAGATAGGCGGACAGGCGCTGCAAAATGACATCCAGAATACCGCCTGCTTCGCCTGCGGCAATCAAATTGACAAACAAATCATCAAATACCTTGGGGTGCTTTTTCAATGCATCCGTCAGGCTGGTTCCCCCCTCGATATCTTCTTTAACCGTACGAATAATTTTCGAAAACGCCTTATTCTGCTCCTGCTGGGCCAGAAGATCCAAGCATTGAATAAGCGGCAGGCCAGCGTTAATCATCGTAGAAAAAATGCGGCAGAAAATCACCACATCTTTTTCCTTCACGCGCCCAGCCAGAAAAGGAACATACTCCGCCAAATCTTTTGGTTTTTTTCGAACATCTATGGATTTAAATCCCTGCCGTCTCAAAAGTGCGCGTACAGCCGCTTCATCGGCTGATTCCACCTCGCCCTTTTTCACTTCATCTTTTTTCGTCGTCCCTTCCCAGAGATAAACCGGCATAGTTGAAAATCCTTTCTTCTTAGAGGAATAGATTTAAAACAGGGATATCATAAACCATCTTCCATGTAGTTTCAACAAGTTAAATTCAAACTCCACAACATGCTTCCCAGCTTGTTTTTTTGTTATATCAAATTTTTACCGACTTGCGCCGCAACAAGATCTCATACTGAATAATACCCGCAGCCACAGCGACATTAAAAGAATCAAAATTCCCCGCCATCGGAATCGTTACCAAAAAATCACATTTCTTCTTCAGAAGCGGCCGGATTCCTTTCGCTTCGCTGCCCAAAACCAGAACCACCGGACAATTAAAGTCCTGCTCATGCAACGGTTTGCCCCCGTGGGCATCAGCGCCGAAAATCCAAAAACCCTTATCTTTTAATTCGTCGATTGTCTGAGCTAAATTCGTCACGCGGGTAACGGGAAGTTTTTCTGCGCTACCGGCAGACACCTTGATCACCGCAGGTGTAACACAAGCCGCGCGATCCGTTGGAATGACCACCCCATTGGCGCCCAGACAATGGGCGCTGCGGATAATCGAGCCCAGATTCTGCGGATCAACAATGCTGTCGAGGATCACAACCAGATCATGCATTGCATGTGAATTGCGGTTTTGCAGGACTGTATCCATGTCGGCATAAACAAAAGATTCGCGAAGGCCGACGATTCCCTGATGATCATCCCTGCCTGTTAGTTGATCGAGGTACTGACGCGATTTCCATTCAACCGGAATGTTCTTTTGCCGGGCATTATCAACAAGGGCCTTCACGGTTACACCGCTGCGGCCAACCGCAATGATGATTTTTTTTAATGGAGGTTGATGCTGGTCAAGGAGGACCACAATGGGATTAATTCCGTAAACTATCTCCATGCTGACCCTTTTGTTAGTAAAATAGAGCTTCAGGAACTTTGTCTTGCTTCCAGACCGCAGGCGATCTCCTGCACGATCTGACGGCAGGCCGCCAGCGGATCTTTCGCCTGCCGGATCGGTCTACCCACCACAATATAATCGGCCCCTGCCTCAATGGCTTCCATTGCGCTAAGCGTCCTTTTCTGATCATCCTGGACTGGTTCCAAGGCGCTTCGGATACCGGGAGTTACAATGACAAAATCACCAGATATATCCCGACGCAGGGCGGCAATATCCTGAGGCGAAGCCACAACGCCTGAGGCTCCGGCCTTTTGCGCCATTTTGGCCAACCGAAGCACTAAATCATTTGTCGTTTGCTCAAATCCGATTTCTTTGAGGTCATCATGATTCAAACTGGTCAACACCGTGACGGCCAGAACAACCGGTTTCAAACCTCCCTGCTTCGCCGCGCAAACGGTTACGGCTTCGACGGTTTCCCTAATCATCCTACTGCCGCCTGACGCGTGGATATTAAACATATCCACATTCATTTTGACGGCTGCTTCTGCGGCGCGAGCCACCGTGTTGGGTATATCGTGAAATTTCAAATCCAGAAAGACACGCCCGCCGCGCTCTTTGATACTGTCAACTATTTTTGGGCCGACCGACGTGAACAATTCCTTGCCCACTTTAAACATGCCGACATGACCAGACAAAAGCTCAATCCAGGATTGCGCTTCGTCAAAACCTGACGCGTCGAGAGCAAAAATTAATTTATCGCCGGGATGACTATTCGATATATTCTTCATCGCCGATAAACTCAGTGCTGTCCGGAATCGGTTTAAAATCTTCCTGCGATCCTTGTAAAAACTCAGGATGAGCGTAAACAACCTTGCCCGCCGCAATTTCCCGAAGCGCCAGAACAATTTCCCGATTTTTACTGTCCAAAAGCGGCTCAGAGCCTTTGAGCAACTGGCGGGCCCGCTTGGAAGCAAGCGATACCAGACCAAAGCGGGTTTCGGCCACTCTTAATGAATCTTCTACTGTAATTCTTGCCATGTAACGAATACCTCCTCATGCACCTCTATTAACACGATTTAAAAAAACGATCAATTTTACCGCGCAAGCGGTTGATTTTACTCTTTTCAGCTCTATAAATGGCGATCATCTGCTTGATGGCTGTTTCCAAGTCTTCATTAAAGATTGCGTAGTCATACCACAAAACTTCCCTTAATTCACGTTCGGCCTGAGCAAATCGTGTTTTGATGGCCTCAGCGCTTTCATGTCCTCGTTTTTCCAGGCGTTTCAGAAGCTCATCGAGAGAGGGTGGCAACACAAAAACGAAAACGGCATCCGGAAATTTGTTCTTAATCGCACTGGCGCCGCGTGGTTCGATATCCAAGAGCAGATCTTTGCCCTGATTTAATACATCACTAATCGCTTTGACGGATGTACCGTAGAAATTTCCGTAATTTTCCACCCACTCCACAAACTCACCCTGATCGATTCTCTGCTGAAAATCCTGGCGGGCGATAAAATGATAATCTTTTCCGTTGATCTCGTTGGGTCGCGGCGCCCGTGACGTATAGGAAACAGAAAACTCCATCATCGGACAGGCCGCCAGCACCTTGCGGCATATACTGCTTTTTCCCGCACCCGACGGCGCGGAAAGCACAATGATCAATCCTTTGTCCATATTTTCACTCAATGTTCTGAGCCTGTTCCCGTAACTTGCCCAGTTCGCTTTTAGCTTCAATGACCTGGCGGGCGATTTCCACATCATTAGATTTAGAGCCGATCGTATTGATTTCCCGATTCATTTCCTGCAAAAGAAAGTCGATTTTCCGGCCTTCGGCCTCATCGCTTTGCAGCAGGGCTTCAAACTGAGCGATGTGACTTTGCATACGCACAATCTCTTCTGTGATATCACAGCGATCTGCCATCATCGCCACTTCCTGCGCCAGACGGGCAGCGTCCAGCTCGAATCCTGAGGTCAGTTCCTTAATTCTGTCTGAAAGACGCTTTTGATACTCCAGCACCACCTGCGGGGCGCGCGTTCGGATGGTTTCCGTCATGTCTCTGAGCAAGCCCAACCGCATTTGCATATCGGAATACAAGGCGATTCCTTCTTCTTGTCTCATATTGGACAGAATCGTCAACGCCTCCTGCAGAGTCGTCTCCACCTGCGACAGGAATCCTTCATCGAGATTGGTTTCCGTAGGCGGCGTAAAAATATCCCGAAAACCAATGATGTTTTTGAGCTTGACCGGCTCCTGTATATGAAATTCATCGCGAAGCCGGTTAAGCACATCAAAATAATTGCGCGCAATGTCCAGATTCAGATTGACCTTACTCGTCTCCGTCCCTTCACCCTCGAGCCGGATTGAAATATCCATGCGGCCTCGCCTGAATCGCTCCCCGATTTTTTTCTTGTACTCCATCTCCAGGGGATAGAGCAACGCAGGTGTTCTGAGAGCAATTTCCAAAAACCGATGATTGACGGATTTTGCTTCCACAATAATATTTCGTCCGTCACAAAGCGCTTCCACTCTCCCATAACCGGTCATGCTTTTGATCATAGTCAACCCTTCTTTTCATCTCTTGTTATATCGGCTCATTCGTTTTTAACTGCAATAAATATCTCGACCGGATGGCGGTAAGCATCAACAATTGCTTTTCATCCGCATAATCCGGATACGTCCAGGGAAGAGCGCAGAATTTCCTGCCCTGATAAATCAATGTCAAATCCGCGTAAATGCCGTCTCTCAGATAAGGCCGATGCGTATATCCTTTACCCGTTGCCAAAATCAGATGCGCCTGCGACAAATAACCGGGATCTATATTTATTTTCCGGTGATGGTCCCGCATCGATTCTTCTTCAATCGCGTTAGTCGAAAGTTTAATATCGGGCAGCGTCTCGGGCCGAATCAGCTTTTCCATCGACACAAACCGCCGGACAAGCTGATTTCCCATCTCCGGGGAATAATAATCCGTATAATCAAAGGGCATCTGCCCGCTCACATAATCGGGTTGGCCGTAAAGAGCGGACAGCCTGTTGATCGTGCCACTGATCAGATCGCCCGCCGACGCAAAAATGCTGAAGATCAGTTTGACTGGCAGGGTCTCAGTCGGTTTACTCATAAAACGCCGATCAACTCTTCTTGTGATACCGTGGACGTTCCGACTTTCCCCACGACAATTCCCGCCGCGTGGTTGGCCAGAGACGTGGCCTCCTTGAAATTTGCCTGTGCTGCCAAAGCCAGGGCCAGCACGCCGATAACGGTATCCCCCGCGCCTGTGACGTCATAAACTTCCTTGGCCTGAGCTGGAAAGAACGTATGCGAAATTTTGCGCCCTTTTTCAAAAAGGCTCATCCCCTCCTCGCCGCGTGTCACAAGCAGTGCCTGAAAATCGTATTTGGCAAGCAGCGCCTCGCCCAGATTCAGCAGATCATCGCCACTGACAATCTCCAGGCCTGCGGCGCGCTGGGCCTCATGATGATTGGGTGTGATGACATGGACACCCGAATAAATGGAAAAATCACTCTGCTTCGGATCAACACACAGGAATATATTCGAATCCTTGGCGATCCTTTTTATACCATCGATAAGCTCCCTGGAAACGACACCTTTGCTGTAATCGGAAATGACAATGGCTCCGATCTGATCGCGAAGCGATTTTACATACGCAAGAATCTTGTCGCAACTGGACTTGGGAATAGGCTTTTTGCTTTCGTGATCAAAGCGAACCATCTGCTGCCCGTGGGCGACAATCCGGGTTTTGAGCGTTGTGGGCCGTCCCTTTTCGACAATAATACCGCCTGTATCGATCCGGCGTTCCTTCAATTGCCTGATCAGCCCCTTGCCGATTTCATCGGCTCCGATGACGCCGGCAACGAAAACCCTGCCACCCATTGCATAGATCGTATTGAGCACATTGGCGCAGCCGCCCAACATGACGGAATCTTTCTGAACATCGACCACCGGCACGGGCGCCTCAGGAGAAATGCGCGACACTTTCCCCCAGATGAAATGATCGACCATGACATCTCCGACGACCAAAACGCCTGATTTTTTAAAATTTGAAATAATTTTTAATGCTTTCTTTTTTGACATATCCCGGCCTATTTGCAATAAAACTTCTCGAAACCTGCGACCCTAAAAAGAAAAAAAGCGCTGCGTGCGCTATTTTTTTATTTAAAAGTGGCGGAATGTTATTACCAAGCAGCGGATTTGTCAATTATTTTCATCGAAGTATTTTCACCGGCATCTCTCGGTTTGTTTGGGATTGACAACCGATCTCTAATTCATTAAGAGGAACAAGTGATGATTGTGGGTTCGGTTGTTTTGCAGGACATAATCGGAGGATGCATAGGATCACAATGGAAGATTTTGCCAATGCTGTCGCTTCATCAATTTCCAACGCATCTCCTCACCGTTTTACACCATGGCTTTTCCAACATTCGGACATTCTGTCCATGGACGACAGCCGACCTCTTGAACAAGACAAGCTGATCAATAAATTAAACCACATCCATTTCAATGACGGACATATCTTCTTCCTTTTAACCCAACGTGCCACCGGCTCACAAATTTTGATCAAAGCCTATCCTCAACACTGTGTCAAAGGCGACCTAATCTCCCGGCTGGAGCCGTCGGATGCCGCCATTGATCTTAAAAACTACGCCCTGACTCATCTCATAATTGATGACGGACTGACCACCATCCTGTCGCCGGTTCAGCCAATCAGCCTGGAAGGACCTATTCTCAAAACACGTTTACCGGAAATCAGTGGGGTTCAAACCCTGCGTAAAACGAAGCGATACTCATGTGATGACGTCAACTGCAAGATTATTCAGGGTGATTTTCTGGCTTCCGGAAAAATGATTGATTTCAGCACCGGTGGCCTGAGCATCAGCACCGGTGAGAATGCAGGCATTGAGGCATTCGACCAGGCTAAATCAGCGCTGCTCAACATTGATCATAAAGGCGTCTCGTTATATTCAGGCATCTGCCGGTGCATTCGCAATCGATTCAACGCTTATGACAACAAGCTGGTGTTCGTTCCACTGCAACACCAGTTCCCCTTGTTTCCCAAAAGGGAACTGCGCAACGACCGTCAACCTGCCGGACATTTATTTTCCGCATGTTTTTATCACCCGTTCTTTGAAAAATACATCGAACGAGATGTCTTTGATATTTCCGTAGCGGGGTTTTCCATCAGAAACAGCCCGCAGGAAGACCTCCTGCTGCCGGGCATGTGGATACCGAAGCTCCATATTGTTTATGCCGGCCATGTTAAAATCAAATGCAGCGCCAAAGTGGTTTACCGGCAGATCGACCCGGAAACCAACATGGTGCAATACGGCCTCGCCGTGGCCGATATGAGCCTTGAATCTTACACCCGTCTATGCCAGCTTCTAGGAATGGCAAACAACGCCCACGCCGGCATTTCCACGGACGTGGAGATGGACGCCTTATGGGAATTCTTTTTTGACACAGGGTTCATCGATTCCGAAGCCTACGAAAACATTCACACCCGCCGCGAAGATTTCAAGGAGCTCTACAGGAAACTCTACCAAAACAATCAAGACATCGCACGGCACATCCTCTACAAAACCAATGGCCGGGTTTACGGCCATGTGGCCATGATTCACGCCTATGAGCCGTCCTGGCTCATCCATCACTTTGCGGCGCGGAATACGAACAAACGCCTCCAGCCCCTGACGTTTTTAAAGGATGTCATTCAGTATCTGGGACCCTATCAACGCCTGCATGCCGCAGGCATGAATCATTACATGACGTATTACCCGCCTAAAGACGACCTCATCGAACGGCTCTTCGATAATTTCACACGGCATATCAATGATAGCAAGAAATGCTCCGTGGACGCGTTTGCCGCCGTGCCGTTTAAGAAAAGCAGCACAAAAAAACTCCCTGAGGGTTGGATGATACGAGAATGCACGCTTCGGGATATGGTGGTACTGAAGGATTTCTACGAACCGGCATCCGGCGGCTTATTATTGAGCGCACTGGGGCTCGAAGTGCCGTCCGAATCCCTGAAAAAGTCGTTTGCCGACGCCGGTTTTCTGCGAGAATACCGGACCTATTGCCTTTGCTATCAAAGCCAGCAACTGGCATTTTTCGTCATGAACCAGTCGGACATCAAGCTTAATCTCCCCGAACTGATTAACGGCATCACCATTATCATCATCGAACCCGACATCCTGTCCTGGGCCATGCTGGCTCAAGCCGTCAACTGCCTGGGTGTGTTTTACTCGGAGGAAACCATTCCTTTGCTCATTTATCCTTCCTATTTTTTGCCGCTGCAAAACATCAAGATGGAAAAACAATATGCGTTATGGATTCTTCATGCAAAAGCCTCCGATGAGTGGCTTTCCTACATGAACCGGTTGATCAATATTCCATCAGGTCGGCGATAAAAAGTCCAAAAGGACATTAAATGAAAAGGCCTGGAGGTTAATAACCGCCAGGCCTTTTGTTATAAGTTAATACGTCTGCGTCTACGCGTGATGTCCATGAGCGTCGTCTTTCTTTTCCTCGCCATAGACAATCAGCTTGCCTTCATGCTCCATCTCTTTGAGCCAGCCGGG
>CAZJMX010000060.1:0-14507 GCA_964547345.1 uncultured Smithella sp. | reverse complement strand
GGTTAATTCTGACAACTGGTTGTGCCGGCACAAAGGCCATAACTATTATCAAATCCATACAGCCGATCGCTGCGCTCCGGCTGATCTCGCCGTTAAACTTAAAATAATATTGACATAAGGCACACATTGTCGTAATTTATGCATATGAATATATTAAAATGGGACAATGAAAAGAATGAATTATTAAAGAACGGTAGGGGCATTTGTTTTGAGCAAGTTGCCCTGCTAATGGAGAAAGGGGAAGTCCTCGATACCATTGAAAATCCGAATCAAGAAAAGTATCCAGGACAGAAAATTGCAGTGGTTATAATTGATGCTTACGCATATCTTGTTCCTTATGTTGAACAAAATGAAGAGATATTTCTTAAAACAATTATACCCAGCAGGAAAGCTACAAACAAGTATTTGAGGGAAAAGAAATGAAAAAAATAATTCTGGATGAAGAGGAAAAAGATATTCTTGAATCATATGAACGAGGAGAATGGGTACCGGTTAAGAATGCTAAGAAGGAAATAAAGAAACTCCAGCAGTATGCAAAAAATACTCTGCAAAAAGACAAGAGGATAAACATTCGCATGTCTTCAAAAGACTTGGATCAAGTCCAGGTTATAGCGGTGCAAGAGGGTATTCCTTACCAGACGCTAGTATCCAGCATTATTCATAAGTACGTTTCCGGATATCTTATTGAGAGAAAGAAGGCTTAAAAAGGCGCTCCACCCGAAGCAGCCCGCTGGGCTGCTTCGGGTGAGCTTTTCATTGCGCCTTTCAAGTAGTAATCATCAAGCGTCGGAATTATCAAAATCATTTATTTGTAGGCGTAATGCTTGTCACGCCAGAGATGAAATCGGCACCGTTGTCAAGTCACCTATAGATAAGGCCATATCAGCTCATCGGTCACCCACACAGAGTCGTGCGTCCCTCAATGATCGGCATACGGACAGGCTTGATTGTTTTTAGCGTAAGCGCAGTTTCTGTCGCAGGGCTCGATGTGCACCGTCACTTCGCTTTCGGCAATCGCAGCGGTGATATCCTTCTTCAAGACCGATGCGATGCCGTGGGCGTGCTTGACGGAAATATGATCCGGCAGTACCAGATGAATATCGACAAACTGTTTTCGTCCCGCCGACCTCGTCCGGATATTATTAAAATCACAATAGCGGTCATAATGGTGAGCCAGAGCTTTGATGACGTCCATCTGGCTTTCTTCCCCGATGGAGGCATCCAGCAGTTTCATGTAGGCTTCCTTGAGCAGGCGCACGGACGGGATGGCAATGGCTGCGCTCACGATCAGTGTCGCCACAGGATCGACATAATGCGACAAGGTGAGAAACCCGGCGTATCTTAAAACCATCACCACGGCAAAAGACAAGGCGATGGTGAATGAGATGTATCCTTCCAGCCGGAAGTGAATGCCTTCGGCCTTTAAAGCGGGCGATGAGGATTTGTTGGCCAGTTTCATGATGAAGGCGGCGCCCCAGAAATTAAGGACGACGCCCACGGAAGATCCGATCAGACCGATGAGCGGGGATTGCACTTCGCCGGGCCGGACCAGATGCATGAGCCCCTGGACCGACATGGCCAGCGCGAGCCCGATCAAGACAACCCCTTCAATGGCTTCGGTGACATTTTCGATCTTGCCGTATCCGTAATTGTGAAAAGGATCGGCAGGCCGATCCGATGTTTTGATCGCGTAATAGAGAATGCCGGATACGCAAAGCGCGATGGCCGAGATGCCCAGATCTGCCGCGACGGCCAGCGAGTGCACGATCACAAGGGTTGCCGCCTTGATGGCAAAGAGCACCATATTGCTAATCAGGCTGACCCGAACGGCCAGCATCATATCGCTTTTATCTTTCATGTAAAATCCTTCCCGCTTATCCTTTGTTCTTGAACCTTGACCTTGAACCTTGAACCTTGAACCTATCTATACTCTCTTTGCAGTTGTTCCAGCATGTTATCGGTCAGCTTTTCCGTTTTCCGCAGTTGGGCGAATTTATCCAGAAGATCGTCGGGTGAAAGCTGCGTTTTTTCTTTTCCGGGGATATCGTCGATGATCCGCCCCTTGTGCATCATCAGTGTCCGGTTGCCCAGTTCAAGGGCCTGCTGCATGCTGTGCGTGACCATGAAGGTGGTGAGGTGTTCACTTTCCACAAACGTTTGGGTCAGGCCAATAATCTGCGCGGCCGACTTGGGATCGAGCGCCGCCGTATGCTCGTCGAGGAGCAGCACATCGGGTTTGCGGATGACGGCCATCAACAGGCTCACGGCCTGACGCTGCCCGCCGGACAGCGATCCGATGATATTGTCCAGGCGGTCTTCAAGCTGCATCTCCAGCCTTTTGACCTGTTCGCTGAAAAAAGCCCTGCGTCCGGCGGAAAGACCCATCCGCAGATGATGTTTGCGGCCCCGCAGCGAGGCAATCAATAAATTCTCGGCAATGGTCATATCCGGCGCGGTGCCCATAAAGGGATTCTGAAAAACGCGTGCGATCAGGCTTGCCCGCTCGTGGTCTTTCTGATGCGTGATATCTTTGCCGTTCATGAAGACGGCGCCCGCATCCGGGGTGACGGTTCCGGCCAGCACATTGAGCAGTGTGGATTTTCCCGAACCGTTCGTGCCGATGATGGTGATGAATTCGCCTTCGTTGATATCGAGGTCGATCCCCCGCAGGGCGTAGACTTCGTTGTGCGTGTCGGGATTGAACTTTTTATGAATGTCGGTGAGGGAAATCATGAGTTACCTCTTTGCCACGGATGCTTTCTTTCTCAGCTCGTCCGGAATAGTCACGCCATAGCGCAACACCAGTCCCTCATGAATGCCGATCATTTCAGGAACGTACTCCCGGATGGGAATGTCTTTGGGCGCCTTGCCGTTGATGACGAGAGCGGCCATTTTTGCAGTTTCCACCCCGACCTGATAATAGTCCGCGCCGATGGAGAAAAACGCGCCGCGTTCAATGTCGGACGGATCATTGGTGAAATAGGGAATTTTGTGTTCCTGCAGAATCTGCGCGACGGTTGCCTGGGCCAGAATTACCGTGTTGTCGCCGGAGGTGAAGAAAAGATCGATGCCGGAGTTGATCAGCGCCGCCACTGCGTCTTTGACTTCGTCGGTCCGGGTGACGGTTTTTTCCACCAGTTCGAAATTGTATTTCCGGGCCGCGGCGCGCGCCTTGAGGGTGCAGGCCTCCGAGTTGGCCTCAGAGGGATTCCAGGCGATGCCGATGCGTCTGGCTTTCGGGAAAATCATTCGCATGGCGCTGACGGCTGACTCCACGGGCTGAAAGGTGGCCACACCCGTGATATTCGGCAGGTGATCGGCGGATGTTTTGGCAATGCCCATCCGGTAAGGGTCGGTCACCGTGCCGAAGATGTGGGGGATGGTCTTGTTGCCGTTGGCGGCCACCTGCAGGGCGAGCGACGAGGCGGTGATCATGTAGTCGTACTTCTGACGGACGATGTCCTGGACAATCGCCTGCGCGGCGCTGTAGTCGTTTTGCGCGTTTTTGAAGTCCACCGTTATGTTGTGTTTTTTCAAAACGCCGCTGTGGTTCAGCTCGTCTTGAATGCCCTTGGTGCTGAGTTCTAAAACCGCGCTGTCGGAAAAAACAAAAACCGCCAGGCGTTTGGGACGCCTGTCTGTTTTTGCGCTGCGTGCAACCAGCGTGGCTTTGTCGATGAGCGATTGAGGCAGCAGGATGCCGAGCTTTTCGGCCACGTCGGGATTGAGGCCGATGGTGAGCTTGCTGTAACGCTCAAAAGGAATGCGCGCGGGATTTTCGCCCCGGAGAATGCGATGCACCAGGTGCGCCGCCTGCATGCCGCTCTGGGTGTAGTCGTAGCCGCAAGCGGCAAGCGCGCCGTCTCCCAGGCGTTCCACGTCGCTTAGGATCACCGGGATTTTCCTTGTGTCAGCCTCCCTGATCACGGATTCCAGCGCGGAAAAGACGATATTGTCCGTGACCAGCACAAACGCATCAATGCGTTTTTGAACGAGTGACTGAGCGGCCTGCTGGACTTCCGATGATCCGGTGACCGTCGCGCCGACGAAGGTGATCTCCGGGTGTCTGGCGATTTCTGCCCGCAGTTCTTTGACATTGAATGCAGAATTGACCTGGGAGGGGTCCCAGATGCAGCCGACCTTGATGGCTCCCGGCAAAAGAGCCTGCGTCAGCTCGATCATTTTATCCATCGGCACCGCGCCGTAAACGCCCGTGACATTCGGCAGGTGGTCTGTTTCAGAGGCGCCTGCTCCGATGATAAAGGGATTGGCCACCGTAGCGAAAACGACGGGTTTGTCTTTAATTTTATTGATGGCCGCCTGCGTGCAGCCGGTGGAGATGGTGACGACCACCGCCACTTTGTCGTTTTGAAATTTATCCAGAATCGAGTTGAGCGTCGCCATGTCGCCGCTTGCGTTTTCCAGCTGGAGGATGACGTTTTTCCCGTCTTCATACCCGAGGCTTTTCATCTCCCGGACAAAGCCGTCGCGTGTCATGTTGAGCACGGCATGATCGCTCAGTTGCACAACACCGATGCGCAGTTTCGGCTTGCCTGCGATAAGGGATGATCGGATCAGTGTGTAGCCGACAATAACAGACAGCGCCACGGCGATCAGGATGCCAAACGCGATGACTATTTTCTTCTCGGGAATAAACGAAGCAGCGCGTGATACATGCGCGCCCTTCTTTGCCCGCCGCTTCTGAAGAATCTTCGGCACGATCAGAATGGCCAGAACAAAAACAGCGGTGACAAGCTTCAGATCGATGGGATTCAATCCGACATAGAGCGCGAGCGCCACCATGAGGCGGAAGACAATGGAGCCGGCAATGACGCTTGCCGTCTTGGCCCAGATTGATTTCAGCGGCAGAACCGTTTCGCCGATGATGACCGCGGCCAGTCCAAAAACGATGGAGCCGACCCCCATGCCGATGTCGGCAAAACCCTGGTACTGGGCGACGAGACTGCCGGAGATGCCGACCAGACCGTTTGCAAGCGCGATGCCGAACATCTTCATGGCGTTGACATTGATGCCGGAAGCGGCCGCCATCGCCGGATTGTTGCCGGTGGCTCTCATGGCAATGCCCAGGTCCGTCCGGAAAAAAAGTGAGATCAGCATCCAGAACAAGGCCACAACGACGCCGAACGTCAGGCACAGCCACACTTCATAAGGCAGCCCCGGATTGATTTGCTTGACCCAGGAGATCAATCCCGCTTCGGAAAGGAGTGGAATGTTCGACCGGCCCATGATGTGCAGATTGATGGAATACAAACCGGTCATGACCAGGATGCCGGCCAAAAGGCCGTTGATCGCAAAGCGGGTATGGATGAACGCCGTGATGGCGCCTGCGGCGCCCGCCGCCAGGAAAGAAAGCAAAAGCGCAATCCAGGGATTGACGCCCGCCACAATCAGGACCGCCGTCATCGCCGCGCCGGTGACAAAACTGCCGTCCACCGTGATATCGGGGAAATCGTGAATGCGAAAGGTGATGAAGACGCCCATCGCCATGAAGGCGTACAAAAAACCCAGATTGATCGCGCCGACCCAGAGTTCCACTTGCTAGACCTCCAGCTCGGTAATCCCGGCCAGACCGCCCGTGAAGCGGGATGGTCCGAGCAGGTGCTGAACTTTATAAACGTTCAGTTCATTGAAAACGCGCGCCAGTTCGCTTTCGAAATCCCGCGGCCCGTTTTTAATGGGTGCCTTGTCGAATATTCCTCCGTGCAGATGAAATAAATTTTCGCCGGAAAAAAGATTCCGGAAGGCCTGCGGCAGTAGTCGGGGATCGCGTGCGGCGATGCCGGTTGCAGCCACGATCGCGCCTGCGTGCGCCGGTTCTACGGGAAAGTCAAACCACTCCGGAAACAAACGGCTGCTGAAAATGCTTTCGCTTCCCGGCGGTTTTGTGCTGAGAATCGGCGGTTTTTTCATGTTCATGCCCCAGAGGCCTTTGCTCTCGGCAAGCAGCGTAATGCCGATCAGATTGGCATCGGAAACGTTCAGAAAACTTGAAATCAGAGTGGACAGGTCTGCACCCGCGTTTTGGGTTTGAAAAGACAGAATGTGCCGGTTGTCGCCATTAAAACCGAAGCCGTGGAGAAACTTATAGGTGGCGGCGGGGTTGGCGTGAGCGTTGAGTAGAAAATCGACGGAGGGATGCCGGACGGCGGGGTAATAAAAAAAGTTATGGTGGATCACCATTGCTTCGCCGAAAAGGCTTGCGTAGTCTTCAAAGCTGTCACCCAGCGCCGCAAGTCCGCAGCCCGAGCGGATTTCCGAGGTGGGAACCGCTACGACATCCGCTTCGGTATAGGCGGCGCTCTCCATCTTATCCGTCTTGCCTATAAGAAAAAGACGGCCCGGGCAAGCGTCCGTTTCGATATGCTCGATTGCGATGCCGTTGCTTTGGATTCGGCGGGGCGCTGCTGTGTCTCCACTTGCGCCTGCGGACGCCGCGATGCCTGCGGGGCCGGATACAATACGGAACAACTGATCAAAGCCGCTGACTTTAAAGACATCGAGCACTTGAGGCGAAAGGCCGGTAAGACATATTTCGCCTCCCACTTTCTTAAGTTGTTTTTGTGTGCTGATGAAAATGCGCAGCCCCGCACTGCTGATGTAGTGCACCGCGGAAAGATCGGCAAGCAGCACCCGAGCGCCTTCCAGAATCAGGGCATTGAAGACGTTTTGAATTTCCGTTGCACAAAGCGCGTCGATGCGGCCGCGGGCGGTGATGCGTTTGCAGGAAGGTTCTTCCGTAATGGTGTATTCAAGCATGTCAATACCGATTCAATGGATAAGCAAACGCCGCCGGGTAAAGTGAGGCGTCAAGGGTGAGGTGTGAGGCGATGGTTTTCATCCTCGTGGACTTTGGCTTACTCCTCATCTTTGACTCCTGGCCTACTTTCTATACGAGTTCCAGTTGGCGTCCGACTTTGTGCAGAACATTCAGGGCATCCGTCAGGTCTTCAAGTGTATGTGTGGCCATGACGGAGAGTCTCAGCATCCCTTCGACGGAAGCGGGCGGCACGACCGGATTGGTATAAACGCCCTCATCGAGCAGAGCTTTGTGAAACTGGAACATTTTCAAATGATCGCCGACCAGGATCGGGACGATGGGCGTCGGGATGGGATGCGTGATCGTTCGAAAACCGATGGTTTGGATTCCGATCCGGAGATAAGAGGCGTTGGCAATGACTTGTTTTCTTAACTGTTTTTCATTTTGGAAAATGTCAATGGCTTTGGAAGCGCAGGCCACCATGGCCGGCGGCATTGAGGCGCTGAAGATCAGGCTTCTGGAGTGATGCCGCAGATGATCGATGAGGTCCTCGCGGGCGACGCAAAAGCCGCCCAGGCTCGCAAAGGATTTTGAAAACGTACCGGTCAGGATGTCGACCTGGTCCATGAGATTGAAGTGTCCGCAGCAGCCCTCGCCGTGATCGCCCATGTAACCGATGCCGTGCGCGTCGTCGATGATTACCCGCGCCCCGAATTCCCGTGCGAGTTCAACAATGGCCGGGATGTTGGCGACGGAGCCTTCCATGGAGAAAACGCCGTCGCTGATCATCCAGCGGTTTCCCGATTTGGGAAGCGCGCGCAGCACGCGCCGGAGGTTTTCCATATCATTGTGCCTGTAAACATGGGTTTTGGCGTATGCCAGGCGGCAGCCGTCGATGATGCTGGCGTGATTTTTTTCGTCCGAGACAATGTGATCCCCTTTTCCTGCGATGCCGGAGATCACGCCCAGGTTGGCCTGCATGCCTGTGCTGTAGCAAATGCCTGCGTCTTTGCCGAAGAAAGCGGCCAGTTTTTCTTCAAGCTGATTGTGAATATCCAGCGTGCCGTTGAGGAAACGGGAACCGGTGCAACTGGTGCCGTATTTTTGTGTTGCTTCCACGGCGGCCTGAATCAATTCCGGATGATTGGCAAGCCCCATATAATTGTTGGAGCCCAGCATGATTGTATCACGGCCATCCATGAGCATGCGCGGGCCGATCTGTCCGTAGCTGGGGATAAAGTAGGGATAAAGCCCGATCCGCTGAAGTGCGCGGGCGCCTTTCATCCGCACGGTTTCCGGAAAAGGACCGAACGGTTGTTGCGATGGAATGTTTTCCGTTTCGACCTGTAATCTTACGGAAGATTGTACAGCTTTTTTAACCATGGACATGTGTTCCCCCCCGGGTTATTTTTGAATAACATACACAAGTGTCGATCCTATAACAGTTTATGGATTGTATTTCAATGTCGGACTGCTTACCGTTTTGTTAATATTGCTGATGCGTTTCGCACGATGTGATCTTCAAAAATTATCTTCCGGAAGTTAATTTTTCGGAGACGTCTTACCGATATAGGTTTAGCGTGAAATCTGCAATCTTCCATCAATCGGAGGTTATCCGGGATGTGCACGAAGCAAAGCGGTTATAAGCAGTTTTTTCTTTATCTTGTCTTGTCCTTTTTTCTTTTTGCTCTTCCGGGATGTTCCGGTTCCGGCTCAGCAGGCGACGGCTCCGTTTTGCTGGAAGGCGCTTCCGTGGAGATCGCCTGCGTCTATGTCGCGCCCGTTCCCGCGTTGGACTATCGCAAACGAGCGGCCATCACCCAAGGGCAGGGCGAGTATGCGGGCGTCGATCACTGGGCGGCGCATAGTCCTGTTCCCGCCGGTGCGAGGCTGGTGAACGGCGGGACCAGCAACCTGTTTTCCGAAGACTTCAGCAACCGCTCCACGGTTGCGTATTCCAATTATTTTACCACTCTCGAAGCGCTGGATGAAGCCATGTCGGGCGGCCTTCTGGATGCGGCGTTTTTCAATGGACTGGTTCAGGTAGGTCCCTGGCGGCCGGACGGGTCGACCGGCGATTTCACCTACCGCCGTTTCGGCATCACTTATGAAGTTGTAAGGCCCATGCCGGTCGCGCATTCGGTCTGCTCGAATAATCCCCAGATGGGCGTGGCGGGAGCGCCGGGCGGGGCGTCTCAGTTCTTCGCGCCTTTTATCCGTCAGGACTTGATTCGTCTGGGGTATGTGAGAATGGTGGATGCGGTGGATTCGCCAGCATTCAGCCGCGTTTCGACGATTTCGCGTTATGCCGCCCTGAATGGTCATCCGGCCACGGCAGACGAATTGAATCAGATGGCGCTTGCCGACTACACGACCCTCATCTTGCAGCGCGCGCCTCAGGAGCGAGAGCAGGCAGCCGCATTGCGGGCCGAAGCGATTGCGCTGCGTACGGATAAAAAAAGATCCGCACAATCCTTTGTGGCACAGGCAACGGCAGGAGATATTCATCTCGCAACAGGCAGTCGTGTGGATGGATTCGCGCAGGTCAGCCTTTTTGCTTCCCGCCACATATATTTTGGCGGAACCCTCTGGGGCATGGACCGGATGTCCGCAACCGCCGGCATGGATTGCTCCGTGCCGGAAGGGGGACTGATTGAGGCATGGACAGACCGTCTTTCTCCCGGAGACCAGGCTGTAACGATGGCGTGCGACGCCATCCGGATAGATGGCCGCATCCAGTCGCAGACCGCTCCCTGGAGTTCCTGGTCCCAGGGCGTGCCTGGGAAAATAACCCTGACAACATCCAACGCCAACAGCGCCGCCGCCGGCATTTCGATTTCCGGGCCCGGTCAGGTCCTGGCGCTCTTGCAAACCCCTCAGACCGACAGTGCGCTCAATGCCGTCCGGATCACATCGCAAGGCAGCGCCATTTCAATTTCCGGCCCGGGTTACGGCTTTAACGTAGTGGCGGACAAGGGAACCATTCATGTTGAAAACACCGGCGCCGGCGGGGCTGTGAATATTTTAAGCCAGGCGGCGATGAGCGCCGACATTGTCAAGGCAGGCGCTCTCGGGTCTTACGGGACGCTGGTGATTCATGCAGGCTCCAACCTGGATGCCAACACCCTGATCAAACTCTTCGGCGGCGACAGGACCGGCGGGACGATACTTTTCAGGGGACCGGGAGATGTTATTCTGACCGCAGGCGAAGGCGCCTCGCGCATCGAGATCAGCGCCGATACGGTGGAAGTGGAAACAGGGACAAGAATAGTAACGCGTTCCTGGGTCAAGGCCGGGAGCGTATGGAATCGTGTGGATGCGCCTGCCGATGTTTATTGTCATTCGTGCAACTGGAGCGCGGCATCCGGCGGAGATCCTGCGCCCGGCTACAATGGAACCTGGTCAACTGTTCCCAACCGGGCGGGCCCGCCTCCGGCCAATCGAACCTTTTGATGCCGCAGGGCGACAATTATCTTGACCGGGGGGGCCTGCGCGTATAAACAAAAAATGTGTTAGGTAAAATGAATAACAACAAAAAGCTTCCCTGGCCGATCGATCTGTCGCAGTTTTATGTGCAGCGGAAAATATGGGGCCGCAGAATTCCGCTCCTGGCCAGCTTCAAGGTGACCTACCGGTGTAACCTGGCCTGCCTTGCCTGCCCGTTCCATTTGCGAGCGTCTTCCGAACAAGAACATATCAGATGGAATAAAGCCATCAAGGCGCTCGATGATCTGCGACGTCTCAAAACGCGCATGGTCGTTTTTGAAGGCGGCGAGCCATTGCTCTGGCGCGATGGCGCATATCGTCTGCATGACCTTGTCGATTATGCCCGCAAACATTTTCTGCGCGTGGCGGTGACAACCAACGGTACGCTGCCCCTGGATGTTCCCGCCGACACCCTTTGGGTCAGCCTCGACGGCCTGAAGGAAACGCACGATGCGCTGCGCAGCGAGTCTTTTGACCGGGTCTGCTCGAATCTCAAATCAACCAACCACCCTCGCGTGTTTGTGCATTGCACGCTCAATCGCCGCAACTTTCATGAAGTGGAAGCGATGGCGCGGTGGGTCAGGGACATGCCGACCGTGAAGGGGATGACCATCCAGTTTTTTTATCCTTATCATCAGGGAGAAGATGACCTTGCCCTCTCACCGGAAGAACGCCACGCCGCCATCACGAATTTGCTCGAACTCAAAAAGCGGGGCTTTCCCATTTTGAATTCCGCAGGCAGGCTTCGCGCCATGACGCACAATCACTGGCGCTGCCATGACGATATTCTCATCAACGTCGATCCGGACGGCTCCATTACCAAAGGCTGCTATGTGAAAAGCCGCGGCCGGATCAATTGCGACGCCTGCGGATTCACGCCCGTCGCTGAAGCATCCGGCGCCCTGGATTTCATTTTCGGATCGCTATGGGCAGGGTGGAAATTGTTCTTGAAAGCGTGAGGCGTCAGGGCTAATGTGCAGGAACGGTTTGAATAACCTAAAGGACTTCGACTAAATGTTGTAGGGTCAACCTAAGACCTAATAATCTGCAAGAGAGGATATGACAATGATCGGAATGGACATGACAGGTAAAGTAACACTTGTGACAGGCGCCGGAGGAGGCATCGGCGGAGGGATAGCAGATGTTTTTGCGAAAGCCGGCTCAAAAGTTTATGTGGCGGATTTGGAACTTGAAGACGCAAGAGTAAAGGCGGAGCAGTTAAAAGCGGAAGGATGGCTTGCCCGGGCCGTTCAGCTGGATGTGACTAAAAAGGACAGCATCCATGCTGTGATTGAAAGCATTGTCAATGAGAGCGGTCAAATTGATCATCTCATCAACTGCGCAGGGATTGGATATAACAAGCCGTATATGGAATCTTCTGATGACGAGTTTCGAAAGACACTGGAGGTTAACCTGATCGGCGCCAATAACTGCTGTCAGGCCGTCATGAAGCAGATGATTCCCCGAAAGGAAGGCAAGATAGTGAATATTCTGTCGGCTTCATCAAGACAGGGAAGTGACTTTTTTACGCATTATTCATCATCGAAATTCGGCCTGCTTGGACTTACCCAGGGGATCGGGATGGCTGCCGCAAGACATAACATCAATGTCAACGGCATCTGCCCCGGAATTATTGAAACCCAAATAGGCGAAAAACAGGGCGGCGGCCTGGTCAAGCAGATGGCAAAGTATTCGGGAAAACCGGAGGAACAGTTAAAGGAGAGTATCAGAAAATCTATTCCCTTGAGGCGTTTTCAGACAGGCGTTGATATCGGTTATACGGCGCTGTTTCTCTGTTCTGACCTGGCCAGGAATATCACCTGCCAGGCCATCAATGTCTGCGGCGGCATGCGGATGAATTAAGGGAAAAAGAAAGCCGGGATGGCGCGGATGTTGAAAAGTACGGCACGTCTTTTAGATCCGCCGGGGCGGGATCACAACGGTCCCGGCGGGTGATGGGTCATGGGCGATAGATTCAAAAAACAGCCGGAGCTATGCAGCACCCCAAAGATCGGCTGAATTTGACTTGCCTCGCTTTCATGTAAAAGTGTTATCCAGGTGTCCGGAATAATCTGTCACTTATGTTCCCGTTTGCAGGTCATTCATCTTTTCATATTCTTCTTGGCTGTCTTAACGAAGCGTCCGAATGCCTTGTCCTTTTTACGTTTGTCCAAGTACGACATTTCATAATGCTCGGACTCTTTTCTGAGTTTCAAATAACTGGAATAGCGCTCCTTATTCAACTCGCCTTGTGTAATGGCAGTAAGAACTGCGCAGCCTGATTCCTGCGTATGGCTGCAATCGGCATAGCGACAAGCCAGGGAAAGCTCCATAATATCTTCAAACCCTTTGTCGACCCCGTCACTTACGCCCAGAAGGCCTAATTCTCTCATTCCAGGTGTATCAATGAACAGAACGCCTTTATCAAGAGCAATGAGTTGCCGACGCGTTGTGGTGTGTGTGCCTTCTCCTGTTTTGCTGACAGCTTTCGTATCCAGATCATCCCGTCCCATCAGATGATTGATCAGTGTCGTCTTGCCGACTCCGGATGACCCAAGCAGGCAATAGGTTCGACCCGGTGTCAATACCTGGTGGAATTCGTCAAATCCAGAACCGGTGATGTTACTGAGGGCTATAATCCGGGTTGTGATGCCAACCTGCCTGATGGCCGCAAGCTTCTGTTGCAGCTCATCTTGGGAGATCAAGTCCGTCTTGGCAAGAATGACAATCGGCTCAACATGACCGTCGGCTGCCATGACTAAATACCGATTCAGCCTGGGAAGATTAAAGTCAAAGTGACAGGACTGGACGATGAAAGCGATATCAATGTTGGCGGCAATCATCTGGTAGTCCACTTCTATGCCTGCGCGCTTTCGGCGTAAAACCGTCTTTCGCGGAAAAACCCCATGGATGATTGCCGAGGCGTCATCATTATGATACTGCACGGCAACCCAATCGCCGACACAGGGCAGCTCAACCGATGACTCAACATGGAAATAGAACTTCCCCGCAAGTTCAGCAGGAATCTCTCTTTGTTCATTCCTGATCCTGTAGGAATTGCGGTCAACTGCTGACACGCGTGCAATGCCTTGACCTGCGTGGCGGATGTCATCGACATGCGCTTCAAACCAGGGATCAAAACCCAGGTCACTCAATTTCATCATAACTTGTCACCGAACGGGAAGAGCAGCCGGGGCGCAGCGATCTCTGTATGGTCTTGCTAGTCATTTGCCAGGAACCCTTTATGAAACATTACGCTGCCTTTTGGAACCTTTCCGGTAAACGGCAAGGCAAAGAAAACTTCTTGAGGAACTCCCTCGCAAACCAGTGCGGGGATATTCTGGAAACCTAACCGCTTATAGTAGTTCGGATGACCCACAAGAACGCAACCCTGGCCGCCCAGCTTTTGAAGTAAAGACAGCCCTTCATTGATAAGGGATTTCCCTATTCCTTTTTTTTGATACTCCGGCAATACGGAAACCGGGCCGAGGCCGTACCAGCCTATTGCACCGTCAGATATTGTTACCGGCGAAAAAGCAATATGGCCTACTATCTTTCCATCAATCTCCGCAACCAGCGAAACACTCAGCGCATTGGCCTCACGTAATGCATTGACGATGAATTGTTCCGTATGATTGCTGATTGCAAGAGTCTTGAAGGCGGCTATCGTGACTTCATTTATGGCTGCTATATCTGAAATTGTTTCATTCCTTATCATCATTCAAATCTCCATATTCCATTCATTTCAATCTTGAATTCACCGGAGCGCAGCGATCAGGTGGCTTGCTTTTGCTATATGTCTATTATTTTCAACCCTAAATATTTGACCATAGGATCAAAATCACGGTCGCTATGTAAGAGTGTTAGATGGTTGTGTATGCAGAACGTTCCAATAATAACGTCGATCATTTTCCTTACGGTAACACCTTTCTTCCTCAGAAGCCTATAATTCAGAGCACTCTCCAGCGCTAATGTCTGTTCCCCCATCGACAGGAACGGAATTCTCAAAAGAAGATCCCTGGCTATCTTAAAATCCTTGTCAGTCTGGAATCCCTGGAGAACTTCCGTCAGGATAAGATTACCTATTACGATGGGTGTATTTCCAAGTGAAGAATCGAGCCAGTTCGTTTGAGATGTTTGATTACCGTTGAAGTAGTCTATCCAGACGGACGAATCAACGAGAATCATTTATCCGTCCTCATCTCATTGAGATTGCCGGACCATTTCAGCTTTCCGCGAAACT
>CAZJMX010000059.1:0-14883 GCA_964547345.1 uncultured Smithella sp. | reverse complement strand
GTGTCGGAAAATGGGAGAAAGCTAGAGCGCGAACTAATTTGAGGCTTTGAGTAATAAAGAGTTAAAAAATGAGTAAGTACCCATTTATTGTCAATGATAAAGTTCCTTCCGCATGGCGCCAAAACCGCCGCCGGATGTGGCTATATTTTTTAAGGGAGGTTGATTTACCTATGTTCAAAATTCATAAGTTGCCGTTGCTCGTTGTCAGTATTTTGGGATATTTCATTGTTCTGTTGACTTTTGCAGGTTCCGTAACGCCGGCCTACGGTCAGGACAAACTGAGCGGTGTTCCGTCGCTGGGCAAAGGTGAATACGAAGTGTTGGTATTTGCCGACTACTTCTGTGCGCCCTGCAAGCGTATCGACAAAAAAGCCGAACCGCTGATGAAAGAACTGCTGGCGACGGGAAAGGTCAAAATTACATTTGTCGATGTGCCGTTTAATCGTGCGACGCCTGTTTATGCGCGCTATTATCTTTACGCGGTGAATGCCGGTGCAAATAATGATAAGATATTCAGCATCCGCAATGCGCTTTTCAAGGCGGCCCAGGAAAAAAATATTTTAACGGAAGAAGCACTGACCGTCTATCTGAAAGAGAATAATATTGAATGGAGGCGGTTTGATGAAAAACCGGTTTTTGCCATGATGAGTGAGATCATCGGGCGAAACAAGATTGAGAGAACGCCGACCTGCGTGATCCGGAATCCTGTTACTGGTGAAAACAAATACATCGGCGATGAAGAAATCTGGAATGGATTGACGCACCTTAAAGCAATTCTTGTAGCCGGAAAGCAATGATCAACGGATTTTATGTTTGAAAATATAGATGGCTGAAAACATGACCAATAACTAAATGGAATGATCATTATAACAATATAACTATTATCTATTAGACATGTATCCGTACATCATATATCCTCGCCGCCGTTAAATATAATATATCCTAAAAGGAGTGATATCATATGAAAGCGGATGTTGCGCCCTTAGTGAATGACGGATTTGCCGGAGAGGCAACCAAACGCACACTGAATTATCTTCAAAACCAGCGAGAGAATGGAAAGAATATCGTTGGCATTTATTGCAGCTATGCCCCCCTGGAACTGATACGAGCCGCCAATGCCGCACCTGCGGTTTTGTGCGCTTTTGCCAATAAGACCATCGAAGCGGCGGAAACCGTGCTGCCTGCCAATCTGTGTCCGCTCATTAAATCCAGTTACGGTTTTATCAAGACCGATACCTGTCCTTTTTTTGCCATCTCGGAAGCGGTCATTGGCGAGACCACCTGTGACGGCAAGAAAAAAATGTTTGAGCTGATTTCGGATATCAAGCCCATGCATGTGATGGATTTGCCTCAGTTGCCCGATCAAAAGGAAGCCCTGGATCATTGGACGGTAATGATCAAGAAACTCAAAGGGTTTTTGGAAGCAACCTTCAATCGTAAAATTGACGATACGGCTGTGGAAAAGGAAATTCAGGCAACGAATAAAAAAAACCGCCTCATGAATAAAATATTTGATTTCGCCGCTCGCACCCCTACGCCGGTGAGCTGGCTTGAGCTCTATGATTTAACCTATCTGGGTCAGGCTTCGACAACACAAGACATGCTGAGCATTCTCAACGACTGTGTTGTAAAACTGGAGAAACGCGTTGCCGACGGCATTTATCATGGCGAAAAGAATTCGCCCCGCGTTCTCGTCACCGGTTGCCCGGTCGGCGGAGATGCAACAAAAGTATTTAAAGTTATAGAAGACGCGGGCGGTGTGGTTGTGGTTTTGGATTCCTGTACGGGAATGAAACCGTATGCCAGTCTCATTGACGAAAATACACCCGATCCTTTTGCGGCTCTCTCGCGCCGGTATTTGGAACTGCCCTGCTCCTGTATGACACCCAACAGCCGCCGCTTGACTGAGCTGGATAAAATGATCGACCGATTTAAACCGGATGTTGTGGTTGATGTGGTTTTGCATGCCTGCCATTCTTATAATATCGAGTCGCACAAAATTAAAGAGCATATCCAGGAAAAGCATAGAATGCCGTTTTTGAAAATCGAGACGGATTATTCGCAAAGCGATATCGGGCAGATCCGCACTCGCGTGGAGGCATTGTTTGAGATGTTGCCGAAAAAGTAAAGGATTGAAAAAATGGGTGAAGTAAAAATTGTTATCGCCACAGGGCTGGCATGTCCGCAGCCGGTCGTCTTGGCAAAACAGGCTATAGAGCGCCATGACCGGATCAAGGTGATCGTCGATAATGATACAGCACTGGAAAATGTCAAGCGTCTTGGGGCAAAGATGGGTTGTGAAGTAAAAGCGGAAAAGAAAGATAATGGCACCTTCGAAATCGATCTGACACGTATGGCAGGCGTTGTTCCCGTGAAGGAAGAGGGCACCCTATCACCGTCTGAGTTATCCGGTCCTTTTGTCATAGTACTTTCCGAAAATAAAATGGGGCGGGGTAATGATGAGCTGGGCTATGTTCTGGTTAGAGCATTTCTGCACACGATTGCCGAGCAATCTCAAAAACCAGATGTGATGATCTTCTATAACACCGGTGTGAAGCTGGCGGTTCAGGGTTCGGAAGTGTTGGATGACCTCAAAGCACTGGAAATGGCGGGAGTCGAAATTATCGTTTGCGGCACCTGCCTCAATTATTTTGAGGTCAAAGATATATTGGGGGTAGGCGTGGTATCAAATATGTATGACATTGCCGCAACCATGAGCAGAGCGAGGCGGCTGATAAATCCATGAATGGACAGGCGTCTTATTTTGTAATGCTTTTTAAGACGATGAGTCATGCCCTGAAAGCTGAGAAGATTCTCCGGCATGCACAACTTCCACATAAACTTATTCCCATCCCCAAACAAATCAGCTCGGACTGCGGTATTTGCCTTCGTTTTGCCCCGCAGCACCGCGAACCAATCGAAGCGTGTCTTAACAACAAAGTGGAAATTGAATACATTCACTTGATAGCTGGTTAAAAGCGGCACAGGGTTACGAACGTAAAATTCTGAAGTCGCTCTTGACAACAGAAATATATATGCTAATATATGATCAACTATTCATGTATTGGAGCTTGAGTTGTGAAAAAAGGAAAAAAGGATAAAGAAGGTGAATGCGAGGTTCTCTGCATTAATGAGCGGAAAGTGGCTTCTGCAAGAAAAGCCATGAAATCCGATGCAACACTTTTTAAACTGGCGGAGACTTTTAAGGTATTGGGCGATCCCACAAGAACGAAGATTATATCCGCTCTTTTGCAGGAAGAGCTTTGCGTCTGTGACTTAACTATTCTGATCGGCACATCCCAGTCCGCCGTTTCGCATCAATTAAGAGTTTTAAGAAATATGAACCTTGTTAAATATAGAAAAGACGGCAGAATTGCCTACTACAGTTTGGATGATGATCATATTAGTTCAATTCTCACTGCGGGCCTGAAACATGTAGAAGAGTAAATTTTTTTAATCATCTATATGAATACATGCACACATATGTCTATTTAATGAAACGTGTATTTTGTGCGGTGAAAGGAATCAGGATATGAGCGAAACAATTGAGAACAAAGATATCATTGCGGCAGCAAAAAAAGCAGGCATGAGCGCCCGGCAGACCGAAGACAAAAGATCGGATGTTATTCTGTCCGGTTCTGAGGGGATCAAAACCATACAGGGACCAGACGGAGCGGTCGCAAATGGATGCCAGACCGGCGGGTGCAGTTGTTCGCCCATGCCCCTGATCTTGACGGGTCCATCCCCCGTGGCCCCCATGGGTCCGGGACAGGCGCTTTACCGCATTGAAAATATGGATTGTCCTACCGAGGAGTCGCTGATCCGCAAGAAGCTGGAGCCAATGGACGGTGTAACAGGACTGGATTTTAACCTGATGCAGCGAACACTGGTGGTGAGCCATCGGCTCGATTCGCTTAAGCCTGTCGAAGAGGCCCTGAGTGCCATCGGGATGCAGGCGAAGCGCATCGAAGCCCCGACAGACCAGGTGCGGACGGTTCTGACCATTTCCGAAATGGATTGTCCGACGGAGGAAGGATTGATCCGGGCCAAACTCACCGGCATGGACGGTGTAACGGGACTGGATTTTAATCTGATAAAGCAAAGCCTGATCGTGACGCACGAGCCGGGGTCGCAGGAGGCGATTTTGGCGGCCCTGCAGTCCATCGGCTTTGACGCAAAGGTTGAGTCGGAAGGCACGGTGGATAACGCCGCGCCTGTCTCACCCTTACCGAGGACCAAATGGTGGCCGTTGGCGCTTTCCGGAGTGACCGCTACGCTGGCCGAGGTCGTCTACTGGATCAACGGCGGCAATCACTGGGCTGTCATCGCTCTTGCGCTGTTTGCGATAGTCACCGGCGGGCTGCCTACCTACAAGAAAGGCTGGATTGCTCTCAAAAATCGCAATCTGAATATGAACGCGCTGATGTCTGTTGCCGTAACCGGCGCCATGATCATCGGACACTGGCCGGAGGCGGCGATGGTCATGTTTCTTTTCGCGCTGGCCGAGATGATCGAGGCCAAGTCGCTTGATCGGGCGCGCAATGCCATTCGCGGGTTGATGGATCTCGCGCCCGAAACGGCAACCGTGCGTCAGGAAGATGGAAGTTGGATGGATATGCCGGCCAAGACCGTACCACTTAGCGCCATTGTCCGGCTGCGGCCCGGTGAACGGATCGCTCTCGACGGTGTCGTAACCAGCGGGCACTCTGCGGTGAATCAGGCCCCCATCACAGGCGAGAGCCTACCGGTGGATAAGGCCGTAGGCGACCAGGTGTTTGCCGGTACGATCAATGAGACCGGATCATTTGAATACCGGGTGACGGCGGAAGCAAGCAATTCCACACTGTCCAGAATCATTCATGCCGTCGAGTCCGCCCAGGGCAGCCGGGCGCCGACCCAGCGATTTGTGGACCAGTTTGCCCGAATTTACACACCGGCTGTTTTTGCATTTGCGATTCTGGTGGCCGTTGTCCCGCCGCTGATTACGGGCGCGGCCTGGCTCGACTGGATATACAAGGCATTGGTGCTCTTGGTTATTGCCTGTCCGTGTGCGCTGGTGATCTCCACGCCCGTCACCATTGTCAGCGGTCTTGCCGCCGCAGCCCGCAAGGGAATATTGGTTAAAGGCGGCGTCTATCTGGAAGAGGGGCGCAAGATGGTAGCGCTGGCGCTCGACAAGACTGGAACCATTACATACGGCAAACCGGTGCAGACCGATTATATTGCCTTAAACGGTGATGAGAAAGAAACCCGAATCCTGGCGGCAAGCCTTGCTTCACGCTCCGATCATCCGGTTTCACTGGCTATTGCCCATGCTGCGACTGAATCAGGACTGACGCTTAGTGAAGTAAGCGACTTTGCCGCCATTCCCGGTCGCGGGGTCAAAGGAAGCATTAAGGGACATCTCTATCAACTGGGCAATCACCGGCTGATTGAGGAACTTGGGCTTTGTTCGAAAGAAATCGAGAACCGGCTTGCCGCACTGGAGAGCCGGGGCAAAACAGCGGTCTTGCTGGCCAACCAGACCGGCGTGCTCGCTATTTTCGCCGTTGCCGATACCGTGCGGGAAACGAGTCGTCAGGCCATCGCCAGCCTGCATGCTCTCGGCGTGAAAACACTGATGCTTACAGGCGACAACGTGCATACGGCCGAAGCCATTGCCCGTGAGGTCGGCATTGATGAGGCGCGGGGCAATCTGCTGCCGGAAGACAAACTCAAAACAATCGAAAGCCTCCTTGCGAACGGAAATGGCGGCAAAGTGGGCATGGTCGGCGACGGGATCAATGATGCCCCCGCATTGGCCCGCGCGGACATCGGATTTGCCATGGGTGCCGCAGGCACTGATACCGCCATTGAGACAGCCGACGTGGCGCTGATGGACGACGACCTGCGTAAGATTCCCTCCTTCGTGCGCCTGTCCCGGGCGACGGCTGCTATACTGACGCAAAACATTGTGCTGGCGCTCGGCATCAAGACAGTGTTTCTGATACTGACCTTTACCGGGCAGGCGACGATGTGGATGGCTGTGTTTGCCGACATGGGCGCGAGTTTGCTGGTGGTATTCAATGGATTGAGATTGCTGCGCCGATGAGATTCAAGCAAGTCTTTTACGATTGGAACGGCCTGAACGTGGCGTGGTTTGGAGTGATCAATCACGCCACCCCCGATGGGCTTGCGCATCTTGTCCGCGTGGGCAGTACACTCGATATTATGGCACTCAATAGGTAGTAATTACATCCCTCTTTTCAGGCATGTCCCAAAATGACTACTCGATAGTCTTAGCATCAAGTTCTTCAGACATCGCTCGATTTCCTCTGATCGACGGTCACCAGATCATTGCCCGTCGCAACCGAATGACCGCTCCAAAACCAAACATGTTGCCCAACATCGCACCCAACATCCAGGTCAAAGAACTGAAAGCGAAAACCTCAACTCCAAGGACAACGAGAACTAGATAAGCCAAAATGCTATAACCAGCAAAATACAGATTGTCATTATTGCAGAAACTGCGGATTTCATCACGATTCAAGACGAGGCTGCCCAGGGCAGCACCGAGGGTCACAAAAATAAGACCACAAAGAAGATAGAAAACTGCCGGGGACGTTGCCAAGTGCAGTGCATGCAAGAACTGATTGTGTCGACCGAAGCCTAAACCGAATTGTGGACAGATGGTCAAAGTCAAGAGTCCAGCAGTCACCTCAACAAGAGTAAATTTGGTATAGACTTTCCAATGGGCAGGCCGTAGATCCTTTCCTACCATTCGCAGAATCGCCTCATCTGCTGGTTCACCAGGGGCAGTCGGCTTGGCATCGATAAACTCCGTAAATTCCTTCAACAGTGCTTGTTCGGATTTAGTTTCCCCCATTAAGTACCTCCTTGACTCCCATTAGTTTACGGAGCTTGCGAATGGCCCGGCTGATGATTTGTCTTATATTGTCTTCTGTCGTTTGCATTTGTGCGGAAATTTCCCTAAAGGTCAACCCCTCATTAAAGCGGAGCTCCAGGGCTTGGCGTTGGGCATCGGTTAGACTGGAAAGCTCTGCAATCGCAACTCCGATGATCGCTGTGTCGGACGCTGGATTGGCATAGCTCTCCACTTCCTTTTCGGAGATCGTGATGTGTTTCATGTAGGTGCTCTTCTTTCTGAGATGGTCAAGCAAGTCATTTCTGGCGATGGTGAAAATCCATGGCAAAAAGGGAATTTCCTGCCTGTATTTTTGCCTGGCGACATGAAGCTTGGCAAAAACAGACTGGAAAACATCGTCTGCCTCGCTTCGGTCCTTTAATTTCGCAAATAGGTATCCGAAGATGCGCTTTTTATGCCGTTCATACAAAGTCCGGAAAGCCTCTATATCGCCATCGGCATAGGCCACCATAAGTTCCTCGTCCGTCAATTTCGTTCACCTTTTCTTGAGGGTAGTCGTCAATAGTGGACACCAAATATTTCATGCTGCCAGTCGTTTTTCATAGAACCATCGTTAAGACAGACGGGAGAGAGAAATCCGAGTCTGATCTGCCTTCTTTAACATTGGTGTCCATTATTTTCAACCTACCATATCTTAATACGTACTAAAGCAGAGCCTTGTGACACTATTTTCTTGCTCTGGTCCAAGTCTATGAAAATAATTGCTGTTATGATGGAATCTTTTTATTCGTTTCGTTTGTCACAAATATGACCCCTCCCTCGTTCTAGTGGGCAAAGGCACCAAAACTCACAATGAAGGGGGAAAAAATGAAAGAAATGAAGAACGGTTTTAAAGGATTTGCGGCTATAATGTTTTTTGCTTTGGCGATTCTGCTCTTACCACAAACTAGCCTGGCCCACTGCGACACCCTCGACGGACCGGTGGTGGTCGAAGCGCGAGACGCTCTGGCCAAGGGTGACGTCTACCCTTTGCTGAAGTGGGTTAAGGCTGAAGAAGAAAAGGAAATCAGTAATGCTTTCATCAAAACCCTGGCAGTGCGCAAGCTCAACCCCGAGGCGCAGAAACTGGCCGACATGTACTTCTTCGAGACTCTGGTGCGGATCCATCGTGCCGGAGAGGGGGCTCCGTATACCGGGATCAAGGCTACGGAGACTGGTGAAACGGTTGTCGCTAAAGCCGATCAAGCTCTGGAAAAGGGGTCCATCGATGGGCTGGCCAAGACCATCGCAACGCACACCGAAAAAGGAATCCGCGAACGTTTCAACCATGCGCTGGAAACCAGAAAGCATTCACAAGAAAGTGTGCTGGCCGGCCGGGAATATGTCAAGGCATACGTGACTTACACCCATTACCTCGAAGGAGTCGCCAAGGTCGTTGATGGCAAAGGCCATGGCGCCGAGGCGGCATCCCCGGCATCCCACAACAAACACTAATCAAAATGGATCGGGTACCCTTGCCAGGGTGCCCGATCCATAATTATTTCTGCTTCTGAGAAAGACCTGCTTTGGCGGGGTTTGTTTTTTTGAGTCGAGGTTGCTTTGCTTTGACGAAGAATGCTGTGCTGCACGGTATCAGGACTGTTTAAAAGGTTGTCCTGCTTTGTCGTTGAATTGTCTTGACAGGCCATTCGCATGTCCACTATAGACTCACTCTCAAAGGGATCGCTCTCAAACAGACAGGGTTAACAGCGGGTAAAAACATCGCATATCCGATGTTTAGGTGGTGCGCTGCACTGATAAGCGCAATGCTCGATGTCAGTTTCAGCAAGAGAGCATTACCCCATTGTCTTGCAGTTTTTACAGTATCCCATGATTTCCAGGCTATGGCGAACACATTGGAACTGCTCCCTTGCGCAAATCTCATCTTGCATCATTTCCAAGGTGGGTGAATAAAACTCGATTGTCGCGCCACAATTGAGACAGATTAGATGATCGTGGTGTTTTTGACCGATGACTCGTTCATAATGAGAATGATTCTCTGTTTTTTCTACTTCAGCAAGAATTCCCTTCTCAATGAGCATTGGGAGGTTGCGATATAATGATGCTCTGGATATCTTCGATCCCTTTGCCTTGAGCTTGTCATGGAGATCATGCAAGTCAAAGTGCCCTTCCATCTCATCCACTGCTGCAAGAATATCGTTTCTGCCGGTTGTTTTTTTTCTTCCTAAGGGAGGCAGGGTCGGTTCCGCCGCTTTGTCTGCTTTCATATCTTATGTCTCACCCCTTCTTTTACGAACGGTATAATACTCTCACCCATACGGGGTTTCTATCTTAAAAAGACGATAATTTCAAGCTAATTGAGATTATATCTCATTTGCATCAGATTCCTCCTTGACATCCAGGTTTGGGCGTGCTAGCTATGAGAAAAATGAGATTTAATCTTATTATTGGTATATTGAAATAATGAATAACGGCAATAAAATTAGCATAACTACTAGAATTATATATGTATAATTATATATTAAGCTTATGCGGAAGCAATAGTATTTAAGAATTAATCTCAATAATAGAGAATTTTA
The DNA here is from genome assembly GCA_964547345.1 of uncultured Smithella sp. Taxonomy (GTDB): domain Bacteria; phylum Desulfobacterota; class Syntrophia; order Syntrophales; family Smithellaceae; genus UBA8904. The sequence continues at coordinate 5,439 of CAZJMX010000059.1, read as the reverse complement.
CAATAGGGCGAGTTATTTTGCAGGCCCCAATGTTTTAGATCCGGGCGAGCAACAGTGAGTATAAAATGTCAGACAAAAGTATATTTTTTGGAGAAGGATAGTTTATGAAAAGAATAAAAGGGCCGCTTCAGATAGCGATAGTTTTGTCCGCGCTACTGGTTCTGTGCGGCAATATTTTTGGCGAAGAGATCAAAAAGATACAGGATAATTCATTTCTTATTGAGGAAGCCTACAACCAGGAAGACGGCGTGGTGCAGCACATCCAGACCTTCCAATACCTTCCGCGGTCGGCATCGTGGTTATATAATTTTACACAGGAATGGCCTGCTCCAAAACAGGCCCATCAGCTATCCTATACGGTTCCAATTACCCGTATTGACGGCGACAGTAACACAACGGGCCTGGGCGATGTTTCCATCAATTACCGATATCAGCTGATCATGAATGGTCCCGTCGCCCTGGCTCCCAGATTTTCCCTCATTCTACCGACCGGCGACTACGAGAGAGGATTAGGAAGCGGCGCGTTAGGTTATCAGATCAGTATTCCTCTGAGTGTGGAGCTTTCCGAAAAATGGGTGACCCACTGGAACATGGGAATGACTTACCTGTCAGGCGCAAGGGCGGCATCGGGTGAAAAGGCGGACACATTCGGGTACAATCTTGGAGGAAGCATAATTTACCTTTTCTCCGAGAACTTCAACTTGCTTACCGAACTCGTATGGAATTCCATGGAGTCCGTTGAAACGGGTGGTTTTAAGGAATGGAAGAGGTCGTTGTTTATCAATCCGGGCATCCGCTATGCTTTCAATTTCAAGTCCGGTCTCCAAGTCGTTCCAGGCCTGAGCTTCCCTATCGGACTGGGTCCTTCAAGCGGAGAATACGGCATTCTGTTGTATTTGTCGCTTGAGCATCCTCTCTTTTAGGTGATGATGAATTTCAAATACGTTTTTAACGCGATACAGATTTTTTGGAATGTCAATAAGAATGATGGCTTAATGATCATTCAGTAAGGAAAAAGAAATGAAATTATTTGATAAATTTAGACGGCAGACGGCAGGCAATGGTTGCCACGTCAACGCCGATGAATCATCCGATGGGCTGGAAAGGGTGGTTCTGGTAGGGAGTCCCAATTCGGGAAAAAGCGTAATCTTTGGAAATCTGACTGCAAAATACGTGACCGTTTCCAATTATCCGGGGACAACGGTCGAATTGACAAAAGGAAAGGCCTGGTTTGGAAATGAAGAATTCGAGATTGTTGATACGCCGGGGATGTATTCGCTCCTTCCGATAACCGAAGAAGAACGCGTGGCAAGGTCAATGCTTTTAAAAGAAAAACCCAAAGTGGTGGTTCAAGTCGCCGATGCGAAGAGTCTGGAGAAAATGCTTCACACGACTTTGCAGCTTATCGAAGCAGACCTTCCCGTTCTTCTGGACCTGAATATCATGGATGAAGCTGAGAAACTGGGCCTGAAAATAAATCTTCCCAGCCTCGAAAAGGCATTAGGAATACCAGTTGTTTCAACTATTGCGATTAAGAGTCAGGGAATGGATATCCTGAAAGAAAGCATCATTCAATATGAAGAGAAACCGCACAGGATCTTTACATATGACGAAGTCATTGAAATGGCGGTCGATGAGCTGGCAGGAAAGCTGACATGTGAATATAATCTCTCCAAGAGGGCCATCGGGCTTCTTTTGCTTCAGGATGATCCTGAAATCGTATCCCTCATCAAAGACCAGATGGGGGAAAGTTATACTCTCGCGGAAAAGATTATCGAAGATACAAAGAAGAAGTACACTCATCCCTTGAATTATATTATCGCCCTGCAAAGGCAGGAAGAAATAAATAAGATCATTGAGAGCGTATGCGTTTATGAAGGCGAAACGTCTTTTAATTTCAAAGAAAAACTGAGCCGTCTGATGATGCATCCTTTGTCGGGACTCCCCATATTTCTTGCTATCCTGTTTGTGTTTTATGAGTTTGTCGGCGTGTTCGGCGCACAAGTTGCCGTGGACTTCCTGGAAAATAAGATATTTGGAGAGTACATAAATCCAGTTGCCACAAGGTTGGTTACCTCCGTCATACCGTGGCCGGTGATGCAGGATCTGTTTGTCCACCAGTACGGCATCATTACGCTCGGAATCCGCTATGCGATAGCCATTATCCTACCGATCGTTACCACTTTTTTCATCGCATTCTCCGTCATAGAAGATACCGGTTGCCTGCCTAGGCTGGCCATGTTCATCGACCGGCTTTTCAAAAAAATTGGGTTAAACGGAAGGGCCGTGATCCCTATTGTTCTCGGCTTTGGATGCGACACCATGGCGACGATGGTGACAAGAACGCTGGAAACAAAAAGGGAACGGATTATCGCCACATTGCTTTTATCTCTTGCCATTCCCTGCTCGGCGCAGATTGGAGTCATCCTTGCGCTGCTTGCAGGCAGTGTTAAAGCATTTTTGATATTCTTATGTGTCATGACGATCATCTTCCTCTTCGTCGGATTTTTAGCGGGGAAAATGGTGCCCGGAGAAAGACCATTATTCTATATGGAGATACCGCCGCTCAGATGGCCAAAGCTCTCCAACGTATTCACTAAGACCTATACCAGGGTGGCATGGTACTTCAAGGAAATACTTCCCTTATTTGTCCTGGCCAGTATCATTATCTGGATTGGAAGATTAACGGGGCTCTTTGATCTTGCGATAAAGTGGCTTTCCTATCCGGTAGGCTGGATAGGGCTTCCCATGGAGGCGGCGACTGCCTTTCTCTATGGATTTTTCAGAAGGGACTTCGGCGTCGCCGGTCTTTATGATCTAAAGAATTCCGGATCGCTCCAAGGTATTCCACTGGTGGTTGCTATTGTAACGCTGGCTCTTTTTATACCCTGCATTGCTCAGTTTTCCATGACTATCAAGGAGAGGGGGCTGAAAATGGCATTGGGCATGGCTGCTTTTATTTTTCCCTTTGCCTTTGTTGTCGGTTATATGGTCAACCTTATCCTAATTGCCCTGGGAGTAACTTTATGAAATGCCCGCTGTGCGGATTGGACTTTAAGGAAGAAGAAGGACAGGCTGCCTGCAAAGGCTGTTGGATGGCAACATCCTGTCACTTGATTAAATGCCCCAATTGCGGATATGAGGTTCCAATCGAGCCGGAACTCATCAAGAAATTAAAAAGATGGAAGGGGAAAATGTATGAAACTAAGCAACGAAGCTGAAGAGATTCTAGAGCATCTTTGGATCATAACGCAGGAAATGGGCCGAAAATCGGCAAGCTTTCAAGAACTAAAGACAGACAAGGACGCTCCTGAAATAAAAGAAATTCTGTCATTGAATTACATACGGGTTTCTACCGACGGAATAACGTTGAGAAAGGAGGGAATGAACGAAGCTGAGCACACCGTAAGGCGGCATAGGCTGGCAGAGCGTTTGATGGTGGATGTTTTTGACGTGAAGAAAAGTAAAATGGAAGACAACGCATGCCGGTTCGAGCATCTGCTGTATCAGGATGTCGAAGAAAGCGTTTGTACCCTGTTAGGCCATCCGAAGTTCTGTCCTCACGGCAAAGCGATCCCCGAAGGAATATGTTGCCGGAAATCTTCAAAGGCGGCAGGAAGTATTGTCTCCAGCATCGTCGATACAAAATCCGGGACAAAGAGTAAGGTTGCCTATCTACACACAAAGGATAAGAAAAAACTCCAGAAATTAATGGCGATGGGCATATTGCCCGGCGTATCCATCGAGATATTGCAGAAGTTTCCTTCTTATGTCGTTAGGATAGGTCATTCGCAGGTAGCGATGGACCAGGAGATGGCCGAAGGGATTCAGATCAGATTAACGGAGAAGAATAGGTGATAACACTTCAAGCGAAGAATTATTTGATTTCGAATATTAGGTAAAACTTGTGAAGAAAGAAAGGGAAATTGCTATGAAAGCATTATTTTTGAGCGTCGCTGTCGGTGTGCTATCGTCGTGCAGCGGGGAATATGGTTATGGGCCGATGGGAATGAGAGGCCCGGATGGCTGCTCGTGGCCTATGATGCATTTTGGCTTTGGAGGTATGTTTATGTGGGTCTTTATCGTTGTCATAATTGGTCTCTTGATTTATCTTTTCGTGTGAGCGCAAAAGGAAAGAGACAGGATAACGGAAACGCCATTGGAGATTTTGAAGAAGCGCTACGCCCGGGGAGAAATTACAAAAGAGGACTTTGACCGGATGAAGAATGACATTCAATAATAAGAATACAAAATGCAAAATCATAAAGGAGGCAATGAGCATGGAGAAATTTGATTACACGGTGGTAACAACAAAGAATATTAATGATGCCGTAGCCGCGATTGAGTCCAAAACGCAGGAAAAAGGTTTTCGAGTCCTGCACATTCACGATGTGGAGGCAACCCTGGCTGCCAAAGGGTTTACAATCGAACCGATGAAAATCATTGAAATATGCAATGCGAAGTTCGCCAGTCAGGTGCTGGCGAGGGATAAGAAGATCTCCCTCATGCTGCCCTGCCCGATCAGCGTCTTCGTGGAGGGCGGAAAGACATACATCAGTGCTCTCAAGCCGCGAGTCTTAGCTGATTATTATCCCGGCGCGGGCATCGAAGAAATTGCTGGAGAAGTCGAAAAAATTGTTATCAGTTTGGTTAATGAAACAAGATAAATTACCATTATTACATGAATAGATACCCATTATTAATAATGTTCGTGATGCTTGCCCTTAGCTGGAGCTTGAAATGGTTGCATCCGTTAACTTCCGGATTAGGTCTGATCGGGAAGACAGTTGGCTGGATTGTTATCCTTTGCGGCATTTCTTTGATAGTTGTTGCTGCTGGCCTTTTCAGGATTAAAGGAACGACTGTAAACCCAACGAAGGAACCGGACAAGCTGGTAACGGCGGGGATATACCGTAGAACCAGGAACCCCATGTATCTGGGGATGCTTTTGATTCTGACGGGCTTGCCGTTTGTTGTGGGATCTCTGATCGGCCTTATATTCCCGGTCGTTTTCTTCTTTTACATGGATCGGGTTGTCATCCCCAAAGAAGAGGCCATGGTAGAAAATGTCTTCGGCGAGTTGTATCGGAAGTATCAGTCTAAAACGGGGAGATGGATTTAAGGACGAGAGGTCCGCTGCCCTTAGGTGGCTAATTCCCCCATTGCAATTGTAAAATATTCTTGACAAAAAAGATAACGGTGTTTATTTACTAGCACTACAATAGTGATTAGGGTATTTTTAGTTCAGGTGTGCAACATTCAATAATCATCTCAGGCCGCAAGAAGAAATTATTTTCCAGCGTGGTCTCAAAAGAGTTCATTTGTTTCAGCCTGATTTACTTCAATCTCACAAATTGAAATGACAGGAGTAAAAGATAAATGTCTTGGTCCGAACGTGCGCAAAGAACTCTGCAAGGATTTGCATTTTCAAGGGCGGAG
>CAZJMX010000058.1:0-17629 GCA_964547345.1 uncultured Smithella sp. | reverse complement strand
CCCAACTGAAGGGCAGATTATCCACGCGTTACTCACCCGTGCGCCACTTTACTCATCGGCCGAAGCCAACTTTCTCGTGCGACTTGCATGTGTTAGGCACGCCGCCAGCGTTAGTTCTGAGCCAGGATCAAACTCTCCAGTTTTAATCCTGCAAAGGAAGATAAATCTTCCTTATTAAACTCGCTTGACATTTTAATAAATTAATAGGACCCACAAATTCATTTTCCCACTATTCAATTTCCAAAGAGCCTTCTTGAAACGAGCCCCGATGTTTAGCTCAGTCTCGTTTTTTTGTCAAGATAAATTTTCAACTTTTTTGTTTCGTCAGCTTCCAGGAATCATGCGACAACCAAGAGTGATACAATAGGTAAACTTGTTGAAAACTCCAACCAACCTTCAAGCACCTCTCTGACGAACAGAAGGAGCTTCTACTCCCTCTCTTCAAAACTGTCAAGAAAAAGTTACGGATATTTTACAAATAGTTTCCACTAAATTATTAATAAAGTAATAACAGTAACTTAACAATTTCATATTTAAAAAGAATTCCTGTGAAGCCATTCAAAATCCCTAGACGAACAAGAACCTCAGACCCGACAGAGAACCTCCCAGAAAAAACAACACAACACATTAACATTACAAGTAATTGACGAAATTATCCCTACAGACTCGTCATCAAAAACAAAAGCACTTGATCATCATGAAATGACAAACGGGGAAAGCAGCAGCGATATTGGCCACCAGACACCCCACCAAATGCATCAGGTTCGCTCCATATGCACCTACTAATCTCAACCCATACCGGAAACCCCCGTAAGACGTTTCTGCACGAATGGCTGGCTTATAATAGTGTAATAGTGTCTGGCAAATGTGCTCTTCCTTGAAGCACATAAAAAAAATCCCCTGGACGTTAAAACATCCAGGGGATTTGAAATCACTCACGCTCGTGAATATCAATCACCTTTTGGGCCTTGGGAGATCGATCTATTGCGGCAGCGCGCCGGTAAAGATTTCCTCAAAAGACTCGCCTACCGCCGGCTCGACGGCTGTAATATAGTCAAGATAGCCATAGAGGTGCTTCAATTCCGTCCCCAGATAGAAGCGATCCGACAGGATTTTACCATAGTAGAAAGCTGCCTCTGCATTGTCTTTTACGGCTGCAACGACTTTTTGGCCTGCGATATCGCCTGCAATGGCTTTGAGCTTGGGAATGGCAATCGTCATGGACCACAGATGCATCCAGGCGTGCGCCACCATTCTCATGGCCTGTTGCAGCGGCGTGGCAATGGCCAGAATATCCAACATCTTCTTCTGGTCTTTCAATTCAACGAGCTTCAGCACCGTGGCATCCATTTTTTCGACAGCGGTTTTCACAGCCGCGATGTATTTTTCATCCACAATCCCCTTGGCTTTGTCACAGGCTTCGGCGATTCTCTTCTTGAAAATCTTGAAATTGAACATGTCCGGGTTCATGAGCAGTTTTCTCATGGTCAAATCCATGGACTGAACGCCGTTGGTGCCTTCATAAATAGCCAGAATCTTACAGTCGCGCGCCAGCTGCTCCACGGGATATTCCGAACAGTAACCGTAACCACCGTAAACCTGCATGGCTTCTGAGGTGACCAGCCACGCCAGGTCGGAGTTGCCGGCCTTGCAAAGAGGAATCAGGAAATCCAGAAGAGCCCCTGCTTCTTTAGCGGCATCACCCTTCTGCACATGGGCCATATCGGCGGAATAGGCAGCCAGAAGCGTCAGCATTCTCATGGCTTCCACCTGCGATTTCATCCACAAAAGCGTTCTGCGGACATCGGGATGCTTGATAATCGCCACGGAGGTAAAATCGCCCTTCTTTGCGGGATCTGCGCCCTGGATTCTGTTTTTCGAGTAAGTCACCGCGTGCATGTACGCGGAGCTGGCGGTTCCCAAAGCCTGCTGAGAGACATCGAGGCGCGCTTCGTTCATCATCTGGAACATGATCTTCATGCCCTGGCGTTCCTGGCCCAGCAGCCATCCGACACACTGGTCATTATCACCGAAAGACAAAGAACAGGTGGCCGAGCCCTTGATGCCCATTTTGTGCTCGATACCGGTTGTCGTCATATCGTTGGGCTTGCCGATAGAGCCGTCAGCATTGACATGATATTTCGGAACGACAAAAATAGAAATGCCGGGTGTTCCGGAAGGATCGCCGTCGATTCTCGCCAACACAGGGTGAATGATGTTTTCATAAAGGTCGTTGTCGCCCGCAGTGATGAAAATCTTCTGACCCGTGATTTTGTAGGTGCCGTCCGCCTGCTTGACGGCTCGGGTTTTCAAAGCGCCGACGTCGGAGCCCGCGCCCGGTTCGGTCAGACACATCGTGCCGCCCCACTGGCCGGAAACCATTTTTTCCGCATAGATCTTCTTGAGTTCATCGGAACCATGATTGATGATCAGATTGCAGGCGCCGACTTTCAGCGTATCGTATGAGCTGAAGGCTACGCCGGCTGCGCAAAAATACTCCATGACGGCGCGATAGATCGTTTCGGGCATGCCCGTGCCGCCGAATTCAGGGCCGTTACTCAGGCCCGAAAAGCCTGCTTCTCTGTAGCTTTTCATGGCTGTATGGAAGCCTTCGGGGACTTTTACGGTTTTGGTCGCCGGATCATATTTTGCGCCTGTTTTGTCTGCTTCGGCGTTGGCGGGATAGACCTGTTCAACGGCAATCTGCTCGGCCAGTTCCAGGGTCGCCTCGTAAGTATCCTTGTCGAAATCAGCATACTGTTCATACTGGTTGAATTTGTCCGCTTCCAGTGCCTCAAACAGGACAAACCTAAGATCACGTGAATCAAGTAACGGATTTAATGCCATAGTTTTACTCCTCATTTTAATATTTTTTTTCAGGCGCTGCCACATCCTTTAATGATTAAGAATGATGGCATATTTTTGCCTGATTCTTTGCAGAGTCTGGTTGCTTAGCACAATTAAAAAGAAAAGTCACCATATCTCTGACTGACGGTTAATAAAAATATTCTACTGTTTAATTGAATTTTATCGGGCAATTATCTCATAACCATCCGAGTCGCAACCGACACCTAAGGAAGCAATTCTTTAAGCACCTCTTCCATATCCGTCAGACGGAATGGCTTGATCAATTTGGCGGCAAAACCAAAATCTGAAGGAGAGGCCATCACCGGATCATCCGAGTAACCGCTGGCGGCAATGATCATCAACTCCGAGTCGATTTCCATCATTTCCCGCACAGTTTCCTTGCCGCCGCGTCCTCCCGGAATCGTCAGATCCAGAATGGCGGCGCTGAAAAACGCATGGTTCCGTTGGGCCTCTCGAACCAGCGCCAGCGCTTCATCGCCGTTTTTGGCCGTCACGGGTTTAAAGCCTTTGGCTTTGAGCATGGCTGATACGACGTCCAGAATAAAGTCTTCATCGTCCATAATCAGAATGCTTCCGTTGCCCTCGCGTAATGCCTGATGAACGGACCTCCCGGCACCATCCTTCCCGGCGGCGTCGGCCTGAGGCAGATAAATACGAAAAACACTTCCAATGCCCAACTCGGATTCCGCTTCGATGTGTCCATTGTGTTTTTTAATAATGGAATAGCTGGTGGCCAACCCCAACCCGCTGCCCCGCTGCCGTGTGGTAAAAAACGGATCAAAAATATAGGGCATGTGGTCCTTTGCGATGCCTGCGCCGTTATCGCGGATCGTGATGACGAAATAATGCGCGGGCATTAAAACCTTCGGGGTTTCGTGAGGATCAATCAGCGCCACAGACACGTCAACCTGACCGCCGTCATGCATGGAATCGCGCGCGTTGATGACCAGGTTGTCAATAACCTGGCCGATTTGCGCCTCGTCGCAGTTGCACAATGACGGTCCGTCGGGAATATTGAATGTTGCCGTCACGTTGGAGCCGGCCAACACAAACATGACGGATTCCCGGATGAGACGGTCCAGACGCAGAACCTTACGAACCGGCGCGCCGCCCTTGGAAAAGGTCAGTAGTTGCTGGGTGATATGTTTGGCCCGCTCATAGGTTGATAAAGCTTTGGCCACGCAAGTCGAGACCTGCCTTAAATCTCCCCGGCCGGCATCCCTTTTAATCATTTCCAGATACCCGAAGATCCCACCCAGCAGATTATTGAAATCATGTGCGATGCCGCCGGCCAGAATGCCGATGGCTTCGAGCTTTTCGGCGTTTTTAATCGCATCTTCCATTCTCTTCTTGCTGGTCGTATCACGAAAGACCAGTACAACGCCCAGAATTTGATTATCCCGGTCCCGAATCGGAGCGGCGCTGTCGGCAATGATCCGTTCCGTCTTATCTTTTGCGATTAAAATCGTATGGTTTGCCAGTCCGACGATAGAGCCGGATGCCAGAACTTTCTCCACGGGATTGTCACAGCGCTTGCGCGTTCCTTCATTAATAATGCAAAAAACGTCTGGCAGCGGCAACCCCGCCGCTTCGCTCTGTGACCAGCCGGTTAATTCTTCAGCCACTTTATTCAGCAGAACAATTCGTCCCTCAATATCCGTGGTAATCACACCGTCTCCAATGCTGCGCAATGTGACGAGCAATCGCTCTTTTTCGGCCGCAAGCGCATCCTCCATTGTTTTCCGCTCGGAGATATCCTGGAAAACCGTTGCAAACTGACGCGGACCGGGAGAAAAAAGAGAAACGCTGAAATGCCGATCCAGTGGCGGGAAAAAGGTTTCTATGTAATCGGGAATTCCGGTCAGGGCAACCTTCGAGAAAATATCCAGATAAGGCGGATCAGGAGTGCCGTAAGCGCTGCGGCTTAGCTGTCCTTTGGCTTTTTGAATAGGCAGGCCCGTATGTTTTTCGTAAGCGGGATTGACATCAAGCAGGCGATAATCGACCGGCTGACCTCGATCATCGCAGATCAACTCATGCAGCGCAACGCCTTCGTTCATCGATTCGAAAAGCGATCGGAAACGCTCTTCGCTTGCACGGAGCGCCTCCTGGGCCGCTTTGCGCTCGCTCACATCCCGGGCAAAAACCAGCGCGCCGTTTTCGCCCTGATACTCAAACGGAACAGCGGCAATTTCCACATCAACTGAGGTAGCATCCAGTTTCAGCAACTTGTGTTCGAGGATCGGAACGGGCTGACGCTCAACAGTCAACTGCCGGTTCCACTCTTTGATCCTGGGATGAGAATCGGCATGGAAACGGTTATAAACCGAGTCTTCCAAAAGACCCCCGTATGCTTCAGCGCCGACGAGACGGCAAAAAGCCGCATTGACATAGGCAAACTTCTCGTGCGTCTGAATAAAGATGGCATCCGGCGCATTATCCACAAGCAGCCGGAACTGCTTTTCGCTTTTTTGAAGGGCATTCGCCGCCCGTCTCCGCTGTGCAAGATTGATCACCAGGAAAACAATCACCAGGCAAAGTAAAGCAAAAATCAGAGAAACGACCCATATGATTTTTTTGTGGACGGTAAAAAATGACACGGGCTGGTTGATGATGATACTCTCCGCCGGCAAGTCGGCTTCGGAAATATTAAAGCGCCGCAGCAACCGGGCATCAAACATGTACCGGGCATCGCTTTTTGTCACCACGGATATGGCCGACGGCTTTTCACCGGACAGCACCCTGAGTGCGATTCCGGCAGCATCGGCGCCATGCTGACGACCGCCCAGTAACCGGCCACCAACGATGCCCAGCCCCAGCCTCTCTTCATGAACGCCATAAACGGGCACAGATGCCTGCAAGGTCACCTGTTCGGAGACTTGGCGCCAGTCTAAGACGCGGCCGGTTTTGTCGGTCACAAAACTTTGAAGCAGAATTAAATGGTCGGCGGGCAGTCCTTTAACAATATCGGCGAGTTCATTAAAGGATACCTGATCATTGAAGCGAATACGAACCCGGCCGGAAAGTTGAGGCAAAAGCGACTCGACTTCTTTTCTGAAAGAAAGACCGGTGACGGTATAATCATTGATCACGAGAATTTCTTTGGCTGACGGATGAAGCTTCAGCATGATCTCTATTGTTCCCGCCGGATCAATACTCTGGGCAATCCCTGTGATCCCCGCTTGCCCCCGGTGCATGTCGGGCTGGTAATCGTTAATGCCGCAAAAAACGACCGGCACATCCCCCAAAAGGGTTTTTCGATTTTTCAGGATAAAATCAAGCGCCGGATTATCCAGCGCCAGCACCACCTCTATTTTCTTATGGAGGTATTTTTGCCGGAAAAGATTCCTTAAGGTTTCCAGATAAACATCGCCCGAGTGATGCTTGCTGTCCATGTATTCGACGTAGACATTTCGAGCCCGGGAGCCGCCCCGCAAAGTGTCGAGGATACCCTGCTGCTCGCCGTCGGACCAGATGTAACCCGGATGGTAGGAATTGAGAATCAGAATGTTTACGCCGTTTTTATCCGGATCGGCGGTTTGGGCTGTCACCCGCAACGGACACAGCGCAAAACAGCAGACCATCAGGCCAAGACACAAAAGGCGGACAAATGGCTTTGACCGGCGTGAGGCCGGGGGGAAACAATGCATCCATGTCATTGTCGCTGTAGCATTGATCTTAGAAAAAACAACGCGTCGTTTGGCAGATGACATTTTCATTGACTCTTATAAAATACTGTCTTAAGTGTAACCGCCAACAATATCTACATCAATTACGGATCATTACGATGTTTGGGAAAATAAAGCAATGTTCTTTTTACTTTAGCAAGATTTCGTCTTGGAGATTAAAAAAACAGATCAGGGAGGCAGAAATGGCAGCTACTCAATGGATGACCGACAAACGTTATGAACTTCTTATTTTAACTTTCATCATTTTCTTTTCACTTGCGGAAAATTGCGCCGCTTTTAATTTTCCCGGCGCGGGCTGGCACCGGGGCGATGCGGCCTTCGCTCAGGAAAACTCCAAAGCCGCACTCACCCAGGCGCTGAATTCCACCAATCCCAACATTGAACTGGACATTATGGACTTTGTCGATTCCAAGGGACAAAGGGTGGGCCTCGTTTCACATGATTATTTAATGAAACGCGCCACCGGCCTTCCCGGCGCTTTCAGCGAAAAATACACCGATGTCTCCAAACTGCCGCCAAACGCTGCCAACCCGACCCTTACGCCCCAACCCTTTATAACGGTTGTAGAATTTTTCGAGATGATCAAGGAAAAGAAAGCCCAGGGCATCATTCCAACCGTCTCACTCGACATGAAAGATGAGGGCAAGAACGCCGAGGCCTTCGGAAAATGGGTGGGTGAAATGATCAAACAATACGGATTTCAGGATCACGTTTTCGCGTCTTCCTTTTTCTTAAATAACATTGCGCCCTTCAAAGCCGCCTGCCCGGAATGCCTGGCGGGAGGATTGGTTTTCAATGATCACTGGGGGCTGAAATTTCTCGACCATGGATATTCATCCCTGGATGTGACACCCATCAGCAAGGCTACATTTTTCCTGGGATTCCTGGGTAAGAAAGAATTCCCGCATGATTTCGTTTTAATCCAAGACGACATTTTCTTTCAGAAGCCCGAGCTGGCCGATTACTGGAAAAACACCCGCAAGGTCAAATTTGTCGGTGTCTTTGTTTATAATAAGGAGCGTACCTATACGGAGGCGGAATGGGCGCTTTTGAAAAAAGTAGAATGGATTGAGCTGGATCCGCCGCAGATGAATCAGTATCTTCAGAGCAAAACAAAAAAATAGAGATATTTCAAATCAGGAGACGCTTCCATGAAAAAGATATTCGCCTTACTTTGTTTATGTTTTTTGCTGATTTGTTCGTGCGCTACCGGTAACGACGGCTCAAAGAAAGTCAAAAGTGGTTTCGGCAAGGCCGCCGTGGGCATCACGCAACTGGTTTTGTCGCCGCTGCAGATTGCCGCAGGGCTTCTGGAAGGCATCGCCGCCATCCCTTATTATATGGCCACCAGCCTCGAAGACATCAATAAAGGAATGATTGAGGCCAACGCCAAAATCACCATTGACGACACCTACGAGGCGGCTTACGGCAAAAGAATCCATGCCGTGGATAAAAGCGGTGATACGGGCGAAACTTTCCGGCGCATGAAGCATGCAACCGAATACTTTCAAAAAGTTCTGCGCCGTTACGGAATTCATGACGCGGACAACTATATTTTAACCAGCATCGATACCGCGAACGGCAAAGGCTACACGCTGTTTGCCGTCATTTACCGTCCGCAGGCAACGATTCGCGTTCCGGATAAGGCTGATGGCGGCACACCGCGCACCTATACCCGTGAAGACCGCCTGTATTACGAACCTTTTGAAAAGGGCTTAAACGGCAAAAAACTGGATGTTGTCATCGACTGGGCGGGATTACCGAGGGAATTCATTACGACACAAAAGGGTCAGGCGCTGATGCTGACGATGGCGGCTAATTCCGTTGCCAATGAAAAGAAAAGTCCTGAATACTGGGAGATCGAAAAAAGATGGGTCGCCGGCGAATTCGAAGAAATCGTCGATCAGAAAATGAGCTCCGTCAAAAACAAGATGAAGATTGAGTGATAAAAAAATGATATTCTGCGAGACACCTGCACCCATTGACATTAACAATAGTCATCAGCATATTAAAATCACAAAGGTGCCGCAATGCTCAGGTTGAATTATGTATCTGAAACTTAAGAGAAAGTTACATCATTTCACTTGGAGGTAAAACGAAAAGCATTGCGAGACATTGGCAGGAATCATAAACTGCCGAAAAAAGCATTTTAATGAGCTGACTACAGCTTATAAACAGGCATTGCGGCACTCCTTTAATATGTTCTTTGAAAGATATATAGTCGAGATTCTGCGATGTACGTATTGAGTCTATTCTACTGGATGTTAACAACAAAGAAGGCCCAGAGTCTTTGTGGTGATTATCACCCGTAAAAGACCAAGAATTCAAATGATGGACTCCAGTTAAAAGACAAGACGGCATAGGTGGATCTCGTCTGCCCCTCGCAAGAAATATAATTCTTCGAGGGGCTTTTTTTATCCGGATAATCCTGAATTTAAAAATCCACCCTACTTCATCGACCGCACAGCCTTGAGGCACGCGACGCAGACGCCGTCTGACTGGTAATGATCGCCTGCGGGGGCAATACCGCCTTTGGCTTCGCCGACATAAGCCAGCAGATATCCTTCAGGAAGACGGTCTGCGCTCCATAAATACCAGCAGTAGGGGCGCGCATCAAAGATGGCATCCAGATGGCTTTCGCGGCCGGAATGAAGTTTGGCGCCGGGTTTCTTCTCCACAAGAGAGGCCACCTCATCGATGGTTGGGATCCGCCAGTCGCCGTAACCGGCAAATTTGTTTTTGTTGAGCGCGTCCACAGACTGGCGAACTTCGCGGATATTTTCTTTAATTTCGTAAGATTTGAGCCACATCAAACCGGTTTTGCGGTCGGTCACCGTTCCGTCTTCATTATTGATATAGACATTTTCAATGTCGGCAATCACCGCCTTTGACCAGATTTCGCGAATCTGACTGTATTTTTCAAATTCCGCAGGCGTCGTCCTTAATTTTCCCCATAAGCTGCCCTCTTCCGCCATCGTCTTTCCCGTTTGAACTTTGCCGGACAAAACCACCTGATACGTTCCGTCTTTTTGATACCCCATATCGATGACCTGGAATCCGGGAAGCAGCACGGCCTGGGCCTGGGTCTCGACCATGTCATATTTTAACTGAAAATTTTCAACTTTGGTCATGGATTTGATCGAAACCCCGGCTCTTTCAATGGCCTGAAGTTTGGCGTTCATGACCGCTTCGGCGTGATCCCGGTCGCGGCTGGTTTTGATTCCGTCATCCATCCCTTTGATCAGCACATCAACAGTCGCCGCCAATGAACTATGGGATAAAATAAAAATAAAGAAGCATAGACTTGAGCCAAGTAAAGTTTTTTTCATTTTTCTCATCCTGAATGTTCACATGGAATTGAGCGCTCTCATATCATTTTTCAGAGCAAATATCCACTTTCTCTCAATGGTTTGATCATTCGCCTCTATACGACACACGGGATGGGGAAAACAAAAATAGCCGGGAGCAACTCCCGGCTATTTCATTGTCGATTTCGGTTACTTCTAAACCAACCTAGACCTCCAGGTATTTTGCCCGCACTTCGTTGTTGTTTCTAATATCTTCCGCGCTGCCTTCATAGCCGATATGGGCTTTCCCCATCAGATAAACCCGATGGGCTAAAGACAAAGCCACCTTCAGGTTATGCTCCACCAGCAGAATTGACACACCCGCCTTATTAATCTCCTCCAAAACGTTGCGTACTTCCTGAACCATGATCGGCGCCAATCCTTCGGAAGGCTCATCCACCAGAAGCAGTCTCGGATTCCCCATCAGGGCGCGGCCGATAGACAACATCTGCTGCTCGCCGCCGGACAAAAACCGTCCCTGAGAATTGCACCGCTCCCCCAGTTTCGGAAAATGATTGTAGATCCGTTCCACCGTCCAGATTTTGGGATCATGGGGATGCTTGATCTTTCCGCCCTTGATCCCCAACAGAAGATTGTCGTGGACGGAAAGCTCCGGAAAGATGCGCCTCTCTTCCGGCACATAGCCGATGCCGGCCTGAGCCGCCTTGAAGGGCGGAAATCCAGAGATGTCCGTTCCGGCAAAAATCACGGACCCGGATTTCGGTTTCACAAGTCCCATGATGGTTTTCAACGTCGTACTCTTGCCCATGCCGTTTCTTCCCAGGAGGGCCACAAGCTCTCCTTCGTCCACATTCAGCGATACCCCCTGCAACACGCGACTTGCTCCATAACAAGTATTCAAATCTTTGACTTCCAGCAGCATAATATTTTACCTCATCCGTATCGTTTCAGACTTCCAGGTCTCCGAGATAGGCGTCTTTTACAGCCTGACTGAGCCTGATCTCGTCGGGCGTTCCCGTTGCCAGGATTTTGCCGTAGTGCAAAACGGTGATCCGGTCGGCCAGGGAAAAGACCACGTCCATATCATGTTCGATGATGACGACCGTCTTGCCTTCCGTCAGCTTGCGAATCAGCGCGACGGCATGGTGCGTCTCATCGCGGGACATGCCCGCCGCAAATTCGTCGAGCAAAACCAACTCCGGATCGGTTGCCAACGCCATGCTGATCTCGAGCGCGCGCGCCTTGCCGTATGACAGCATGCACGCAGGAACATCCCGTTCCTGAAGCAGATTGATCCGCTCCAGCATCGCTTCCGTCTCCTCCGTAATCTCCTTCATCCTGTTCACATGCCTGAACAGACTGAACCGAATCCCCTTCTTCGAGAGGATCGCCAGGCGGAGATTCTCGAATGCCGTCAGATTATTAAACGTACAGGTAATCTGAAAGGACCGTCCCACGCCGATGCGGGTTAACTTATGGGGCTTGAAGCCGGTAATATCCATCCCCTTAAAAAGCACCTGGCCTTTGCTCGGGCGATAGGTCCCTGTGATGGTGTTGAAAAGGGTGGTCTTTCCCGCCCCGTTGGGTCCGATGACGGCATGGCGCTCCCCTTCTTCAACCTGGAGGTTCACGCCAAAAAGGACGTGCAGCCCCCGAAAATCATGACGCAGATCTTTTGTCTCCAGTATGCTCATGACCGTTCCTCCCCTCTGTCACAGGCAGTGGACGGCGGAGCGCCCCTTTGTCTCACCTGCTCGATAAATCCCGCAAGCCCCTTGGGGGCGAACATGACAACAAAAACCAGGATTACACCCAGTACCAATTCGATGCGGTCCGTAAAGCGGATCGCCACCTCTTCAACCAGCTGGAAAATCGCCGTCCCCCAGATGGGGCCGAAGAAACTGCCGACGCCGCCGACCATCGCAGCCATGATCGGAGTAAAAGAGACCAGCGCTCCGAGGGAACCGTCCGGCGAAACAAAATTCTGAAAGAGCGCGTATACAGAGCCTGCAATACCGGCAAAGGCCGCGGACACCACATAAATCACCGCTTTGGATTGGGGAACTTTGTAACCCAGATAATCAATTCGTTTGGGATTGTCCCGGATGCCCAGCTGGATTTGGCCGAAAGGAGTCTTCGTAAAAAACCACATCAACCACAAGCTGATTCCCAGAACAACGATGGCCAGATAATAGAAGTTTTGCGGTTCGCCCTTGAAATGGATCGAGATCACTCCCGGAATGCTAAAGGCCGGAATGGGGAAATTGCCGATCCCATCCTCGCCATACGTAATGGTTCTCAGTTTGAGCACCAGAACATAGAGGAGCTGGCCGAAAGCCACATGCATCATGGCAAAGGCAGTGCCGCTCACCCGGACCACCAGAGGAGACAAGATCAGAGCCAGGACAATCGCCGCAAGAAAACCGATCCCCAGTGCCGAAAACAGGCCGATGCCCGCGATGTGCTTGAGGGCCAGGACCGTTCCGTAGCCGCCCGCCCCGAAGAACATCGCATGACCAAAACTCAAAAGCCCCGTGTAGCCTAAAAGAATATTCAGGGAAACAGCATAGACGGCAAAGATCGCAAACGTGACAAACAGATTGGTATAGTAGACGCCAAACACCCTGGGATAAAAGGCCAGGATAACAAACAGGACGGCCCAAAGAAGAATTCGCATGGTTTTATTCATCATTCTTCAACTCCAAACAATCCGTTCGGACGAAAGGCCAGAACAATGGCCATAAAGCCGACGATCAGGACCGGCGCCAATTGCGAAAAGAACTGTACGCCGAAGGAGCTGAGGAATCCGAAGAGGATGGCGACGATAAAGGCCCCCGCAAGAGAGCCGAATCCTCCGGTCACTACAACGATGAAGGCGTCCATCCCCACCTGATCGGCCAATCCCGGAAAAACGGTCAGAATGGGAGCGATCGCCACGCCCGCAATTCCTGCAAGCCACGTACCGATCCCGAAAACAAACATGTAAATCACGGGAATATTGATTCCCAGTGCATTCACCATGTCCCGGTCCGATACGGCCGCGCGCACGATCTTGCCCAGACGGCTTTTATATAGCAGCAAAACCATGAAGACCAGGACCACCAGAGACATGCCGATCACAAACAGACGGTAAATCGGATACTCCAGACCGGCAATATTGACCATCCCGGCCAGGATCGGAGGCACTTGCACAGACAGGCTTTCCGTTCCCCATAAAATTTTGATTAACGCCAGGATAATCTGCGCCATGCCGACGGTCAGAATCAATTGTCCCAGATGACCGAACGCATGAACCCTCCGGAGGAAAAACCGCTCCAGGAGAATTCCGCAAAAGGCGGTAAAGAGGGGCGCCACAAGCAGGCCCAGCCAGAAATTTCCCGTGATGGCTACAACCGAATAGCAGAAATAGGCCGTCAGCATAAAAAATGAGGCATGCGCCAGATTCAGTATCCCCATCATTCCGAAGATGATGTTCAGCCCCGAGGCAATGAGGAAGAGCACCATGCCGTAGGCGATCCCGTGAATCGCCTGCGAAACGTACATTGAGGTTGTTGGATCCATTATATCCATACTCCTTAAACAAAAATAATTTCTACTCTCGCATTCTCATCATGCGACATTTACAAAGATAGATTGCGCATGCCTCCCGCCCCCTCAGAAGGGGTAAAACAAAGGGACGGGAGGATCTGCTTTTCAACAAAACGCATGATGAATCGATCGGTGGTTATTCTCCCCAGTTGTTCTTGCCCTTGCATCGATCCAGATTGGGATCCATCCAGGGAAGAACCTTGCTTGCCGGAAGCGTGTAAATCCGACCGGCATACGAAGCTTCTGCAAACCAGTAGTAAGGCGGGATTGTAAAAGACACCTTTTGTTCTGCAGGCGGCGCATACACCTCAGCGGAAAGATCCTGAACCGCCTTGTGATCACAGGCTCGCATTTTAATAACTTTCCCGTTTACCTGCCTGTAAGTGTCACCTTCCCATAGAGCAATAATCTTCTCCGCGTCCGTGCTCTTTGCCCGTTCCATCAGGTTAAGAAGCCAGTAAGTCTGCATCAGCCAGGACCCTCCGACTCCGGCCGTAAAATGCTCGGCCGAATGGCTGTTGAAAGGCGCGGTCTTCCATCTCTTCCATTGGTCATTCCAAGTTTTATAGAATTTTTCGTAACCCGGAGCTGCGGCAAAAGGCACCGGCGAGTGATAGGGACCGACATGGACCCAGTCTTTTCCGCCATCCTTGCCCAGTTCGTGAAGCATGTTGGCATCCGTCATCCAGATATTGGCAAATGGCAGGTTAACGCCGGTCTGTTTCGCCTGCTTGGCCAGATTGGCCGCATCAGGCACCCAGTCGCCGGTAAAGATGACTTCTGCGCCGGAGGCTTTGATCTTGGACAGATAGGGGGCATAATCCGTCAGGAAAAGCTTGTGGTAATCCTCGCCGACAATCTGCGCCTCTGGATAGTATTCCTTCAAACCTTTCTTGAAGCCTTCCGCAAAAATGTGACCGAACGCATAGTCCTGACAGAGGATGTAGAATTTCTTTTCCTTCTTCCGGATCTGCCCGTAGTAATAGGCCAGGCCCCGGGCGACCTGATCTGCCGAGAATGACCCCTGAAAAGCGAAGCGTCCGAAATTCTCGGCATTTTGAATGTCATCGGACGTATTGCTCGCATTCAAGGCAATGACCTTGTACTTGCTGGCAACTTCATTGATGACCTTCATGATGTGGCTGCCGTCAGATCCCCAGAGCACATGGACCTTGTCCTGAAGAACCAGCCGTTCGGCAATTTTCTTGGTCTGATCCACTTTGCCCATCGAATCGCCCTTGATCACTTCGATCATCTTCTTCTTGCCGTCCACCATAATGCCGCCGCGCTTGTTGATGTCATGGGCGACCCAGGTCACGGCGGTCCAGTAGAACTGTCCGTTGACGGCGGATGGGCCCGAAAACGACGCCACAATCCCTATTTTGATGGTATCGCCTGTGGGACTGACCCAGGTGCTCGGGTCATAGTCGGACATGTCGCCCATCTTGTTGACGTCAAAAGACGCATTGGCCTTTGCCAGCTGCTTATCCACCGCATCCGCTTTGGTTGTTTGGGTTGCCTTGGTTGCTTTTTGAGCCATGACCACAGACGGGTTGCAGACCGTCATAGACCAGGCGGCAAAGCCCAGCGCTAATACAAAAAAACTCTTACTGATCCATTTCATTTTAAACCCTCCTCCATTCATTTTACTTCCTCCTTTTGACGACCTCATTGAAATTCTCACCATTCTTAAGCCGTTAATCAACTGAAGCCAGACAGGCAGCGCCGAAGGCAGCCGAAAGTCTGGGCTGCCGGGGCACCAACACACGCACACCCAGGGCGTTGCCTATAGCCTGCACCAACCCTGCATCCTCTCCCCCGCCGCCGGTAAGAACCACGTCGGGTTCCATTTTGACTCGCTTCACCAGCATGGAAACCTTTGAAGCCATGGCGCGATGCACACCGGCAAGAATGTCTTCCGCCTTCGCTCCCTCCGCAATCCGGGATACGGTCTCCGATTCGGCGAAAACGGCGCAGTTTGTGGAAAATTCAACGGGGGTTTGCGATTGCAGCGAAAGAGATCCGATGTCCGAAAGACTCACATGCAGAATACGGGCAATGACCTGTAAAAAACGTCCCGAACCGGTAGCGCACTTTTCGCTCATGAGAAAATCGGCCACCCGACCCTCGGGCGTAATCCTCATCGCCTTGGTGAACTGGCCGCCGATGTCGATCACCGTTCGCGCCTGCGGAAACAGCCTGTGGCAACCCATGGACTGACAGGAGATATCCGACATCCGCCTTGCGGGAAAAGGGGCGCTTTCCGCTCCCATACCTGTTACGACCATGCCGGAGAGCCCCCCGATGTCGAGGCCGGCCTGTGCAAGGGCGCAGTCGAGAACCTTTCGGGCAGCGCCCTTATAATTACCCCCGGAGGCAACCATCTCGGAGGCTGCAATCTTTTGATCCTGAGCGCGAATCAGCACTGCAGCCGTCGAGACGGAACCGATATCCACACCGGCAAAGTAGTGAGCAACATCGTTCATGGAAAACAGATCCTCAAAAATAAAAAAATTCATGCGCATAGGGCCAAGACGTCACGAGAAAAAGGTCACGCTCGCAAGCCGACGCTCCCGGTCGCGGGAGGCGCCCCGCGCCGCAAAATCCTTGCCCAGAAGGGCAGCCCCCAGGGCGCCTGTTATAAAAGGCTCGGGAGGCGCCAGCACGCCAAATCCGACCTTGGCCGCAATAGCCGCGACAAGGCCCGCATTCTTCGCTCCGCCGCCTGTAACCACCACATCTTTCTCAATCCCCAGATGCCGCACCATGTTCACCACCCGGCCGGCAATCGATTCGTGGAGGCCGGCGACAATCTCCGGTATTCCCGCCCCTTGGGCCAGACGGGATGTCACTTCGTGTTCCGCAAAAACGGTGCACATATTCGATATCTTCACAAATCCGCATGCTTGCGAGGAAATCGCCCCCAGATCTGTTAATTTGATCCCGAGCGTCTCCGCAATCACTTCCAGAAAGCGGCCTGTCCCGGCGGCGCATTTGTCGTTCATAACAAAATTGACCACCTTGTCTGCGTCATCCAGTTTGATGCCCTTGGAATCCTGGCCGCCGATATCAATGATGATCCGCGCCCCCGGAAAAATGGCCCGGATGCCCCGGGCATGGCAGGTGATCTCCGTGATCTGTTTGTCCGCAAAGGGAACGTTGATGCGCCCGTACCCGGTTGCCACAATGAAATCCAGATCCTCAACGGCAAGCCCGGCCTGCCCCACGGCTTCATCCATCACCTGGAATGCCAGATGACGATGTTCGACGCCGGTGGAGCCGACAAACGAAGTCAGAATATTCCCGTCTTCATCCACGATGACCGCTTTCGTCATGGTGGAACCAATGTCCAGTCCGGCAAACGGCATACAGAACTTCCTTAATGATTGTCCCCCGCTCGCGGGGGTGCAGGGGGTGGATGTCTTTGTTTGCAAAATATCCTCCCCTGTCGCTTCCCGACACCCCCTCAAAAGGGGGACAGAAAAGCGTGTCCGTGTTTATCCTTAAACCTTTACCCTTGAACCTTTAGCCTCTGCTTCTGGCCGCGAGCGTCTCGATGAAAGCGCCGATCTGGGCCTTCCACTGAGCCTCCGAATAGTCTCTGAGATCCACCATGTCAGAAACCAACTGCATCATGGGCATGTCCATGTGCTGACCGAGGAGTCCCTTAATGTGAGTCTGACCAAGCGACGAGGCCCGGCACGAGCGGCAGGCGTGAAAAACCACGCCGTCTGTCTTATAGTCCCCGGCCATCTTCAGAAGTTTTTCCACAAATGGATTGCCGCTATTGGCTTTGGCCCTTTCGTTCCACTGGGTGACGCGCAGGAAGGTTCGCCAGGCCAGATATTCCACGGGGTCTTTGACAGAGGAGGGCACCTCCACAGGATCATAAGCGCGATAAACGTTCTCGATAACAAACACGGCCCCGAAACTCTCAAAATAGTTAAAGATCCAAAGGGTGTGCCAGGGAGGGAGACCAGCTCCATACAAAAGCCGGTACTTTTCATCGGGAATGGCGCCGATCTTATTTTCGGCCTTGTACTTCACTTCATCATAGAGGCCCTGATAAAAATCGACCGCTGCTTGTGTGCCGGCATAATAGTGAGCCGCCGCCATGATGCTGAAGTGATCCTGGCTGGGCATGGGACAGGGAACGGCCACTCTCAGGCGGTCAAT
>CAZJMX010000057.1:0-17666 GCA_964547345.1 uncultured Smithella sp. | reverse complement strand
ACGAAAAACAAATTATGGACTGGCTTCGCGAAGAAGATGAACAAAAACTGGAGACACTCTGGCGTGAGGCCAATGAAACACGCGTTGTCCATGTCGGCGATCAAGTCCATCGGCGCGGTCTGATCGAAGTGTCCAATATCTGCGCCAGGCGGTGCGGCTATTGCGGCATCAGCGCCGACAACCGTCAAATTGAACGTTACCGTATGACCGAAGAAGAGATCATGGATTGCGTACACAAGGCCGTAGGCTTCGGTTATGGAACCGTCGTCATGCAGGCGGGCGAAGACTATGGTATTACCCGGCAGTGGATGACCGATATTATCCGCCGGATCAAGGCCGAAACTTCTTTGGCTGTGACCCTGAGCCTCGGCGAGCGGCCGGATGAAGATTTGGTTGCCTGGCGTGAGGCGGGAGCGAACCGCTATCTCATTCGCTTCGAGACCTCCAATCGTGAACTCTATGACCGGATTCATCCACCGCTGGGAGACAATCCATCAGACCGTTTTGTCATTCTGGAAAACCTAAGAAAGCTGGGTTACGAAGTGGGTAGCGGCATCATGATCGGCATTCCCGGCCAGACTTATGAAGACCTTACCCGCGACATCCTTGCCTTTCGCTCTCTGGATCTCGATATGATTGGCGTCGGCCCTTTCATCCCTCACCCCGAAACGCCGCTGGGGCGGTGCTTTCCTGATGCCGCGTTAGATGATCAAGTGCCGAACACAGAAAAAATGACCTACAAAGTTATTGCCCTGACGCGTCTTGTCTGCCCGGAGTCAAACATTCCCAGCACAACGGCGTTGGCCAGTCTCAATAAAGCCGATGGCCGCGAGCTTGGTCTTATGCGCGGCGCGAACATTGTGATGCCGAATCTGACGCCGCCGCAATACCGGGTGATGTACGAAATCTATCCCAACAAAGCCTGTATTAACGAAACGTCCGAGGCCTGTGCGTCGTGCCTTTCCATGCGCATCCTGAATATCGGGCGAACGTTGGGCGGCGGGCAGGGTGGAAGGTCAAGGCGCGGTATCCGGTAGCGTGAACTACTGAAAAACAACATCCAGTGAGGTTAAGAAAGCAAAAAATGCAGAGAATGCAGTTTCCTGTGCGGCGCGAATTGGGTAATGCCCAACCTGACACTGCCGCAGTACCTTTGCCTTTTTGGTTGCTTGCGCCACTTTGTGTATGTATACTCAACACGCATTCAAAATAATGGAACGTGGAGAGTAAAATAATGTTGCATGCCTTAGCCGGGAAGCCCGCCCCCGTATCGATATTAGTAAATATACCCCGCTTAATCAGTTCTTACTATTGCCTGCATCCTGTTGTGGAAAACCAAGGCCAGATGGTTGAATTCGGGACATCCGGTCATCGAGGGTCTTCTTTTAACGCAAGCTTTAACGAAGATCATATTCTGGCCATCACCCAAGCCGTTTGCCTCTATCGTCAACAGCAGGGGATTACCGGCCCGCTGTTTCTCGGGATGGACACCCACGGACTTTCCGAACCTGCGCATATCACCGCACTGGAGGTCCTTGCGGCAAATGGTGTAGCGGTGATGATGACAAATGGCTATACGCCGACCCCGGTCATCTCACATGCCATCCTGACCTACAACCGCGGGAGATCCACAGGGCTTTCCGACGGCATTGTAATCACGCCCTCGCATAACCCGCCGGATAACGGCGGGATCAAGTATAATCCCCCCAAAGGCGGCCCGGCTGACACCGACATTACGGATTGGATTGCAGCCAAGGCCAATGCCCTGCTTCGGGAAAATAACCGGGGCGTAAAGCGCATCCCCTACAGTCGAGCCGTAAAGGCTGCCACCACGCAGATGCATGACTATATCAAGCCCTATGTGGATGATTTGAAGAACATCATCGACATGGATGCCATCAGAGCTGCCCGGTTGAAAATCGGGGCGGATGCCTTGGGCAGCGCGGGTTTGGCCTATTGGGACGTGATTGCCGAAACATACGCTTTGGATATCGATATCATGCATGCCTATGCAGATGCCGCCTTTTCTTTCATGACCGTAGATAAAGACGGCAAGATCCGGATGGACTGTTCCTCGCCATACGCCATGGCCAGTCTGATCGGACTCAAGGATAATTATGACATTGCCTTCGGCAATGATCCGGATTTTGACCGGCACGGCATTGTGACCCGCAGTGGCGGGCTCATGAACCCGAACCATTATCTGGCTGTGGCGATCCAATACTTATTTGCCAACCGCAAAGGCTGGCGGCAAGATGCGGCAATCGGCAAGACCCTGGTGAGCAGCTCCATGATTGATCGCGTAGCAGCGGATTTGGGAAGACCGCTTGCCGAAGTGCCGGTCGGGTTCAAATGGTTTGTAGATGGTCTTCTCGACGGGTCATATGGTTTTGGCGGCGAGGAAAGCGCCGGCGCCTCGTTTCTGCGTCAGGACGGAACCGTCTGGACCACAGATAAGGACGGCTTCATCATGGATCTGCTGGCAGCCGAAATGATGGCGGTTACAGGCAAAGACCCGGCCGAACATTACGCCGATTTGGTCTCGCGTTTCGGTAATCCGCTCTATGAACGCATTGATGCCGCCGCCAATGCCAACCAGCGTGGGCTTCTAAAGAAACTCTCTTCCGATCAGATTACGACGGATGAACTGGCCGGTGAGAAGATTACCGCACTCTTAACGAAGGCTCCCGGCAACAATGCTGCTATCGGCGGGTTAAAGGCCGTAACGCAAAACGGCTGGTTTGCGGCCCGACCATCAGGCACGGAAGATGTCTATAAAATCTACGCCGAGAGCTTCAAAGGCACGGAGCACCTTCGCCGGATTCAGGAGGAGGCGCAGGCCATCATTGGTTCATTATTTACAAATGCCGGGATGTGATTCAAGGCTGAAAAATCAAAAAGCGTATGTCATTGATGCCATGCAGGATCGGCTTGCGTTTTCATTTGTTCCACTTCCTTGATTTGCTGTCCATGGCATGCAGGGCAGATACTATGCTTAAGGTCTTTGTCAACCTGTATCAGAAAATTCGACACGAATGAATCCAAGGGTTTCTGAAGTAGTTGAAAAATCTTGGTAAAACCCTTTGAGGCGCTCTCGCCATTCCAAACCCTGTAAAATCTATAAAAAATCCTTGACAGAATCTCTTTTTTCAATTATCTAGTATTTCAATAGATTTAGTAGTGAAGGAAAACAAGAAATGACAAAAAGATTAAAAAATAACGTTTCCGGCTACATGCGAAGTTACCTCATGCGTGCCGGCATGTGTCTTAGGGGCATATGTTGTTGTCGGGAAAAGGGATGTCCGTTGATGTGATTGCAACCAAAAGCAATAAGAACTGACAAACCCGCCAACCGGTAAAAAAAGGAACAAACCGGAAAGTGGGTTTTTTATTAACTGAAATATACGAGGAAAAATAAAATGATAACCAAGAAGTCCAATACAAATAACGCTCAGCAATTGAGCATTCATCGAAGCAGTCTTAAGGCTGGAAGATACTTAACTACAGCCAGCCAGGTTTTCGCCATTCTTGCTGTATTTGCAATTATCCTGACCTGGTCTCTACCTGCTGTTGCCGCGGAGGCTGTGACTCTGCTCAACGTCTCATACGATCCGACACGTGAACTCTATCAGGATTTCAATCAGGCATTTGTGAAAGATTGGCAGAAGAAAACGGGGCAGCAAGTCGCGATCAAACAGTCGCATGGTGGTTCTGGCAAGCAGGCACGTTCTGTTATCGATGGTCTGGATGCGGATGTTGTTACCTTGGCTCTGGCCTATGATATCGATGAGATCCAGAATAAAGGTTTGATCAATGCGGGTTGGCAGAAGAGATTGCCCCACAACAGCGCCCCTTATACATCCACGATTGTATTTTTAGTCCGCAAGGGTAATCCGAAAAATATTCACGATTGGAATGACCTGATCAAACCAGGTATCTCCATTATTACGCCAAACCCCAAGACCTCCGGCGGCGCTCGCTGGAATTATCTGGCGGCCTGGGGCTATGCCCTGCGGCAAAAAGGTGGAAGTGACGCAACCGCTCAGGTGTTTGTTAAACAACTCTTTAAAAATGTACCGGTTCTGGATTCCGGCGCACGTGGTTCAACGACCACCTTCGTCCAACGCGGGATAGGCGATGTCCTGCTGGCCTGGGAGAATGAAGCATTTCTCGCCATCAATGAACTGGGGCCGGATAAATTTGAGATTATCACGCCCTCTCTGAGTATTCTGGCCGAACCGCCTGTTACTATTGTGGACAAGGTTGTCGACAAACGCGGCACCCGCATCATTGCCGAGGCCTATCTGAAATACCTGTACAGCGATGAGGGGCAGAAACTTGCAGCCAAGCACTACTACCGGCCGAGCAACAAGAAAATCGCCGCGGCGGCCTCCAAGCTTCCGAATCTGAAACTCTTTACTCTAGAGGAAGTGTTCGGCAATTGGCAGAAAGCACAGAAGACGCACTTCTCCGATGGGGGCGTTTTCGACCAGATATACGCGAAGAATTAACAGCAGGGAATTGAAGGAACCGTCATGAATTTGCGATTGCGAAAACAACATGTGCTTCCCGGATTCGGGCCAACGATGGGCTATACGGTTTTTTATCTCAGCCTGATTGTCCTGATTCCGCTATCCGCGCTGGTGATCAACACAGCGGGGATGACGTGGGAAGCATTTGTATCAGCGGTGACATCGCCGCGGGTGCTGGCTTCCTATCGCGTCACTTTCGGCGCTGCTCTCATCGCGGCTTTGATCAACGCCGTGTTTGGCACACTGGTTGCCTGGGTTCTGGTCAGATATGATTTCCCCGGCCGAAGGATTTTGGATGCGCTGGTCGATCTCCCTTTTGCTTTGCCTACGGCCGTGGTGGGTATAACGCTCGCCACGGTCTATTCGGCAAATGGCTGGGTCGGATCATTTTTGGAGCCGCTGGGTATCAAGGTTGCCTATACGCCGCTGGGAATTGTGATCGCTATGACGGTTATCGGCCTGCCCTTTGTGGTTAGGACGCTGCAACCGGTGATCGAAGATATTGAAAAGGAGACGGAAGAAGCCGCCGCTTCTCTGGGGGCAAATCGCTTACAGACATTTCGCCATGTTTTGTTTCCGGTGATAGTTCCGTCGATTCTAACCGGTTTTGCGCTGGCCTTTGCCCGGGCGGTGGGAGAATACGGTTCCATTATTTTCATTGCCGGAAATATGCCGATGGTCTCGGAGATTACCTCGCTTTTGATCATCACCAAGCTGGAGCAGTACGATTACAGCGGCGCGACGGCGATTGCACTGGTGATGCTGGTTGCTTCTTTTCTCATGCTCCTGATGATCAATGTGCTCCAGCGCTGGAGCCGGAAAGTGAAGGAAGCGTAAAAACAGGAAATGGATATGTCGGATACTTTACAAACAAAATTTACCAAAGTGCCGGGCAGGCGTGGAGATCTTACCGAACCTGCGGTTGTCCGCTGGCTGTTGACGGGGATTGCCGTCCTTTTTCTCGGGCTCTTTCTGCTGCTGCCGTTGGCTGCGGTATTTGCTCAAGCTCTGGAAAAAGGGTTAGCCGTTTACTTTGCATCGCTCCATGAAACGGATGCACTGGCCGCTATTCGCCTGACTCTCTTAGTTGCGGCCATCAGTGTGCCTCTCAATCTTATTTTCGGGCTGGCTGCTGCCTGGGCGATTACCAAGTTTCAGTTTCCGGGCAAAAATTTTTTAATTACGCTGATTGATCTTCCGTTTTCCGTTTCGCCGGTTATTTCAGGATTGATCTTTGTCCTGATCTTCGGACTCCAGGGCTGGCTTGGGCCGTGGCTTGATCATCAGGGCATCAAGATCATTTTTTCGACACCGGGGATCGTGCTGGCGACTATCTTTGTCACCTTTCCCTTTGTGGCTCGGGAATTGATTCCGCTGATGGAGTCGCAGGGAAGGGATGAAGAAGAAGCTGCGCTGGTGTTGGGCGCCAGCGGCTTGCAGACTTTTTTTAAGATCACGCTTCCCAATATTAAATGGGGCGTCATTTACGGGGTGATTCTCTGCAATGCGCGCGCCATGGGGGAGTTTGGCGCTGTGTCCGTTGTTTCGGGGCATATCCGGGGCGCGACCAATACGATTCCCCTGCATGTGGAGATTCTCTATAACGAATACAACTTTGCCGCAGCTTTTGCCGTGGCGTCGCTACTGGCCCTTCTGGCGCTGGTGACTCTGGCCGTCAAAAGTTTTGTGGAATGGAAGATGCGCGAGCAACTCTCGTGACATTTTTAGAAGGCAATGAAGATGAGTATTGAAGTAAAAAATATCAGCAAGCACTTTGGCAGCTTCACCGCCCTCAAGGACGTCAGTCTGGATATTCCGTCAGGAGAACTGGTGGCCCTGCTCGGCCCTTCGGGCTCCGGCAAGACAACGCTGCTGCGGATTATCGCCGGACTGGAAACGCCCGAAGGCGGGACTATTCAAATCAACGGCGAAGACACCACCCGCCGGCATGTCCGTGAGCGAAAGGTCGGGTTTGTCTTTCAGCACTATGCTTTGTTCAAGCATATGACGGTTTTTGAAAATGTCGCTTTCGGCCTGCGCGTCAAATCCAAAAAGCAACGCCTGCCCGATCAGGAAATCCGGGAAAAAGTCTTAGGATTATTGCGCCTGGTGCAGCTCGACGGTTTGGCCGACCGCCACCCGTCCCAATTGTCGGGTGGGCAACGCCAGAGAATCGCGCTTGCTCGCGCGCTGGCCGTGGAGCCGCAGATTCTGCTGCTTGACGAACCCTTCGGGGCGCTCGATGCCCAGGTCCGGGCGGAATTGCGCCGCTGGCTGCGTAAGCTTCACGATCAGATCCACGTCACCAGTGTGTTTGTCACCCATGATCAGGAAGAAGCGTTGGAACTGGCCGACCGCATCGTTGTGATGCGCGAGGGGCGGATTGAACAAATCGGCACACCGGAGGACGTCTATGAACACCCGGCCAATGCCTTTGTCTTGAATTTTTTAGGCAACGTCAATCTTTTTCATTGCCGCTCTCATCAGGCGCAAGACAAATCCGGTGAAGGCGTTTCAGCAGTCGCAGGCCACGAGAAGACGGGTGATCCAAAGGTTCTGGGCTATGTCCGCACGCACGATCTGGCTTTGGAGAGACAGCCCCTCGATCATACCAGTATTGAGGCCAAGGTTCTCCATATCCATGCTATCGGTCCTGTGGTTCGCGTCAGTCTGGCGCTTGCGGGAAGCCGCGAGACATTGGAGGCCGAACTGACGAGAGATGTTTTTCAAAGCCTCGGTCTGCAAAAAAATGAGCAGATTTTTGTGAGACCCCGGCATGTAAGGGTGTTCGAAGATTACCAGATATAAAGGAGAAGAAACATGAAATTACTAATTAATGGAAATGCGGAAGAGGTTTCGGGCGTTTTGACGATAACGGAGCTACTAGCCGAGAAGAAGGTCGCAGACCCCGATATGGTCACGGTGGAACTCAATGGGACCATCCTGCAGCGCCAGGATTTTGTGTCGATAAAGATAAAGGAAGGCGATGCTGTAGAATTTCTCTACTTCATGGGCGGTGGGTCCGGGGTATGAAACAACGGGGCTTTACAACCAGGGCCATTCATGAATCAGGTCTCCGGAAAGAGGCGCATGGAGCGCTACGCTTTCCTCTCTATGACACAGCCGCTTTCGGGTTTGAATCCGCTGAGTCCATGGCCGATGTGTTTTATGGACGGCAGGCCTCCCATGCCTATACGCGTATATCCAACCCGACCGTGGAAGCTTTTGAACGTAAGATCACAGCCCTGGAAGGCGGCGTTGCCTCTGTCGCCGTAGCATCGGGAATGGCGGCCATCTCCACAACCTTTCTCAATTTGCTTTCGGCCGGCGAAAATATAATTTCCACAGCGTCGCTATTTGGCGGTACCTATACGTATTTCAAAAAAATACTCACGCCCTTCGGTGTGGAAACGCGTTTTGTTCCAGCGGAAGATTTATCTGCCATAGAGGCGGCCATTGACGGAAACACGCGGGCAATTTTCACGGAGACAATTTCCAATCCGTGCATGATCGTTGCCGACTTTGAGGGCATTGCTTCCATTGCAGTAAAGCATCGGATACCCGTCATTGCCGACAGCACGGTAACAACACCTTACCTTTTTCGCGCCCGGGATTTCGGCGTCAACGTCGTTTTGCACTCCACGACGAAGTATGTCTCCGGCGGTGCAAGCAGCATGGGCGGCGTGATTGTGGATTTGGGAAACTTTGACTGGTCGCAGATTCCCGCGCTTAAGGACTATCACCGGTT
Source organism: uncultured Smithella sp. (assembly GCA_964547345.1). Classification (GTDB taxonomy): domain Bacteria; phylum Desulfobacterota; class Syntrophia; order Syntrophales; family Smithellaceae; genus UBA8904. The sequence continues at coordinate 9,386 of CAZJMX010000057.1, read as the reverse complement.
CAGAGAGATGGCCTTTATTGCGCGACTGCGAAAAGAGATCTATCGGGAAACGGGCAGTTGCCTTGCTCCCCATAACGCCTATTTGCAAACGCTGGGACTGGAAACTCTGGGCCTGCGCATGGAGCGGATCTGCGCCAATGCCGGCAGCATGGCTGAATATTTATCAACTCATCGCGCCGTTTCGTCCGTTCTCTATCCGGGGCTGCCGTCATCTCAGTTTCATGATCTGGCGCGAAGGCAATTCTCCGGATTTGGGGGAATTCTGTCATTGAACCTGTTTAGCAAGGCGGACTGTTTCCGTTTTTTAAACAAGCTGTCCGTGATTAGCAGGGCCTCCAATCTGGGCGACAATAAAACGCTGGCCCTGCACCCCGCGTCAACGATTTTTGCCGGGTTTACGGAAGCGGAGATGAGGGGGCTGGGGGTAGATGACACCCTGATTCGCATTTCATTCGGCATTGAAGATATTGATGACCTGCGCCAGGACATTTCGCAGGCACTGGAAGGAGTATGAAATTATGAACGATGAACAAATTGAACGATACAGTCGCAATATTATTTTAAAGCAGGTCGGCGGCAAAGGTCAGGAGCGACTGCTTGCCTCGAAAGTCCTCATCATTGGCGCCGGGGGCCTGGGCGCTCCTGCGGCCCTTTATCTTGCCGCTGCAGGTGTGGGGACTATCGGTCTTGTGGATGGCGATAATGTCGATCTGAGTAACCTTCAGAGGCAGATTATTCACTTCACTCATGATGTGGGTATTCCCAAGGTGGACTCAGCGGCAGAAAAAATAAAAGAGCTGAATCCCGATGTGCGGGTCATTACTTATAAGGAACGGGCGTTGTCGGGAAATATTCAGTCCATGATCGCCGATTATGATTTCGTGATCGACGGCACGGATAATTTCCCGGCAAAATTTTTGATCAACGATGCATGCGTTTTGCAGAGCAAGCCTTTTTCCCATGCGGGCATCCTGCGATTCGACGGCCAGACCATAACAGTCCTGCCGGGTGAAAGCCCATGCTACCGCTGCCTGTTCATCGCGCCGCCGCCGGTTGGCGCGGTGCCGAGTTGCAGTCAGGCAGGGATCTTAGGCGGGATGGCCGGCATCATCGGCACCATCCAGGCTGTGGAGGCCCTCAAATATCTGCTGGGCCTGAAGGAATTGTTGACTGGGCGGCTGCTGATCTTTGACGCGTTGGCCATGCGCTTTCGCGAGGTTAAGGTAAACAAAAATCCCGATTGTCCGGTGTGCGGCAAAAACCCTACCATTACCAGCCTGGTGGATTATGAACAAAAGGCTTGTGAGATAAGAAGATGATTATTGCACAGAACATTATAGATCAGATAATCGCCCATGCGCGCAGGGAAGCTCCGATTGAGGCTTGTGGCTACTTGGGCGGTAGGGATGGCTGGATCACCGCGATTTATGAAATGAAAAACATCGATGGCCGGGAAGATCACTTTTCCTTCGAGCCGCAAGAACAGTTTGCCGCCCATAAAAAAGCCAGGCAGGCGGGTCTCAAAATCATCGGTGTTTATCACAGCCATCCGGTTACACCGGCGCGGCCTTCTGTAGAGGACATCGTGTTGGCTTATGATCCGGCGGCTTTATACGTCATTGTTTCCCTTCTGGATGACAAGCCCGTCATTAATGGGTTTTGGATCAGGCAGGGAACGGTAAGTGAGGAACCATTAAATATTGAGGATAAAGTATGAGTGAAAAAGAATTTGATCTGGCGGCCTTAAAAAAAGTCGGCATGATTCAGCAGAAGCAGAAGGAATATTTTGCGATGCGCTTGCACGTCGTGGGTGGTGATTTAACATCTGCCCAATTGGCGAAAGTTGCCGACGTGGCCGAAAAATATGGACGCGGACAGCTTCACCTTTCTACAAGACAGGGCATCGAGATCCACTTCGTCCATCACAGCCATCTCGAAGAGGCAAGAGGCGAGCTGGAATCGGTTGGCGTGACGATGGGCGCTTGCGGCCCGCGAATACGTATTATTGTTGCCTGCCCGGGGGATTTAACCTGCCGTTGGGGGATCATCGATACAAAAGCCATCGCCCATAAGCTGGACGAGAAATATTTCCGGCAGGAAACGCCGCACAAGTTCAAGCTGTCGGTCACGGGTTGCCCTCATAATTGCGCAAAGGCGACGGAAAACGATATCGGCGTCATGGGCGGGATTCTGCCTGCGTGGGACAAGGCGTCGTGCAGTGATTGCGGCCTTTGTCTTAATATTTGTCCCACGGGAGCGATAAGCCATGTGAATAACGATTACGTCTTGGACGAAGCAAAGTGCATCCATTGCAGCATCTGCACGTCCGGGTGCCCTGAAGGGTCATGGAGGGTAGCCAAGCGGGGGTATATCCTCTGGATCGGCGGAACGATGGGAAAGATTCCCCGGTTGGGCACACGCCTTGGCGGACTGATTGAAACCACCGACAGGCTCTATGAACTGATTGACCGGACCATAGCGTTTTACCGCAGCAATGGCCGGAAGAAAGAAAGATTTGGACACACGATCAACAGGATTGGTGTGGAAAAAGTGAACGAGGAGATACTTCATGGAACATGAAATTAAAAAACATCTTAATCTGCATGGTGTCGCCTGCCCCATGAATTTCGTCAAGACGAAGCTCGCTCTTGAAGAATTGGAATCTGGTGAATATCTGGAAGTGATCCTTGATGAGGGAGATGCCATGTTGAACGTTCCCCGCAGCCTGAAAGAAGAAGGTCACCGGGTGGTCAAGGTGGAATCTCTTGGCGAAACATTCCGGGTCGTCGTGCAAAAAGGATCATCGTGAATTAAGGGAAGGTTATTATGCAGCAAGAAAAAATAAAGGATTTGGTTTCACAATTCCAAAACAAAGAACCGGATGAGATTCTGCGTTATTTCCTTTCGGCTTATGCCGGAAGTTCCATCAATGGTAAGGATCGCATTGCTCTGGCGTCGAGTCTTGGTGCGGAAGACCAGGTGCTCACGCACATGCTCTTGTCGATCAATCTCACTGCCCGCATCTTTGTTCTCGATACCGGGAGGCTCCATAGCGAGACTTATGAAGTTATGAGTCGCACCATGTCGAAATATAAGATGAAATATGAGTTTTTGTTTCCGGAGTCAGCAGATGTCGAGGCCATGGAAAGCCAGGAGGGGCCTGACCTTTTTTATGAAAGCATCGAGAACAGGAAAAAATGTTGCTCCGTGCGCAAGGTAAAGCCGCTTAGAAGAGTCTTGTCCACACTGGATGTCTGGATTACGGGATTGCGCAGGCAACAGGCGGTCACGAGAAATGTCCTGGAAAAAATTGAGTGGGATGAAGACAATGGCCTCATCAAACTCAATCCTCTGGTCGATTGGAGCGAAGAGCAGGTATGGTCTTATATCCGTGAACATTCCATCCCCTATAACGATCTGCACGATTGGGGCTATCCGAGCATTGGCTGCGCCCCTTGCACCCGGGCTGTGAAGCCGGGCGAAGATCTCCGCTCAGGGCGCTGGTGGTGGGAAACACCTGAACAGAAGGAATGCGGTCTGCATCTCGTAAACGGTAAACTCACTGGAAGGAATAAATAAAATGGATCATCTTGATAAACTGGAAGCACAGAGCGTGTACATATTCCGAGAGGCATACCGGGAATTTAAAAACCTGGTCATGCTGTGGTCTATCGGCAAGGATAGCACTGTATTGCTGTGGCTGGCGAGGAAGGCTTTTTTCGGCCACGTGCCCATGCCGATGCTGCACATCGACACGCATTTCAAAATTCCGGAAATGATTGAATATCGCGATGCATTGGCCAGGCAATGGCATTTGAATATCCTCTATGGGGAAAATACAGAAGCGCTTGCAAAAAAGGAGACCTACCCTGATGGGAACTGCGACCGTATCAGTTGCTGCCGCAAATTGAAAAGTGAGGCGCTGAAAAACACTTTGTCCGGGCAGTGGCCGCGCTATCGGTTTGATCATCGTCTTGATAGGTATGTGCCGGATACAAATACCGAGCAATATACTGGTGTCATTGTCGGTGTACGTGCTGACGAAGAAGGCAGCCGGTCGAAAGAGCGGTACTTCTCGCCGCGGGATAAAGAAAATGACTGGGATGTCGGCGATCAACCGCCGGAATTATGGAATCAATTCAAAACTGATTTCGCGCCGGGGACGCATATTCGCGTTCATCCCCTGCTGGATTGGACGGAACTCAATATCTGGGAATATATCGAACGGGAGAATATTCCGCTGGTCTCCCTTTATTTCAATCAGGGCGACGGCAAACGCTATCGCTCGCTGGGCTGCTACCCCTGTACGACACCTGTTGCATCGGATGCCCGCACAGTAAAGGAAATCATTGCGGAGCTGCGAGAAGGGAAATTTTCCAACATTGCGGAGCGATCAGGTCGCGCGCAAGATAAAGAAGACGGCGGCGGTCTGGAAACACTGCGCCGGGAAGGATATATGTAAATGAAAGATCGCGACCAAATCAATATTGTCATTGTGGGGCATGTCGATCACGGCAAGAGCACGGTGATTGGGAGACTTCTGGCCGATACGGGATCTCTTCCCGAAGGAAAACTCGAAGATGTCAAAGCTCTTTGCGCCCGCAACGCCAAACCGTTTGAGTACGCCTTTCTACTGGATGCGCTCAAGGATGAAAGGACGCAGGGCATCACCATTGACAGCGCCCGTTGTTTCTTTAAAACTCAGCAGCGCGATTACATTGTCATTGACGCGCCGGGCCACATCGAGTTTTTAAAGAACATGGTGACGGGCGCCGCCCGCGCGGAAGCGGCATTGCTGGTCATCGCCGCTGACGAAGGCGTTCAGGAAAACAGCAAGCGCCACGGTTATCTTGTCTCCATGCTGGGTGTTCGCCAGGTGGTGGTGCTGCTCAATAAAATGGATCTGGTCGGCTACGACCGCAAGGCCTATGACTTGCTGTGCGCAGAGTACACGGCGTTTCTGGAAACCTTACAGGTGAAGCCGATTGCGTTTATTCCCATCAGCGCCCGCGACGGCGAGAATCTGGTCACGTCGTCTTCGCACATGCCCTGGTATGAAGGGCCGAGTGTTCTTGAGCAACTGGATGCGTTTGAGAAGAAGAGCAGCGATGCCCATTTGCCGCTGCGTTTTCCCGTTCAGGACATCTACAAATTTACGGAAGCCAATGACGACCGCCGCATTATCGCTGGTACGATTGAGACCGGACGTCTGAGCGTCGGTGACGAAGTTGTGTTTTTGCCATCCCATAAAAAAGCGCGGATTCGAACCATTGAGTCTTTCAATACAGCCGTAAAGACGCAAGTCTCCGCAGGCGATGCCATCGGCATTACGCTCGATACTCAGTTGTACGTCAAACCGGGAGAAATCATCACTCGCCTGGGCGACAGGCAACCGCTGGTGAATTCGCGTTTCAAGGCCCATATCTTCTGGATGGGACGTTCGCCTTTAATTAAAGATAAATCCTACAAGCTGAAGCTCGCGACTTGCCGTGTACCGGTTCGGCTGGTCGAGATTATCCAAGTTCTGGATGCGACCGATCTCAGCATGACGCAACACAAAAAACAACTCAATCGCCACGATGTCGGGGAAATCATTCTAGAGACGACCAAGCCGATTGCCTTTGATCCTGTGACGGTTATTGAAGGCACAGGAAGATTTGTTCTTGTTGATCATTATGAAATTGCCGGAGGCGGCATTATTCTGGACGAAGCTGATAATCGAGATACACTTCTCACCGATCATATCCGGCAAAGGGAGATTGCCTGGGACAAGGGATTTATTACGCCGGTCAATCGCTCTCAACATAACAACCATGGCGCAAAGTTCATCGTCTTTGCCGGCGAGGAATTCGACCGCGTCACGGCACTGGCCAAAGAACTGGAGCGGATGTTGTTTCTGCATAATCACCAGACTTACTATCTTGGTTTCAACAACCTGCTTTCCGGGATTGCCGCAGGTGTGCAGTCCAACACCGCAGACACAGACGATGCCATCAACCGCTTGGGCGAGCTGGCCAGAATTCTGACGGACGCAGGCCAGATCTTCATTACAGCTCTGTCCGGTATCGACGATTATGATCTGGAAATATTGAAGGTTCTCAATACGCCGGCCGAGATTTTGGTTGTTTGCGTGGGGACCAATATTTTTTCGAGCTTCAAGGTTGACCTGCTCATTCCGGCAGACGCCTCGCCGGATGACGCTGTCCGGGAAGTCAACGCGTTGCTCCGGGAAAAAGAAATCGTTGCCGAATATTTTATTTAGTTGAAAATATTTTCTTGACATTGGCCATTAATTTCATTATCTAGTATTTAACTAGATTAAGTGGAGATTAGAAATTATGAAGTTATCGACGAAAGGACGCTACGGTGTCCGACTGATGCTGGATCTTGCCGCCCATTATGGCGAGGGTCCGATTCTCTTGAGGGAGATATCCCGCAGAGAAAGTATATCGGAGAAATATCTCTGGCACTTGATTAATCCGCTAAAGTCGGCCGGATTAATTCACGCCACACGGGGAGCGCATGGCGGATACACGCTGGCCAAAGCGCCTTCCGACATCACAATCAAAGATATTTTCGAGGTGGTTGAAGGGCCTATCTGTCTGGTCGATTGTGTGGAAAAACCTGCAACCTGCGAAAGGTCAGATTTTTGTATTACGCGCGATCTGTGGGCGGAAACATCCCAGGTGCTGGCCGACTCGTTAGCAAAGACAACCCTGGCCTCACTACTTACGCGGCAAAAAGAAAAGAAACAGCGTCAGACCGTAAACTACGATATTTAAACGAATGCCCGGATATATTTCATGCGGGCCGGCAATGAAAGGAGAACAAAATGAAAATTTATAATGATATCACCAAAACCGTCGGTCGCACACCGTTGGTTCGCTTAAACCGATTGACACTGGGGCTGAATGCTCAGGTTGTATTAAAATTGGAATCTTTTAACCCTCTGTCCAGCGTGAAAGACCGCATCGGCGTTTCCCTGATTGATGATGCTGAAGCGCGCGGTGTTCTTAACAAAGATTCCGTTATCATCGAACCCACCAGCGGCAATACCGGTATTGCACTCGCCTTTGTCGCCGCATCACGCGGGTATCGGCTGATTCTGACCATGCCGGATACCATGAGCCTGGAGCGCAGGCAGCTTTTGCAAATCTTCGGCGCAGAGTTGGCTTTAACGCCGGGTGCGGAAGGTATGACTGGAGCCATCAAAAAAGCAAAGGAACTGGCAGAAACGACACCGGGCGGCATTATCCTTCAACAGTTTGAAAATCCGGCCAATCCCGAGATTCACCGGAAGACAACAGCCGAAGAGATTTGGGAGGATACGGACGGCAAGGTTGATATTCTTGTGGCCGGTGTGGGAACCGGCGGCACCATTACAGGCATTGCCGAGGTTATCAAATCACGGAAGAAAGACTTCCGGGCAATTGCCGTAGAGCCGGAAGCTTCGCCTGTGCTTTCCGGCGGGTTGCCGGGACCGCATAAAATTCAGGGAATCGGCGCGGGATTTGTTCCCGGTGTGTTAAACAAAAATATTATCGACGAAATTGTGAAGGTCTCCAATGACAACGCCGGAATCACCGCACGACGCCTTGCCCGCGAAGAAGGCATTCTGGCCGGAATCTCCAGCGGCGCAGCACTCTTTGCCGCGCTCGAAGTGGCCCGAAAACCGGAAAATGCGGGAAAGCTGATCGTTGTCATTATTCCCGACACTGGTGAGCGCTATCTTTCGACGTGGCTGTTTAAGGAGCAATAGAAATGATTGTCTCGACAAAAGTCGTAAATCACCTTGTGCGTCATTCCGGCGAAGGCCGGAATCCATTATTGTTGAAACTGGTGCCCGACTCGCGTGACCTTCAGGGTATTCGTCGGGACGACGTCTGGACACCGGCCTTCGCCGGTGTGACGATTATTATTTATTTTACGGGTTCATCAGGAATAGTTAATAATCAGAGGAGGTAGCAAAATGAAATTTGAAACACTGACCGTTCATGCCGGACAAGCGCCGGACCCGGCCTTTGGCGCAGTGATGCAGCCGATTTACCAGGTATCCACATTTGCCTACAAGGGCGTAAAGCAGATGGGGCCTTTTGACTACTCACGTTCCGGTAATCCCACACGCAAGGCGCTGGAAGACTGCATCGCGGCCCTCGAAGGCGGAACGCACGGCTTTGCCTTCGGCACAGGCATGGCTGCGGAAACAACCGCCATTGCCCTGCTTGCAGCCGGAGACCACATTATTGTGCATGATGATCTCTACGGCGGCACGTATCGTTTGATGTCCAAAATTGCCATACAGCACGGCGTGGAAGTTCAGTTTATCAATCTGCGGGATCTCGAAACCTTGAATGCGGCGATCAAGTCCAATACGAAAATGATCTGGACGGAATCACCGACCAACCCGCTGATGAATATTCTTGATCTGGCGGCCATTGCCGAGATCGCCAAAACCAAAGGGGTGCTGACGGTTTGCGATAATACTTTCTTGTCTCCTTATTTTCAAAATCCGCTGGCGCTGGGGATTGATATCGTGCTGCATTCCACAACCAAATACATCAACGGGCATTCCGATGTTGTAGGCGGCGCGATCATTGTGAATGATGAAGAACTGGCCAAGCGTGTCTATTTTTATCAAAATGCCATGGGCACCTGCCAGGCACCACACGATTGCTTTCTGGTATTGCGCGGCCTGAAAACCCTGGCCCTGCGCATGGAAGCCCATAACCGCAATGCGCTCGTCATTGCCAAGTGGCTTGAAGCGCACCCTAAAATAGAAACAGTATTGCATCCAGGACTGGAGAGTCACCCGCAGCACAAACTTGCAGCTACACAGGCGCGTGGCTTTGGCGGCACCTTCTCTTTCAAAGTGAAAGGCGGCGAGGAAGAGGCGTTTCGGCTTTTAGCAAACCTGAAGCTCTTTATCCTAGCGGAGTCGTTAGGCGGTGTCGAGTCACTCATCGAGCATCCCTGGACAATGACGCATCTGTCCATGCCCGAAGATGTCCGCAAAGCCGCAGGCATCACCGGCAACCTGATTCGCATCTCCGTCGGCATTGAACACATCGATGATCTGATCGCCGATCTGGAACAAGCTTTGGTCCATGTCTGATTCCGGTCAACCCCCCGGAGCTGCCGAAATGGTCAGATCCGGTTTTGACGGAGGCGCTGTGCCTTGCCTATGCGGCAAGCCATTTAATAATCGATGGAGAAAACTATGGATGAAAGATTGTTCAATACTTTTCAGGTAAAAGAGATTATCACTGATAACGGTTTGACCATTTTGCGTGATAGAGAAAAAGATGTCATTGGCGAGATATCGCTGAAAATATATATCAACGGAACAGAATACGCGTCGCTTCTGTGTCTCAATCAACTGACTGAAG
>CAZJMX010000056.1:0-18562 GCA_964547345.1 uncultured Smithella sp. | reverse complement strand
ACTTGTCGGGGGCAATCTGGACGAAGACATAGCGCAAAGCGCCTTCAATCTGCACGGCTTCTTCCGGAACGGCAATCAAGCGCTCGGTTCCACCGCTTGTCGCCTCCGCAATAACGGTTGCAAACATGCCCGGCTTTAAAAGGCCGCTGGCATTATCGATGGTGACTCGCGCTTTTTCGGTTCGGGTTTTCTCATCGACAACATCGGAGATGTAAGATATTTTCCCGTCAAATGACTTCCCGGGAAACGCCGTGACCGACACTTTGACACGGGCGCCCACTTTGAGGCGGGACATGTCTTTTTCATAGACATCGATGACCACCCAGAGGGTTGATAGATCGGCGACCATAAAGAGGATCTTTTCGGAATTCACAACTTCGCCCTGCGTCACTGCTTTTTCTATAACAACTCCGCTTAGCGGCGATGCAATCGGAATCAACGGATGACTGCCATTGCCTTGCGTTGCGGAAAATTGCGTGACATCAACACCGGCCAGCCGGAAACGTTCACGGGCCAGGAAAATATCCGCTTCCGCTTCCTGCAGTTCCTGTCTGGCCTTCAACACATCCTTTTCCGGAGATATTTTCTTCTCAAACAGGGTCTCTTCCCGCTCGCGGCTTTTGCGTGCCAGCTCTACTTTTCCTTGTGCTTTGCGGTAATCGCTCCAGATTTGGTCAAGCTCTACACTATCGATATAGGTCAGAACCTGTCCCGCTTTGACTCTGTCGCCCTGGGAGGCGATGATCTTTACAGCCTTTCCTGTGACCCGGGGGCTTACTTTAGCCACCCGGTCCATGTTCATCTCGATTGCGGCCGTAGCCGAATAGGGAACGGTCGCCGCCTGCATCGCCACCGGCTTGACTTCTATTCCGGAAGACTTCTGGACGTCTTGCGGCAACGTGACCACGCCGTGTTCTTCCATCTTTTCCTTTTCATCATGAGCGGATTCTTTCTTTTCCGTCGCTGTTTTCGCGTGCTCATCATCATGCGCTTCCTTCTTTCCGCATCCTGCAACCAGGACAGCAAGTCCCAGAAAAAGGAAGAGAGAAACGAGCAATCCTCGTTTGATTATATTTCGATTGTGCTTGATCATTTTAGTGCTCCCCCTGTGGTTTTTTCTATGGCATTTATCGCTAACTGTGTCTTCATCCGTGCGTCAATATAGGCAAACTGAGCATCAATCGTATCTTTTTGCGCAAGGCGCACTTCAAAAAAGCCGACTTTGCCTTCCTTGAAAGCCAGATTGAGAAGAGTCAGATTCTCCTCTGCTTTGACAATGATTTCTTTCTTGAAAAGGGTCAGCTCTTCGATTGCGGTTGCCAGGTCGTTCACAGCCTGTTCGACTTCACGATCAATCGTCTTTTGCAGTCCGGCTGACTTGATCTTCGCCCCTTCAGCCCTTGCGTAGGCTTCTTTCCTTTCCGCCTGCTTTCTGTCAAAGAGAGGAAAGGGAATAGATATCCCCAGACCGGCAACATTTCGCAATTCGTCCCGATCATAAAATCCGGAAAGCGTTACATTCGGAACAACTTCTTTTTTAGCCAGTTTCAGCGCGGCCTTCGTTTTTTCCACCTCAAACATGGTTGCCTTTGCATCCGGTCGCCGGGAAGAAGCCAGCTCTTTAATGGCTTGTTTATCAGGCAACGCCGGTGCATCTGATGGTAAATCGCCTTGAAGTGACAAAGAAAGATCAGGTGAGCCTCCGATTAATCCCTGCAAGGCAAGAAGGGCTTCCCGGTGTTCCTTCTCACTTTGGAGAAAGTCCCGCTTGGCTTTGCTCAGCTCAACCTCTGCAAGGTTTACATCAAGGCCGGATATGTCACCTGCCTGAAATTTGATCTTTGTGTAACCGAGCAGTTCTTCTTTCAGGGAAACGATCTCGCGCGCCAGTCCATTTTTCTTTTTCATGGCCAGCACTTTGGCAAACGCGTCTTTTACTTCCGCTATCAAAACCCGCTCTTTGTCCTTGATCTCGGCCTGCGTGCGTGCAAACTCATTTTCCGCCACTGTAATCCTCGATCCTCTCTGTCCGGCGACTTCAAATTCCTGAGAGAGCTTGAAGCCGTAATTTGTATAGGCACCGCCATCTTCGCCTTCCGGCCTGTCTTTTTTTGAAATATTGCCCTCGATGGTCGGATTATTATTCAATAGCAGCCGCGCTTTTCCAAGACGTCCTTCGGCTGCATCTTCATCAAGCCGAAGGGCTTGAAGGTCGGGATTATCCGTTAGCGCGTTTTTCACAGCCTCTTCGACAGTTATCGAATAGGCTGGCACAACAAGCAAAAGCATTAAAAAAATATTAAGAATAAAATGTCGCATTTCTTCACCTCATATAATTCTGTTATTGGGCACAGGCATTTCACCGGGATATCCATAGCAATCCGGCGCAAACGTCTTTGCAAAGAAAAATCTTATACGAGGGAATTCTGAGGGGGTTTGTCGATGGAATAATGAAGTTCGGAGATCGTAGGCATTGCCCGCGGGAAATTACGTTGCACTAACAGGACAGGCGGTTTCACAGCAGAGACGACTGCGCCCATCAAAACATTGGCGCAGATCGAACAGAAAGCTTTATGACCCCGCTCAGGGGCCGTATCCGACGACGTTCCACCTTCCGGGGAATAACTCACATCAATATGAGCGGCTTTCATGTGGCTGATGGTGGATTCCCCCTGAAAAGGAACATGACCCGCACAGTCGGCGCACACCATGCTGTCGAGCACCGGCGTGCATAGATAGAAAAGCAAAACAGCATAGGTGATTAGACTTTTTGATATTTTCCGTCGCATTCTTTTTCTACCGGTTTTTAACTTTCCAAATCAATTTTCTAAAACACGAAAACATTTCAATTTACCGCAAAAAACACTATGATTATAGTAGTAATTGCTCAGGCGGGTTTTGTCAAGAGTTATTACCTGTTTTTCGCCGCAGGAAAAAATAGATACAGTTATCTTCATATTTCAATGAGATGCAATATTTTACGGGTTTCCGCCTCAGGATCAGCTGCGGCGCAAATGGCCGAGACAACGGCCAGGCAAGCCGCGCCTGCCGCTACAACATCCCGTGCATTGGAGTCATTGATGCCGCCGATGGCGACCAGCGGATGGCGGCTGAATGCTTTAATTTTTTTAAGACCTGTAAGTCCCCAGGGCTCTTTGGTGTCCGTCTTGGTGGGTGTGGCAAAAACGGGACTGACGCCGATATAATCGACATCCAGCGTTTGGGCCGCCTCAACATCCGCCCAGGTTTCAACCGACAGGCCGATGATGGCCTTTTGTCCCATCAGCTTACGGGCCATTTCATACGGCATATCTTCCTGACCGATATGGACGCCGTCTGCGCCTGAGGCCAGCGCCACATCAATGCGATCGTTGATAATCAAGGGAACATGAAAAGGCAGCAGCCGTTTTTTAACAGCCGTTGCTTCTTCCACGAAAGCGCGTGTCGATAAGTCTTTTTCACGCAACTGGACGTAAGCCGCGCCGCCCTGCACCGCCTGTAAAACGACATCCTGCAATGGCCGGTTGCGGCACAGGCCGCGATCCGTCACCAGATACACACCACGCATGACTACCTCTCTATTTTTAAACGTCGGACAATATCATCTTCCGTCAACCGGTAAAGAAAATCCAGAAAATGCATTTGCAGCGAACCGGGTCCCGCTGCTTGATCAGCCGCCATTTCTCCGGCAATGCCCATCACCGCCATGGTTTTAGCCGCAGCCATAAGCGCGTCCTTCTCCACAGCGGCAAAAGCGCCGCACAACGCACTGGCCGTACAGCCCAGACCTGTGACTTTCGTCATCATCGGATGGCCATTGGCCACTTTCAGAATCCGCTTGTCTTCCACGATATAATCAACAGCGCCGCTGATGCAGACGGCGCATTGATGTTGTTCACTGATGCTTTGCGCGGCATGGAGGGCTTCATCGGAAGCCGCCGTGCTGTCCACACCTCTGGTTTTCAGCCGGTCATCCGTGAGCGCCATAATTTCGGAGGCATTGCCCCGAATAATCGAAGGCCTTCCGGCGCTGATCAGTTCACGAATCGTTTCGGTCCGATAGGGCGTTGCTCCCGCGCCGACCGGATCGATGATCACAGGCACGCCTTTGGATATGGCTTTGGCGAAGGCTTTGAACATCCCCCGCACCCAGGGGGCGCTCAGCGTCCCGATATTGATGACCAGGGCGGAGGCGATGGCCGCCATGTCTTCCACTTCTTCTTCCGCGTGAATCATCACCGGCGATGCGCCAATGGCCAAAAGTGCGTTGGCTGTATTATTCATCACCACATAGTTGGTAATATTGTGCACCAATGGACTCTTCGCCCGAATGTCTTCTACCGATTTAAAAATCTCCGCCGCAGTGATCTTCATGATTCTATCTCCTGTTTTGTAATGAAATAAAAAACCCTTTCGCCATAAATGGGGAGAAAGGGTATGAAATATTTCATCTCTATTCTCCCTACGCCGGCATTACCCAGATCAGGTTCAACGGGTATAATCTCAGACAAGGCCAATGCCCTGCCACCCCGATTTTGCGCTCTCATGTACCAAGCATCACCGTCTTTGTCAACCCTGTATGTGATTGCCCTGTATGTGATTGCTTTTGCGCCGCCTGAATGAGGCCGCTATTTTTGCGCCTTCACAATGATGTAGGGGCAGGTGGGGACGCTTTGAAACTCAATGTTGCGGAAACCCGCATGTTTCACTGCGTCCGTAAGCGAGGTTTGCGTGTAGCTTTGTCCGAAGATGACGTGTCGCAGTCCGCAAAAAAGCAGCCTGTCGGGAATAAACCAGACGCTGAACCGTCGGATAAAAGCGCGCAGGGCTTCATCAGAAGTCGCCTGGTCGGTCTCCGAAATGATCAGCCTTCCACCCGGTTTGAGAATACGGGAAACTTCCTTCAACCCCCGCACCCCGTCGGGCCAGTGCTTGATCGATCCGATACTGACGGCTGCGTCAAAAAGCCCGTCGGAAAACGCGAGGTTCATGACATTGCCGTGGATGAAAGCGCAATGGCTTATTTTTTTTTGCATCCGCAGTTTTTCCGCCCGGCGAACCTGCATCGCGGAATAATCGATGCCGGTCACGGTGGCTTTTGGATTTTTGCCGGCAATCATAAGCGACATATACCCGCGTCCCGAGCCCGCATCGAGAATGTGACGCTGTCCATCCGTGCTGATTTCGCTAAGGATGTGATCGTAGAGTTCCGAGATGGCGTCATAAATGCGTTGGTTGTAGATCGATCCCATGACGTCCCACAGCAGGCGTGAATCGCGGATACGCGTCAATAGCCTGATCAGCCGGAAACTCATCTTCACAGGGGTTTCCCCAGAAGAAGCCGGAGCATGTTGACGATCATTTTCTTACGGCCTGCTCTTTCGGCCAGGATGCTTAAATATAAAATTTCGGTGTTCATGGGCGGCACGGTCTGCTTATCCTTTTTTACCAGAACCGCCGCTTTGGGCTTGCACGTTGTGACGCACAGGCCGCACCCGATGCAGCGATGCCGGTCCACCTGGAACGTTGCATCGTCGGGAACAATGGCGTCCATCTGGCAGCGCTTTACACAGACTCCGCACCCCGTGCATGATGCCTGCTCAATCCGGGCGTAATAATTGGTTGCAAAAAAACGGGCCGGCTTTGCCTCTTTTTTGGCGGTCGTCAGAACGCCGCAGCAGCAACCGCAGCAGATGCAGATGCAGCTGGGCTTGCGGGAATTGCCGGGTTGGAGCACCATGCCTTTTTTTTCCGCCATCTCCAGAATCGCCAGACATTCCGCTTGAGAAATTCGCCGGGCCCGATTGCGTGCCGCGTGATTTCCTTCCCCGATCATCAGGCAGACTTCAATATGATTGGTCTGCCGGCAAGGCTTTCCCAAAAGGGCTTCACCCTGTTTGCAGACGCAATTGGACACATACAGAGGTTCCCGGGTGTGTGTGATGAAGTGCCGCATGTTGTCGTACGTGTCGACAATGTAGTCCGGAATAATCGCTTTGAGATGCGGGCTGGTCCGTAATTGCGGGAGCGATGACCGGAAGAATTCCGCGCCGAACGCTTCATCGAAATAGCGGTGGATCATTTCCATCAGTTCGCGGGTCAGTTGGTCCACCTGATATTCAAACATCCCGATGGCCAGCATGGCAATTCCGTAGCGCGGCGATCCGTCTTTGCCGATCGAACGCCGGATGACGCCTTTTTGAAACATGGCTTCGAGCATCACAGCCAAATCATCCGGCGGAAAATCGTCATGGAATTTCGCCTTATAATTCTTGCGGATTTTAGAGACGGCTACGGACCGCAGCGTGAGGCACAACGCAAGCCTCGCCTGCTGCGGTGTAAAAAAATATTTCAGAATATCAATTTCCACACCGCTTGAGGTTGCCGGATATCCGATGGGATATTGGTCCATTTGAATCTGAAGCTGCCTGTAAATCGCGTTATCCTGTTCATGCTCATCGTTTGAGTTCATGGCGTCCATCATCCAAGATATTGGATCGTTTTGTCAAGCAAATGTGTCCTAAGTTTTTCTGCATCAGGACATCTCGACGGCGACGGCCCCCGCCACAATCATCAAAGCGGTCCTGCTCAGGATAGAATTCTGCCCTTGCGCGGCACGTCCTTAAGTGCGGGGCTGGCTTCCGCGGCCTCCAATGCCTCGGTCAGATCATGAATGCGCTGCTCCAGCATCTCGCGGTAATGGGGGTGCGTGAAAATGTAGAATTCTTCGTTTTGAAGCGCCTCCAGCACGCGATCGGCGACAATATGCGTATCGATTCCGGTCACCACCATCTCTTTGTTGAAAGCCCGATTCGGTTTGGCTCTGACCAGATCGTCAAAATAGACAGGGCCGCCAAAACGTTCCTGGCGGTTGCGCATGCTGTCGTAGATGCGGGATTTGGCGAAGCCCGGACATAAAACCGATACGACAATGCCGTCTTTTTGCAATTCGGCGCGCCAGCATTCGGACAGGCCTACCGCGGCGGCTTTGCTTGCGCAGTAAGGGCCGGAATAAGAGACACCCTGCATGCCCGCCATGGAGGCGACATTCAGAATGTATCCGCCCTCGCCGTGAGCTTTCAAAAGGGGGATAAACACTTCACCTCCGAAGACCAGTCCCATCAGATTGACATCCAGGACCCAGCGCCAGTTGTTTTCACCAATGGTGTGCTGCGCGCCGGTTGCGGAAACGCCGGCGTTTCCGACCAGCATGTGCACTTTGCCGAAGGCATCTATGGTCTTTTTGGCGGCGGTCACCCACTCTTCTTTCAGCGTCACATCCAGCGCAACACCCTGAACGTTGAACCCTTCCGCCTGCAAGGTTTTGACGGCCTGCGTGAGCATTTGAGCGTCGATGTCCGCAAGCATTACGTTCATGCCCTGTTTGGCCAGCATCTGGCCGATGAAAAACCCGATCCCTTCCGCGCCGCCTGTAATAAAAGCGGTCTTCCCTTTGAAATCTTTCATAGCGTCTCCTATGGGTTTAAGATCAAAAATAAATCGAAATGGTGTGATGATGGAGTATTCCGGATTTTGCTCATCTTGTCTGACCATCTCCGCAGTTGACTGCCTGATGTGCGGCAGTAAGTTGATGCCGGCAATACCAGATTCTCAGGGGTGTTGTCAATTAATGGATAGAATAACCCGCAAACCATCGAGCTGTACCCAATAAGCCGCACATCAGATTAAATGTATCGACGAACCTGCGTCATGTATCTGCGGTAACTATCACCATATCTTTCAGCCAAAAACGCTTCCTCCTGACGGATCTGAAAATGAAAGCCGAAAGCGATGCAGATGAAACAGATAAGAAAAAACAGATTGCTGTAGATGAGGAACGTCCCCAGAAAATAAAGATCCATGGATAAGAATATCGGGTTTCTCGACACAGAAAAAACGCCCGTGGTAATCAAACCGCCGGGGGCAACCGTATCAATCCCCACCCGCCATGACGATTTGAAGGATATCAGCGCCAGAGTGAAAACCACCATTCCGGTAAGTATCACCACTGCACCGGCGGGCCGGATGATCGAATTTATAAAAAGCGGATTCACCAGCGCAGAGGGCAGAAACTGGATATTGAGGTGCAGGGAATGAACAAATATCTCGAATAGCCACAGCGGAAAAAATATTAAAAAGCTTTTTTCCAGAAGGGCGGTGAATCCTTTCTTCCCGCTGCCCAGCCTGAAGACCGTTGTGCCCTTTTGCCTAAGCCGGAGTGATCGTCCAAAAAATATCAAAAGAAAGATGATCAGAGTGATGATCTGAAAATAGTCAAAGTAATGCATAGGGCCTCCTGTTGCTTAGTTTGTATAAACTAACTATTAAATTAAGAAAAATTAAGCTTTTGAAACCACTTTATTCAAAAGCGACACCAGCGTTTTCAGATCCCTGCTGTCCAGATTGTTTCTGAACAGATCCGCTATCCTGCTATGCGTTTCGTTGTGCATCAAAACCAGCTTTGTTCCCTTGGCGGAGAGATGCACATGAAAAGAACGCCGGTCCTCATCCGATTGAAATTTCCGAATATAACCTTTGCCGGCCAGTTTATCGATAATCGCCGTAACAGACGGTTTGCTTAACTTCAACTCCCTGGCGATCTCTCCCAGATTGGGATTGCCAAGACGGTTGATCGCATCGATGTACTCAATCTGACGCACGGTGAAACCTTCCTCCGCGTACTGCTGAATAAACTGCAATTCCCAGTCGCCGATCAGTTGGGTAATAATTTCTATCAATTCCACCAAAGAATAGGTCATGATGCCTCTCGTTAATTAGTTTGTGTGAACTAAATATGTCTTTCAAGAGCTTTTGTCAATATTTTTTTAACAAACCCATCGATGAATATTCAAATTCAGCCGTATCCATGTTGGATGACGATTGTATGTTGAAAGAATGACTAGAAAATATTTGATGTATATTTTTTGAAAGAGGATGTAAAAAAGAGAAAAAAGATATCGTGAAATACTTCTTTATTGAGGCGACTAAGACCATGACACCGGAAAAAATTGCAGACACCATTATTCACGCATCACAAGGATTTGATTCGGCGATGCGCCGACTGAACCCTCTGGCCTTGTCCGACATCAGAGCGGGTCTGCTCGTTCATCTGGAACCCCTCACGGCAGCGCGGCTATTGCTGCGTGATGTCCGGCAAACGATAGACGAAAGTGTCCGGCCCGGACTTTTGCGCGCCTGTGATTTCCTGATCGGCGCTATTCGAAACTTTGCCCAGGAGGAAGATCTCCAGGCTGCCTATATTTCGGCGCTCAGAGCGGCACGCAAACATTGTCACGCGCTGGAGGCCCTCTTCGGCCTTTGCGGTTATTTCCCCGAAGTTAACCGGTACTTCCTCGCAGAGGGGGCGGAATCTGCCGCACTGTCCGGGATGCACGCTCCAAATGCCGGGACCGGCATTTTTCATGTCGGTTCCAATCGGGACCGGCACGCCCGCGGCGGCTATTCACTTTACATTCCCGAAACCTATACACCGGAGCGGTCCTGGCCGCTCATTGTGGCGCTGCATGGCGGATACAGCCACGGAAGAGACTTTCTCTGGACATGGCTAAGTTTCGCCCGCAGCAGGGGTTTTATCCTTTTGGCGCCTACCTCTCTGGGGATGTCATGGTCCATCACGAATGTGGAGACTGACGGGCAGACGCTTAGCCGGAATCTGGAAGAGGTTTGCTCGCGCGTCCATGTTGACCCCAACCGCATTCTCCTTACCGGCATGTCCGACGGCGGCACGTATGCCCTGGCGTTGGCGTTGTCCTGGGGCAGCATCTATCAGAGCGTCGCCCCGGTTGCCTGCGCTCTGCCCCCCGTGGATTTGCGTGAGGCCGGGAGAAAACGCATTTTCTGGATACACGGCGCACAGGATTGGATATTCCCTCTATCCTATGCTGTCGAGGCAGAAAAAAAACTAATTGCCGCAGGCGTCAACATGAAGCTGAAAGTCATCCGCGACCTGTCGCATGCCTATCCGCGTGAAGAAAACAGCGCCATCCTCAATTGGTTTGAGTCCGATTGATCCTGCCGGAAACATCCGCCCGCATTTCTTGCTCATCTTGTGGGATTATTCATGAATGTGTGCTATAGCCTGTCCGCCGGCTTGTCCCGACACGCACAGACAAGCCGCAAAGTCCTTGGCCGGTGAGGTTTTTTTATATGCAGGAAATTCTGGTTGTGGTGGCAATTGCCCTGGCGGTTATTTTTATTCCCCGGCTGATGAATCGCAAATCTACGTCCGAATCCCAGTCGCAGCCGCGTTACCAGCCCCGGCCGCCTATCCAGTCCAATCAACCCGTCCTCAGGATCGCTCTGACGGGATGGATGCGTCTGGTTATTGTGATCACCTTCTTATGGGTTGCCGGTTGCGCCGCCTATCTCAAGCCCTGGGAGGGCAAACCTTTTCTTTTTTTCTGCATCAGCCTGGGGCCTGCCGTCGCTTTATGGGGCGGTATTTGGGCCTGGTTCGGTTACAAAAAATATCGGCGCTGAATTCCCCGCAGGCTATCCCCTTTCGCGCACGATCAATGATA
Source organism: uncultured Smithella sp. (assembly GCA_964547345.1). Classification (GTDB taxonomy): domain Bacteria; phylum Desulfobacterota; class Syntrophia; order Syntrophales; family Smithellaceae; genus UBA8904. The sequence goes on along the minus strand of CAZJMX010000056.1, from coordinate 8,021 downwards.
AGATTCCGGTTTTTCACCCCCTCAAAAATCCAGGAAAAAAGACCTTTGATGTGCTATGTTGCGCACCAGAATAAACCCACGAAAGGAATATGTCATGAATCTATCCCAATTTTCTCTTGAAGGAAAAGTCGCTTTGGTTACGGGCGGAAGCCGCGGAATCGGAAAGGCCAGTGCGCTGGCGATGGCCGATGCCGGTGCGCACGTGGTCGTGAGCAGCCGAAAGATCGCCGACCTCGAACCGGTAGCCGAGGAGATTAAAGCCAGAGGTGTCCGGTCATTGGCCGTGGCGGCGCACAACGGCAAAATCGAAGACTCACGGATGCTGATCGATCGCGTCGTTAAAGAATTTGGCCGCATTGATATTCTGGTGAATAACGCCGGCACGAACCCTTATTACGGCCCGCTGATCGACCAGGACGAAAAGACCTACGACATCACCATGAACGTCAACGTGAAAGGGATTTTGTTTTTGAGTCAGATGGCGGCGCGTGTCATGCGGGAACAAAAAAGCGGCTGCATTATCAACGTTTCGTCCATCGGCGGGTTGCGGCCGGGAGAACTGGGCGTGTATTGCGTGAGCAAGGCCGCGCTGGTCATGCTCACTGAGGTGATGGCCAAGGAATGGGGGCAGTTCAATATCCGTGTCAACTCCATCGCGCCGGGCATCATCAAAACGCGGCTCAGCGAAGCCCTGTGGAAAGACCCGGAGGTCAATGAAAAAGCACTGGAGTCGATTCCCATGATGCGGCTGGGCGAGCCGGAGGAGATCGCAGGCGCGGTTGTGTTTCTGGCCTCCCAGGCGGGAAGCTATGTCACAGGCGAGACACTGGTGATCGACGGTGGCCGGGTTCACAATGGGCCTGCGCATTTGAACAAGTGCTGATTGACGGTGTGAGGCGTAAGGCAAGTGCCTGATGGATGTCGCAGCCCTGTGGTTTCCGATGTGGGAAAAATAAAACGGATGTGCTATGAACACTTCTCATTACATACCCGACGACAAAATGGAGGTCTTAATATGATTATGGAAAATGTAAAAAAGATCAAAACGGTATTGCGATTCGCCTTGCTTGCGGGTTTATTAATGGTGGCCGGCTGCGGAACCGGAGAGGATTTGGTTCCCACCGCCAATGTGGTCGTCCAGTTGATCGATGCCGGATTAGCGCCTTATCAGGTCGGCCAGATGAGGGTTGTGATTCAAAAATCAGGCGGGTCGGAATTGTCCGGCGTGACCAATGCGCAAGGCATCGCCACGATCAAAGTGGACTCGCCCGGCACGTATAGTGTCCTGCGAGTGGTGGGGGTGGACGCCACCGCGCTTGCCGAAGGAAGTGACGCCGGGCGGGAATTTAAAAAGGAAAGTCCGATGGTTGATCCTTATCCCCGCCTCACCTTTACGTATTCATATCCTACCGCCATTGTGACTCTTTTGGGTCAGGACTATAATGTCGGGGCTTATGTTCCTGTCATTCATAAAGTGACTGTTTTGAAAGTGGGCGGCGTAACTTCCGACGCTTCAGGAAACTCTGTCGTTACAGCTGGAACAGCGGCCTTCACGGGACGAGTAATCATCAATAACCTCAATTGCAGTGATAACCGCGCCGGGTTGAGAATTGCCAGTAGTGATGCCAATGAAAACAGTCTGATGCTATATATGAATTCAAGTGCGGGGCATCCGACACCAGAAATAACAGATACCTCTTTTTACGGCGGCCCTTCTTTTACAGAGACAGACACCGGTTCTGTTAACAGCTATACTCAGGCCGGACCGATTTATTTTGAAGCGCCGGGAACAGACAGTGGTGACTGGGCGCTTGGTTACAACCTAAGCGTAACCGATCTGAAAAACAGGACAGCCTTTGGCGGCGCGGATGCGACGCGTAATTTCCCCGGTTTCAATGGTGGCATCAGTAATTTTGTGCTTAGAACTTGGAGCACCTCGGGTAGCGGAACACCCACATACAGTTTTAACTACCGCATTTTTAAGTTCGATGCGTACTAGAATTTATTGAGACGGTGAATATTTTAAACGCTGTCGCTGCGGGCTGATCCGAAGCGACAGCGTTTTGCTTTATGCGGTTTTTTTGCCGCGCACCGTCAACTGTAAACCGCAAACCGGGAACCGAAACCATGCAGACACCGCCGACATCGGAAAAATTCAGTATCACCAAAACCGTTAGCGACAACACGTCACCGCAGGCGTGCGACTTTGTGGCCGGGCATGCGGGCCTTTCCAAGGCACGCATCAAGGACGCCATGAACAAAGGCGCGGTCTGGCTCACCCGCAAAGGTCAGGGCCGAATCCGCCTGCGCAAAGCCACTTATCTGCTAAAAAAAGATGACACGCTGGAACTCCATTACGACCCGAAAGTCCTCGCCACCAAGCCGCCATCTTCATCCTGTCTTGCCGATTACACGCATTACAGCGTCTGGTTTAAACCTGCCAATCTTCTCACGCAAGGCACGGATTACGGCGATCATGCGTCCCTTCTGCGCCAGGTCGAGACCTTCTTCACTCCCTGGCGTCAAGCCTATCCCGTGCACCGGCTGGACCGTGAAGCAGAAGGCCTCCTTCTGGTTGCGCATTCCAGTGAAGCGGCAGGCAGGCTTTCCAAACTTTTCCAGGCGCACAAAATCATCAAACGCTATCGTGTGGACGTATTGGGCCTGCCCGAAAACGCCGAAGGGTTAATGAATGAACCCCTGGATGGAAAGGAAGCCATTACCCGTTACCAGGTTGTCTGCCGCCATCCCGATACGAATACCGCCACATTGCTCGCCGAGATTGAAACAGGAAGGCTTCATCAGATACGCCGCCATCTGGCAGGCGCGGGTCATCCGGTGATGGGCGATCCGCGCTATGGCAGCGGCAATAAAGACGGAAAGCCGATGCGGCTTACCGCCTGCGAACTGGAATGGATATGCCCGTTTACGGGACGATTAAATAAAAGCAAAATCTGATATAAAGTAAAAGAAAGGAGAGTTCATGAGCAACGAATTGAAAGAAGCAATCATCCGTCATCTGGGGGATCGCATATCGGCTGTCGGGTTTGCCCCGGTTCACCGCTTTGACGGCGCGCCTGAAAAGCATCACCCGGCCAATGTCTGCAAAAACGCGCAAACAGTGGTTGTTTTCGGCATCCGCGTGCCGCGGGGTGTTCTGGAATCGCCCGACTACAATTTATACGCCCTGCATCGGACCTATCACACGGTTTACCGGCAGCTCGATGAAATCAGCCTGGGCTTGTGCAATTTCATTGAATCCCGTGGAAAATACAGAGCCGTGATGATTCCCACTTATGCGCCTATGACTTTTCATAACTATGAACCGTGGGGACTGCTGTCGCTCAAGCATGCAGCAGTGAAGGCCGGCCTGGGCGCATTTGGCCGCAGCGGTCAGATGTACCATCCCACGCACGGAGCGCTCTTGCGTCTGGCGGCTGTTGTGACCGATGCGGAAATGCAAGGCGACCCGCTCATCGATGCGCACCCCTGTCCCGAAAAATGTCACGCCTGTCAAAAGATCTGTCCGGCGGGCGCTTTTGCCGAAGACGGCGCATTCCGGAAGATGACTTGCATGGCGCATACCATCAAGCACGCCATCTATCCGCTGGCTCTCAAAGATGCGGCAGGCCTCAAGCACATCGAACGCGTCATCAACACCGCCGGCCACGACTACTGGCTGGACTGCAACGAGTGCGTCAAAGTTTGTCCCAATAACCGGTAGGCGCGGTTATTGCTGGGTAATCCATAAAGCTTATTTATTTTTTTCGGGAATGCGGTTGGCGCAGGGGACACCGGTCTGGCATAATCCGCATCCTGCGTACTTGCCGATGAAGCCCGGCCCGTGTTCGCCTTTGATCCATGGCGCCTGTTGTTCATAAAGCACACGGTAGCATTTGATCTTGTCATGGCCCTTATCGCTTAGCGCGCCGCCGGGACAGCGGGTGATGCACCGGCCGCACTTCTCCCCTGCATAAAAAAGGCAGTTGGACCGGTAATGCGCGTAGGGCCTTGCGGAGGGTTTGAGTTTCAAATCAACCACCACGCTGCCCAGACGCATGGCCATGCCTTTGGCGGTAATGAAGCCTTCGTTTAAGCTGAAGGTCCCCAAACCCGCGGCATAAGCGATATGCCGTTGCGACCAGTTGGATGGAAACCCACCCGGCGTTACCATGATTTTAAAATACGGAGATGTTTCCGGGGCTACGGCGGAAATGCCCAGGGCTTGCAGCAGCGCCGCCAGATCGGAGGATAGCGTGTTGATAAAATCCTGCCCCTTCCAGCGGGTGTGATTCCAGCGCAGGGACGGCCCCGCCTTTTCCGAGGCGTTCGAGCGCAGGGTTTCGCGGTGAACGGGTAAAACAAACGAAATGACGCTGACGTTTTCAAATTGAGGATTTTCGATCTTCAGCGTTTCCACAAGGTGCCTGGTCAGAATTTCGCGCGGTGCAAAATGATCCTCGTGAACGACTTTCTTGTATTCATCAAAGAGCGGATCATCGCCTGCGGCAAAGCCAATCAGCGGCTCTTCAAAGATGGGTTCATTCCCGAAGCCGGCAAGCCGATTGGCGCTGCTATCAAACACAACCTTTTTGATGGTTTCTTCGATAAAGCCTTCAGGGTTGTCCGCAAGGCGGGTTTTTTCCTGGTCATTTATTTCAGACATTTATTTGCCTCCGTTAGTTTTCGTGGCCGTCATTACGGTTCAGGCCGGAATCCAGTTTTTGTTTAAATAAATCCTCATTGATCTGTCATGCTTTCCAAAGGAATAAGTTAATGAGTGAACCGTCCCGTTTTATCCTTAATTTAGAGCGTTGCGTTTGCTATAGTGCCATGCCAGGAATAACAATATCACGGCGGGAAGAATATCGCCTGCTATGTACTGAAAATTATATGGCGCAAAATTCCCTTTAAAGACGGTCTCTCTTAAGTGATTTCCGCCGGCAATCAGCAGGAAGATCGAATAACCGACAGAGGTTGCCTGTATGAAGCCCTGCTTGTATCGTGCGGAGAGAATGCCAAGAATGCCCCAGCATCCGTCATGCACGCCGACTTCAAACTGAAAAGGACTTCCGGTGGGCCAACCAATATTTTTCGCGATATAATCAGCAAAGAAAATATGTGGTATGGCCCCAAACAAAATGCCGTTGATGCCAATAACAAAGAACACTACCACAACGTAGAATCGTTCAAAGGCGGATGCCTTATCTTTACGTATAGGGAACACCGCCAGAAGCCCAATTATCACGCCAAGTAATAAAGTAATTAAAACGCTCACGTTGAACCTCCCAGCTGGTGTTGATTTCTAATAGTGAGTTTTTACGCATATCTTCCGGCCCGACGAAAAGCCAGAGCCGGAAGAGCCCGGCGGGCTCAGATCGGCTGGCGCGACGTTTTATGCTAAAATATCTTCAATGGGTAATATCTGTTTTCCATGCCTGATTGTAAGAATTGATAATTGCTTTTTTTCGATGCGATATATGATGCGATAATTTCCGTAAATCATCTCTCTAAATTGTTGATCTCCAATTTCAGGAACAACCCTGCCGATTTTGGATGAAGATGCCAGCTTTTCTACTTTTGAAAATAAAGTTAAAATCCATTTCTCTGCTGTTGATGGCTTGTCTAAAGCTATATATTCAGCGATTTCCGAAGCTCTGTCGATAGCCAACGGTGACCAGATTATTTTCATTTATTGACTCTTCTTAAGACTTTATTTTTTGCATCTTCATGAGTAATGCCTTGACCGTTTGCGAGTTGGGCAAGAGATGTCTGAACATCTGTCAGAAGTTCAATCCTCTCTTGCATGTTTTCATATTCAGAAGCATCCATTAATACAGCAACTCCTTTACCATGTTGCGTAATAATCACAGGCCTTTTTGTATCACGAACCTGCTTGATACAGCTTGCAATCCCTATCCTAACCTCGGATAATGGTTTAATATCTTGATCAATTTTCAATCTCTGCATTTTACACCTCACATATTCTTTGAATAACGCACTATTTATTGTACACTATAACGCATATTATTTAGTACAAGCAAGAACTATTTTTGGGCAATCGAGCTAGAACTGCCGGGTGCCCGGCAGCCCCCCGGAATCTCACCTTCGTACCGGCTTCCGCGTTCGTTAAGACCGTCGCCGACTGCTTTGATTTTTGTAACGGGGATGTATTGCTTTTGTTGTTACGCAATAATTTCATTCAGCCCGTCAATGGTCTGATTCAACTCTTCCAGAGATGCTTTGCCAATGACTTTCCCTATTCTTTCTATAGACAGGGTTCGGATTTGACTAATTTTAAGCCATGATTTCTTGGGTAAATTCGGAGACTTCAGTTCAATGGAGCGTAGTAGAGATCGGGTGGATTGAATGGTGAATATCTCTTTGATTGATTTTTCATAATTTCAGAACTTTGCTAAATCCATCGCCTTACTTTTTCAGAATAATGTAAATATTCTCCCCAAATTTTTGCAAAAGATATTTCTCTTCAGGTTTCACAGCTTTAAATAAAAAGAGGATATACAAAATCGGGATCGCAAGGAATAGCCAGAGCGAAGACAGTAAAATAGCAGCACCGGCTAATAGAAGCAGCAGCGAGAAATAAAGTGGATTCCGAGAAAACCGATAGACCCCATTTGTTACTATTTTGCTGGTCGATTTTGATGTATCAAATGTGGTTTTATTCTTGATAAGCATGAGAAATCCACTCGCAGCAAAACAGATGGCAATCATTATAAATATCCCGCCGACAATCACTCGAGCGACAGGCGGAAGATTTATGAGAGAAACGGGGAATAAATATTCCAGCAAAAGACTGCATCCCAAACATACAAAGAAAAATATTGGCGGTGGGATACTGATAGCCGCTGAATCCGTGAAATTCTTTTCCATAAATATCCTCATTGCGAATTTAACGAGCCTTATGAGCCTAAGAGGAGGTAACAGTTTAGCCCTCCCCTATGGGTCCCTTTGGTCCTATTAAATTAAGCCATTCCTTTCATTTTCAGTTTTCAGTTCTCTGTCTTGCCAAGCCGGCTGGTAAAGAACTCAAGTATTGGGTGATTGTAGTCATCCAGCCACAAGTGATTTTCCAAACTACGACGTTCATTGCCGACGACCTGATAGGCGGGCACTTCCGGATAACCATGCAGGCGAAGCAGCGTGGCGACTTTTTCACTGCACGACAAATCATTGACCCCGTCATACCTGTGGTGAAAAATGCGAAATACCGGCTTTGCGGTCAGATCAGCGCCGTCCCAGGGTTTCTCATGGGGGTAATTGGCCGAACGGCAAGCGTCGGGTTCGATGATCTGCTTGCCGGTTTCATTGTCGAAACCCGCGCCATGCACGGTGCTGCGTCGGGTCGTGCCTTTTTCGCAGACACGGCGCCATCCGTATGGGTCTCCGCTGGATATCGGCGCAAATGCCGTGATCAGATTCCCGAAACGAGTCGAAGCCCGCACCGTCATATAGCCGCCGGACGAAAGCCCCGTGACAAATATTTCGTTTCGGCTGCCAGACGGCTTTGCTTGGGGAATGATCGTGCGGATGACGGTTTCGATGAAGGGCAAGTCAAGATTCGGGCGGTTGCGCACTTCGTCGTCCCATACTTTCCCGCACAGGCGACCTTCGTTGTCTGTCACGCGGTCTGATGATTCGAGCAGGAACACAGCAAAGCCATTTTTAAGCGCCAGTTCGGTGAATTGAACCTGCGGTTTGACGATGCGGGCATTGGCAACACAAAACTGAAAATGATGACCTCCCCCGCCGTGCAAAACTAGGATGGCGCCTTTGGTCCACGGCCCGTCCGGACCTTTCCAGAGAATTCGGCGCTCCAATCCCCCCACATCCAGGACGACCGGTTGCCAGCCCCGACGCGCGCACTGACTTTCCTGAAATGGCGTATCCGCGTACGTCGGTTGCGCATGTCCGTGCAATATACACGCAGCTAAGACGAGACCCAATGAAGGTAGTGTCAACAATCTTTCGCACTTTTTAATTTAGCAGCCCAACAATCCGGT
>CAZJMX010000055.1:0-18717 GCA_964547345.1 uncultured Smithella sp. | reverse complement strand
TTCGACGTGCATGTACCGAAAGGCTACATCTATTTTGCGATGGCGTTTTCCGTGGCGGTGGAAATGATCAATCTGCGTTTGCGCAAAAAACAGATGCGACCGGTGAAACTGAGAAAAGAAATCAGCGAATAAAGCCATCCGGAATCAGGACTCGTATTGATCCAGGAAACGATGCAGGGCGGTCTTGAGCCAGGCAAAAGATTCCTCCGTCGTGATGATAAAAAGATAGCCACTGACATTTCTTTCGTTGAACTCAAACATGGTTCTCAGCACGATAGCCAGGTGACCGGGCGCAAACAGGGTCTCCGCGATAATGCCGCGCTGACTGCGTTCAACCACGACACGCGGTGGAGAATAGGTAATGACATCCCCCAGAAGCTCGGCGATTTTGCCGATACAGGCGCCAATCAGAATATTGCCGACTTCCCGAAAGGTTTCCTTTTCCAGTTCATAAATCGGATCGGATTCAAAATATTCTTCCGAGCCGTCAAGCATGGAAAGAATTTTCTTGCCGCTGTCCGCAGGAAAAACCAGAAAAGCGCTGCCTTTGAATTTTCCCCAGAAGTTCTGCTCCACCAGCGAGACTTTGTCGTAGTCTTTAATTTCAGAATTAATATAAGGCGGAAGATCGGACGAGCGCAAAAGCTTGATATAAGGCACGCTCAGAATTACGAAAATATCGATATATTCAGCCAAGTCGGATGCGGCGCGGCCAAACGCGATATTCATAATCTCCTGAAGAATATCGGTTTCTTCTTCCGTAATCATCGTCTTTAACGGATTTTCATCCATAAATTATCCCCGCCCGGCCAGTTCGTTTTCCGCCTCGGCAATGGCTGCGGCAACGTTTTCTTTTGTGGGCGGTTTTTTGATCACGGAAAAAGCGCCCAGATCATGCGCTCGGGCAATGGCCTTGACCTGAATATCGGCTGTGGCAATCACAACAATCGCACGCGAATTGAGTTTCATGATTTCCTGCAAGGCTTCAAAACCATTCATAACCGGCATGGTTAGATCCATAAAGGTCAAATCCGGAGTGATTTGCTTGAACGCCTCCAGACCGATCTGACCATCGGCGGCATCAAATAATTCATATCCCTGATCTTTGGGAATGCAGCTTTTCATGATCTTGATGGAAATGGGAGAATCATCAACAATTAATATTTTTTTTATCATGATCGACCTCAAGCGCAGGCTTTAACTGAAACATTCCCGAAACAGCCTGGTTCTTAAAACTACAACGCATATCTTTTCAAGCTTCTATATTTTGTCAGCCGGCAACTTCAATCCGGTTGCGCCCTCTGTTTTTGGCCATATACAGGCCGTCGTCGGCTTTCTTGAGCAGCAGATCCGGGGTCATCGCTTTTGCGCTCATGGCAGACACCCCCAGGCTGATCGTAACGCGGAGGCATGATTTGCCGAACTCAAAAAGATGATCGGCGATTTTCGTCCGGAAGCGCTCAGCGAGAATCATGGCGGCCTCCATCGGCGTTTCCGGAAGCAGACAGCAGAATTCCTCTCCGCCGTAGCGCGCAAGAATGTCCTCACTGCGGATGGAGTTACCGATGATTTCGGTGATGCTTTGCAGAATGTAGTCGCCGCACTGATGACCATAAGTGTCATTGACCGCCTTAAAATGATCAATATCAAACATGATCAGGCTTAAGGGATGGCTATATCTTTTATGCCGATCCACTTCGTCCTTGAGATGGGTTTCGAGACTGCGTCGATTGTTGACACCGGTCAACGAATCGATCATGTTGAGCGCCATCAGTTTCTGCTCGAAATTGACGGTTTCCGTCACATCGTGCACGGCAATGAAGAGATAGTCAATATCGCCTTTTTCACTGCGTAGCGGTCCCATGGTGCAACTTTGCTGCATATACTGGAAATTAGCGTCAAAGGAACTGATTGGCTTGAACGGAAACAAGTAGTGATGTAGTTTTTGAGAAAAGAAGCAGAAATTACCGAAAGCGAAAACAGCTTTGCAATTGTTTAAAAAACGGGGTCGCTTCAGATTGGGGAAAACATCGCAAACATGATTTCCTGAAATATTTTCCATGGGGATGGCGCTGTGCAACTGCATCCAGCGGTTCCAGTATCGGATACATAAATCCCGATCCAGAATCACCAAACCGACATCCACCATATCGAAAACCTGTGAAAAAATGATGGAATCAATACCTTGAATGCTCGCTGCTTCCGGAAACGGCTTCATAAAACCTACCAGCGCCAGTTGATCTTGGTTTAAGTCACTGTTTGAAGACTACATGAATCCATTCTGCTTTTCAAGCCAAATTCACAGACTACTTGGGAGGCATGCGTAGTGCGCCGTCTAGGCGGATACAGCAACCGTTCAGCATCGGATTTTCAATAATATGGAGCGCCATGCGGGCAAATTCCGCAGGCTTTCCCAGCCTTTTGGGGAACGGCACGCCCCTGGCCATCCCTTCTCTGACTTCCGGCGGCATGCCGGACATCAGCGGCGTGTCGAAAAGACCCGGAGCAATGGTCGCCACCCGGATGCCGTAATCGGCGCATTCCCTGGCAATCGGCAACGTCATTGCCACAATGCCGCCCTTCGACGCGCAGTAGGCCGCCTGGCCGATCTGACCGTCAAACGCAGCAATGGAGGCTGTGTTCACGATCACGCCTTTTTCACCTTCCGCATTCGGAGCGTTCGCAGCCATTTGCTCGACTGCCAGACGAATCACATTCAACGTTCCCACCAGATTGATCTGAACCACCTTGTTGAACGATGCAAGCGGCAGCGGGCCCTTCTTGCTTTTTATTTTTCCGGCGTCCGCAACGCCTGCGCAGCTCACTGCAACATTCAGCTTACCGAAGCGATCCACTGTTTGCCTGATCGCCCGCGTTATATCGTCTTCGCTTGTGACGTCCGCTTGAATATAAATCACGCTGTCCGGATTTGCCGAAACCAACTTTTCACCTTTTACCGCGTCTACATCGACAATCGCAACCTTCGCGCCGGCGCTCACCAATTCCAGCACCGTGGCTTCTCCCAACCCCGACGATCCTCCGGTCACCAAAGCAACGACTTCCCTGTTATTCATATTCCCCTCCCTTTTCTACAAAGAATATAAAAGCCAAAACGGCAAAATGTGCTTAGCATAAGAAAAAGGGCAATACAATAGAATATGCTATTTTCAGCCGGGCATCAGACGCGAAGGGGAGGGGGAAGGAATGCATAGGCGACAAAACGTCCGTCATGACTTAAACTGATGTCCATGTTCACGAGGACATCATGGAGATAAACCGATGGAGGCTGGAGCTCTCCGTTTTTTTTATCCCGGAAGATTTCAATGGAACAGGGACCGCTGTGCAACAATATTTCCAGACGGCGCAGAAGACTTAAACGCACAAACTTCGACGGATCGCTTTGGGCGTCTGCCGGATCCTGCGGTAAAACGTCGACCTGCCGGATGGCCTGATTCAGCGCGGCAGGCCCGTCGGCGGCGATACAATGAACATAGTCGGATGTCGAGTCGATGTAAAACGGAATTTCGTTTGTTTCCGGAATGATCACCACACCCGTGGTGATGTTCGGAACGGAAGGCTCTTCCATGGCCCGCAAGTGGCCCAAACCGGGAGTCGAGGAAGGGCGACGGTAACAAACAGACCAGCGACGCGGTGCAAATGCCGCGTCGCTGGTGATTTTTTTAATGACTTTGTAGGCGGCTTCCTTGCAGGCCCAGTATGACCAAAGCACCTGATCGGGATTGTCACTGCTTCGAAGCCGGCCTATTTCAATATCGGTGAGAATTTTCTTCAGATAGCGCGAATCCGCGCTTTTTTGCGCGTTCGCCCGATCCTTCAAATCCACGATATCGTTCCCGACGAGTGGCAAAGTACCTCTCCTCCATGTCCGCCAGGCGGTTGATAATCTGCGCCGCATATTCCCGCTGCGCGCGCAGACCCGTTTGCGTAACCGGCGTCGGTTCAAGCACTTCCATCTGGGCGTAAAATTTTTCACCCCAGGCCGGAATCAATCCATGGCGGCGCTGCTTGTCGCCACGCAGGTAGATGCACATGACCTTGCAGTCCTCCACATCCTGAACGAACCGCCCTACACCGTATGAGAAATTTTCCTTATCGACCCGTCCGGTGCGCGATCGGCCCCCTTCGGGGAAGATCATGATGGTGTTGCCATTGTTCAAAAGGTAGATGCACTTGTCCAGCAATTGCTTCATCTTCTCGCGGGAACCGCCCCGGTCGACGGGAACACACTTGGACAGGTAACACAACACCGCCAAAAAAATGTTGCTTTGAAAGTTTCTTCTTTCCGGCAGATTCCAGGCCAATTTTCTGTAGTGCGTAACATGGCGCAACAGGCTGAAAGAAGCATAGCTCAAAAGAAATGAGTCAATCATGGTTAAATGATTGGCGCACATAATCCATGGCCCCTTGTGTCCGGCAAACGCTTCGGCGCACTGACGGCGGATTTCCCGGAGGTTACGTATCCGGTAAAACATTACATGCGCGCCGAAAAAGTAGAAAGGCGCAATCAAGAAAATCGCCAGCCGCCCTAAGACATCCTGCAATTGCAGGAAAAACCTGGATCGCTTATCCATATTCTCTACCCGAGTTTTTGTTTGATGATTCTCACCGCATCGCCGATGGTGCGAATCTTATCCGCCTCATCGTCATCGACGCTGATGCCGAAAACGTCTTCACACTTGATAATCACATCCACCAGACGCGCCGAATTGACTTTCAGGTCATTCAGAATGTGCGTATCGAGCGTCGCCTTTTCCAAAAGCGTCTGGTCTTTGGTGTACGTCTTTAAAATATTTACCATCTCTTCCAAAATTTTCTTGTCGTCCATTGTTTTAACTCCTTTTAGTATAATTATTTTGATTCCCACTTCTTAAAGATAATACAACTATTCACGTCTCCGAAGCCGAAACCGGCTTTGGCCAGATATTTCAACTCGGGAAATTCCATGCATGTCTGCGGAATTTTCGCGGCGTATGCCGCAATCTCCGGATGTACGTCTTCGCAATTGATGGACGGATGCAGGAACCCCTTATATACCTGCAAGACGGCCGCAACACATTCCACCGCGCCCGCCGCGCCCAGACAATGTCCAACCATGGATTTGGTCGAATTGATATACGGAAAATTATCCGGCGTCCGCTCCAGAGCTTCCGCCCAGTTTCTCACTTCGTGCGGATCGGCATACGTCGCCGTCAGATGCCCGTTGATGGCATCCACCTCAGATGGCTTAATGCCGGCATCCGCAATCGCGCCACGGATACACCTCTGAACGCCTGTCGAATTGGGCGCGGTCATCGACCCGCCCATCCGCTGTCCTCCGCAATTCAGATAACCGCCGATGATCTCGGCATAGATTCTTGCCCCTCGCGCCAGCGCCGTTTCCAGATCTTCCAAAACCAGCATCGCGCCGCCGGAACCCGGCACAAAACCGCAGGCGGTAGCCGACATTGGCCTTGAGCCTGCCGCCGGATTGTCATTGTATTTACGAGCGATCACGCGCATCGCGTCGAAGCCTCCCCAGATATAGGGAGACGCGCCTTCCGAGCCGCCCGCGACCATGCGCTTGGCCAGTCCCGCGCGAATACGCCACAGCGCATCAATCAAGGCTTCATTACCCGTGCTGCATGCCGATGAATTGGATGTCACCTGATTGCCCGCGCCGATCAATCCGCCGATACGCGCGCTGGTGCCGCTCATCATGACTTGTTCCACAATGCGGCTGCCCAATCGCCGGACCCGTCCCTCGTTGATCGTCGGCACTACACTCTGGGCAATCGTATCCATTCCGCCGATGCCGGACCCGGCAATCACGCCCGTATCCCAATCGACGATATCGTCGCCGCCTTCGGAAACATCAAACCCCGCATCCTTCCAAGCGTCCACCGCTGAGACGGACGCGTAGCCGATATTGTCGTTGATCGACATCAGCTTTTCATGATCGAAATAACGCTTGCGGATTTCATCAAAATTTTCCGGAACGCCGGCAATCTGACAGCCGAACTTCAACTCTTCCAACTGCGGAATGAAACGAATGCCCGACCGGCCTTCGCGTAGCGCCTGTTCGTAGTTATCCAGGCCATGCGCATTCGGCGCGGCAACTCCCATTCCCGTGATCACAACTCTTTTGCTCATGTTTCCACTCCCATTCCGGCCAATTGACCCACACACACCACCTCACCATCTTCTCTTTCCATCCTGACATCCACTTTTAGGGCCCCTTTGCGCATATATATTTTTTTCCCTCTCACAATCACTCTTTCCCCCGGCTTCACGATCCCTTTGAACTCGACGCCGTCCGCCAACGAGAAAAGACTCAAAGGCCCCTTCATTTGACTGGGACGGACATTTCGCCGGCAGGCCAGCAGATACATGCCGTAAGCGACCACGCCGATCTGCGCCATCGACTCCACCAGAATCACACCCGGCGTAATCGGCATGCCGGGAAAATGCCCCGGATAAAAAACCTCGTCTTCGCGGAAACGGTAAGCGCCGACAATTTCTTCCTCATTGAGGCTGATAATCTCGTCAATGAAGCGAAACGGTTTCCGTTGCGGCACCAGCGCAAGAATCTCCTCTTTGATACCGTCGTCAACCTCCATAAAGTCCTCCGTTGACGTGAATCACCGATCCATTAATGTAGCTGCCTTTAGCCGCGAGAAATGCCACGACCTCCGCAATTTCCGCAGGCTTCCCGATGCGGCCAAGCGTAATGCCCGCCATAATCCGCTCTTTGACTTCCGGCGGCAACTCTCCGGTCATATCCGTTTCGATAAACCCGGGGGCGACGGAATTCACTAAAATGTTGCGTCCGGCCATTTCCTGCGCAAGCGATTTGGTGAAGGCGTCGAGCGCCGCTTTTTCCATTGTATAGGCGATCTGGCCGGCATTGCCGGTATGTCCCACAACACTGGAAATATTAATAATGCGACCGGATTGGCGACGCATCATGAACTGCCTCAAAATTCTTTTGGTCAGATACCAGACACCGCGGGTCAATGCCCGCTGCTCGTCGAACTGTTCCACTTTCATCGAGATGATATCGGCATTGATGGACTGACCGGCATTATTGACCAACACATCCACGCGACCCGCCGACTCTTTGAGTTTCCCGACCATGGCATCGATTTGTTCGATGCTTGCCAGATCCGCCTGAATTAAAAAACCGTGCCGAATTTCACTAAGCAGCGCCTGCGCTTTTTCAGAACTTTTGCGGTAGTGAATCCCGACAAAAAAACCTTCCGAGACCAGCGCGCGCACGCACGCCGCGCCAATGCCGGTAGCGCCTCCCGTAACGATTGCAACTGGTTGATCCATTAATGCAACTCCTCTGCTTTCAACATCATATGAGATCAGGACAGTCCCACGCGGTCAAGCGCCCTGCCGTGAAGAGGCAACATGCCTAGACGATCTCCCGCCCGATGATCATATTCTGGACTTCGCGGACACCTTCGTAGATATCGATGATATGCGAGTCACGTGACAGTTTGGATATTTCGTATTCCGCAGTAAAGCCGTAACCACCATGCAGATGCAGGCCTTCGGTCGAGCAGAAGACAGCCGCTTCCGCGCAGGTGTTTTTCGCCAGAGACGCGTAGATGCCTGCGTCAGCGGCTTTTTCCTCAATTTTACACGTCGCCTTCACCAAAGACAGCTCAGCCAGTTCGACTTTTTTCCACATGGTGGTCAGCATATCGCGGGCGACCGGCAGATCACAAAGGCGCTGTCCAAACTGCTTGCGTTCGCGCGTGTAAGCCAGCGTTACATCCAGTGCGCGCTTGGCCAGGCCCAGACCGATCGCCGCCACCATCGGGCGCGCATAGTCCAGAACATCGACGATATATTTGAAACCGAAGCGGCGATCCCCGATGATTTGATCCGGCTGGATGATGACATCTTCAAAGGTCACGCTGGCCGTGTTGGACAATCTTTGTCCCAGTTTATCTTCGGGCTTGCCGATAATGATCTTGCCGCCGCCGGGCACATCGATTTCGCGCGTGGCGTTTCCCACATCAGGCAACTCAGCTGCCGTCACCGGCGCAACCGGAACGACAACGCAGGCCATAAAATTGCTGGACGGCTTGCCGACCTTGCACACGACGGTGAATTGTGACGCGTAAGAGGCGTTGGTAATAAAACATTTTGAACCATTGAGCACATAAGAGCCGTCATCGCGTTTGGCGATGAAACTGGTCATGAGCGAGTTGTCGGAACCGGCGCCCGGTTCGGTCAGGCAAAAAGCCGCCAGAAGGGGTTTTTCGACAAACGGCCGTAGAAATCGTTCCTTTTGCGCGTCCGTTCCATGTTTGCTGATTACGACGTTGGCCAGATCATTGCACATGGCGGATGTGGAGATGCCCGTATCGCCATAAGAGATTTCCTTGATGATCAAGGCCGAAGAAAAAACGTCGACCTCAAAGCCCTTGATCGACTCCGGAATGCTCAAGTTGATGACGCCCATTTTCCAGGCGGTTTCAACGATCTGCCAGGGAAATTTATGCGCCTTTTCCAATTCCAGAATATGCGGCGCAATGGAGTTTTTCACCAGCTTGCGCACGGTGTCTACATACAGAAGTTGATTGTCACTAAAACTTAAATCCATAGTTTGCCTTTCATTTGTTTGTTAAAGTTGATGCGTTATGCGTTAGTGAAAATTTTTTCCGCCGCCGAAAGTCCGGTGATCGATTCACAGGCCACCCCGACGGTTTTAAAAAAGTCGCGCAGCGGTCGGCCCGGACCGATTTCATAAACCTGAGTGGCGCGAGCTGCCAGCGTTTGCATATTGTCGCGCCACAACACGGAATTGGAAAGCTGACTGACCAGATTGAAAATCACGGCATCAACCGATGCCGCATGAAATATTCCCCGATAATTGGATGTTACGCAAGAAGCATTTTGCGCACTAAAGGATTGGCTGAAATTTCTCAAGGTCCGGCCAAACGGCTCTTCGATCTTTTTCATGAAGCGGCTGTGGAAGGGCGCGCTTACATTGAGCTGCACAAACCGGTGCGTTTTAGGCGCCGCAAACAATTCCTTGCAGCGGGTTTCCGCTTCCGGCAGGGCGGCGGCCTCGCCGGAGATCACCACCTGATTGGCGGAATTGATATTGGCGATGTCCAGCGGTAAATCCGCCAGTATTTTTTTCAACCCGTCTACGTCCAGGCCTTCCGAAATCACAGCAGCCATGGAACCTATGCCTACGGGCACGGCTTCCTGCATGAGCTTGCCACGCTCGCGGACAATCTGCACGGTGTCGGCAAAAGGCATGACACCCGCGGCAACGAGCGCACTGAACTCTCCTAGCGAATGACCGCCGAAATAGTCGGCCTTAAAACCGTATTTTTCGGCAAGCCCGCGCAGCATGGCAATTTCCGTTGTCACGATGCAGGGCTGCGTATATTCCGTCAGATTCAGCCGGGCGTCTTCGTTAAAGCAGATCGACGCGACATCCAGTCCCAAAGCGTCAGCCGCTTCTTCATAGGTTTGACGGCAAGCGGGGATAGCATCGTAAAAATCTTTTCCCATCCCCTGCCGTTGTGACCCCTGTCCCGGAAAAACAGCCACAATACCTTTTGTTTCACTCATGAAAAACCCTCACTCCTTGATCTTAAAAAGTAATCCTTTTATTCCTGACATCCGCCCGCGTAACAGCATGATCCATGCCACAGATACAACTTTTTCGCCATCCATTCAGGAAGCTGAAACTATTTGTCATTTCCGGCAAGACCATTTGATCCCACATGCCCCTCATCCCCTTTTTACGCGTAACAAATTATGCACTGCGAAGAACCGTTCGCACCTGAGTTGACGTCATCACTTAAAACACAGACGTAAGTTGACAACACGACTATTCATGATAGGGATAACTTCTAAAATGAAGGCCAGATGAAGTCAAGCTGAAAATACATGCAAATTTTTCAAGGAAGGCATGAAGATTCCGGATAAAGAATTTTATTCCCGCGACACGCTGACTGTTGCCCGCGAGCTTCTGGGGAAAAAACTGGTTCGCCAAATCGACGGCGCAGAGCTTTCCGGAATGATCGTCGAGACGGAAGCCTACTGTGGACAAACCGATAGCGCCTGCCACGCGCACCGGGGCATCACAAAACGCAACACCGTCATGTTCGGTCCGCCGGGACGCGCCTATGTCTATTTCACCTATGGGCTGCACTATCTGCTTAATGTGGTGACGGAAGGCGAAGACCATCCCTGCGCCGTACTGGTGCGGGCCATTGTTCCGCTCTGTGGTCTTGCCGATATGGAGGCTCGCCGGAAACGCCCGGGGAAAGATCTCGCCAACGGGCCGGCCAAGCTGTGTCAGGCGCTGGACATTGATAAAACCTTTAACGGCTGGGACCTGACGGAAGGATCGAGCCTGTGGATTGAAAATCATTCAGAAATTGCGACAAATCAAATTTTGGCCACGCCTAGAATCGGAATTGATTATGCCCGCAGGGAAGACCGTGAAGCGAGGTGGCGTTTCATTTGTCTGCCTCAACCCTCTTCGCGCTCAGGCAAGCGCTCCTGCCGGTAGAGTTCCAGAAATAATTTCCAGCTGGCCAGAAAAAATGAGGCGATCACCGGACCGAGCACAAATCCCGAGAAACCGAAAACCACAATCCCCCCCAAAGTCGAAAGAAAGATCAGCAGCGCATGCATCTGGATATCCTTACCCATCAGCATCGGTCGCAACAAATTGTCCACCGTGCTGATCACGACCGAGCCGAAAACCAAAATGGCGACCCCTTGCCAGATATGTCCCAAAAGCAGCATGATGATGCCGGCAGGCACCCAGATTAGGGCATTGCCGACAGCCGGAACAATCGACAAACCAACCATCAGCACACCCCAAACCAGAGCCCTTTCAACGCCGGTAACGTAAAAGACGATGCCGCCCAGGAGCCCCTGAATCCCTCCGATGACAAACGTAAACTTGAGCGCGGCCTTCGCCGTTACCAGAAACTCGGACATAAACATATTCATGGAACGCTCATCCACCGGCATATACCGGAAAATGGTCCGAATAAAATCCCCCCCGTCTCGCAGGAAGTAAAAAAGACTATAAAGCATCACCGCAAACTCAACCAGAAAAACGATTGTATTTTGCGTAAAGATGGACAGATTTTTAAACAGGAAATCGGCAATGGCTTTGACGAGTTCGACAGACTTATCCGTGACAAACTCTTGATCGATGTTAAAACGCGCCAGAAGCGGATGGCTGCCTGCGGAATTGAGGATGCCGGTGACCGAATTCATCCAGGAGCTCCCGTTGGTGTTGATTGTCTGGTACAGATCGATGGATTCGCCGACCAGTAAGGCAAGGATCAAACCCACCGGTAAAATCAGAGTGACCAAAACAACCGCAAGCGTCAATCCGGCGCAAAGACTGGGCGACTTGAACCTGTGGTTTAACCGCTCGTTTAGCGGAGCAAAAATGGCCGCCAGCAGCACGGCCCAGAAAAGCGCAAAGAAAAAAGGTTTGAGAATATAGCCGAAGAAAAAAGTTACCATAGCCAGGATCACAAAAAAAATAATCCTGGGAAAACCGGCAAACGGCTGCGTCATCATAAACTACCTCCCATACGGCATCAGACCTCTTGATGAAAAGAACGGATAAAGTTTGTCTTATTCGGCTTAACACAGAATACTTATAATCTCAAACAGACCGCCTTGAATTGTTTGCGCGGCATCCCCCGTCTGTGGTATCCTGGAATAAAAGGAGGGTGGCTTGAAGAACGATTTGACTCTTTTTCTGAAAGCGCTGAGTTTTTCCGCGGGCAAACACCGTCACCAGAGAAGAAAAGACGAAAAGGCCTCGCCATATATCAATCATCCCATCGACGTCGCCAATATTTTATGGACGGTGGGAGACGTCCACGATATTCCTACTCTCATCGCCGCCATCCTGCATGACACGATTGAAGACACAGACACGACACCTCAGGAAATCCAAGACAACTTCGGCAACGATGTTCTGGGACTGGTGATGGAAGTGAGCGACGACAAGACTCTTCCAAAAACAGAAAGAAAACAAAAACAGATTACGCATTCTCCTCATCTCTCGCAACGCGCAAAGCTTCTGAAACTGGCGGACAAAATCTGCAACGTCCATGACATGGCTTTCGCCCCGCCGGATTCCTGGTCGCTGGAAAGACGCATCAATTATCTGCAATGGGCCGAGGCGGTCATCGACGGTCTGCGAGGCGTCAATGTCCCATTGGAAAAATATTTTGACGCAACGCTTTTTGCCGCCCGGAAAAAACTTGCCGAAGCAATCCCCGAAGACGGCAAGCCGGTCACTTGACCGTCATACCGACCATTTTATAGTTAAATTCGTAGTTGAGCGCACCGCTCCATTCTTTGGCAAAAATGCTTTTATAACGCGTCCCGTAAACAGGCCCGACCGGCTTGCCGTAGGTGTAAAACCAGTTGACGACGGGCCGGCCTGAAAATCCCAGGGCAATCCAGTATGCACCGGGCGCCAGAACCGGTCTTTCCTTGCCGGCAAATTTAAAATTCACCCATCGATAGCCCGGTTTGCCGGAAATCTCTTCCAGACTGATCATCTGGCTGGTGAATAAGGGGTCGCCCGGCTGTCCTTTGTCGTCTTTAAAAACATCCACCCAGAGATAGCCGTCACCGCCGAAATTATGAAGCGCCAGCGAGATCTGGTGGAGCGTCACCGGCTTCTTCAATTCTACCACCTGAGCATACTGCGTTACACTGTGCGTGACAAACTCGGCGGTCTCCACCAGAAAATTGCGCGACATTTCAAAAGAATTCTTTCCCTTGGCTTTGGTCACGCGGGGAAACGCAAAATCAACATTCTCCGGAAATTCCAGATTGCCGTAGACAAAAGGCATATTGTAGCGCAACTCTTTCGGAGGAGGCGCAGGGGTCGGCATCGGAGGGACAGGTAGAGGTTCCGGCGTAGGAGGAACAGGCATAGGCATAGGTTTAGGTTCGGGCGTTGGCGGTTTGGGTGCAGGGGGAGGCACTGTGACGTCAGCGTCCTTTAATTGAGCCACCACATCAGGTCCCAAAAGTAGATTCTTCGGACCGTAATTCTGACGACGGGCAGTCACCTTGATGGAATCGGAAAGGAAATTGCCCCCGATGGTTTCCTGCAAGGTCGGCTTGGTGCGCGCCTCGGACGCCTGCACCCAGCGCACCAAACCATCATTTTTCGTCTCGTTGTTGTCCACGCCCACTTCAATGCGCACAAATCGATTGGAAATAAAAAACTGCATATTCTGCGGATCGTAGGGCACCCACCCCGCATCGGGAAACCACACTTCCACCCAGGAATGCCTGCCCTGCCCCATCTTGAAGGTCAGCGTTCCTTTTTCCCAGGCCACGTCAAAAGGCTGATTCATCGTGACACCGTTGACAATCCGCACCGGCACGCCCACATTGCGCAAAAGCGCCGCAGTCAGATGGGAATAATTCTGACAGTTGCCCTTGCCGGTCTGCAAGGAATAAAGCGCGTCATATTGTACGGGGGGATTAACGTAACGGACATTATCCACCACCCAGCTTACCACTTTTTGCACGGCGTCGAATTGTGTTTTCACCCCTTTGGTCAATTTGCGCGAAAGCTCCCGGATGGCGGGATCATGGGTTTGAACCTGCTCGGAAGCTTCCAGATAAGCATTCAAATGTTTAGGCGAGACGGCAAGCGGAAAAGGCGCGTCCGATTTGAGGGGTTTTAATCCGGTATTGGTTTGGGCGTCAAACGATATCGTGGCATCAACCACCTTGGGAACGCTATACCATATTGCCTCAATGATCTTATTGCCGCGCGCATCCGTGGTTGTGTTTTGTTCCTCGGCCTGAGGCGAGAAGATGATTTTAAAATTTGTAATTTGTTGTCGGTACGTGGGAGAATTAAAGCTCTCGGGCACAACAAAGCTGAGCATCAACTTTCTCATTGAATCGCCCGCTTTGATCTGGTGCTGCAATTCATAACGAATCGTCGAATCCATGTCGCCCTTGACCGTAAAATTCTCAGCAAAAGCCGTCATCGGCGCACAGAGGATCAGCATCGCGACCGTGGCTTTGATTATTTTCATCATTATTGTTCTTCTCCCTTGCGGAATATTTGAGTTACCCAAATCATAAACGAGATGACGAAGGAATGTCAATATAAACAAATACCGTCTTTGGCCAGTAAAACCGGCTATTTAATTCACGACGGCAAAAATGTAATTGACAACAGACCAATTATGGATAAGTTACAAAAAACATTGATGTCAAACAAACATCGTCAAGAAGGAGGATCAGAAATGCTGACAGTTACAGACAAGGCTTCGGAAGTCATCAAGGACTTTCTGAAGGATAAAAACGAAGACGCGGCCATTCGCATCACATCATCGATTGGTTGAGGAGGGCCCTCTTTGGGCATGGCTCTGGACGAGCCCCGAGACGAAGACGAAGTGATTGAGGACAAGGGAACAAAATTTGTCATTGAAAAGGATCTTCTCAATCAGGCCAAACCGATCATTATCGATTTTATCACAAGCCCACAGGGAGCAGGATTTAAATTATCATCGAACCTGTCTGCGGAGGGCGGTGGTTGCGGTTCATGCAGTTGCTGAAAACCCGGGGGGAGATTGATCTCCCCCCTTTTTTTAATCATGACTAAAAAAAACCAAATGACACACAGGCTTGACCAGGCAGACACCCTGCTTACTGAAGGAAAATACGAAGAGGCCATCGAGCTGCTCGAAGCTATCCGCACAGAGCATCCGGACGAAGATCCGGTGCTGCTCAGACTGGCCTGGGCTTCCTGGGACAACGGAGACAAAAATCGTTCCGTCGAATACTGGGAAACTCTGCTGGATCGTGAACTTCAACACAAAGTTTTCACCGGCTTTGCATACGACGAGTTGGTGCGGATTTATAGACAAGAAAACCGGATTGATCGGTTGATCTGTGTGTGCGAAAAAGCCGTTTTGGTTCAACCCGAGGATGTCGGGTTGCTCACGGAATTGGGCAATGCTTGCCTGCTTGCCGGTCGAAACGACCAGGCCTGCGAAACTTTCCAAAAACTGACATCGATGGAAGAAGACAATCCCGCTTTTTACTTAAGGCTGGGAGAAGCGCTGCTCGCCGCCGGACGATCCGATGCATGCACGGAGGCCTTTGAGCAAGCCGCTAAAATTGATCCCGACGATGCCGACCGCTATTTCTTTCTGGCCGCTGATTTGCAAATGAAAAGAAATGATATCGTCGCCGCCAGACGCCTGTTGACCAAATGTCTGGAAATCGCTCCATCAAACAGTCTTTACTATTGCTCGCTGGGAGATATCCTGATTGCGCTGACACAGGTGGATGAAGCATTTGCAGCCTATGAGACGGCCTGCCGACTCAACCGGCCTCATACGTCGGCCTACTACAACCGGCTGGGCAATGCTCTGATGAAAGCGCAATTATTTGACCGGGCGGTCGTCGCATTTGATGCCGCGCTTTCTTTTGACGCCTCAACGCCCTGCCGTCAGCATCTGGCTGCGGCCTGCAAAGCGTCCGGGCAATCGCTGCCCCGTTCTTCCAACACGTAGGGAATAGTCGCGACCACCCCTTCGGGTGGCAAGATCGTTACCTATCAAATATATTTTGGTCTTATTTGCGGATTTTTTCTTTATACACCCGGTAGAACTCTTCGTGTTCCACCATAGACTGGCGCAGCACTTTCTCCACGCCTCCGATATCACGTTTATTGACCACAAGATTCACGCTCTTATTGAATGCTTCCAGGTTGTCCATCGTGGCAATCGTTGCACTGACCAGCACGGCAAAACTTTGCCGGCGGATGACCATGTTCAGATTTTCCAGATAGCGCAGGACGTTATTGGTTTCCCAGACGCCGGTGTCAAAATCCTCATCGATAAAAATGACGTGAAAAACATGAAAACGCATGTACTTCAGGGCGTCTTTAAATCCCGCCGGTTGAACGGTTGCAAAGCCCATTTTTTTTAATTCACTGACCACTTTATCCCGAATCACGGGATCCTGCTCGCAAACCATGGCAGTTTCAGCATCCGGCGCGATGTAACCGAAAGGCCTCCCGCTGTAATCCATTTTCTCCGCCGCCGCTTTCTCACCTGGCTTGGATTTTTCTTCAGTCATCGCCTTCTCCTTATTGATGCGTTGGGAAGCGTCTCGCTCCTAGCTCCATACCTTGTCTTGATCTCTGCCGTAAGAGCGGTCCACCTCAAGCTTGCCGATATCGGTGGTCTTCTCTCCCCGGGCGCTCTTGATGGCGTCAATCCCGCGTCCGACATTCGAGCGGTTGGACGCGTAAGCTTTCGCCGTTTCTTCGGTAATCAGACTCTTTTCAAAAAGATCAACGATACAATTATCAAACGTGACCATTCCGAAGGCTTTGCCCTGCTGAATGATGTCCTGAAACGTCTTCCCCTCTGCCTCGCCGTGAAGAATGATGTCTTTGACTCGCAAAGACGTGCCCAGAGCCTCAAATGCGGCCACGCGTCCGCCGCCGACTTTCGGAAGCAGTCTCTGACAGATAATCCAGCGCAGGGAATCCGCAAGCCTCGTGCGGATCTGATTTTCCTCATCCACGGAAAACAAACCCAAAATACGGTTAACCGTCTGGCCGGCGTCGGCAGTGTGCAGTGTGCTCAAAACCAGATGGCCTGTTTCCGCGGCGTTTAACGCAATTTCAACGGATTCGCGGTCGCGCATTTCGCCCACCAGAATGACCTTGGGCGCCTGGCGTAACGAAGCCCGCAGGCCGTTGGCAAACGAATCAAAATCTTTGCCGAGCTCGCGCTGATTGACCGTCGCCCGTTTCTGGCCGTGCGTATATTCAATAGGATCTTCCAGCGTGATGATATGAATCGGGCTCTTTTCATTGATGTCGTTGACGACGGCGGCAAGCGATGTTGTTTTACCGGAACCGGTGGCGCCGGTAACCAGGACGATGCCGTTTTTTTCGATGGTCACGCGGCGGTATGCATCAGGCAGCCCCAGTTCCGCATAGGAGGGAATCTGCGTTTCGAGTTTTCTCAAAACAACGGAATACTGACCGCGCTGCGAAAAGACATTCACGCGGAAACGTGCGATGCCCGGCAATTCGTAGGACAAATCGCAGGAGCCTTCTTCAACCAGGGCATCGAGCAGGCGGTGATCCTGATTAATTAGATTGAGCGCAAAGGTCTCGGTCTGAAACGGCGTCAATTTTTCAAAGGGTGGATCCAGATCGACCGGCACCAAAACGCCCGCAGCTTCCACCTGAAAAGGTTTGTCCACGGTCAGAATGCAGTCGGAAATATTGGCATTGGATTCCAGCATTTTGATCAGAATATGATCGATTTCCGGTTTTCTCATAAAGAATCCCCTTTTATACTTCGGTAAAGTCTGTGGGTGGATATTTCATAAGCGGACGGAATCTGGCTTTGTCGTTCGATTTCAGATACGCGTCTTCGCCGCTGATCCAGCCGCGGTTGTATAAATCCATAATACCGTCGTCCAGAAGCTGCATGCCGTATCGCTTGCCGGTCTGCATCATGGACGGTATCTGATAGGTTTTCTGCTCGCGAATCAGGTTGCGCACCGCCGCATTGGCAATCAGTATTTCCAATGCGACGCAGCGAGCCTTGATATCGACTCGCTTGAAGATGACCTGGGAAATGACAGCGCGCAACCCGTCGGCCAGCGTGGAACGAATCTGTAATTGCTCCGCCTCGGGGAAGACCTCAATCACGCGGTCCACTGTTTTGGGCGCGCTGGTCGTGTGCAGTGTGGCAAAAACCAGATGTCCGGTGGACGCTGCTTCTACCGCCAGCGAAATAGTTTCCAGATCGCGCATTTCGCCCACCATAATGATGTCCGGGTCTTCACGAAGTGCGCCGCGCAGCGCGTTGGTAAAGCTTTTGGTGTGAATGCCGACTTCGCGGTGATTGATGATGCAGCTTCCGCTTTTGTGGACAAATTCAATCGGGTCTTCAATCGTGATAATGTGATCTTTGCGCAGGCGGTTGGCCTCATCGATGATGGCTGCAAGCGTCGTCGATTTGCCGCTTCCCGTCGGCCCGGTCACCAGCACCAGTCCGCGCGGCAGCATCGCAAGCTTGGCCACAACCGCAGGCAGACCCAGTTCCGAGCAGGTCGTGATTTTGTTGGGAATCTCGCGAAAAACCGCCGCAATGCCGTATTTCTGTTGAAAGAAGTTGGCGCGGTATCGGGCGAGACTGGGTATTTCGTAGGCAAAATCAACGTCGCCTGTTTCTTCAAATTGTTTGATTTTATGTTCCGGCGTGATTTCGTAGAGAAGAACTTTCAGAGACTCGTTGTTCAGGACGTCGTACTTGACCCGTTCGATATCGCCGCGGATGCGGATGGCTGGCTGCTGGCCGGATACCAGATGAAGGTCGGATGCCTTATGATCATGCATCAGTTGGAAGAAAGCGTCGATTTTCGCCATGAAGATCCCCCGTATGCGTTAGTTTTTTATCCTCAAAACTTCTGTGCCATAAAGAATAAATAGTAGATCGGTCAAAATGTCCTATACTTAAGATACCGGTGATGATTTCGTGCCCTTGGAGTATAGGGAAAACGGGTCTGATTTGTCAACTAATTCTTGACATTGGGTCAAACTATAATATATGCTCGCCACGTTTTTTACGGGTCGGGGATGTAGCTCAGCTGGGAGAGCGCGGCGTTCGCAACGCCGAGGCCAGG
>CAZJMX010000054.1:0-18984 GCA_964547345.1 uncultured Smithella sp. | reverse complement strand
AACGTCAAGGCCTTTGTCTGGGCGGGCGCGGCCGCGCCGAAAATCATGATCGATCTGCTCGCGCCGATCTGCGAGAAGTCAGGGGCGAAACTCATTACCGGTTACGGCAGTACGGAAGTCTGCGGGTTCATTACTTACTCGGGCAGCGAGGATGATGTCGCAACGCTTCTCAAAACCGTGGGGAAAATTGCCACCCCTTTCGAACTGAAAATTGTCGATAAAGAGCGCCGGGAACTATCCTCAGGCGAGATCGGCGAGATTGCCGTGCGGGGCTCTTTCCTGATGAAAGGATACTATAACAAACCGGAAGAAACGGCGAAGGTCATCGATTCAAATGGCTGGTATTACACGACGGACCTGGGTTTTAAAGACGAAAGCGGATATCTTCATATCACCGGCAGACTCTCGGAGATGTTCAAATCCGGCGGGGAGAATGTGTATCCGCGTGAAGTGGAAGAGGTGATCGAGACGCATGCAGCCGTTCTTTTTGCCGCTGTGATTGGCGTGCCGGACGACATCTATCAGGAAGTTGGATGGGCTTTTGTGATGCCGACACCGGGACAGAACGTCACGGAAGAGGATCTGCGCGATTTATGCAAATCCTCGTTGGCGAACTTCAAGGTTCCGAAAAAAATCTTTATCCGTCCACTCCTTCCCCTGCTGGCCAGCGGCAAAGTGAATAAATTGGCGCTGAAAGATGAAATTCGCGAAATGATGAAGGAATAAGATTGGACAAATTGAATACCGGCATCTGCGTGGCATCATCGCAAAAGAGGTGAATCATGGCCTACGACAAGGGATTGGCCCAGAGAGTTCGTGAGATATTAGAGGAAGAGCCGGGATTTGATGAGAAGAAAATGTTCGGTGGAATTTGCTTTTTGCTTTTCGGCAACATGGCCTGCGGCATTATCAAGGATGACCTGATTGTCCGGGTCGGCGCTGAAAGATACCTGGAGATGATGAAGTTGCCTCATACGCGACCCTTCGATCTCACGGGTAAAACGCTTAGCGGCTGGGTGATGGTTGTATCCAGAGCGCTGGACTCTGACGAAGATCTCAACGATTGGGTGCAAAGGGCTGTGTCTTTTGTTCGAACATTGCCGCCGAAATGACGGATGCGTGCTTTGATTTGCCGCGATTATGCAATTGACAGGTACGCCGGTTTTCCTTATACTGCTTACCAAGACTAAGATCCCGGCGCCAGGCCGGGATGTTTTTTTGTAGAGAGAAAACTAAAAAAGAAGACATGATCGCCGTATGGACGCCATACCCGCTATTCCCTGCCACGGTTTGTCTCCCTGCTTTTCATCTAAAGGAATCAAGTGAAAGATTTCACTGAAGGCAACATTGCCGGACAGGTTATCAATTTCAGCGCGCCGATCATGTTGGGCAACGTGCTGATGTCCATTTACGGCATCGTCAACATGATCTGGGTCGGCAGGCTTCTGGGGCACACTGCCGTTGCCGCCGTGGCCGCATCGCTTCCGATTATTATGCTGCTGCCCGCGTTTCTGATCGGTCTGGGCATGGCCACAAACGTGCTCATTGCCCAGGCCTTTGGCCGTAAGGACACAGCACTCCTGAAGAAAATCCTGGCCAATTCCTTTTTCGCATCGACGTTGTTTTGTCTTTTGATCTCATGTGTCGCGCTACTTTTTCGACGCGAGTTGCTGGCCCTGGTGCAGACACCCCGTGAGATTGAGGCGATGGCCCTGTCCTATCTGACGATTATGATGGCATCTCTCATCTTTCAGTTTTTTATCAATTGGATGAATGGGATGCTGCGGGGTCTGGGCGACGCTCAAACCGTTCTGAAAATCCTGGCTCTGCTCACGTTTTTCAATGTTACGTTCGTTCCTGTTCTGATCATCGGTTTCGGACCTATACCGCCTTTGGGTGTTGACGGCGCGGCGTGGGGGTCTGCGCTTGCGGCTGCGACGACGGGTGTTGTGGGATACATCTATCTGCTGCGGTACAATCCCTATATCAACATGCGCCAGTGGGACTACAGCCTGGATTGGCGCATCATCCGGCAGGTGTTCGTCATCGGTGTGCCCGCCTCCCTGCAAATGCTGGTGGTCTCAGTGGCAGGTGTGTTCATCCTGGCCCTGGTCAACCGCTACGGCACAAACGTAACGGCGGCCTTCGGCATCGGTATGCAGATCGACATGCTGGCATCTATTCCGTTTATGTCCATCGGGATGGCGGCAACCACCATCGCCGGGCAGAACCTGGGCGCGCAAAGATTAGATCGCGTCTTTGAGACTCTGCGTGTGTCGGTGTTTTTGGGTCTGGCCATTGCTCTTTTATGCACGGTTGTGCTTTTTGTTTTCCCCGGCCAGATCGGCTCCATATTTCTGAAGGAATCAGCCGACAGTGCCCAGGTGCTGGACATTGTGCGCGATTACTACCGCTTTATGGCCTTTATCTTTCCGTGCTTTGCCGTCATTTTTGTCATTCAGGGTGTGCTCCGGAGCGCGGGCGATACGGTGGCGCTCTTGCTGCTTTCCTTTGCCGCCATGTTTGTCATTCGCATCCCACTGGCTTACGTGCTTGCCGGTCCGGCAGGTCTGCGCCAGGACGGCATCTGGATCGCCATGCTGGTCAGCAGCGCGCTGGCTGTCATTTTAAACTGGCTTTATTATAGAAGAGGAAGCTGGCAGACGAAACGGATTCTGGGACATCAGAAATAACAGTCCGGTTGCCTGGATAGACTTCGTATGGACGTCCAGGTCATTTTTTTAATCTCAAAAAAGGGCGGATTGACGCCGCAAAGGAGGTTCCGATGGAATTAACTGCTGCAATCAAGGGAAGAAGAAGCATTCGTAAATTCGAGTCGCAGGATGTGCCGAAAAGTATCATTGCCGAGGTTCTGGAGTCGGCGCGCTGGTCGCCGTCCTGGGGGAATACGCAGCCCTGGGATTTATATGTGCTGACGGGAAAGACGCTTGCAAAATTCAAGGAGATGAATCTGCAGCAAACCCTGGCCGGCGCCGCGATTGCCTCCGATGTGCCGATGCTGGAGAAATGGCCGGATGCCATGAAGGCGCGTTACGGTCAACTGGGCAAAGTTGTTTTAAGTGCACAGGGCATTCAAAGAGACGATAAGGAAGGACGCGAAAAATACTATAAAAATATGGTCTCCATGTTTGACGCACCGTGTCTGATTCTGGCCTGCATTTCGCGCGACAATCTGGTCGAATACCAGATGCTGGATATCGGCATCATTGTCCAGTCGATCTGTCTGTCTGCCTATGATAAAGGCCTGGGCACCTGTCTGTTGGCCGCCGCCGCGCGTTATCCCGCCGAGATTCGAAAGATAGCGGCGATTCCCGACGATAAAAAAATTGTTGTAGGCATTGCCCTGGGCTATCCTGACGGATCATTTCCGCTCAATAATTTTGACCGGGAAAGAGCCTCACTCGATGAATTCGTCCACTGGGCGGAATAGAACCGAAACGCTCAGGCGTTTCAGCCGAAGGCATTTTCCGAATTTATGACGGCTTTGGGAAAGTGCATGATAAAGGGTGAGACGCGGATGGCCGCAAGCGGTTTGAGCAGACTGATGTCGGGAAAGAAATCCTGATTGACATGGATATCCCGGATGCGGGCAAGCTTGCCCCAGCCCTTGCCTTCGGGTTTCGTGATATAGGTTTGACCGTTTAATTGCTGATCAAGATGCATCGGCATCAGGGCGGTGTGAACGGGGAGCCAAGGGCCTCCTGAAGTGATTCGGCAGTCGAAAAAACGGTTGCCGTTCAAGGTGACGGCTATCGCGTCGGTTCGGCCCGTTTGGGTCCAGCCGATTGCGGCGGTTTCCTTGGGGATGCCCCAGTTATAACGCCCGTTGCGGGTAGAAACTTCTGAATCGACGTATATTTTCGTTATGCTGCGTTTTCCGGTTTGCGCGAGTTTGCCCGGCATGAAAAGCAATTCTTTGTAAGCCCCGACGGGAGTTTGCTCGTAATTGACCAGCATGACGAAACCCAGTCCGCTTTTTGCTTGCCCCTGAAGATAGCCGGGGAGAAAACCCCGTTCGTCGATCCAGGTTTTGTTGAACCAATAAATCAGAATAATGCCCGAGCCACTCAGCCGCCAGGGCGAGGGGAAGTAAGGTTGAGGGATTTGGATCATCAGCATCTCCCGGCCAAAGATGATTTGACTTAACGCATAGCACAACTTATATCCTGTCAAAACAATAATGTTGGTGTGAAAAAAAATTGTACAATAAAGGGTGCGTTCAATGAAAGTGATCAAATTGTTGCCGATTCTTCTGGGCGGCGCCGGTGTGATCCAGGCCGGGTTGAATAAAACGATTGCGCAAACCAACGGGCTTTGCATGGCAGGTCTGATCAACGGCGTGATGGTGGCCCTGTGCGCGGCGTTGATTTTTTTGCTGGCTTATTATTTTCCGGGTTGGTTTCCCGATGTTGTATTATTCAACAAAGAAAAAGGTCAGCCCTTTGAGTGGTGGTATCTTCTCCCCGGCATCATCGGGTTTAGCTTTGTGTTTATCATCCCGCTCATGATCATGGAGGTGGGCACGCTGCCTGTGTTCCTGGGGGTGATTGCCGGTCAGATACTGGTCGGCATTTTATGGGATGCCCATTATGAAAACATTCCGGTGAGCGCTGTTCGCATGGCCGGGGCGCTCCTGACGTTTACAGGCGCGCTTCTCGTGGTTTGGAAAAAATGAATGCCGGGCATTCAACGAAAGTAAAAAGGATGAGAGGCGCAAAAGAAGTGTTTGACTTCTACCGCAAAGCCAATGTAGTCTCCCGCATCGATATTATTCTGGTGGACTCCTGAGCGCGGACGGAGCGGGCTATTTGGCCTCAAGATTCATGTTAACTCTCAACTTCAGGTATAGGGTGGGTTCATGAAGGACAGGCGGCAAGCGGACGATGATCTCGCAGGCGAAATTCAACACCTTCGAAGGCAACTCAAAGACCTTAAACAATCGGAAGTCAAACGAAAACGCGTCGAAAAGGAACACAAGGAAAGCGAACAGCGTCTCCGCAGCATTATTGACGGTTCTCCCATCCCCGCATTTGTGATCGGTAAAGATCACCGCATTATTTACTGGAATAAGGCGCTTGAGGAGTTAAGTAAAATCAGAGCCGATGAAGTCATCGGCACCACACAGCAGTGGCGAGCCTTCTACAGCCAGAAACGTCCCTGCATGGCCGATCTTCTGGTCAGCCGCGAATATGAAAGAATCCCCCAGTGGTACACCGGCAAATATATCAAATCCAAACTGCTTGAGGAAGCCTATGAGGCCACCGACTTTTTTCCGGAGCTGGGCGATCAGGGCAAGTGGCTGCGTTTTACGGCGGCCATTATCCGCAATGCTGCAGGCGATCTGGTCGGCGCCATCGAGACGCTGGAAGACATCACCAAGCGCAAGAAAACGGAAGAGGCGCTGGTGGCTGCCCGCGAAGACCTCGAACGAAGGGTGCAGTTGCGAACAGCCGAACTGGCGCGCGCCAACGAAGCGCTTTTATCGGAACTGATGGAGCGTCACGAAACGCAAAAGGCACTCAAGCAAACCACGGATCATCTCTCGCTGCTACTGGAATCGCTGCCGATCATCTCTTACACGCGCAGGGCGGAAGGCGGATTCGGCATCACGTTTGTGAGCAACACCATCGAGGAAATCACCGGGTACCCGCCGCAATGTTTTATCGAAGCTGAAAATTTCTGGGCGGATCATATCCATCCGGATGACCGGGCGCGCATTCTTGGCGAGCTGGAAAGCGAGCGGGCCAAAGGGACGCATCGCTACAGTTACCGGTTCCGGGTGATGGATGATTCCTACCGCTGGTTTTCGGATTACTGGCGGGTGGTCCAGCTCCCTACCGGTACGACCAGCTACATCGTCGGCGCGTGGCAGGATGTTACGGAGGATAAGCGCATCCGACAGGAGGGGGAATTGCGCCTTCAGCAGATGATTCAAACCCACAAGCTCACGGCGCTTGGCGAAGTGGTGGCGGGCGTCGCCCACGAGATCAACAATCCCGTGAGTTTCATCGCCTACAATGTGCCGGTGCTCGAAGAAATCTGGAATACGGTGGAAACCATTCTTTCGCGCAACAGTGCCCACCACCCGGACTGGGAAAAGCGCGGCCTGTCGTATGAAGAAGTCTGCAGCAACATGCGGGAGATCATCCAGGCCTTTAAAATCGGCGCCAACCGCATCAGCCGGGTCATCACGTCCCTGAAGGAGTTTTCCCGGTCCGATGAAACCAGCCAGAAGAAACCGGTGTCTGTGCAGGAGGTGATTGCGGGCGCGCTGATGATCGTCGGCGCGCAAGTGAGAAGAACCGTGTCGCGGATTGATCAGGAAATTGCCGAACACATTCCACCCGTTGTTGGTCATTTTCAGAAAATCGAGCAGGTGATCGCCAACCTGCTGATCAACGCACATCAGTCCATTCCCGCCGGAACCAAGGGAACAATCAAAATCCGCTGCCGGTATGTCGAACGCCTGAATGCAGTGGTTGTGGATATTGAGGACAACGGGAAAGGAATTGAACGCGAGATCATGGGGCATATTTTCGATCCCTTCTTCACGACGAGGCGGGATCGCGAAGGCACGGGGCTCGGGCTTTCCATTTCCTACGGGTTGATCAAGGAGCATCACGGCCTGATCAGTGTTCTGTCGCGTCCCGGCAAGGGGAGCCGTTTTTCCATTTATCTGCCGGCAGACGGCGAGACGGACATCAATCTATATCCGGCCATTTTGTGTGTGGATCATAATGTGAAATATCTCAAGGAGCTCAAAGCCAATTTTGTGGATGCGGTGATCTGGCGTTCGGAAGCCGAGGACAAGCCCCAGGATATTCTCGATTTTCTCATGGAAAATCCGGAGGTGGATATGATCATCTCTGAGGTTCGCCTGAAGGGTTTTGACGGCTGGGAACTTTTAGAAAAGATCCGGGCAAAATTTCCGCTTCTGCCCGTGATGCTTTATTCAACGGATCGCAAGGCGCTCAAGCCTGCGCCGCAGGTGAAGACCCTGCCGGATTATACACTGCACAAACCTTTTTCCATTGATAAACTCCATAAGATCATCCATGACCTGGGGAGACAGCAGCTATGAAGATTCTGATTGTTGATGACGAAGAGGTGTCCCTTTCCTCCGTGAAGCGAATTCTCAAATGGCACGGCATCAAGAATGTCGAAATTTGCGACAACGGCCGTGAAGCCATGAAAAGAATTCGCCACGAGAATTTTGATATCGTCTTACTGGATTTACTCATGCCGGATATCGACGGCATGCAGGTGCTGGAATCCACCAAGCCCTTTTGCCCGCAAACGGAGTTTATTATCCTGACGGCGGTAGATGACATTCCGACCACCGTGCGGGCGATGCGGCAGGGGGCTTGTGACTACCTGGTTAAACCCGTGGACAACGAACTGCTCTTTTTATCCATCGAAAGGGCCTATGAACGAAAAGGGCTTCTGGCCGGTTTGTCCATCAATGCCGGTTGTGAAGTGGCGGATATTCCGCCTGCGTTTGCCGATACGGTGACAAAGGACAAACAGATGAAAGCGCTGATTTCGTATGCGCAGGTGATGGCCCGAAGCGGCAACCCGGTCCTGATCACCGGTGAATCGGGAACCGGCAAGGAATTGATGGCGCGCGGCATTCACCGCGCGGGCCCCGCGCCTTCCGGACCTTTTGTCGCGGTCAATGTGTCCGCTATTCCGGCAACGATGTTTGAAAGCCAGTTTTTCGGGCATGCCAGGGGCGCGTTTACCGGCGCAGAGGGAAGCCATGCGGGATTCTTTGAACAGGCGGACGGCGGGACGCTTTTTCTCGACGAGATCGGTGAGCTGCCGATCGGCCTGCAATCGAAGTTGCTGCGTGTGCTGGAAGAGAAAACCTTCACCCCCCTGGGTGCGCAAAGTCCCGTGCGCGTCGATGTGCGGCTGGTGTCCGCAACCAATACCAATCTGGATAGCGCCTGTCAGGAAGGAAAGTTCCGCATCGATTTAATGTACCGGCTCAAATCGGCCCATATCTGTCTGCCGCCGCTTCGGGATCGCAGAGGCGACGTGGCTGTGCTTGCCGCGCATTTTTTGAATAACGCCTGCACCCGCCATTCGAAGAAAATTTCCGGTTTCAGTCCTGAAGCCATCAATCTGCTGACACATAAAAATTATCCGGGAAATATCCGCGAATTGTCGCAAATCGTTGAAAACGCCGTTTTGCTGGCCGATGGTCCGATCATCACGCCTGAGCATCTGGGAGGAAATGGCGCGCCTGCGGCACACGTCTCGTTGTCTTGCCGCAGCCTGTGTACACTTAAAGAAAATGACACGGCTCACGTGCTGTTTGTGTTGGATTCTACCGGAGGCAATCGCCGTGAGGCGGCGCAAATTCTCGGCGTCACCCTTCGGCAGTTGCAAAGAAAGCTGGCTGAATCGAAATAATGCCGATTTTAATCAATCTTGACATTAAAATCAGGAAAGACCGTATGGTTTACTAAGACCGCATTCTGATCTTGAGGCCAAGATTTCCTTGACAGACAAGACCCCGTTTCCTATATTGCCATGTGCAAACAGGAATGATCATAAGGATGGAAATGAGTTGCCATGACAGATAATATCGTGTTCTCCGGAAGCCTGCTTTTCTTATCTCTTGCCGATGTTTTTCAGCTGCTCGGAGGCAATAATTGTACGGGAAAACTGACCTTGCGCAGTAAATATTCGGCAGATGCGGGTTTTGTCTATTTTATCGGCGGAAATCCGGTTAACGCCTACTACGGCCAGATGAAAGGGAGTGAGGCCGCCTACGCCCTTTTCGGATGGACCGACGGAAAATATGATTTTTCGGAAGAGGCATTAATCGGGATTGAACCTGATATCCATAAGAGCATGATGGAGATCGTTCTGGATGCATCAAGGTTGCTCGATGACGGAAAGATCGCCAAGGTCGGCCCGGATCATCTCTATCGGCAAGACATGGAAGAAACAGGCCCTGACAGCATGAACGTGGATTTTGTCCATCCTCTTAAAGGGCCCCCGGTGGATTATCTTTATGTCACAGGAGAATATTCTTACCCTGACGGCGCGACGATTGTGAAGGAGGGAGAATACGGCAAGTGGCTGTGGGCCATAGCCGACGGTACGGTCAGGATCATCAGGGAGACGTCGGAGGGCCCCATAACCCTGGCCAGGCTTGGAGAAGGATGTTTTTTAGGGACCATCCGGTCGCTGATCTACGGCGGCGATTATGGACGGAGCGCCACGGCGATTGCCGAAGGCAACGTCCAGCTGTGCATTCTGGATGCCGATGCCCTTCATCGGGAATATTCGGCGTTATCACAGGATTTCAGAAAGATCCTTCTTAGCCTGGATAACAGATTGCGACCGATAAACGACAATGCCGTCGGCGCCTATATCGGGAATTATTCAAAAGCATTATCGAAGGACAAGGTTTTTGAGAGCGGATTTCAAAATAATACGGATCTTTACATCATTAGAGAGGGGACAGCCGATATCATCGGCAAGGGCCCCAAGGGGGATGTTAACCTCCTGTCCCTGGGCGTCGACGATGTCTTTGGAAAGATCCCGTTCATGGCTTTCGGCCATGAACCGTTATCCGCATCCGTCATGACATCGAAACGCTTTCAGGCGGATATCTTGGATAGTCGGGCGCTTCAGCAGGAGTATGACAATCTTTCACACATGTTCAGAAATTTTGTTTTCGGCACGGCTACGAATATATCGATGACAACGAATCTTTTTTATCAATTGCTGGGCAATACCTAGCCTTATCCATATCGCGCTGTTTGGTGTGGTGCGGACAGGTTGTTTCATGGCCTGCAGTTGTTCCAAAAAACTTAAAAATTGAATATTCGGAACAATAATTCTTAAGAAAGGGCGAGGATCATGAACATTGGGCGCTTGGCAGACGACAATATCCAGAGGTTCGGCGAATATGAATTTGTTTATTTTGAGGGGAAATGGCATACCAACGTTGAGATGAATCGCACAGTCAACCGATTGGGTAATGCCTTGAAAAAACTGGGCATCAAAAAGGGCGACCGCATAGGTGTTCAACTGCTCAACTGCCCTCAACTCATTCAGACTTTTTTTGCAACTTTCAAAATCGGGGCGATTCTGGTTCCCGTCAATCCAACACTTAAAATACCCGAACTGGCTTATATCTATAAAGATGCAGGCTTATCCGCGTTAATCAGCTCGCCTGATTATCTCGATAATATCAGCAATGCCCGCAAGGAGGCGCCCGAGCTCAAGCATGTTATTTTATGCGGCGACTCTGTGCCGGAGGGTGCGCTTGCCTATGACGAAATCACAAAACAGGAATCGGATCAACTGGCGATCACCGAGACGGACAATGATGACACGGCCGTGATGATCTATACGGCCGGCACCACCGGAAATCCGAAAGGCGTCATGCTCACCCATTACAACTGGTACACGCATGTGACGGGATATTATGATCTGGTCCTGCTCGATGCGTGGGGGGTATCTGTCCGTGGCGTCATGCGTGAACAAGACGGTGGGCAGGCAAAAAAAGAGGAAAAGGAAGGCGAAGTTTTCGGCCTCAGCCGTCACCGGGTATCGCTGATCACCCTTCCTTTGTTCCACGGCTATGGGGTTTTCGCCCTGAATCTCGAGTTTCTGACGGGAGGAAAACTGGTTGTGATCAATCGCTGGGATCCCGAAGAGGCCATGAGGTGTATCGACAAGTATGGCGTCACGGACTTCCGGGGTGTTCCCACCATGTATATTCAGATTCTCAACCATCCCTCCGCCTCGAAATATCATTTAAGCTCACTTAAAACCTGCATCTGCGGCGCGGCGCCGATGCCGCTGGAAGTAGCCCGTACGTGGAGGGAAAAATACAAAAACGATATCTGGGAAGGGTATGGCTTGAGTGAAGCCACGACGGTTAACTGCGGCAATGTTGCAGGACGGCGGCCGCCAAAATACGGCTCCATCGGAAAGTGCTATCAGAAATGCAACACGATCAAAATATTCGACGACAAAGACCGCGAACTTCCGGTGGGTGGGACCGGCGAGATTGTCATTAAAGGCCCCGGCGTAATGAAAGGCTACTGGAACAAACCGGAAGAGACGGCGTCCGCGATTCGCAATGGCTGGCTGCATACGGGGGATGTCGGACACGTCGATGAAGACGGTTACTTCTTTATCACCGACCGCAAAAAAGATTTGATCATCCGGGGCGGAGAAAACATTTATCCCAAGGAAATAGAGAATATTCTGTATATGCATCCCGCTGTTCTGGAAGCTGGCGTGATCGGTATAGCCGACCCGGTGTACGGCGAGGCCGTCAAGGCGTTTGTCGCACTCAAGAAACCGGGCGCGGCCACAGAAGAAGACATTCTGAACTTCTGCAAAGAACATTTACCCACGTTCAAAAGACCGAAGACCATCCAGTTCCTGGATGCGCTGCCCAAAAGTGCGGTGGGTAAAATACTGCGACGGGAATTGCGCAGCATCAAGTAAGCGGGTTCACTAAAATCACATCGGAAAGCAAGATTTCTGATGAAATAGAATTTGTACAAGAAGTGGCGGCAGAAAAAAAGCTGGCAAGAGGTGATAAAGATAAGCGTGGCAACACAAAAGGCATCGTCTTTGGTCCGGCTATCCGCGGAAGGGGACGATGCCTTTCTGTATCTGCAAAAGGCAGTGGAAAATGAAGCAAGAGCCAATCATCCGCTCATTTTGAAGAGCCGGGAGGTTTGGGAATATAGGCTGCTCAAATTATTTTTTGATGTGCGCCTCTTTAACATAAAACTGCAATTTCAGCCTGCCGATCTCCACAATATCGCCGTCTTTCAGGTCATGACGGTGATCAATGGCATTGCCGTTGACTTTGATGGTTTTACTTCCGGTGGGCGTGATGAAATATCCTTCTTTCCGGCGGTTGACGAGCGCTGCCCGTTTGGGAGCGAAAAAACCTTTCAGCCGGATAGCCGAGCCTTTTTCTTTACCGATGGTGGAAATCTTTTCCTTAATGACATAGTCTTTATGCTCGCTTGATCCTTTGATGACCAGAAAACCACCCAGCACATCAGGGATCGTCTTATTGGCTGCCAGGATAATTTTCTTTTGCTCCTCGGGCGTGATGACAACCGTTTCAGACATGGAACGTCCACGCCCGACTGCGGCCTTCAGGTCGGGAAGCCGTTCTTTATCAAAAACAATTTCCAGCGCGTGGACACCGATGAGGATGACATCCTTGTTAAAAAGTTCCGCCCTGTTAATTCTCTGGCCATTGAGATAGGTTCCGTTCAAACTTTCTAAATCTTCAATGAATAACTGATTCCATTGTGCCTCAATGATGGCATGATGCCCGGATACGGCCTGGTTATCGATGATGATGTTATTGTCCGGTTTTCTGCCAATCCCCACGATTCCTTTATCCAGAACAGTCTCCTGGACAACCGCATCCTTGTATTTCAGTAAGATCTTTGCCATCCGTCACCTCCGAAAAGTGTCAACAAACGTTGACCAAGATGAATACCATTTTTCTTTATAAATATAACCGACAATTGCCGAAATGTTATCCTTGCCGCCATTATCGTTAGCCGTGTCGATCAGAATTTCACTTGCGGCATGCACGTTGCCCGCGCGGGAAATGATCTCCAGGATCTCATCATCCGAAACCATGTTATAAAGGCCGTCGCTGCATAAAAGCAGGATGTCGCCGGTGAGGACGGTCAGCTCGCCTAAATCCGCACTGACTTCCGAATCGATTCCCACGGCTTTGGTTAGAATATTTTTCATCACGGATCGCGCCGCTTCTTCCCTTGTGATCCTGTCTTGCCTGACTTGTTCCTGGACAAAGGAATGATCCTCGGTCAACTGCTCGATACTGCCGGATCTTACCAGGTATACGCGGCTGTCGCCTACGTGGGCGAAACTTAATTGATTCCCTGAAAGCATGGCAGCCGCAAGAGTTGTCCCCATACCGCTTAATCCGGGCGAGTTTTGCGCGGCTTTATAGACGATCTGGTTGGCAAGCATGATGGCGGCGTTGAGCCTGTTTGTTGTTTCGGAGTAAGAAGAATCATAATGACTAATCGCCTGAGGGCCTTTCTGAAAAAAATCGCTAAGCGTCTTGACCGCCAGCTTGCTTGCGGTTTCTCCGGAGGTGTGTCCGCCCATGCCGTCGGCCACGACAACCAGGCCGAGTCTCGCATTGAGATAAATATGATCTTCGTTTTTGGCGCGCACCAGACCCTGATCGGTTTTTCCCCCGGCAGTTAATATCAAGTATCCCTCCTGGTGTCAGCGTGAAACGAGACCATTGGTCTTTGCAACTGTTTTTGAGTCAGAGCCTTTGTATCATAAGACAGGCGAATCCCGCAAGATGCGTTAGAAAGCTACGGTCAGATGATCATTCTCCTGAATCACCACCGCCTTGGTTACGCCACCCACTTCAATGCTGTGGCGACCGATGATGAGCTTTTTCGACAGGGGCGTCTGCCCGCTATCCGCGCCGTCGATTTTGACCGTTACGCCGGGCCGGGAAGACGTGATCATGACCATACCGCTGCTGGGAATGACCTCGTTGAGGGTCAGCAGCTTCCCTTTTTCGATCACGATGTCTTTTTCCGGAGACCGATAAAAACCGGGTTGATCCACCGCAATTTTATGACGGCCTGAGGGTATATTCTGAAAGACGAAAGGCGCCGTCCCGATCTTAGCGCCATCCAGGTAAACATCGGCTGCTTCGCTGGTGAAAACGTCCAGCTTACCGACGCCGCTGGACAATTGTAAAATTAAAGAGACAATGACTGCCGCAAAAATGAGGGTGGTGCTGCCGAGAATGATATATTCTTTCCGCTTGATTTTTTTCAAATCATCGCGGGCGTCGTTCAGGACTTGCTGGGCTCCCGGCAAATCGGGGTTCTCCGCAAGCGCCATTTGAGAAAGTTTGATGGAATTCAACAAACGGCGCTTTCTTTCCGTCGTGCGCTCCTGTCCGGATTTCTCCCATTCCGCCTTCGCTTCCTGCAAATAGGCCTTGTCCTTCCGGGGGTGAAGAAGCCTGTCGACTGCCTCTTTGAAAGCCAGTGCGGTGGAAAAGCGATCCGCAGGATCTTTGGCAATGGCTTTGAGAATGATGCGGCTTAATTCCGATGAGATCAGGGGCGCAATTTCCTGGGGGGGGACGGGGATTTCCTTAAGATGCATCACGGCGGTCTGAATGACATTATCGCTGACAAAAGGAAGCTTTCCGGTCGCCAGTCGATAGAGGGTGATACCCACCGAGTAGATATCCGACCAGGGGCCTGTTTCTTCTCCTGTAAGCTGCTCCGGTGAAATGTAAGAAGGGGTGCCGACCCAGTTCACCTTCTCTGTCTCAGGAGCTTGTTCATTTCCGCCCACGATGCTGGCAATCCCGAAGTCGGCTATTTTTGTCCGGCCGTCATCGGTTAAAAAAATATTTCCCGGCTTGATGTCGCGATGGATGATGTTGTGTTGATGCGCGTAATGCAGGCCGGCCAGAACCTCCGAAATGATCCGTAAAGCCTCCTCAATAGATATTTTTTCTTTCTCGGAGAGCAGTTCATCGAGGGGCTTACCCTCGATAAATTCCATGATCAGTGTGAGATGTTCATTGCTGAAATCAATCACCTGTACAATGTTGGCATGGTTCAACTGCCCGAGCAGTTTTGCCTCTTTCTCAAATCTGCTTTTAATATTCTCATCATTGATGAAACGGGACTTGAGTTTTTTGGCGGCAACCCGTCGGCCGACGGATAATTGATACGCCTCATAGACATCGGCCATCCCTCCCTTATTTGAAATCAGGCCGATGATCTCAAAGCCATGGATTTGCGCGATACTCTGAATCGTTTTTTCACTATCGGACATACTTTTATCCCGAAGACCTAATATCTTGATACGTTTAAAGAAAATTAAGCATAACGCGCGAAATTATTCAATCCTATTTTTTATGCATCATCATAAAAAAACACTGTTCCTTGCTTTTTGGGTATGACAAAGGTAATCTCCCCGCATGCTGTTTATAAGACCTATTAAAATATTTCTACTCATCTGTTTGCCTTGGGCGGTGGCTTTCTGCCTCAGTTCCTGTATGCCTGCCAAGTTAACGAAGGAGGATGTCCATCATCTTCAACTGTCTGCACAAAGGGGTGATGCAAAATCCCAGGTTCTGATCGGAGAAATAAATGAGTTTGGCGTAGACGTTCACGCAGATCAGGCGCTCGCCGCCCAATGGTATGGGCTTGCGGCAAAGCAGGATGACCCGGAAGCGCAGTTTTATCTGGGAGTCATGTATGAACGGGGTGTCGGGGTCCACCCCAACTCGGCCGAATCTCTGAAATGGCTTTTTAGATCCGGCGAACAGGGTCAGGAAAAGGCACAGATTTGGCTGGCCCTGGTCTATCTGAAGGACAAAGGACTTGGGCAGGAATTCTTAAAGAGAATTAGAAAATACAGGCTCAGCGCGGAGAAAGGAAACCCAATTGCGCAGTATACCTTAGGCTGGATGTACCGGGAAGGTGTGGGCCTGCCTGTCAATCCCCAGGAAGCCCTGAAGTGGTATCAGAAAGCCGCCCAGCAGGGAGACACGAAGGCCCAGTTTGCCCTGGCCAACATCTATCTTGAGGGAAAAGTGGCGCCGGTAAATCCCAATGAAGCACTGGCTTGGTATCGTTCAAGCGCGGAAATGGAAATCAAGGCCCAGGTCAAATTACATGAATTGTACAAAGGCGCAGGCGGCATACCGGAAAATTCCCAGGAGGCAAAAAAGTGGTCAAAAACGATCGCCCAGAACACCGATGCCTCCCTTCGTTCCTATATCAACATGCAGCGCGCCATTCTTCATTCGGAAAAAGAAAAGCATCCGGCCCTGGCCATGCGCGCCTGTCAGCGTATATCCGAACTTGATCAGGCGTTTGGCAATGTTTCCAAGACCTGTGACGCGCTTACCAAACAGATCAGCGAAAAAATGCTCCCCCGGATTCAGGAAGCCGAATCGACACTCGCGCAAAAGGATTGGGACAAGTTCCGCGATCTTCTTTCCCGGCTTACGACCCCTGATTTTGACGAATGGCAGTTGCGGCGGTTAATCGCATCTGCCTGGCGATTGATCGAAGAAGAAACCCGCGCCAAAGAAAAAATCGCCCAAGAGCTGCTGCGCTCGATAGAAGCCGCTGACCGATCCGCAGCTTACCGGAAGAATAAGCAACAGATTTCCAAGCTGATCAGCTCCTTCAAAACAGCCGTGGATCAGGGACTGCGCGATAATCCGGGAGATGCGGCTTTGATGGCGCTGGACCAGAAAGGGAAAAAGGTTATTGCCAGTCTCCAGGAAAAGATGAAACCGCCACGATCCATAAAAGATAAAATAGAAGAAAAAGCCGTCACCGATTCCCCGGACGAGATCGAAGAAGATATTGATCCGGGTGAGGACGGTTACAAGAAAGCTCAGGCACTGTTTGATCGCGGACGATTTGATGAGGCTGCAACCCTTTTTGAGAAAACGACAAAAACACGGGGGTCCAAATATATCGCTTCAGCCTATGTATACCTGGGAGTCAGCCATCTGGCGCGGATCAATCCGGCCAATATCAACGAGGCGAGAAAGCTCCATTTGAAAGGAGTCGCCAGCTTTCAGAATGCCCTGCGCTTTGACGGCGGCATTGCCCTGCCTTCGGGCTATGATAAATATCAGCCGGTATTCGACGAGGCCAAAGAGCGGCTGCGTTAGGCAATGCAGGAAGAACCGTTAATTTAGCGCCGGCAGGCCGGTCATTTATCGTAT
Organism: uncultured Smithella sp.; assembly: GCA_964547345.1. Lineage (GTDB taxonomy): Bacteria > Desulfobacterota > Syntrophia > Syntrophales > Smithellaceae > UBA8904. The sequence continues at coordinate 2,183 of CAZJMX010000054.1, read as the reverse complement.
ATTTCAATAATCTCTTTTTTTCTGAAGCAATCGAAAATGTGATCATTGACCATGCCGGTTGCTTGCATATGCGCATAGCAAATGGTTGAGCCCACAAATTTAAAACCTCTTTTTTTAAGGTCTTTGCTCAAGGCGTCCGACTCTTTGCTTGTTGCGGGATAATCCGATAGTTTGCGGATGGTGTTGATTTTGGGTTTGCCGTCGACAAAATTCCAGATATATTTTGCAAAGCTGCCGAAGGTTCCCTGCACGTCCAGAAATCGGCGCGCGTTGTTGATGGCCGATTCGATTTTCAGCCTGTTTCTGATGATCCCGGGATTTTGCAGCAGCGTTACAATCCGTGATTCATCAAATTTGGCAACCTTTTCGGGTTGAAAATTTTCAAAGGCAATGCGGTAATTCTCTCTCTTTTTTAAAACGGTGTACCAGCTCAAACCGGCCTGGGCGGCCTCCAGTGACATAAATTCAAATATTAACCTGTCATCATAAACCGGGACGCCCCATTCTTTATCGTGATAGGCAACATAATCAGGTTTGGTCAAATCCACCCACGGGCAGCGGCAAATTTCATTTTGGCTGGTTTTCATGACTCAAAACAGGCTCCTTGCCGTCGTATACATTCTAACCGTTCTGTTTATTTTGCTGAATGGTTGACTTCAAATAGAACCGTCGTCATTAATTTCTTTAATTTTCAGGTATGGCGCTCACAGGTTTTCTGTGGCTGCCTACTGACTTCGGCGCTGCTGATAAATCGCCATGGTTGCACTGAACACATCCTTTTCCGGTAAGAACTCCTTGTCCTTTTCCTTGCGGAAAACCTTGATGGCTTCCATCGGACAATTCATGGCGCACACGCCGCAACCAATGCAGCGATCCGGATTGACGCAGGCGACATCGTCAATGGTGATGGCCGCCATCGGGCAGCTCTCAACGCACGCTTCACATCCGGTGCAATCCTCTTCGGACACCCGGGCAAAGAAACTGCTGTTTACCATCTCGGACGGCCGGGCATAGTCCTTACAGGCCCTAAGTGGCCCGCAGCAGCAGGCGCAGCACATGCACAGGGCGTTAGGGTCCTGCGAGGCGCTGATCTGGCAGACCAGGCCGGACTCTTTTCCTTTTTTAAAAATCGCCATCGCCTCATCGGCCGAGATATACCGGCCCATCCCGTTTTCCACAAAGTAGTGCGATCCGCTTCCAAAATGAAAGCAGACCTCGACCGGATGGCTGCACGGTTCATTGAGCAGCCCTTTGAGCCTGCGGCACATGCAATCGGAAATCGCGATGTATTTGGCGGACCGGATGGTTTCCTCGGCCCGTTCATAGGGCATGACCTCTGCTGTGGAAGCCACCGCCTCCATAATCGGAATCGTCCGCAGATCGCGGGTCGTGCCGCGCAACCAGGTGGATGAGTAAAGAATCGTCTCGAATTCCTGAAAATCTCTGGCTAATTCGGGCGTCATGCGGTTCATCTGAAATTCTATGATTCCCACCAGAAACGCCGTTGCCATATATTTGTGGTTGCCTTCTTTGCCCGCGCGGAAGATCTGCCCTTTTTTGGACATTTCAAAGAGTTTTTGTTGGGCTTCTTCGGGCGTGCTTTCGATTCGCGCCGCGATTTCCGCGGCTGTTTCCAGCTGCGGCTTGAGCTTCATGAATATCTCCGCCTCATCCGGCTTAAAAATGTGTTTGAGAATTTTCAGTTCAATTCCTGATTCCGTATTCACAGGAAATCGTTGGGGGAAGGTATCCAGAAATTCGGCCAGCCGCTGATATACATCTTTCATGAAGCACTCCTTGTCATAAATGGAAAAATGTCATTCATCATCCCGCTGCGGCGGGATGATGAATCTTAACGATTCTTAAATAGCACATTGTTCCTGTCTTGTTTTTTCTTCCTTGTCAACCCTGAACCACGCACCACCACCTACCATCTACCATCAGCTACGATCTGTGAGCTGCAAGCCGGCACCCATCACCCACAGCCTATCGCCCATCGCCTGGGTTTTCTTATTTTTTCTTGCGTTGTTTTCAGGAAGTTGTAATATTCGTCGCGTGTCATTAAATAATTTTGTACGCACAAAAAAATAAGAAACAGGGCGTTGTCCGTCATATTCCCAGGGAGAAAGTTAATTAGTCCGTCCTGAAAAATAGGTTTTTTTGAAACCTTATATTGCTCTGTT
>CAZJMX010000053.1:0-19163 GCA_964547345.1 uncultured Smithella sp. | reverse complement strand
TTACACAACCGATCTTGCCGATCGGCCGGACATCAAAAGCAAGCTGAGGCCATAAATCGATAGATAACGTTTAAGCGAACAAATGACTCATTAAAAAAGCCCCGTCGGAGAGACGGGGCTTTTTTAATGATGAAATAATTTAACAACTAAAGTCTAAGCGAATTCGCCAGGCAAAATAACTGCTTTACCCGCTTTTTCCTTGGCCGCATTCAGGCGATTTCTCAGCATGTCCATCATCGCATGAAATTCGCCGGGAATATTTTCTTCTTCGTTGTACGCTTTTTCCACACGGGTCAGTTTCTCCAGGAATTTATCGATCCGGATAGAAAATTGTTGATCATATTCCTCGCGTGAAAATTTCTTTCCAAATATCTGAATGAACAGTTTCGCGATGTCTTCATACTTCGGTATATAACCGATCGGCGTTTCAATCGCGCTATACTCGCCGTGAACCCGCCCTTCCATCCACATCAGCCAGACTTTCTTATCCACCTTCTCGTTTAAAAACTTTCCATCGGCTTTCAGGAAGTAATTGGTAGCGAAGACCATTGGCTTGACGATTAATCGATCTCCGAATTTTAGATGATTGCTCAGATAGGTGCCGAGCGGAACCACCAGGAAATCCAGATTGGCCATGGGGGATAACTCCCGCACGCCGACCGCACCCAGCGTGGCTGCGGTGGTTTCCGATTCCAATGAGGCGCCAATGAACATACCGTGCGCCCAGTCAAAACTCTGATAAACCGGAACGGATGTATCTGAATCACGTCCGCCGTATATGATCCCGCTGATGGGCACTCCTTCGGGATCATAGAGTTTCGGGTCCACATTCTTAAGCTCGCTCAAACGTATGGTGTAGCGGGCGTTTTTATGGGCCAGCAGGATTTCGTTGCCTTTGTCGTCTTTCTTGCCCTTTTTCCATTCCCCGGAAAAATTATGCCCTTCCTCGGGAAGAATCTGTCCCATCCCCAGCCAGTAGGGCTTGTCATCTTTGACCAGAATATTGGAAAAGATCAGTTCGCGCGGCGTGGTGAGCGCTTCATAAATGACCGGATCATCGATGGGATTGACGTCTTCGATAATGCCGAAGATGCCCTGCTCGATGTTGACCGCGTACGCCTTGCCGTCATCGCCATGCCGAATGTAGGCGATGTCGTCACCGATAATCTGCTGCCCCGGAACCATCGCCGTGGATGTCTTACCGCAAGCGCTGGGAAACGCGCCGGTAAAATAGGTCACGCGTTTTTTGCCTTCCGGCTTCAAGCCCATAACAAACATATGCTCGGTGAGCCAGTCTTCTTTATTGGCCTTGTAAATCGCAAGCCTGAGCGCCAGCTTCTTTAAGCCCACGCTATTGCCCGCGTACTGGTTATTGACGGTCAGAACCTTTTTCCCCAGCACATCGATAAATATTCTGCGATCTTTAATATTCTTGGTATTGCCTCGTTCGTCAAGCTCGCCTGCGGAATGGACCAGATAGAAAAAATCATCAGAACCGTTGAGCTTTTTAAACTGCTCATAGCCCACACGATACAACAGGTCCTCGCTGTGGCAAACATAAGCGGAATCGGTGATCTGCAGCGCTGCAATGGAAAAACGTGAATTGAGCGGCCCCAGGCAGAAGAACCGGACAAAGCATTCCTTGCCTTTCATGATACCGTCCATAATGCCATACACTTCTTTGAGCCCTTCCTCACGGTCTTTGACATCAATAATTTTGGAGACTTTCATGTCGGGCGTCACCAACAGGCAGGTATTCTTTTTGTCGCGTCCCTGATCATGGAAACTGTCGAAATGCACGGTATGCCCCGTCATGGACAGCGGCTTTTCCTCGCACAGTTCCAGCGCCTGCTGGCGGACGTAACCAATGTCAGGAAAGCTGTCGGAAATGACGGATACTTTGGCCGGTTTGCATAAATTCACAAACTCCTCGACAATTCGTTCCACGTTGGAATTATTAAGGGCTTTGATTTTTTGCAGGTTTTCATCATTTAAAATTTTCTTGTCAATGTTCAATTGGCGCTCCCCCTGTCTGTTGTTTTTCTTGCCCGTCTGTTCATTCGTAATGCCACGGGCATTGTCATTTGATTTGAACGTAGTGAATTAAGGACTGGAGGTGAAATCGCTGGCATCCTGAAAACTACGGTAACCGGATTGAGACAAACCCATTTACGGCGTGAACTTTAAAGGACAATTTTGTAAAAATCAATCAATATTTGCACACCCTGCGCATCAGCTGTTTAAAAACGATCCGTTGAGCTCTTTCATCCAAAGAAGGGGTATCAAATACGCTGTCGATCTATATCTCCAGTAGAAAGATCTATTGAAAACGCCAAACCATAGAAATGAAAAAAAATGCAGCCCCCGTCATCAAGGGCTGCATTTTAAATTCCGATGTTGATAGAAATGCTCTATCGTCTGTCTCGACCTCGATCTCCTTTGTCACCTCTGTCATCCCGGTCGCCGTCACGCGGGCCTTTGCCGGGTCCGTCTTTCGGTCCCTTGTCCGGCCGGCCGCGATGCTTTCCGCGATCATCCCCGCGACGATCCATTCCCTTCACGCCCCAGTGATTTTCTTTTTCCCAATGTTTGTCTCTTTTCCAGCCCCGCCAGTTCTTTTCGGCATCGCGGTGCGGGATGGGCCGGTGATCCCATTCGTGGCCTCTCCATCGACGATCCCGATAGTCGCCGCGCCAGCCGGAGGGAACATGCCTATGAAAGGATGGTACGCCTTTATAGTGTCCCCATCCTCTGTCGTAGTAGCGCGAACGATACCAACGCCCTTCCCAGGGACGCCACCACCAGCCGCTATAAAAGAATATGTCATCGTCAACATCGGGAACCGCATAGACATCGGTTTCCGGTATCACCACCACATGAGGCGGCGCCGGGAAAATAATCGGCGGAGGCAGAGGGATATTAATACGAACCTGCACTTCCGCCATAACCACAACGGGTAGCAAAACCGCTAACGCGAGAAATACGATTTTAAAAAGTAATCTCTTCATATATTTGCTCCTTTCTTCCTGATGGCCATGCCGCGAATGACATTATTCGCAGTAGCCATTTTAGCAGACCTAACGCTTTTGAGGAATGATTTCAATCCAATAATCATCCGGATCATTGATGAAATAAATCCCCATTGCCTTATTTTCAAAGCAAATGCAGCCCATTTTTTCATGCAGCGCATGCGCAGCGGCGAAATCATCGACCTTAAAGGCCAGATGAAATTCATTGTCGCCAAGATTGTAAGTCTCCCGGCGGTCTTTCATCCAGGTGAGCTCCAACTGATGGGGCGTTGTGCCGTCACCTAAGAATACCAGCATAAAACTGCCGTCCGATGCTTCATGGCGTCGTACTTCCGCCAATTGCAGCGCTTCTTTATAAAAGGCCAGGCTTTTTTCCAGATTCAATACATTGAAGTTGTTGTGAGCAAAAGTGAACTGCATAACGTTTTTCCCTTTCTTAAAACAATGTAGTATTAACCGATTTGGCAAGCTAACATGGAAATAGAGCCACCATCCATCCCCTGAACAACGACGTGCGGCCTCCAGGCCGGTTCAGACCGTTGAGGTTCAATTACTTTTTAAACAGGCCGGCAAGGAACTTATCTAATTCAGCCCATGATTTATGATCGGCATCGGCGTTATAGCCTACCGGCATATTAAATTTTTTTGCATAGGTATCGGCATCCGGATTGGTAAAGCTGTGCATCGCATCCGGATATGAAATAAACTGAAAATCAGCCGACGCTTTTTTCATTTCCTGCTTAAACGATTCAATCTGCTCAGGCGTTGTAAATTTATCAGCATCACCGTTTAAAACCAGAATTTTTGCCTTAATACCACCGGGCTGGGCCGGCTTGGCCGTTGCCAGACTGCCATGGAAACTTGCGACCCCCTTGAGATCAACACCCTTGCGCGCCATATGCAGCACCACACCGCCTCCAAAACAATAGCCAATGGCGGCTATTCTGTCCGGATCCACATTTTTTTGCTTTTTCAAAAATGCAAGAGCCGCATTAAATCTTTTTTCACCTGTCTCGGCATTCTTCATTACTTCGGCGGCAAATTTTTTCGCATCGTCCGGGTGCGCCGCCTGCTTGCCATCACCATACATATCAACGGCAAGGGCTGTATAACCCATTTCAGCCAACATCATGGCGCGCTTGCGGACATATTCATTATGGCCCCACCATTCATGCACCACCAGAACACCCGGCCTGTTCCCCCCTATTTTTTTATTGTAGGCCAGATACCCTTTCATTGTCACACCATTTTCGCTATAGGTGACTTCTTTTCCCGCAATGTGAGCTGCGGCAAACACGGAAGAGCAAACGGACAAAACAAAAACGATTAAACTAACTGTTATCCATGCTTTCTTCATACTTACCTCCTCTGAGAAGTTATGGGTGATGAACTAATGAACACATCTTGCTTTCCGCATAAAATAAGTCGTAAACAAAATAAATCAAGCAAACGGACGCGGAACAGGAAGCACCATGGGCTATATTTAAATAATGCGAACAATATCGAACAGAAACAACTGGCTTGTTTTCAGGTATGCTGCAACCGGATAGTCCAATCCATCAAATCCGGATGCAGCATATGATTATTTAAGCCTTATTTCTTTAATTTATTCAGTCCGAAGCCCCGGCTCATGATCTGATCGAACCGATCCACAGGCAGTGCAGCCACCAACGGCAGGCGCGCGGATGACTTGCCCAGACGGATAATTTTGGGAATCTTTTTAAGAAAAAGCTTGTCGATCAGTTTTTTCGAGAATTCCGCAGCCGTCGTCGGATCCTTCTGCGACGCATAGGCGCGCGCCTGGACATAGCCGGCGATCGGCTGATAAACGGAATCTTCGGAAAGCTCGATGCTGTCGGCTGCGGCCTTGCCGAAACCGGATTTGATCGCGCCCGGCTGCACCGTCACCACGTCAATGCCGAAAGGCGCAAGTTCGATCCGCAACGACACAGAAAGCAGATTAACGGCGGCTTTTGATGCACAGTAGGCCCCGGCAAACGGTGTGGCGCAAATCCCCGACACGCTCGCCATATTGACGATGAGACCGGAGCGCCGTTTGATCATATGCGGCGCAACAGCCTTGGTTAAAGCGGCAAGCCCGATAACATTGGTTTCAAACTGATGCCGCAGGTCGTCCATAGACAGATCAATCATCGGCCCGATGAGCGCATATCCAGCGTTGTTCACCAGCACATCAATCTTCCCTGCCTTCGCGATGACCTCCGCCACGCAGGCGTCGATGGATTTTTGACAGGTCACATCCAGTGCTGCAATTTCCATCTTTTCTTTCTTCAAATGTTCAATCACCTGAGGCTTGCGCGCCGTAGCAAACACTCGGCATCCGCGGGAGGCAAACTCACGCGCCAGCGCCAACCCGATTCCTGATGAACAGCCCGAAATGAGCACGACTGATTTTTTATCCATATTTTTATCTCCTTTTGAGTTAATCAACAAACGACATCATTCGAACGACGGTTGGCCGCCATGATTACCGATTTTAAGACTATTTGCAAAACCCCTTGTTGCGGGCGAGATTAGAGACTCCGCACATCCCGTTCAGACAAGCGCTGCTCCAATCGGCGCAGGCCCGATTAGCCTCTCTTTTTTGCGCATGGTAATTGCCCCGATTGACGTACGCTAACGCATATCGGGGATTGAGCTCCAGCGACCGATTGAAATCTTCAATCGCCAGATCGGGACGTCCCATCAGCCGATAAGTAAAACCTCTGCTGTTATACGCATCGTAATCGCTGGAATTGATTTCCATCGACTTCTCAAAATCAGCTATTGCCAACGGATAATCGCCCTTGCGGCCATAGGTTACGCCCCGGTTTTTATAACTCTGCGCGTTTTGCGGGTTGATTTCTATGGCCTTGTTCAGATCGGCGATGGACTGTGCAAACTGTCCCTTTAAAGCATAAACCTGGCCTCTCGCATTGTAGGCATCCACTGATTTCACATCCGCCGCTACTGCCTTGTCATAATCCGCCAAAGCCCGATCATGTTCTCCCTTATTGGAATAAATATTGCCCCTGTTGATATAGGCGATGGCATGACGGGGATTGATTTCGATGACCTTCGTATAGTCCGCAACAGCGGGATCGAAATCATTTCTGGCAAAATAGATCATCGCACGCATGACGTAGGCTTCCGTCAGTATTTGGTCCAGTTCAATGGCCCTGCCAAAGTCGCTTATGGCCTGATTCATTAAACCGCTCCTGTGGTAGGCAAGCCCTCGCTTGAAAAATATCCCGGCGTTTTGCGCGCCGCCCCTACTAAGAATGTGGCTATAATCCAAAACGGCTCGATCATTGTTTTGCATATCCAGATAGCAGTCCGCCCGCAACAAATAGGCCCCGGCATCATCCGGCTTCAGCGCCAGCACTTGATTCAGGTCAGACAAGGTCAGGTTAAATTGTTTTTTTGCGGCATAGGCGGATGCGCGATTGAAATAGGCTTCGGCATACCCGGGATTGAGTTCAATAGCCGTGCCGTAATCAGCAATCGCCTGATCATAATTTAAACTTGCGTGCTGTAATTTTCCCCGGGAAAGAAAATAAAGCGGATTTCGGGGATTCAGTTCGATGGCTTTGTTGTAGTCTTCCCGCGCAGGCGTAATGTCACCTTTTCTTTGCCATGCGACGCCGCGGTTATAATAGGCATCCGCATATCTCGGATCCAATCGGGCGGCTTCCGTATAATCATCAATAGCGCCCTTCACATCACCCAAAGCCACCCGGCAGTTGCCGCGCCCGCTATAGGATTGCTGATCTCTCGGATTCAGCTTCATCGCGATATTGTAGTCTTCCCGCGCTTTGTCATGCATGTTTTTGGATTCCCAGGCCAAAGCGCGCCGACGATAGGCCTCGGCCTCCGCCGGTTTATGTTTAATTGCCCTGGAATAATATTCAATGGCTCTATCAAAGCTCCCCTTGTTGATCCAGGCATTGCCCAGACCGATTAAAATGGCGCTGTTTCGGGGGCATATTTGCAGCGCTTTTTCATACTCGGTCACCGCCCGGTCGTAATCGTTTTTGACCTCATAAACAACGCCTTTATTGTAAGCGGCTTTGCAATAGGCAGGATTGATTTTGAGCGCCGCATGATGATCATCAATGGCGCGTTGAAATTCTTTTTTTACTTTATAAGCCACGCCCCGTCGGTTGTAAGCGATGACGTCCCTGGGGTCCAGTGTGATAGCTTTGGTATAATCGGCGATACTGTCGTCAATATTCTTTGCGTAATCATTGGTCAGAGCGCGCATATCGTAGGAAACGGCATAGGCCGGATCGCTTTCAATTGCTTTATTGAATTCAGTTCGCGCCTGTCCGGTCATCCCCAGGTGCTGAAGAATCGCGCCTTTGAATAAATAAAACGCCGTCGCCCGGTTAATTTTATCGGCTAATACTGCGCCGGACACCAACAGAAGCGGTTCCGACAATATATTTAAAGCATCATCTTTGCTCATTTGGGTTAACGCCTGATGAGCCTCGCCGAACTGCTTTTGATAGCCTGGAAAATAGACTTCAAGATCACCGCCGAATACTTCTTTGATTTTATCAGGATTGTTTTTTGCGGCCTCGATTAAAAACTGGATATAGTCATCGAAACTATCTCTGTCCTGTTTTTCCAGCCATCTGATATTGGCCTTTTTTTCCGTCAAGCGATAGCGATTGGCCATCAGGTTGCGCATTCGCGCATCGTCGCTTTCAACGGATAGAGACTTCAATATTTCCAGAGCCTGATCATAATTTTTCTGGGCTTCGCTCAGGCGGCCGACAAATTCCAGGGCATAGGCTTGATTGTGAAGACACCGGCCCAGATCTTCGCAGGCGTTCTTTTGCGATGTTAAAATATCGCAGGCCCTGGCGTGATATTTCAGCGCATCGTAATAGCGGCGCTGATACGTCAGGGATACGCCCAGATCATCAAGGATCACCGCCAGGACCTGTTTATTTCGTCCTGCGCCTTCTTCCAGGGCGCCTGCGGCTTTTTTCAAATACGCCTCTGCAAATAAAAACTGATTCTCCGCCAGGTAATACTGTCCGATTTTACCCCAGCGACTGCCCCGTTCGACATCGGCGCACTTTGTATCGGCGCACTTTTTCAGTTCGCTAAGCAGAAGATCCTCATCATTGCTGATAACATCTCCAGCCAACCCGAACAATATCAGCGCAACAGTCAAACAGGACAGCAGTGCTTTCATGAATACTCCTTACGCGAGAGAAAAATATCCGGCAATAATATTCCCGGATCGTTCAACGGAAATCATAGGTGTTATGCTTATCGCATCCGTAGTTTAAAATCATTTTCCGCCAGATCGGCCAGCATGTTTTCGTAAGTCAGCAGCCTCTCTTTTTCCTGAATCGCCGTAGAAAAATGCAATTGAAACAACCCGGACTGCGCGACAGGGTACATCCACCAGAAACGGGTCTGCCGTGCCAACGCATCGCTATAGACAAGATACGGCATTTTACGCGCCGTCACAATGCGCGGATCAAGCAGCTTCTCCTTTTTACTCAACTGATCCAGATGGACTTTCAAATATATTTCCGGATTGGTGAGAAATTCATGATGTTCAACCGTAATGGACGCGGTAAGATTAAGCGTGCCTGACTGGGCATACATCAGCCAAGGCGCGGGCATCAGGATGAATACCCAATCCTCGGCATAAGGCAGCGCCGCTTCAAATACCGGGCAGGTCACACGGATCCGTTTTTGATTCGGCTGGCCAATTACATCATACCGGTGCATGCCGATAAGATCCTTGCCCTGATATTGGAAACTGTGCGGTTCGGGCTGCTCGGCTGCTGCATGAGGTTGAATGCCCAATGTGCCGACCATGAAGGCAAGCAGCATCATCCGTAGGATTTTGAAACGATAGGTATGCACTTGGCACCTCCTGCAAGTAAGTTCCGTTACCGATCCATCACGCAAGAATGGAAATCCGCTTGAAATATTCATGCGATTACGACCGTTGTCATCATGGGGCAGGATAGCCGACCGCCTGCACTAAAACAACTTTTTGTTTATCATGTAGTTTCATGTCCTTGGCCAGTGCGTCTTTATCGACAAAGGCGCGAACGCCCGTGACCAGACCTTCCGATGCGCAAAACAAATACACATTCTGGGAAATGAACCCGGTATCTGCGGCGGCATAGGTTTTTTTATCCTCGTCGCTTGTGGTCATAGCCATCTTGGAATGATCCGCCACATAGATCAGTTGAATCGGCGCGCCCGTAACCGAGCTTCTCGACGGCTGAAGCAAGTGGGCCGTATTCTTTCGCAGATCGGACTTGAGAACAGGATCAAGCGTGTGTGTTTTTGCATTGTACAGATAAAGCCCTTCTTCCATGGCAACATAAATATCTATTTCCTGCCAGTTGCGTGCCGTCGGCGCTGTTCGTTTGCCGCTGTCCGGCCGGTTAATGCCGCAGGCCGCCCATAGTAGATTGGAAACAACTTCAACCGGCAGCGACTTTGTGCTGAACGACCGATCCGTCTTGCGGTCTTTCAAACACTGCATCAAGGGCTTGCCGCCTTTCATATCCGGCGCTGGAAGCTTGATCGGACTTAATTCGGCGGCAATGGAAGTTGCTACAAAACAAAATGAAACAACAATGCTTATGAATACTTTCTTCAGCATAATGACCTCCTAATATTTTACAAATTTCACAATATGGATCTCCGACTATGATGCATGATCCGTTCAGCTTGCATTAATTCGGCCTTGGCATTTTCTTCTGTAGTTCAAAGATAAAGTTTTTATCCAGCTCGCTTGCCCGGGGTGCGGATTCAGCAAGCTTTATCTTTTCCCATGCCCCGGCATAGTTGCCTTTTGAATATAAAACAATCGCCCAGTTTTGCAAATTCAGAATATGTTGCGGCGCTCTTTTATAGAGCTGCTCATAGCGATTGAAAGCATCCTTCACAAGGGGTTCATTCCGGGTTGCCACAGCAGTAAACCCGATCGCTCTTGCATGATCCACCGCAAAGTCGATGTCATTGCCTTCATATTGTTCAGCCTCGGAAAATAATTTCAGGGATTCATCCATTTTCCCGGCCTTGCCCGAAACGGCTGCCATTCCCCAGAGCGCCATACCGTTTTTATTATCCAGAAGCCAGGCTTGATTGAAACGCCGCATGGCAGTTTCAGTATCGCCCCAACGGAAAAACTGCCAGCCGCGCATCGCGGCATCTTCCGCCGCTTTTTTCCGGTCACCCTTATATTGTTTATCAATCGCAGCAAATAATGCGTTGTCGGCTGCAATCTGTTCTTCGTTCTTCTGCACTGAACCGTACTTGGGAAGCAAGTTGTTGTTCTGCGCAAATGCGGTGTTCAATAATAAGATTACGGAAATGAGAAAAATAGTAATGGAAATTAATTTTTTGCGCATATGATCTCCTAATAAAATTTTTGCCACCCGGAAATAATGTAGGATTCTGTCTCCGAGATTTATTCGTTCTTCTTTCAAAGCTTGGGGGTGAAATGGAGAAGAAGCTGGCTGAATATACGCTTAATTATAGTTGGCTTCAAATAGTTTTTTATCAATACAGTTTTCAAATCACAGCATAAAAATAACCGGCAGTTGCAGGGGCATACAAAAAGCAACTATGACCGAAATGTTGTGGCTCTTGGCGCAGAAATAAATGTCTCTTTTCAGTCGATATGACATTTCATTAAGCATGCCCTTGTATATACAAATAACTAATTTATATATACTTATTACCATTCGCCTATTTAATCCTCGCTTTAAAAATGAATTTGTGCAAAATTTTAAGTTAATATTGAAAAAAGTTTTTCTCCAAGGAGATGGTTATGAAAGTCAAGACTCAGGAGCTGTTTAATTTTTATTCACACCTTGCCGGAATGATTGCCGCTGTGATCGGCACGATCTTTTTAGCAAGGGTTGCCAGTGATTCGGCCTCCGGTCTTGTCACCGCACTGATTTATGGAATTTCCGTTGTGTTCCTTTTTTCAGCAAGCACGCTGTACCATGCGTTCAAAAAGGAAGAGAATGAGTTGTCCTTCTGGAGAAAAATGGATCGGCTGGCCATCTTTTTCATGATTGCCGGAACCTTTACGCCGGTATGCTATTTTTGTCTGGAGGATCCATATAAGTGGTACATGATTGCCTTCCAGTGGAGTCTTGTGGGCGTTGGCGTGATTTCCCAGATTTTCTTTCCCAGGGCACCGAGAAAGCTGTATGCGCTTCTGTATCTGTCCATGGGCTGGTCGGCGCTTTTCACCGTCAGACAAATGCTGGCCAATATGTCTGCCTCCCAAGCGGTTCTCCTCGTTTCGGGCGGCATTGCCTTTACCCTGGGGGCCATTATTTATGCCGTCAAAAAGCCAAAAATGATTCCGGGTGTTTTCAGTTTTCACGAACTTTTTCACATCATGGTCCTGATCGGCGGGGTGCTGCATTACGCCATGATCTACGGCGTTTATTTCCAGCTTAGCGCTTAACCCATGAACACAGGTCTTGAGTTCACAAAACCCGGCCAGGCAACGCAAACGCTTCTGTCCGCCGAGTCCGCGTTATTTATCAAAGAATATGAAAAGAATTATGCTGCGGGTGAGAGTAAACCGCAGGATATTGGAATGCCGTTTTTTTTGCATGCCCCCCAGTCGGACACCGGTGTGCTCCTCATTCACGGGCTGATGGCTGCGCCTGCGGAAGTCAAAGAATGGGCGGATTTTCTGCACGCAAAAGGTCTGAACGTCTATGCGCCAAGGCTTTCAGGCCACGGAACCTCCGCCAGGGATCTCTCGGTTCGCAACTACTCCGACTGGCTCGCTTCAGTGGATCGCGGCCATGCCATTGTGAAAACATGCTGCAAAAAAATAATTGTAGCCGGCTTTTCCACCGGAGCAGGCCTTGCACTGCAATCGGCTATCCTGAAACCCCATGATTTTGAGGCAGTAATTTCCGTCAGCGCGCCCCTGAAATTTGAAAGTTTTTCATCCCGGTTTGCCGAGCTTGTGCATGGATTCAATCTTTTCTGCAAGTCTGCGGGCATGAGTCATCTTGCAAGAGAGTTTGTAAAAAACCATGCAGACAATCCCCACATCAACTATCTGCAATGCCCGGTTAGCGCCTTTGTGCAAGTCAAAAAGCTCATGAGAAAAGTCCGCCGCTCGCTGCCGGACATTGGTATTCCGGCGCTTGTCATTCAGGCTAAAAATGACCCCAAAGTCGCGCCGGAAAGTGGGCCTGCAATATTTCAACGCCTGGGCACGGATAAAAAACATTTTGCATGGATTGATTTCAATCTGCATGGAATCGTTCGCGGCGAGATAGCCAATGAAGTTTTCAAAGAAGTGGAATCGTTTCTTGCGGCTTACCGTCTGATCAAACCCGCAAAACAAAAATAATCAGCGAAGGGGCGCGAGGGCACGCATCCCCTCCGGGCAAGAAGAACAAAGGAATAGATATCCCCTTTTCAGTCGGCATGACAATAATCGAGAGCTTTTCATTTAAGTTTTTCGAGAAGATTGCGAAAGACTTCTATCGGTTGCGCACCGACGATTTTGTATTGGTTGTTGACGATAAACAGGGGCACACCTGTTAAGCCTATTAACCGCCCTTCCCTTGCAATCTCATCCAGTCGCGATGCATAACGGCCGTCGTTTACAGCAGCAAGCATCTCTTTTGTATCCAGGCCGCTTTTGGCGGCAATGGCGGCAAGAACATCCGGATGGCCGATATCCAGGCTTTCCGTGAAATAGGCATGAAAAATGTTTTCATGAAAAGCTTCGTATCGCCCGATATCGCGGGCATACTCCGAGGCCAAAAGCGCCAATCGGGAATTGGAAAGCAGGGTGTGCGTGTTGAAAACGACGCCCACCTCTTTCCCTCGCGCCTTAAGTTGCTCGTAAAACTGAGAGAGGTCGCGTCCCTTGAAGCGCTCGGAAAGCAGCATGCCCGCAGGCGGAGTTTCCGGATGAAGCTCGTAGCTCACCCATGTCTCGTGAATGGGATATTCCTTTTTCAACGAATCGACAACAGCCTTGCCGATATAGCAAAACGGTCAGATATAGTCGGAAAATATTTTAAAGTTGATCATCATTTTAGTCCTCACTTGCAAAAGGTTTAAAAGACTTGCCTGATTCATGAACGCCTTATAATGTACTTGAAATGACCCCGGGCTTCAATGGTTTTTTAAGCAGCCGTTGAATCGGGAGCATTCCAGCATTCAGAACACCCCGATTCAACGGCCATACTGAATCTTTTTTATTCTGAATTCCCGCCTGCCGTCCCAATGAACATAATTCCGCCCTGCTCCACTAGACAGGAGAAAAATCGGTATTATCATAGCAAAAAGAACTCCTTCACCAAAATACGCAAGCACAAGAGGGGCAAGTCTATGAAATTGGGACAGTGGATTCGCGCAATCGCCGGAACCTTTGTTCCGATCTCCGTCAGTCAGGGTTACTTTCATCACCGGTAAGGGGAGTTTTTCCATGCAATCGATAACTTGTCATTTATCTCCATTAAAGATCGCCCTCCCGGGATTAGTCGCGGGAGGGCTCGTTTTTTTTCTGATGATCCAACCTGCCGCAGCCCAGATGCAATCTCAAGAGCGGAAGATGAGCATCATCAATGCGGTGCGCACCGCCCTTGCTGACAACCACGAAATCAAAGCCCTGCAAAGCGCCGCCCAGGCCCGGGAAAAAGATATCGGCATTGCCCGCAGCTATTTACTGCCTAAGCTATCCCTGGAAGAACGTTATCTCCGGACAACCCATCCGGGTTATGCGTTCATGTCCAAGCTCAATCAGGAACGCATCGGAGAGCAGGATTTTATTCCCGATCGGCTGAACCATCCCGATGCCGTAAACGACTTTCAGTCTTCCCTGACATTCGAGCAACCCCTGTTCGTGAAAAAAGCCTACATCGGCATCGACATGTCAAAGACGGAGGCTCAAGCGAAGAGGGAGGAGCTCATCCGGAAACAGGAAGATGTGGCTTTTCAAGTCATCCGCGCATCTCTTACCATTATGAGCCTCAAGGAATATGTTCAGGCCATTTTGCAGGGGGTAGAGGATGCCCGTGAGCATAAGCGGGTGGCGGACTTGCGTTATAAAAACGAACTGGGACAGTATGCAGATTCTCTGCGCACCTCCACCGCCTTCATGGAGGCCCGGCAGAAAAAAAATATCGCAGATAAGAACCTCAGCCTGGCCAAGCGCGGCTTGGGCCTGCTCCTGGCGACAACGGAATCGATAGATGTGGAGGATACCGCAATTAACTTTCCCTTGCATGATCTTTCCGTTTATTCGAAGACGGCCGATTCCAGGAGCGATTTACGAGCGGCCCAGCTCAGGCATGACAACGCCAAACAAACGATCCGGATGGCCGAGGCAGGCTACTTCCCGTACGTCGGCGTGGGAGGCACGTACCAGTTAAACGACCACAACCATCCCTTCGGCGCTGAGGGAACAAACTGGCAGGTCATGGCTTTTCTGCGCTGGGACCTGTTCGACGGAGCAAAGCGGGAATACGAGCGCGCAAAGGCGAAGCACCTGGCAACACAGGCCCGGGAAGAAATTTCCGCAATGAAAAAAGGCGTTTCCTATAGGATTTACGAGGCCTACCTGAATGTGGAGGAGGCCTTTAAAAATATCGAACTGGCCGGGGAAACCCTGAAAACAGCCGAAGAAGGGACGCGGCTGTTGAGGATGCGCTATGAGAACGGCTTTTCGCCACTGGCGGATCTTCTGAATTCACAATCCAGCCTGGAACAGGCCAGGGCGGGACTGGTGGAACGTAAAAACGCCTATAAAATAGCGCTGGCTGCGCTGAGCTTCGAGAGCGGCATGATCCTGCAGGACTTGAATATTCTAAACCAGACGCCTTGATGGAGAAACAACTATGAAAGAGCGGAAATGTCGTGAGGTGATGGCCTGCTGTTTTCTGACCGCAATACTCGTGCTTGCCGGCATCACACTCGGCTGCAAAGACAAGACGGAAAAAGAAACCGTCAAACGGCCCGTGATCTCCGGTGTGACCCTTACCCCGGTTTCCCTGTCAACCGTTGACGATGTCTATGAAGCCACAGGCACCGTCCGGTCCGACCGCGTAAGCCTTGTGGCCAGCCGGGCGATGGGCGTTGTGACTTCCCTGCTTGTTCGGGAAGGCGACACCGTCAAAGCCGGACAGGTGCTCTTGACCATCGATGACCGGGACGCCGTCCAGCGGTCGCGCGCCGCAGGGATGGCTCTGGAGTCGGCAAAACAAAACACATCTTTGGCCCAAAGAACCTGGCAGCGATATAAAAATCTCTATGATGAGAAAGCCCTTTCCCGTCAGGAGATGGACCAGATTGAGACGCAGAAGAAAATGGCCGAAGCGGAATATGAACGGGCTAAGGCGATGGCTGAAGAAGCCGGAACCTATCTGTCTTTTACACGGGTCACGGCGCCTGCCGCAGGGACTGTCATAGAGAAGCGAATTGATGTCGGCAGCATGGTCAATCCCGGCATTCCCGTGCTGGTGATTGAAGGGGGCGGCAGTTCCTATATTGAAGTGTCCATCGACGCCGGTCTGGGAACCAGGATAAAAACCGACATGGACGTGGAGGCTATCGTCGAGACCCTGGACAGGCCTCTTCGGGGGGTAGTCCGGGAGGTACTCCCCGCTGTGGACCCGCTGTCCCGAACGTTTACGATCAAAGTGGGGATCAAGGAGGCCCGACTCCGAAGCGGTCTTTTCGCTCGCGTGCGGATTCCCGTCGGCAAAAAAGAGGCACTTCTTGTTCCTGACCAGGCTATTGTTCAAAAAGGACAGCTGACAGGGGTCTACGCCGTTGACAGCCAGGGTATCGCCACCTATCGTCTGGTCCGCACAGGCCAGGCTTCCGCCGGTTTTACGGAGATCCTGTCCGGTCTCACGGCCAATGACAGGATCGTTACGGCAGGAATCGAACGCATCATAGACGGCGGCGTCATCAGGGGAGATCAATCAAGATGACAGCGATCGGAATCTCCGGAAAGATTGCCAAAGCCTTTATCAAATCGAAGCTGACGCCGCTGCTTGTCGTCGCTTCCCTTTTCCTCGGGATCTTTGCGGTCATGGTAACGCCCCGTGAGGAAGAGCCCCAGATCGTCATCCCCATGATCGACGTCTATGTCAGCTATCCCGGAGCCTCCCCCAAAGAGGTCGAAGAACGGGTGACCATTCCTATGGAAAAATTCCTGTCGGAGATCAAAGGGGTCGAGTACGTCTATTCCATCGTTCGGCCCGGCTTCAATATCACCATCGTCCGTTTTTATGTCGGCGAAAACATGGAAGACAGTCTGGTGAAGCTCTACAACAAGCTCATGTCCCATTATGATCTGATCCCGCCGGGTGTTTCCCAGCCCATGGTGAAACCCAAGTCTATCGATGATGTCCCCGTCGTGTCCCTGACCCTCTGGAGCCCCAACCCTCAATACACCGGTTATGAATTGCGGCGGGTTGCCACCACGCTTTGCGGTGAACTGAAGAAAAACGCCAATGTGTCGGAATTTTCTATCATCGGCGGGCAGCGCCGCCAGGTCCGGGTTACCCTGGATCCCCAGCGCCTGCAGGCCTATCGCCTGTCGTCTTTTCAGATCATGGACGCTCTGGAGAAAGCCAATGTAGTCATTCCCTCCGGAGTATTTCCTGCGGCAAACCGCGACACGATCGTGGAAACGGGCCGCTTCCTGAAGGATGCAAAGGACGTGGGCAACCTGGTTGTCCATGTTTTTAACGGCCGCCCCGTTTATCTGAAGGATATTGCGCAAATCAGCGATGGACCGGAGGAAGCGGCAAACTATGTTTTCATGGGTATGGGGCCGCAGGCAGCGAGAAAAGGATTAACCGGTAATCCCGCCTCACAGTATGAAGCTGTGACGATCGCCATCTCCAAACAGAAAGGCGCCAATGCGAGTGTCATTGCCGAAGAAGCCTTAAAAAAGGTGGAAGCGCTGAAGGGACAAACGATCCCGAAAGATGTCCAGATAACCGTAACCCGCAACTACGGGGAAACAGCCAAGGACAAGTCCGATGAACTCCTTTATCATATGCTCCTGGCCACGCTTTCGGTGATCATCCTCATTGCCGTCTTCCTCGGTTGGAGGGAATCCATCGTGGTGGCCATCGCTGTTCCCGTGACGCTTGCCCTAACGCTTCTGATCACTTATCTCTACGGCTATACCCTGAACCGCGTGACGCTGTTTGCGCTCATCTTTTCCATCGGTATCCTGGTTGACGACGCTATTGTTGTTGTGGAAAACATCAACCGCCACTTCCGGATGCACACCATTGAACCTCTGACGGCCGTGTACGCGGTGGACGAGGTAGGCAACCCGACGATCCTGGCAACCTTCACGGTTATTGCCGCCCTGATGCCCATGGCCTTTGTGTCCGGTTTGATGGGGCCCTATATGCGGCCCATCCCCGTGGGTGCGTCAGCGGCCATGGTTTTTTCCCTCCTGGTCGCTTTCATCGTCAGTCCCTGGCTGAGCTACATCGTTTTGAAAAATATCCGTCACGCGTTTGACCCTAAAGAAGGCAAACAAGGGCTTTTGCGCCTCTACGAAAAAATGCTCGGCCCCCTGGTCGATGTCAGGAAGAAGCGTCTGGTGGCCTTCTCGGTGATCGTCGCGCTGCTCCTGCTGGCCTCTGTGCTTGTCCCCCTGAAACAAGTCACGATGAAGATGCTTCCTTTTGATAACAAAAGCGAGCTGCAGGTCATTATCGATATGCCCGAAGGACGGACGCTGGAAGAAACGGCAGCCCTGACCCGGGAGATGTCGGAGTATCTGAAGACGGCGCCGGAAGTGACGGATTACCAGGCCTATGTGGGCACGGCGTCGCCCTACAATTTCAACGGTCTGGTCCGCCATTACTTCCTTCGCGCGGGAAGCAACGTGGCCGATATCCAGGTTAATTTTGTTTCAAAAGATCACCGCAAGAGCCAGAGTCACGATATTGCCAAGCGCATGCGACCTGAATTAAAGCGCATCGCCGATCGCTACGGCGCCCGGATCAAAGTAGCGGAACTTCCACCCGGCCCGCCGGTTTTAAGCACACTGGTTGCGGAAATCTATGGCCCGGAAACATCGCGCCAGATCGAAATCGCCGCGATGGTGCGGAATATCTTTGAGAAGACCGACGGGGTGGTTGATGTGGACTGGTTTGTGGAGGACGATCAGCGCAAAATCCTATTCGAGGTTGACCGGGAAAAGGCCACAGCAAATGGAATCAGCACGGATGCCGTGGCCAGAACGCTCCGGATTGCGCTCACGGGCGCCACGGCCGGCCTTGTTCACATGGATCAGGAGAAGGAACCCGTAGAAATTTTTCTGCGCATGCCTCTGGAGCAGCGGGCCAACATGACCGCTTTGCAATCCCTCACGATTCCCTCCGCATCGGGACAACGGGTTCCTCTTGCTGAGTTGGTCAAGGTGCGGGAAGGCATTGAGGACAAGACCATCTACCATAAGAACCTGAAAAAGGTGACCTACGTGACAGGCGATGTCGCCGGAACGGAAGAGAGCCCCGTTTATGCCATCCTGAAAATGAAAAAGGATATCGAAAAGTTGAAACTCGCCGAGGGTTATGAACTCAAGCAGTATTCATCCATCCAGCCGTGGCTCGAAGACCGGTACTCGATGAAGTGGGACGGCGAATGGCATATCACCTATGAAGTTTTCCGGGATCTGGGCCTTGCCTTTGCCGTAGTCCTCATCATCATCTACATTTTGGTCGTGGCCTGGTTCCGCAGCTTTGTAACGCCGCTCGTCATCATGGCCCCCATTCCGCTGACTCTTGTGGGGATATTGCCCGGCCACTGGGTTTTCGGAGCGTTCTTCACAGCGACATCCATGATCGGATTCATAGCACTCGCTGGAATTGTCGTGAGAAATTCCATACTGCTTGTGGATTTTATTCAGATGGAATGGCGTGATACAGGAGATCTGCGCCAGGCGCTGATCCGGGCGGGAGCCGTCCGTTTCCGGCCCATCGTGCTGACGGCGGCCGCCGTCGTTGTCGGGTCGTTCGTCATGCTGTTCGACCCCATTTTCCAGGGATTGGCCATCGCCATGATGTTTGGAGCCGTGGCCTCCACCCTGCTCACGCTCATCGCTGTTCCCCTGCT
>CAZJMX010000052.1:0-20258 GCA_964547345.1 uncultured Smithella sp. | reverse complement strand
CATCTTCAATGTTTACGCGGCTTCCAAGCCGCATTTTTCAGGACGGACTAAGTAGAACGATGGGGATTTCTTAATGGCTTTCGTCTTGTTTGACAAGAAAGGAATCACAAGCATGCTTCAGGAAAAAAACAATCGCTTCGGTCTGAACTCCCTGGCCTTATGGCTGATTCTGACCGTATTTGCAGGGCAGGCTCTGGCGGACAAAGGTCCCCCCAATCCACCGGCGCTGGCATTACCGGGCCTGATGCAGACATTAACCGTGGACGAAAAGGCCTGGCTTGCCGCTCATCCTGTGATCCGCGTGGCTCAGGACCCCGGCTGGCCGCCGATTGAATTCACAGATGAGCGCGGTGAGCCGTCCGGCATGTCGGCTGACTATCTGATCCTCATCGAACAACGGTTGGGCATCAAGTTTGAGAAGGTGCGCGCCTTAAGCTGGCAGGATGCGTATGCCCGGATGAAACGTCATGAAATCGACATGACCACTTCCGTGGCTGTCACGCTGGAGCGTGAAAAGTTCTGGACCTTTACCCGGCCCTATATGAAAATTCCCGTCGTCATTATCGCGAATGCGGATGTTACGTATATTGCCGATATTCGCGAACTGGAAGGAAAAAAAGTTGCCGTGGTGGATGGTTATGCGGTGGCGGACTGGATTCCCAGGGATTTTCCCACCATTGAACTGGTTCGGGTTAAGACCGTCCAGGAAGGACTGCAAGCGCTGCAGCGGGGGAAAGTTTTTGCCTGTATCGACAATATGCTGGTCGCCGGCTATTACATGGCGAAACTGAAAATGACCAGCCTCAAGATCGCCGGAGAGACCCCGTATTTCAATGCCCAGTGTATGGCCGTCCGGAATGACTGGGCGCCGCTTGCGGGAATTTTACAAAAAGCCCTCGATTCCATTTCTGAAAAGGAAATAAATGATATTTACCGGAAATGGCTGCCTATCCGCTACGAGCACGGGTTTGATTACACGTTGCTGTGGTATGCCTTAGCCATATTCACGCTGATACTGGCCGGATTGGCCGCCTGGAATTGGAAATTGGCGCGTGAAATTCGAACCCGCAAAGAAGCCGAAAAAGCATTAGTGAATAGTGAGAATAAGTTCCGGCTTGTTTTTGAAACAGCCAATGTCGGGAAATCCATCACACGTCCCAATGGCAAAATAGAGGTGAACAGGGCATTTTGCAATATGCTGGGTTACACACCAGAAGAACTGAAAAGTAAAACGTGGCAGGACCTGACCCACCCGGATGACGTTGAGTCCAATCAGCAATTGCTGGTTCCGCTGATGCAGGGTGAAAAGGATTCCGTACGCTTCACCAAGCGGTATATCCATAAGAATGGAACTTTCCTCTGGGCGGATATTGGTGTCGCTATCCATCGTGATGCCGGGCGGCACCCTCTTTTCTTCATCACAACCATCATCGACATCACCGAAAGCAAAAAAACAGAAGAAATGGAGCGCTTGGCTTATGATCGTCTCCGACAGTTCATCGATTCAAATATTATCGGTGTGGTTATTGCAACCGCTGATGGAAAGATTATTGAGGCCAACGATTACTATCTAAGCCTGGTAGGATTTACACGCGAGGAATTTGAATCCGGAAAGGTGGATTGGCGGACGATCACACCGCCGGAATGGCTATCGGCTGATGAAAAGGCAATTAAAGAGCTACGCGAACGAGGAACTTGCACACCCTATGAGAAGGAGTATGTAAGGCGCGATGGCACACGTGTTCCAGTATTGCTTACAGATAAGATGCTGCCGGGACCAGAGGAACAGATTGCTGCATTTGCCCTGAATATCAGCGAGTTGAAGCGGGCGGAGGAAAAACTGAGTAGAAGTGAAAGAGTCCTCCAACTGTATGTGGAACACAGTCCGGCGGCAATCGCCATGTTCGACCACGAGATGAAATACATCGCGGCAAGTCGTCGCTACTTAATTGACTATGACTTAGGTGAACAGAGACTGGTTGGTCTCTCTCACTATGATGTATTTCCGGAAATTTCAGATCGCTGGAAGCAAATACACAGACGGTGTCTGGCTGGTGCGATTGAAAAAGCCGATGAAGATCTGTTTCCGCGTGCCGATGGCAGGGTTGACTGGGTGCGCTGGGAAATTCGTCCATGGAACGAGTCGGGCGGCGGGATTGGCGGCATCATCTTGTTTTCGGAAGTGATCACCGAAAGCAAGCGGGCGGAGGAAGCATTACGCGAAGCAAATAGACATTGGCAGACCACCTTTGATGCCACAAATAGTGCCATCTGGGTTCTGGACTCGGACCAACGGGTGTTGCAGTCCAATAAGACCGCCGAGAAATTCTTTCATCAACCCTACAAGTCGTTTATCGGTAAACATTGCTGGGAGATCGTGCACGGCACAGCGCAACCGATTTCCGCCTGTCCCTTGCTAATCTCAAAAGAGAGCTTACGACGCGAGACGATGGAATTGCAGATCGGCGAGGGTTGGTTTGAAATTACGGTGGATCCCATCCTCGATGCGGAGGGTCATTATGCCGGCGCTGTCCATAATGTGAGCGACATTACCGATCGCAAGCAGGCGGAATCCGAAAGAGAAGATGCCCTCGATGAAATCCGGAAACTCAATGATAATTTGGAACAGAGGATCAGCGAACGGACTGACGAACTTGTAAAGACCATCGCCCAGCTTGAAGAGACGAACCGGGTTTTCGTCGGGCGGGAGTTGAAAATGATGGAACTCAAGGAACGGATTGCGGAGCTGGAAGGAAAAGACGTGAAGCGGGGTTCGTGAAGCGGAAAAAACCGTCACTCGTGAAACGTGAAGAGTGAAGCGGAAAATATGTGAAGCGTAATTCGTCGTGCCGGACGCAGAGATATTGTTATAATAGCAGAAAGTGCTATCAAAACCGTCATGCCGGTGAATACCCTAAAAGGTCACGCGAGTCCGGTATGACAAAGCGTGAGATTCGAGATACGCTTCACGAGATACGAGATACGAGGTAGCTTATGATCTTACTGGACATGCGAACCATTATTTTCAGTTATGTACTCACGGATATCGTCTGTCTGGTGGTTATTGTGCTGCTGTGGCGGCAGAACCGTAAACGCTTTGAGGGCACAATCTTTTGGATGTTTGATTTTGCTTTTCAAACGGCGGCTCTCTTTCTGATTGTCTTGCGCGGCAGCATCCCGGATTGGATGTCCATGGTGCTGGCCAATACCCTGGCTATTACCGGGGCGCTTCTTGGCTACATGGGACTCACACGCTTTGTCGGGAAAAAAAGCCCGCAGATTCATAATTACATCTTTTTGGCCGTATTTGTCTGTGTTCATGCGTATTTTACCTTTGTGCAACCTGATCAAGCGGTAAGAAACCTCAACACGTCTTTGGGCTTGCTCGTGATGTGTTTTCAGTGTGCGTGGCTTCTGTTGTACAGGGTTAAATCCGGTTTTCGCCAGTTGACCCGGAATGTAAGCATTGTCTTTTCAATCTATTGCCTTATCAGTATTTTCCGGATCGTCGAGTTTTTTACGGGTGCTCACTCAAAAAGCGATTATCTCCAGGCTGGGGCATTTGAACAGATCGTCTTAATTGCCTACCAGATGTTGTTTATCCTTTTGACGTACAGTCTGGCGCTGATGTTCAATAAACGTCTTTTGTCGGATATTTCGACACAGGAGGAAAAGTTTTCTAAAGCGTTTCATTCCTCCCCTTATGCCGTCACTCTAACCCGCTTGTCCGACGGAAGGATTATTGAAGCCAACGACGGCTTTCTGAAGATGACAGGCTACTCGCATGCGGATATCAAAGGAAAAACAACGATAGACTTAAACCTATGGCCCAGAGAAGCGGATCGCGCAGCCATTATCAGCGAATTATCAAGCAACGGTAAGGTCCATGAACGTGAACTCCCCTTCCGGAAAAAATCAGGCGAGATGAGTACGGGGCTTCTTTCGTCTGAAGTCATCACCGTTAGCAATGATCATTGCGTGCTATCCAGCATTAATGACATCACCAAACGCAAGAGTACCGAGGAAGAGCTGCGTGAGACAAGCGGCTATCTTAATAGCCTGATCGATTACGCCAATGCGCCCATCATCACATGGGATGCAAAGCTCATCATTACCAGATTCAACCACGCCTTTGAGAAACTTACCGGTTATGCGGCAATCGAGATGGTTGGCCGGAACTTACAGATCCTGTTTCCCGAGGAAAGCCGGAATGAGTCGCTTCGTAAGATTGCCCTTACCTCATCGGGCGAATTATGGGAATCGGTTGAAATCCCGGTCCAGCGAAAAGACGGCGATATCCGGGTGGCTCTTTGGAATTCGGCAAATATTCTTGATCAGGAAGGAAATATTATTTCAACCATTGCGCAGGGGCAGGACATCACTGAACGCAAGCGGGCAGAGGAGGCGATCAGGCAATCGGAAGAGCGGTATCGTCATTTATTCACCACACTGATCGAAGGCTTTTGCATCATTGAAATGATTTTTGATGCGCAGGGCGGGCCCATCGATTATCGCTTCCTGGAAATCAATCCTTCATTTGAGAAGCAGTGCGGGTTAATTCAGGCCCAGGGGAAATTAATGCGTAGCCTGGCTCCAAACCACGAAGCCTATTGGTTTGAAATTTTCGGTAAAGTTGCGACGACGGGCGAGCCGGTTCACTTTGAGAATGAGGCAAAGGAATTGAATCGCTGGTTCGATGTGTCCGCTTTCCATGTTGGCGGGCCCAAGGTGGCGATTCTTTTCAACGACATCACCGCACGCAAACGGGCGGAGGGGGAATTTCTCCGCCTGAACATAGATCTGGAACAAAAAATAGCCGAACGGACCCGCGAACTGCGCAACAGCCAAGGGGCCTTGCTGAATCTGGTGGATGACCTGAATCAGACGTCTAAAGACCTTGCTTCCAGCAATGATGCCCTCGAGGCCGTCAATAAAGAGCTGACCGCTTTCAGTTATTCCGTCTCCCACGATTTACGGGCGCCACTTCGGAGCATTGACGGGTTCAGCCAGGCGCTTCTGGAAGATTATGCGGAAAAGTTTGACGACACAGGACGCAATTTTCTGGGGAGAATTCGCAAGGCAACCCAGCATATGGGCCATCTGATTGACGATATATTGAAGCTGTCGCGTGTAACGCGCGCCGATTTTAACCTGAAATCCGTCAATCTGAGCGAAATGGTCGGTAGCATCGTTCAGAGGGCCCGGCAAAACGATCCAAACCGAAAAATAGAGTGGCGGATTCAGGAAGGATTGTGCGCAACAGCCGACAGGAATCTTTTGGAGATTGCTCTTGTGAATCTGATGAACAATGCGGTAAAATTTACGTCAAAAAACGCTCAGGCAAAAATTGAATTCGGCGCGGTTGAGAAACAAGGACGAACAGAGTACTATATCCGCGATAACGGCGCCGGTTTCGACATGGCGTATGTGGATAAATTGTTCGGCACTTTCCAGCGCCTGCATTCGACCGAAGAATTTGAGGGAACAGGCATTGGCCTGGCGACGGTCATGCGTATTTTCACCCGTCACGGCGGGACTATCCGGGCGGAAGGAAAAGTTGGAAAAGGGGCTACCTTTTTCTTCACTCTTCAGGAGTGAAGAAAAAGGCGTGAAGCGTTGCTCGTGAAGCGTATCTCGTAGAGATGAGGGAAAATGGAAGAGAAAACCAAGATTAAGAGCTTCAGAGATTTGGATGTATGGATACTTGGGATGGAGATTGTTGTTGATGTATATGAATTGACAAAATCGTTTCCCAGAGAAGAAGTTTATGGCCTAGTCAGTCAAATGAGAAGAGCGGCTGTGTCCATTGCTTCCAATATTGCCGAGGGTTTTAACCGGTATCATAACAAGGAGTATCGTCAGTTTCTATACATTGCCTTGGGCTCATGTGCCGAACTGGAAACACAAATTGAGGTTATTATGTCTTTGGCATACATTACTAAATCACAGAGGGATAAGATTGTTGAAAAACTGGATCATGAATCGAGGATGCTGAGAAATCTGATAAAACGACTTAACGCGTGAAGCGTCGTTCGTGAAGCGTATCTCGTTGTTAGCGCTTCACGCTTCACGAATCACGCTTCACGAGATACGAGATACGAGATACGAACGATGAAAGGAGTTTTTACGATGGAAGACAAAGTTATTCTGTTGGTGGAAGACAATCCGGATGATGTGGAATTGACCCTGCGGGCCTTTAATCGAAATAATATTTTAAATAAGGTGATTGTCGCCAGGGACGGCGAGGAAGCTTTGGATTACTTGCTGGGGACGGGAATATATGCGGGCCGCGACATCAAAAATCTGCCTGTTGTGACCCTGCTGGACTTGAAACTTCCCAAAATAGACGGGCTCGAAGTTCTCAAACGAATTCGCGAAAACGAAATTACCAGGCTGCTGCCCGTGGTCATTTTGACCTCATCTAAAGAAGAACAGGATGTCCTTAACGGTTATAGGCTGGGCGCCAACAGTTATGTTCGCAAGCCCGTCGATTTCAATCAGTTCATTGAGGCGATCAAGGTTCTGGGGCTTTACTGGCTGCTCTGGAACGAAAACGCCCCCGCGCGCAATGCGTAGGGCGCATCTCGTAAAAGACGAGTGCCTGGCGACTCCCGTACGAGATACGCTTCACGAGATACAAGATACGAGTACCGAGATACGAGGTCTTATATGTTGAAATCCTTACGCGTGCTGATGGTTGAAGATTCGGAAGATGACGCCCTGTTGTTGATGCGTGAATTGAAGAAAAACGGATATGAGCCGATAGGCCATCGTGTGCAGACGGCGGACGACATGGCTTTCGTCTTAATGGACAAGCATTGGGACATTATCTTATGCGACTACCACTTGCCCGGTTTCAGCGGTCTCGATGCCTTGGGGCTGGTTCGGATGATGGCGCTGGATATTCCCGTCATCATGGTGTCGGGCGTCATCGGTGAAGAAACGGCGCTCGACTGCATTCATCGCGGAGCCGCCGACTATATCATGAAGAGCAATCTGACACGCCTGGGTCTGGCGGTGACCCGTGAACTGGAAAAGCGCGACATGCGTTTCAAACAGAAACAATCCGAACAGGAACTTCGCGAAAGCGAGGAAAAATACCGGACCATTCTGGAGAGCATCGGGGACGGGTATTATGAAGCGGATCTTGCCGGGAATTTCACTTTTTTTAATACCGCTCTGACCCGGATCTGGGGCTATCCTGAAGAAGAGTTGATGGGCATGAACAGTCGGGTTTATACGGACCCGGAGACGGCCCGGCGATTATATGAGGCGCATAACAGGGTTTTCCGCATAGGCGAGCCGATCCGGATGTTCGACTATGAAATCAGTCAAAAAAACGGGACGCGCAAATATATTCAGTCTTCTTTTACGTTGCTGAAAGATTCCACAGGAAAGCCCGCCGGTTTTCGCGGCGTTGCCCGCGACGTCACCGAGTTCAAGCACATGGATCAGGAGCGCCGGAAAAGTCTTGAGCAATTGCGGAAATCATTGGGGGCAACGATCAACGCCATGGCCGTGACCGTGGAAGCAAGAGACCCTTACACGGCCGGACACCAGCGGCGGGTGGCGGATTTGGCCCGTGCGATTGCAGCGGAAATGAAGCTGGATGCCAACCGGATTGACGGGTTGCGCATGGCCAGCACGATTCATGATTTGGGAAAAATATCCATCCCGTCAGAGATTCTGACCAAACCGACCAAACTTATGGATATTGAGTTTGAACTGGTGAAGACGCATGCACAGGCGGGTTATGATATCCTCAAAGATATCGAATTTCCCTGGCCGATTGCGCGGATGGTGCTGGAGCATCATGAGCGTATCGACGGTTCCGGCTATCCCAACCATTTGAAGGGCGATGAAATTCTTCCGGAATCAAAGATACTTGCAGTGGCTGACGTGGTGGAGGCCATGGCCTCGCACCGCCCCTATCGCGCCTCTTTGGGCATTGATGCGGCGCTCAATGAGATCGCGAAAAAAAGAGGTGTGATCTACGATGAGTCAGTTGTGGATGCCTGTCTGCGATTGTTCAACGAAAAGCGATACAGCTTGGCAACGTGAAGATCGTATTGCGTATCTCGTCGTTCGTATCTCGTATCTCGCGAACAACGAACGACGAACAACGAACGACGAACGGCGAGGTCTACAATGTTAACACCCTTGAAAGTATTGATGGTTGAAGATTCCGAAGATGACGCCCTGTTGATCCGCCGCGCGCTGGAAAAGGGCGGTTTTGAGCCCGAATGCCTTCGTGTGGAAACGGCGCAAGACATGTCTGCCGCGCTTTCCAATGCATCGTGGGATGTTATCCTTTGCGATTTCAAACTGCCACAGTTCAGCGGTCTGGATGCGATCTCCGTCTTAGAGAAAACCCGCATTGATATTCCGATTCTGATTGTCTCCGGCAGCATCGGCGAGGAGATGGCCGCGGAGTGCATGCGCCTGGGCGCCAACGACTACATCATGAAGGACAACCTCTCCAGGCTTTGCCACGCCATTCAAAGAGAATTGAACGAAGCGCAGTCCCGTCACAAGCGCAGGCAGGCGGAAGAAGCGCTGCAAAAAAGCGAGGAAGAATTTAAAACCATCGCCAATTATACCGTGGATTGGGAATCCTGGTTTGCGCCGGACGGCACTTATCTGTGGGTCAATCCCGCTATAGAGCGCCTGACCGGCTATTCCGCCGATGAAGTATTGGCGATGCCGGACTTTATTTCGGTAATGATTGCCGGGGAAGACCAGGAATCATTCAGGCGTTATTTTCAAGACGTTTTAACCGGCACGCGGGGCGAAAATTTTGAAATCCGGTATCTTCACAAGAATGGAACAAAGCTTTGGCTCAGCGTCTCCTGGCAGCCGGTTTATAACACACAGGGCATCTTTCTTGGCATCCGCACCAGTGGACGCGATATTACCGCCCGCAAACAGGCGGAAGAAGAACGGCGCAATCTGGAGAAGCAACTGTTTGAAGCGCAAAAGCTGGAAGCTATCGGGACGCTGGCCGGCGGGATCGCGCACGATTTTAACAATATCTTAAGCGGCATCATCGGCTATGCGGAATTGGCCGCGATGCAGACGGATGATGGCAGGAGGCGCGGCAATATCCAGCAAATCCTGAAAGCCGCGGATCGCGCGCGCAATCTCGTCAAACAGATTCTGGCTTTCAGCCGCCATACGGAGCAGGATAAAAAGCCGATGGATTTAAATATGGTGATTGGGGAGGCGTTGAAGCTTTTGCGCGCGACGATGCCCACGACCATCGAAATGCGTCAGACGCTAACTGACAAGCCTACGATTGTTTACGCCGATTCCACGCAAATGCATCAGGTGATCATGAATATCTGCACAAATGCCGCCCACGCGATGGGAGAAAAAAGCGGCGTGCTGGCGGTGACTCTTTCCAAAGAAGAAATAATATCGGGCGCAATATCGCATCGATTGAATGTGACGCCGGGAATTTATGCCAGGCTAACCATTGCGGATTCGGGGCAGGGCATCGATCCAGCCTATGTTAACCGGATTTTTGATCCGTTTTTCACAACAAAAAAAACCGGGGAGGGAACCGGACTGGGCCTGGCGGTGGTATACGGGATAGTTCATGATCACGGCGGCAGTATTCAGGTTAAAAGTCTGCCTGACCAGGGCGCCACATTTGACGTCTATCTTCCCCTGCTTGATAACGGAGGAATCCTGCAGGATGCCCCGACGACGGAGGCGATTCCTCGCGGCCATGAACGTATTCTCTTTGTAGACGACGAGATCGATTTGGTCGATGTGGGCAAGCAAATGCTTGCCAATCTGGGTTACCTCGTCACGGCCTGTGCGGGTAGCCTGGAGGCGCTGAAAATCTATCAGGCAAAGCCCGGCGCGTTTGACCTGGTCATCACCGATATGAACATGCCGGGAATGTCGGGAAGTGAACTGGCCTCGGAAATGTTTAAATTGCGGCCCGATCAGGCCATTATTCTCTGCACGGGATACAGCGATTATATGAACAGCGACAGGGCGTCTCAAATGGGGATTGCCAGTTTCATCTTAAAACCCCTGACGCGCAAAATACTTGCATCGCTTGTCCGGAAAGTGCTGGATCATCCATGAAATACTTTAAGGGCAGGGGCCAAACATTTTTGCCCCTGCCGGTTCCAAATCACCCTTGCCTAAACCTGCCAATTATGGAATACTGCCGATCATTTCAAGGAGGTAGCAGTTTATGTCAGATGCAGTTATTGTCAGCGGTGCGCGCACCGCAGTAGGAGCTTTCGGCGGATCTTTAAAGGATGTGGCCGCCAAGGATTTGGGCGCCCTCGTAATTCGCGAGGCTTTAATCAAAGCAGGACTCAAACCGGGTTTACCCGCAAATGCCAAAGAAGATGCCCCGGATACCGCAAAAAACGAAGGACTTTCACCCATCGAGCAGCAGTATTCCAAGTGGGCCGACAATCTCAAGGAAATCGGCGTGGATGAAGTCATTATGGGCAACGTTGTCGGAGCCGGTCAGGGCCAGAATCCCGGACGTCAGGCCATGATCCGCGCCGGCTTGCCGAAAGAAACAACCGCCTACACCATTAATAAAGTCTGCGCATCCGGGATGAAAGCCATTGCGCTTGCCGCAGCCTCGATCAAAGCAGGCGATAATGACGTGGTCATCGCGGGCGGCATGGAAAACATGAGCGATATTCCCATTGCGCTGCCAAAAGCCCGCTGGGGGCACCGGATGGATATGCCGTACGGCAAAACAATGGATCTGCTGGTTTTTGACGGCCTGTATGAAATTTTCTACGGCTATCACATGGGCATCACCGCCGAAAACATTGCCGCCCGCTACGGCATTACCCGCGAAGAGCAGGACAAGATGAGCCTGGCCAGCCACACCCGCGCACGTAACGCCATCAAGAGCGGTATTCTCAAAAACGAAATCGTCGGCGTGACGATTCCACAGAAAAAGGGCGAGCCGGTTGTATTTGACACGGACGAACGCCCGATGGACACCAGTATGGAAAAACTGGCTAAGCTGGGTACGGCCTTCAAAAAGGACGGCACGGTGACGGCCGGCAACGCCTCCGGCATCAACGACGCGGCGGCCGCCCTGCTGATGATGAGCGAAGATAAAGCCAAAGCGATGGGCCTCAAACCTCTGGCGCGCATTAAGGGTTACGCCACAGGCGGTGTCGATCCCGCATACATGGGCCTGGGTCCCATCCCGGCGGTGCGCAAGCTTCTGAGAATCACCGGCACGACCATCAAGGACTACGGCCTGTTTGAATTAAACGAAGCATTCGCCTCTCAGGCCATTGCCTGTCTGCGCGAGCTCAACATTCCTTGGGATCTCACCAACGTCAACGGCTCGGCCATTTCCATCGGCCATCCCATTGGGTGCTCCGGCGCCCGCATCGTTCTGGCGCTGGCCAACGAAATGAAGCGTCGCAACGTGAGCATGGGAATGGCGTCTTTGTGTATCGGCGGCGGCCAGGGTATGGCCATTGCCATCGAAGCGGTTTAAAATTAAGAGCAGGGACCGGCGTGGCCGTTCCCTGCTCTTTCCTAGGGAAGGGAGGTTTCCTCATGCCACATCAGAGAATCAATGGAATTCAAATTTACTATGAAGAGCAGGGAACGGGCGAGCCGCTGATTTTAATCAATGGTCTGGCTTTCCCGATGGATCTGTGGTTTGCGCAAATTCAGGAGTTATCGAAAGACTTTCGGGTGATCGCGCTGGACAATCGGGGGATCGGCCGGACGGACCAGCCGGATACAGAGTATTCCATCAGGCTGATGGCGTCCGACACGGTGGGGTTGCTCAAGGCGCTGGGCATTGAAAAAGCGCATGTGGCCGGGCTTTCCATGGGCGGTTTTATCGCGCAGGAAATCGCTCTGTCTTATCCTGAGTGGGTGAATCGCCTGATTCTGATTGCGACAAGTATGGGCGGCGCCAAATCGTGGGAGATGGGCAAGCCGTTCTGGGAAAAGGTCATGGTGGAGATGCAGGGGAAAACGCCCCAACAGATTTACCGTCTGGATCTGACCATGATGACCGCTCCCGGCTTTGCAGCAAGCCACCCCGACACGCTGGAAAAAGCCGTGTCGCTCCGGTTGAAAAATCAACAGCCGCTGCATGGATTTCTCAGGCAGTCTGCCGCCTGCGCCGGCTTTGATGCTTACGCACGCACCGGAAATATTACGCGGCCGACCCTGATCATTTTAGGGCAGGATGATCCCATCTTTCCGATTCCACTGGCGGAGGATTTTCGCCAGACACTGCCTGACGCCAAAATGCTTGTGTACGAGAACTGCGGTCACGCGGTTTTGCTGGAAAAACCAGATCAGTTGTCCCGCGACATCCGTGAGTTCCTAAAACCGTAGGTCAAAGGTTAAAGGAAAAAGGTCGAAGGCTTGTTTTTAGTCCTTCGGCCTTTTAAATATTTTCCAGTGGGGGCAAAATCCCCTTTCCTCTTAACCTTGAACCCTGAACCCTGAACCTTTATCTTTTTGCCTCATTCCTTGATCTTCGCAATCACCTTGGCCAGTTCTTTTTTGTATTCATAATTGCCCAGTCTGGCAATCATGATGCGCTGTGCCTGCGGCGAACCCGCGCCGTGCATCGATTCCGTCCGGTAGCCGACCGCGCCCGTACCCAGTGTCAGGTTTTCAATAAGCCGCAGCACGCGCATTCGGGCTTCCGTCGGGACGTTTTCCACGCCCTTGAAGTATTTGTCGACATAATGGCCGATTTCCGGATGACGATAATCTTTTTCAGAAGGCAGCGTCACCATCAGCCCGCCTGCGATATCTTCGGCCAGTCTTGCAATCTCATAGGTAAAGCGTGTGACGTTATGCTTGCAGACATTGGCGATGAGCTGATCAATTTGATAAGCCCCGGAAGGTGTTTGAAAGCCTTCCGTCGAGCAGGCCAGCGCGCTTGAATAAATGGTTTCGTTCAGATGTGTCATTTCGACGAGTTTGTCGCGCACATGCGATGCTTTGTTTACCCCGCAGTAATCGGCGGAAAGGGCGGTTGCGCCGATCAGCACATCGCCCACGCCCACTTTGCAGGCATAGCTTGGCCGATGATGGCCGGAGAAGCGCTCCACCATCATGCCGACAAACTCCGCTTCGCCATTCATAAAGATGCGCTCATTGGGGACAAAAACATTATCGAACACGACCAGCGCTTCATGACCGCCAAACTGACTGTTGCCGACGTCGATCTCGGTTCCTTCCATTTTTCGCGTGTCGCAGGACTGTCGGCCGAAAATCATGACAATGCCCGGTGCGTCCGTCGGTACGGCAAAACTCACGGCGTAGTCTTTGTCTTTTTCCTGCATGGCGATGGTTGGCATCACCAGAATTTCATGCGAATTGACGATGCCGGTTTGATGCGCTTTCGCGCCGCGCACGACGATGCCGTCGGGACGGCGCTCCACCACATGCAGATATAGATCCGGATCTTTCTGCTCGTGCGGCGCAAGGGATCGGTCGCCTTTCGGGTCGGTCATGGCACCGTCTACCACCAGATTTTCATCCTGAACACGCAAAAGAAACTTTTTGAAAGCCTGATGGTACGCCGTGCCGACTGTGGCATCGATTTCAAATGTTGTACTGTAAACGGAGTTGATGGCGTCCATGCCCACGCAGCGTTGAAAGCAGCAGGCGGTCTTCTGCCCGAGCATGCGCTGGCGGCGGACTTTTTTAACGAGGTCTTCCGTGCTTGAATAAATATGCGTAAAGCGGTTGATTTTCTTCCCCGTCAGATTCGACGTGGCCGTCATCAAATCCTCGTATTGCGGATCAAGCGCCAGCTCAAACGTCATGGCCACGGCGTTCATGGATGGAATGATAATCGGATGATCCACGGGTGAGGCAATCCGTCCGCCAAACATCCAGACGTTTAACTTCAGCTTACGCAGACTTTCAATATAGTCGTGCTTTGTTCTAATGGTCATGATTTTTTCTCCTTGTGGGTCAAACAATAAAAGGTGAAAGGTTGATTGCTCTGAACTCAAATCCTGAAATTTACGCGGATCATTGTAGCGTTAATCGGCCATGCGCTCAATATTTATTTTGCTATTTAAGCCCCTTGATAAACAGAGGGATATTTGTCATAGTGACGGTAAAGGATCATCAGTATGGCAAATAAAATCATGAAGATCGTCACGCCGGACGAAGCAGTAAAGATCGTCAAGTCGGGCGATCATATTCATTTAAGCAGCGTGGCCAGTTCGCCTCAGTGTCTGGTTTCCGCTCTGTGCCGGCGCGGCCGGGCGGGTGACTTACGCGGTGTTCACCTTCATCATTTACATACGGAAGGCCCCGCGCCTTATGCCGATGCGGAATTTGAAGGCATTTTTCAACTGAATTCCTTCTTTGTCGGCGCGAATGTTCGAAGACAGACCCAACAGGGCTTTGCCGACTATATTCCCGTATTTTTGGGTGAAACGCAACGCCTCTATCGTGACGGTTATCTGCCTTGCCATGTCGCTATGATCCAGGTCAGTCCGCCGGATGATCGAGGCTTTGTTTCTCTGGGAACGTCGGTGGATGCGACGCTTGCGGCAATTGAAGTCGCCGGAACCGTCATCGCCGTCATCAATCCGCACGTTCCGCATACCTTCGGCGATGCCTTGATTCCAGTTGATAAAATCCATCTCTGGGTGGAAGACAACACACCGCTGATGGCGGGACATTTTACCGGACCCGATCCAATAGAGACCTCCATTGGCAGACATTGCGCGGCGCTGATCGATGACGGTGCGACCTTGCAGATGGGCATTGGTGCGATTCCCAACGCCGTTCTGAATCAGCTCGACGGGCATAA
This sequence comes from uncultured Smithella sp., assembly GCA_964547345.1. Lineage (GTDB taxonomy): Bacteria > Desulfobacterota > Syntrophia > Syntrophales > Smithellaceae > UBA8904. The sequence continues at coordinate 5,446 of CAZJMX010000052.1, read as the reverse complement.
AAATTTGGGCATCCACACGGAAATGTTTGCCGACGGTGTGATCGGGCTGATAGCCAAGGGTGTCATCAACGGTGAAAATAAAGCCATCGACCGCGGTAAGATGGTGGCGACGTTTCTTCTGGGATCGAAGACCCTCTACGATTTTACGCATCGTAATGACCGGGTGCGCATGATGGATGTCGGCTATACCAATGATCCGTTTGTCATCTGCCAAAACCCGAAAGTCACAGCGATCAATTCCGCGCTGCAAGTGGATCTGACCGGCCAGATTTGCGCCGATTCTTTAGGAACGCAATTCTACTCGGGTGTCGGCGGGCAAGTGGACTTTGTTTACGGCGCATCGCGCTCCCGGGGGGGCAAGGCGATTATTGCCATGCCTTCTGTGACGGAGAGAGGCGAAAGCAAGATTGCACCCATTTTACTTCCCGGCGCGGGTGTGGTGACCACGCGCGCGCACGTGCACTGGCTGGCGACGGAGTTCGGCGCGATCAATCTTTATGGCCGTTCGCTTCAGGAACGCGCCCGTCTGATGATCAGCATCGCTCATCCGTCTCATCAAGAAGAGCTGAATCGAGCTGCATTTGAAAGGTTCGGATCGCATTATCATTTTGTTACAAAAAATCAATAAATGGCCAAACCTCTTTCGGAGATGAAAGATGAGTAAAAAACCAGGTCAAAATGCCGATGGAACTCTCCAGAAGAACGAAGAACTCTACCGGACGATCTTTGAGCATACAGCAACCGCCAACATGATTGTTGCCGAGGACACAACCATTCTGATGGCAAATTCCAATTTCGAAGCACTCACAGGCTACACGAGGCGGGAACTGGAACATAAAATGTCCTGGACGGTCCTTGTTGCCGCGGATGATCTGGACGCCATGAAGGAGAGACACCGGCTTAGGAGGATTGATCCCGGATTGGCCCCCAATACCTATGAGTTCAAAGGCATCATGCGTTCAGGTGAGGTCCGTCACTTGTACATGAGCGTGGCCATGATCCCCGAAACGAAAAACAGCATTATATCGATCATTGACATGACGCACCATCTGCGGCAGGAAGAAGCGCTGAGGAAAAGCCAGGCGCAATTGAGCTCTTTTTTAAATTTTGTCCCATCGTTTATTTTAATTAAAGATCATGAATTCAGGCCTGTCTATGCCAATGATAAATTCGCTTCCATGTTTCCGTTTGACGATTGGAAAGGCAAGAAGCCTGATGAAACATTTCCACCTGACGTAGCTGCTGCGATGATTGAAAAAGACAGGGATGCCATGGAAAAAGGCTTTGTCCGATATGAGGAAACATGGACTGACGCCATGGGTCAGCATCATATTTTTGAAACGGATAAGTTTAGAATAATGGTTCCCGGCGCAAATCCTTTGCTGGGAGCCATTATCACGGATATTACCGATCGAAAAATGGCTCAGGAAGCTCTCCGGCAGAGTGAAGAGCGATTTCGAGATATGGCGCGCCTGCTTCCGGAAACGGTGTTTGAGACCGATCTGCGCGGAAATCTGACCTTTGTCAATGAAGCAGCCCTCGCTCAGTTCGGGTATAGTCTCGATGATATTGAACGAGGGTTGAGCTTTCTGGATGTTGTGGCCCCGCAGGAGCGTGAACGAGCGCTTGCGAACTTCCTGAAAATTGCACAGGGGGAGCATCTGGGTCTGAGTGAATATCTGGCGCGGAAGAAAGACGGAACAACATTTGCGGTGTTGATCCACACGGCACGTATTTTAAAAGACGGCATTCTATCGGGTTCTCGAGGATTCGTGATCGATATTTCCGAGAAGAAGGCCCTGCAGGAACAACTTCTGCGCGCTCAGAAGATGGAGGCCATCGGCACACTGGCCGGCGGGATCGCGCACGACTTCAATAATCTGCTCATGGGTATCCTGGGAAATATCTCTTTGATGCTCATGGAAAGCGATGAAACGAACTCGTTTTATGAGCGCCTCAAGAGCATGGAAGAATATGTGCGGCGCGGCTCCGATCTGACCCGTCAGCTTCTGGGATTTGCCCGCGGGGGTAAATACGAAGTGCGGACGACGAACCTCGGCAAATTCGTCCTCAAGAGCGCTGAAATGTTCGGCAGGACGAAGAAAGAGATTCATATTCACCACAAAACACAAGACAACCTCTGGTATGTGGATTTGGATCTCGGCCAGATGGACCAGGTTCTTTTAAATTTGTTTGTCAACGCCTGGCAGGCCATGCCGGGCGGCGGTGAGCTTTACCTCTCCGTGGAAAATGTGCAACTCGACAAACAAGATGTTTTGCTTGTTGACGTCCATCCGGGCCGATTTGTCAAACTCACAGTGGCGGACACGGGCGTCGGTATGGATGCCGCCACCCAAGCCCGCATCTTTGAACCGTTCTTTTCCACAAAAGAACGTGGCCGCGGCACCGGTCTGGGTCTGGCGTCCGTTTACGGGATCATCAAGAACCACGGTGGTTTTATCCGCGTGGAAAGCGAAAAAGGGGCCGGTACATCATTTATGATTTATCTGCCCGCGTCCAACCGAGCCGTTGAAGAAGAAACACGAAGGGATAATAATATTCAGAAGGGGAAGGAGACCATCCTGTTTATTGACGATGAAGAAATGATCGTCGATGTCGGCAGACAAGTGCTCGAAGGACTCGGATACAAAGTTCTGCCCGCCGTTGGAGGACGCGAAGGATTAAGTATTTTTGAGCAAAACGAAAAGCGTATTGATCTGGTCATCCTGGACATGGTTATGCCGGGCCTGAACGGCAAGGAAACATTTGACGCGCTAAGACGCCTGAAGCCATCGGTGAAAGTTCTGCTTTCCAGCGGCTACAGTCTGGATAGCCAAGCCGAGGAAATCATGGCGAAAGGTTGCAGAGGGTTCATTCAAAAACCATTTTCCACAGCGGAGCTCTCCGCCAAGGTCAGAGAGGTTCTGGCTTCCGATTGAGCATTGCGGGAATCACTTGGATGGCTTTAAACGGTTGTCCATTCCCGTGAAGCCGCATTCCGGCTGGTAGCAGGTGACATTCAGAAACTCGCATTTCTGCTTGCAGACCGGACAAAGCTGCGGCGGCGCCAGTTCGACCACCGTGTTGCCGCAATTGCTGCACTTCCACGTATTTTCGGGAATAGTCGGTTTATTTTCCGTCATGGCTTTCCTCCTGGGCTGAAATGATTTTGATGCTGCAATCTAGCATATAAAACGCCGTCTTTGCGACATTTTTTCATCCGATGAATATTCTTGATATTTCAAAGGTCTTTCGGTAAACGGAATAAACATTTATCTTTGGAGTAAACGATATGGCAAAGAAAACAGCAGGTATTGATTTGAAACAACTTACGCTTTTGGGGTCAGGTAAAACCGCGAAACCGATACGCAAGCTCGAGACGTTCCCCAATCACACAAAGCGGGATTACACAGTCACGCTGACCACCGAGGAATTCACCTGCGTCTGCCCGATGACCGGCCAGCCGGATTTTGCAAAGATCACCATTCAGTATATCCCTGATAAAAAAATTGTCGAATCGAAATCGTTGAAGTTGTATTTCTGGTCTTTTCGCAACGAAGGTGTGTTTCATGAACACATCACGAATGTGATTCTTGATGACCTGGTGGCGGCGCTTTCGCCCCGCTTCTGTAAAGTAACTGCGGAATTCGCCGTGCGCGGCGGCATCGGCATCATCGTGGATGCGGAATACGTCGGTAAAAAGCGGTAATCTAAGCTAGGTCATACTGGTCAGATAGGAGCGCAAGTTTGTTTTCTTGTTGTTCAGCCCCAGCTTCGTCCGAATTCGATACCGGTCGACATCAACCGCACTGCTCGATACATTTAATAGTTTTGCGATCTCTTTGCTGCTTTTGCCGTCCTTGATCAGATTGGCCACTTGTATCTCTTTGGGTGTCAGCTGGCTGAACTTTGCAGAAAGCTTCCGGGAAAAGGGCGAAAGAATTTCCGCAAGATTCGATTCTATAAGATCGACGTACCCCAAGGAATTCTTTTCCACACATTCATTCCGAAGTTTCTCTGTATACGGAAGAACAAACTCCTTCACATTCGAAAGCAAGGTCCTCTCGAGCTCTTCCCGATCCTGCTCGCGTTGTTTCAACATGACCCGCAGTGCCGCATTCAGATCCTCAAGGCTGCGGGATTTGATGGTTAGCTCCTCTTCCTTTTCTTTCAGTTCTGTAATGTCAATTGATGAGGATATGACCTTCTTCGTACCGGGGATAATACCGGCAGTGTGGTAGAGATGTCTTACCCGTCCACTATGGTCAATAATACGAAATTCATAGTTGCGAGGGACACTCGTGGGATCGATCAGAATCTTCCGGTGCAATTCAAGCATCCACGGATGATCTCTCTTGTCAACCACTTCCAGCCAGGTCATTTTCCCTTCAGCATCCTCTTTGCGGAAACCGGTCAGTTTCTCAAACTCCGAATTGACCAGGGATATCGTTTTGTCATCTTCAACAATGATCGTCGAAGTACCCGTCATTTCAAAAATAGCCCGATAAAGTGTTTCGGACTCTTTCAATTTCTGTTCAGTTGTTTTGCGCTCGGTGATGTCCATTGAATTGCCCAGAACAGCGGGTTTTCCCCCGAACACAACCGGCACGATTACCTCTATCATCCAGCGAACCTCTCTCTGTTTGGTGATGATCCTGAACTCACGAAGTGAAGCCAAATTCTGCGTGAGTTGCTCGCGCGCTAATTTTTTCAGTTTCTTTTTATCCGCGGGATGGATCATAAAATCAGCGTTTCGCCCGACCAATTCTTTCAGGGAGTATCCAGTGTAAGCCGTGACCGTTGGATTGACGACACGAAATTTTCCGCCAGCGACAATATAATAGCCGACCAGAGACTTCTCCAGAATCGTATTCTGAATGTGCTGGCTTTCCATTAAGGTGTCGATGAGCCGTCTCTGCCTTTTGACCTCCTGAGTCAGCGAGATGTTTTTCTTCTTCAAGCCTTCTATAATGACGTCTTTTCCCATAATCCTCCGGCATCAATCTAAAAACGCAGTAACATTAATTATCCTTTGGACAGATACGCTACATGATCTGATGTTTCGATGCAATATGAAATCTAAGCATATTAAGCTTAGATTTGGCTTTGATCGTTTCATATTGAGGTTAAGAATAACATAACCTATACACCACCGCTATGGAGAACGTTGTTTCAATAATTGGTCGTTTAGTTGCCGGATCATAAATCAACCACCTCGCATCAAGCTGTCGAGGTATGGAATGAACGTCATTATATCGCAGCAAACTACGGATAATTAACGCTCGTCCCGCAATAGCGGGATTAAAACACTAAAAAAAGGAGGATTTACATTATGGCAAAGATTTTGAGTCAAGAATTTTGCGATCTATACATGGCGGAAGTTAACAACAGTCACTACTGTCCGGTTAATAGTCGAATAAAGTTAGTTGGTTGCAATTTTGTTCTT
>CAZJMX010000051.1:0-21228 GCA_964547345.1 uncultured Smithella sp. | reverse complement strand
AGTTCGGCGCAGCTTCCCACGGTATAATTACCGATCACCAGTTCGTCGCCGTCGTGGACAAATCTTTCCACTGCCTCTTTGGCGCTCATGACCTTACCGTTTACTTCTGCCATATTAACGTCCTCGCTTTTCATTAACCTAAAACTGAATTCTTCCCCCCCGTCCTATGAGGGACGACCCCTTTCATCACAAGTGATGTCCGGGGTCATCTCATAAGGAGGGAATTACTGCCTCAAAGCATAAAAGTTGCCGGTGAAGAACATACACTCTTAATATTACTGCATCTTGCAGCCTGTTGCCTCGCAGGGCACTTCCACAGACTTTGCGGACGCCATGCCTTTTGGTGCCTCGAAAGCATGCTTGAAATATTTATTCTTTGCCACAATTTCAGTGTACCAATAGGGCACCTGTGCCTGATGATCGCAGGCGCGCATGGTCCAGAGACCCGCCGGACCATCATAGGTGAGGCCTTCCCACGCTTTGATGACAGCAGCCACATCCGTTGTTCCGGCTTTTTTGACGGCCTCGGCCCAGAACATAGTGGCCATGTATGCTTTGCCGCGCAGCCAGGTCGGGTAATACCCCTTGTCCTTGTAGAATTTGGCTACAAAAGCCTCATTCTTCTTTGTGGGAATGGAAAGGGTGTAGATTTCCGCACCCATATTGCCGATCATGAGATTGTCATCACCCAGTGCCTGGATGGTGACTTCGTCATTGATGTAATAAGAAAATATTTTCTGATTCATTCCCATGGGACGTCCCTGTTTGAGAAGCAGCGTGAGGTCATTACCCCAGTTGGGCGTGAAGATGACATCCGGTTTGGCCGCAATGAGCTGACTGACATAGGGGCCGTAATCCTTGGTGCCGGCGGGGTGATAGAGCTCAGCTACGATTTTCGTGGAGGGGCTGAGCTCAGCAATCTTCTTTTTGAACGCAGCCAGAGCTTCCTGACCAAAGGAATAATCCTGGGCGATGATCGCAACCTTCTTGTAGCCCATTTTCGCGATCAGCTGTGCCAATGCAAAAGAACGGCCATCAGTGCTTCCACCGGGCCTAAAGAAATTTTTGTTACACTTCACACCGGTCATGCTGGCGGCGTCCATCCCGTAGGTAAACATGATAACATTCTGCTTTTCCGCAAGCTGGGCCATGGCAGCACCCACGGAGCTTCCTGTGCCGCCACAGAAGAATTTCACACCATCTTTCAGGATCAGGCCTTGAGCTTTACGGGTCGCGACATCCGGTTTCAATTCCGAATCGATCGGGATAACTTCCACTTTCTTGCCGAGCAGCCCGCCACTCTCATTAATCACTTGAACAGCATACAACACGCCATCGAGATAACGTTCGCCGATATCCTTAAACGTTCCAGAAAGGGGTTCCGTCGCCCCGATTTTAATGGTGTCTTCAGCCGCAACTGCAAAAACCGGCATGGACAGCATGAAGACCATCGATAGAAGACACAAACCATAAACAAATTTCTTTTTCATCATAGACTACCTCCCGTTTTTTCTGTTGTTCAGTTCTTTCTCACGCTTATTGAACCTATAAAGCAGTGACCAGGCATTACGCACAACACAGCCATCCGTTCTTGTAAAACAGGGCGGATCGCGACGTCATTAAACTTCCAGATAATTTTTCCTGACAGCCTCCGCCGCCAGAAGCTCTTCCTGGTTTCCTGAAAATACTATCTGTCCCTTGCTCATAATATAAAAACGATCCGCCACTTTGATGGCCGCTTTGAAATTCTGTTCCACCATGAGAACGGTCACACCTGATTTTCGAACTGTTGCCAGCATGTCCAGAACGTCTTTGACGATCAGGGGGGCCAGTCCTTCCGTTGGTTCATCGACCAGAATTACACGAGGGTTCCCCATCAGCGTTCTCACCACGGTGAGCATCTGCTGCTCGCCGCCGGACAGATGATTTCCCTTGTTGTTGCATCTTTCCTTAAGGCGGGGAAAAAGATCATAAACCCGGTCGATGGTCCAGCCCCCTTCTCCGGCACTGCCTTTTTTGCCGCCTTTGATTCCCATCAGGAGGTTTTCGTGAACCGTGAGGCTGCGGAATATCCGCCGGTCCTCGGGGACATAGCCGATGCCCAGGCGGGCAATTTTAAAGGGCGCAAGGCCTACCAATTCCTGATCATGGAATCGAATGCTGCCCTGTTGCGGCTCTACAACACCCATGATGCTCTTCAAGGTGGTCGATTTACCAACACCGTTTCTCCCGAGAAGGCAGACGAGCTCGCCTTCTTTTAAATCCAGAGAAACGCCATGCAGAATGTGGCTCTTGCCATAATAGCTGTGAATATTTCTGACTTCTAACATGTTTATCCTTCCCCCAGATAGGCGTCCTTGACGCGCTGGTCATTTCTTATTTTTTCCGGTGTATCGGAGACCAGAATTGTCCCGTAATGAAGAACGGAAATGGTATCGGCGAGCGAAAAAACAACTTCCATGTCGTGTTCGATCACAATGAGAGTGCGACCGGCCGTTACCTGGTCGATCATTTTGATGGCCTGATCCGTTTCTTCCCGCGTCATCCCTGCGGTGGGTTCGTCAAGGAGAATCAACTCCGGCTCCGTAGAAAGAGTGATGCCGATTTCCAGAGCTCTCTGCTGGCCATAGGACAGGGAACTGGCGGGCTGATCCTTGACATCCGCAAGCCCGACCTCTTCCAGGATGGACTCCGTTTTTTCACAGATATTTCGGTCGTAACCCGGCTTTTTAAAGAAATGATACCGTAACCCGTAGCGGGAGCGCACTCCGGAGAGAATGTTTTCAAAGACGCTCAACTCCTGGAAGACGTTTGTGATCTGGAAGGAACGGGACAGTCCGCAGTGGTTCAAAATATGAGGGGGTTTTCCGGAGATGTCCTCTCCCTTGAAAAGGATAGCCCCGGCTGATGGTTTGAACTTGCCGCTGATAATGTTGAACAGGGTTGTTTTCCCCGCACCATTGGGCCCGATAACTGCATGGCGTTCATTGTGTTTAACTTTGAACTCAGCGCCGGTCAGCACCTTCAAACCTGAAAAGTCTTTGTGAATATCCTGGATATGAAGATAATCGCTCATGATGTCACTTCCTCCGGCGTGGCGGGTTTATCGCCATTATTTCTTTTCTTTCCAAAGAACCGTTGTTTGATGTTTATAATAAGCTCGGACAGTCCGCCGGGAACATACAGGACCATGAGGACGAAGATGACGCCCATAAACAGCGGCCAGCGGTCCGTAATATTACTTAGATAGTTCTGGAGAATAATATAAACGAAGGCGCCCAGAATGGGACCCCAGAAGGTCTTCGTTCCTCCGACAAAGACCATAAGCAGAACAGCCGTCGTCATATCGATGCTGATGGCCGATATGGAAACAAACTGGAAATGGAACGTATAGAAAATACCGGCAAATCCTGCGATCACTCCGGTAAAGGTAAAGAGAATCAGGCGGCTGATATTCGTGTTGTATCCCAGGAATTTCATGCGATCCTCGTTTTCACGCATCAGAAGTACCGTTTTGCCCATGGCTGTATGCGTAAAATACCAGCAAAAAACAATCGCCGCGCCCATAATAACCAGAGTCAGGTAATAAAAGTTTGTCAGACTGACCATGGGAATGGATGTAAACCCCAGATTCAGGTCAGGCCGTGTAATGCTCAGGCCGTCGTCTCCGCCTGTTACGGAATGCCATTTGGTCGCAACGGCATAGAAGAGGGCATTGAAGGCCAGCGTCAGCAAGGCAAAATAGGATCCTTTATGCCGCAGGAGCAAGCCGCCAAGGACGAAACCGGCGACAAGCGTTGCGGCCAGGCCGATCAAAATAATACTCCACAGAGATATTCCGGGAAAATGGATGATCGCTACAGCCGCTGCGAAAGCGCCCAGACCAAAGAAAGCGGCATGACCGAAAGACAGGAGACCTGCGTAACCGAGAAGAAGATTGTAACTTACGGCATAGAGCGAGAAAATGATGATCTCCGTCAACATGTTCAGATGATACTGCTTCAGGATGGAGGGCATAAAGGCTCCAGCCAGGAATAATCCGAGGATAGTGATTAAGGAAATACTTTTCTGCTTCATTACTGTTCCTCCCCAAATAGCCCGGAAGGCTTGACAATTAAAACGACGGCCATGAGCAGGTAAATCAGGGCCACCGACAACTTGGGGATGAGGAGAACACCGAAGGATTGAAGCTGGCCGATAAGCAACGCGGCCACTACGGCGCCTCCCAGACTTCCGAAACCGCCCACGACGATCACGACAAAGGCATCAATCAGGATTTCATGGGCCATGCCCGGAAAAGTGGAAAGAAGGGGGCCTGCGATCACGCCGGCAAATCCTGAAAGCGCTGCGCCAAAGGCGAAGACGCCCATTAACACGAGGGGTACGTTCACCCCCAGGGTGTTGGCCATTTCGCTGTCATTGACGGCCGCCCGGAGGATAATGCCCAGACGGGTCTTATATAAAACAAGGGCCATGAGCGTCCCTACAAATATTGCGCAAATGAAAATGAAGATGCGGTACACGGGATACGTAATGCCGAAAATCGGGATGGTCTCGCTTAGAAATCCGGTGATGTTAACGGCCAGAGGATAGTTCCCCCAATACCATTTGACCAGTTCCGTGATGATATAGGCTAACCCGAAGGTCAGGAGAAGTTCCTGCACATGGCCGAATTTATGGACACGCCGCAGAAGAAATCGTTCGATCAGTGCGCCGATGATGAATAAGATAAGAGGGCACAGTACCAGTGCCATCCAGAACTGACCTGTCGCCTGCATGATGATGGTGTACGAAAAATAAGCACCCAGCATATACATGGCCGCATGGGCAAAGTTCAGGACGTTCATCATCCCGAAAACAAGGGTGAGGCCTGCCGAGACGAGAAAAAGAAGTCCGGCATAGGCCAGGCCGTGAAGAATAAAAACGGGAATGTCACTCATTTGGGTTCCTTTCTTTTTAAAGACGTTGCCTTGTGCCTTGAAACAAAGGGCTCCCCTTCAGGGGGAGATTTCTTCACTCTAATCGATATTTATTGACTGCGGGGACTGAAAATAACCGTAAAACACTTAACCGCTTTATCCCCTACAGACTCCCCGAAATGAGGAATTCCGGAATCGAAGTAAACACAGTCGCCCTCTTCAGCGATGAACTCCTCTGTTCCATGGATGAATTTCATTGTTCCCTCCAAAACAAAAAGTATCTCCTGCCCTTCGTGCTGATAAAGCATTCTTTTCTTTTGATGAACTGGAAGCGTCAAAATAAAAGGCTCCATCATCTTGTTTGTGAAGTTATGCGCCACCGCCTCGTAGGAATATCCGACACTCGTTCCACTTCTGTTGAGCTGTGGTCTTTCGTTTTTTTTAACAAGACTGATAGGGGTGGCCTGGCTTTCTTCTCCCAGAAGACTCGAAATAGTGACGCCGAGTGCGCGGGCAATCGTCCCGAGCGTGGATACCGGAGGCGCCTTTGGGGATTTTTCCACTTTTGACAAATATCCTTTAGTGAAACCTGTCTCCAGGGCAAGGCGCTCCAGGGTGATACGTTTCTTGTTTCGGGATGATTTGATTCTTTTTCCAATTTCCGCCTCAATGATGGCTGGTTTTTGTTTCATATCAGGAAACCTTTCTGTTTTTCGTAAAATCAATCAAAAGCCAATTGGCTGATATACATGAAAAAGAATACCGCCAGCGCTTATCTTGGGAAACTTTTATTTCATGCTAGTAAACTTTTGTCAAATAATATTTCTATTTTTTTATTTGATATTTTTGTCTGAAATAAAATTTGGATCCATATCGCGTTTTATCCGGCGCGGACGGATCAAATTTATATCGTTGATGATTTTTAATCAGGAGTGGTTCTTTTCAGGGTAGAACTACGCCGCCCTGGTCTTCCGGTGACGGTAATATCTCAGCGGAATGACGATGACGAAAAAGGGGATCATATACATGGCGGCGACCAGAGGCTCGACCGGTCCGAAAAACTCGGAGGAAAAAACAATCACCAGCACATTGTTGAGATTGCCCAGCATGACCGCACCTGCCAGCTGGTTCGCGAGTGATCCTTTTCGAAAGAAAAGAATCCCGACGATGCAGTAAATGGCCGCCAGGATAAACACGACGATTGTCGCCAGGATAATCACGGAGGGCTCTTTTTTAAAAAATTGCGCGTAGCGGTAGAAAACCCCCAGGTTGATCAGAGCAAACATCAAAAGCGAAACAGGAAACTGGATTTTCAGAATCGGCGCGACAAGCTTCGGCAACAGGTAGCGAATAAATTCAACCATGAGAATCGGAATAAAAATAACCGTCGCCAGCATCTTGAGCATGACTAGAAATGAAATCGCCACCTCTTTGGCAACAACGATTTTGATGAGTGCAGGCAGCGTAAAAGGCGCAAGCATGGATGTGATGACAACCACGACCAGTACAAGCGATGAGTTGCCCCGGACCATGTTCGAGATCATGGGCGAGACAACGCCTGCGGAAACACCCGTCAAAAGCAAGGCGGACAGTGCATACTGTGGAGCGATAAAATAAAAAATAAAGTAGAGGATGACCGGCAGGATGGCGAGCTTCATCACCGTGAAGGAGAGAATCTGCGCACTGTGTCCCTTAAGCGCCTTCCAGACGTCCGCCAAATCAATGGAGAGGTAACTCAGAAAAAAATTAATCATCAGGCAATAGAAGGGAAAAGCCTGAAACTTTGCACCAAAGTCGGGGAAAAAAACGGCTGCGGCCATGGAGGAAATGACGACGATGACCAGAATAATGTCATTGAGGCGTAACGGTGTCTGCATGGCTGCACAATACCAGAGAGCATCTATCATATCAAGATCTTTCACATTTACCCCTCATTGACTTCATGCCGGGTTTTCCTTACAATGCCGTTGCCCAAAAGTTATTATCCCACCGGGCAATAAGGAAGGAGAACCCAAGTTATGGCATCAAATTTTCTGTATTCCACCCGCGACCAAAAGTTTATTTTAAAAGAATGGCTCGACATGTCCAAGGTCTTTGAGGCAGGACGCTTCAAAGGAGGTTATAGCGTCGACGACATTGATTCCATCCTGGAAAACGCTATGAAAATTGCCAAGGAAGTTGTGGCGCCCACCAACGACGATGGCGACACGATTCACGCCGTGTATAAGAACGGCAAAGTCACCGTCCCCGAATCCTTCAAGAAGCCTTACTGGACGGTTCAGGAAAACGGCCTGGGTTCCAGCAACGCCGATCACAGCGACCCCAGTTCTCTGCCTTTGTGCGTGATGGGCGCGGCCAATGAATACCTGGCCGCCGCCAATGCCGCGTCGGGTCCCTATGTCATGGCAACAACCGGATCATCAGGTTTGATCCGCGACTTCGGCAACGACAAAGTAAAAAATATTTTTCTGCCTAAAATGTATTCCGGCCAGTGGGCGGGCACCATGGATCTGACCGAACCCAACAGCGGCTCTGATGTGGGCGACATCATCACCAAGGCCATCCCCACCGACGAACCGGGTATTTATAAAATCGTCGGCACCAAATGCTTCATCACCGGCGGCGATCAGGACATCACGGAAAATATCATCCACCTGACACTGGCCCGCATCGAAGGCAGCGCGCCGGGGACCAAGGGCATCTCCCTGTTTGTCGTCCCGAAATACTGGCCTAATGAGGCAGGCGACGTCGGTGAATTTAACGACGTCAACTGCGGCGGCGTCGAGCACAAATTGGGCCTCCGGGGATCGGCCACCAGCATCATCAATTTCGGCGAAGACAACAAATGCCGAGGCTACCTTTTAGGCAATCCCCCCGTGGACGGCAAAGGCGAAGGCATGGCCCAGATGTTCCAGATGATGAACGAAGAACGCACCGTCACGGGGCTTGCAGCCAATGCCGCCGCCACGGTTTCTTACAACAATGCGGCCATGTATGCTGCCGGTCGTATCCAGGGACGCCAGATCACCAATCCCAAGGCAGGCCGTGTTTCCATCATTCATCATGAAGATGTGCGCCGCATGCTGATGTATCAGAAGTCCATCACCGAGGCCTCTCGAGCGATGATATCCATGTCCTACTACTGCCTGGACGTCGCGGAAAACACCGCCGACGAAAACGAACGCAAACGCGCCAAGGCTTTTGTGGAAGTGAACATTCCCATTGTCAAGGCCTGGTGTTCGGATATGGCCTTCCTCAGCATTTCGGAAGCGATGCAATGCTATGGCGGCTATGGGTTTTCCGAAGATTACCCGATCGCTCAGCAGCTTCGCGACAGCCGGATTTACCCCATCTGGGAAGGAACCAATTTTATTCAATCCATGGATCTGATCGGCCGTAAATGGATGATGGCCGGGGGACAGGTTTTTAATTTGTGGTTCGCTGAGTTGGAAAAATTCGTATCCGACCATAAAGATGATAAGATTTTAGGCGCGCAAATCGCTTTGCTTGCCGAGGCGTTAAACCAATACAAAGAAATCCAGATGACCATGGCCGGATACCTGGGCCAGGGCAAATTCGGCATGATCGGTTTCTTTGCCACACGCATCCTGCATGCCACAGGCTATATATACGGAGCCAAGTTACTTTTGGAACATGCCTTAATCGCCCAGAAGAAAATCGACGCCATCGGCAAGGAACATTTCGAATATCCGTATTACGCCGGTAAAGTGGCATCGGCGAAATTTTTCGCCCACAACCTCTTACCCAGCGTAGGAACGATCCTGCGGGTCATCAAGGAAGGTGACAACTCCGTGATGGAAATCCCCGAAGCCTCCTATTTGCTGGAATAAACTTTATTTCCGGGGAGCGGTGCCTTGCTGCACCGCTCCTTATGACCACAGACGATGCCGATTGACGGCAAATGCGAGCCAGGTGGACAACCATGAATGATGAAAGCAAAACCAAAAAGCATCTCCTTTCGGAACAAAGCAGCCTGCGTCAGGCAGGCCTGAGCGACGTCGGCATGCAGGAAGCCCTGCACAAGAGCGAATCCACGCTCAAGAGTGTCTTTCTGGCGGCGCCGATCGGCATCGGCCTTTTGTCCGACAGAATCATCAAGCAAGTCAATGATCGATTGTGCGAAATGACGGGCTATGCGCGGGAAGAACTGCTCGAAAAGAGCGCGCGGATTTTCTACCCCGCTGATGAGGATTACGAATATGTCGGCAAAGAAAAATATGCGCAGATCGCTTTGCGGGGAACCGGCACGGTGGAAACGCGCTGGATTCGAAAAGACGGCGCCGTCATCAGGGTCCTTTTGAGTTCCACGCCGCTGGATGCGTCCGATCTTCTGGCCGGAGTGACGTTTACCGCTCTGGATATCACCGAGCGCGGACTTGCGGAAGAAGCACTGCGCGAAAGCGAGAGAAAATACCGCTTCATCGCGGATAATTCCACCGACGTGATCTGGACGATGAGTCTGAACGGCCGCTTTACTTATGTCAGTCCGTCGATCAGAGAACTTGCGGGGTTTACACCGGAAGAGGTCATGGAAATTCCGCTTGATAAATATATCCTGGAAAAAGATGTTCCCTGGGTGATGGAAACGATCTATCAGGAATTGGGAAAACCACGCACGGAGCGCAGCGAACGACGGATCGTTGAAACCCGGCAGTATAAAAAAGACGGTTCGGTGATTGATATCGAAGTTGCTACAAGCTGGCTGTATAACGACCGCGGGGAAGTCATAGGCCTACAGGGAAGCACCCGTGACATCTCGCCGCGTAAAAGCATGGAGGAGTCCCGCTCCAAACTGGAAGCGCAGCTTTTCCAGGCCCAGAAAATGGAAGCAATCGGGACATTGGCCGGCGGTATCGCCCATGATTTTAACAATATCCTGATGGGCATTCAGGGGTACATCTCTCTGACCAAACTTGATCTTAAACCGGATCATCCGCATTTTGAAAGGCTCCAGAAGATGGAAGAACAGATCATGAGCGGAGCCAATCTGACCCGTCAACTGCTGGGATTCGCCCGGGGCGGAAAGTATGAGGTTAAAGCGACGAACCTCAATACCCTTTTGAAGGACAGCGCTGAGATATTCGGCAGAACAAAGAAAGAAATATCCATCAGTCTACAGCTTCAGAAAGACCTCTGGGTGGTGGAGGCTGATCAGGGACAAATTGACCAGGTGCTGTTGAACATTTTCATCAACGCCTGGCAGGCCATGCCGCAAGGGGGAGATATTTACCTTGAATCCCGGAATGTAGAGCTAAACGATGCCGATGTTCACCCCTATGATGTCCGGCCCGGAAGATATGTGAAAGCATCCATCACGGACACGGGAACGGGAATGGATGCGCTGACACAAAAAAGGCTTTTTGAACCGTTCTTCACCACCAAGCGGCCGGGTAAAGGCACAGGCCTGGGGCTGGCTTCCGCCTACGGCATTATCAGGAATCACGGTGGTTTTATAGCGGTATTCAGCGAACCGGGCAAGGGCTCGACCTTCAACATTTATCTTCCCGTTTCGGATAAAAAAATAGGAAGCAAAGAAAATTCTCACAAACAGGAAATGCTATCAACAGGTAGCGAAAACATCCTCCTGGTCGATGACGAATTAAGCAACGTTGCCCCGACCAAAGAGCTTTTAGAGCAACTCGGATACCGGATTATGGCTGTGGGCAGCGGACAGGAGGCCATCACCATTTACACGGAAAAATGGAGGAATATTGATTTAGTCATCCTGGACATGATTATGCCCGGAATCAGCGGCGGCAAGACCTTTGATGCGCTCCTGGAAATCAATCCCGCCGTGAAGGTTATTCTCTCCAGCGGATACAGCGTCGACGGCGAGGCCCAGCATATTCTAAATCGGGGCTGTAAGGGATTTATCCAGAAACCTTTCCGGATCTTAGCGCTATCAAAAAAAATCCGGGAAACTCTCGGGACAGACACTTAACAACTTGTTTCCTGCAAACAGGATATTCCGGAGGATATTGTGGTTAGCTTTATTGACGACCGGAAAGATGCTTTGCTTCGGCATCGGGAAAACCTTGTTGTGATGCATGCGGGTCCGGCTGCCCGTTTATATTTTTGTATCCTTTTTAATTCTCCTTTCGTCTAACCCATAAGAAGTCAACTTTTCTTAAAAAGGAGGAATAAAAAAATGAAAACGATTCAGGATCATCAACTATCCAATCAGGAAAAAACACTCATCGCGATGGGCGCGGCCATGGGCGCCGGATGCCGAACGTGCGCCGATAAACTCTACGACATGGCCATTTCCCTGAACATCCCGAAAGACGAGATGCTCAAAGCTTTTCTTCTGGGACTCGATGCCAAAGCGGCAGCAGTCAAAACCATGCAGGAAAAAGTTGCTCTGCTGATGGCCGAGGGGGATGCAATCAACACGAAGGAATTTCCCGTAAATCTGGCATCCTTGATCCGCATGGCTTCTTTTACGGCTGCCAATTCCGCGCCCGATTGTCTTGTCGAAATCAATCAAACCCTGTCCGGAATAACTCTTGAGCAAGTGCAACTTTGCATTGCCACAGCCAAGATGGTTCGAAAAAATGCCATGGGCTTTTCCGATCAGGAAATCGCAGACTTATTCAGTTGTGCTGAATCGGATGTCCGGGGTGCCTGCTGCCCCGGCTCTTCCAGCCCTCAAAGTGATTCCGGTTGTTCCTGCGGATAAGGCGCTTGCGCCATCGGCACAGGCGTAGTAAAATGATGAATCTGACCATCATGAAAGCACGGTCTTTCGAAAGGGCTGCGATGACCAACCGGGAATCAGACTTCAAAAAGATACACGATACCTACGCTCCGAGGATCAGGCTTTATCTGGAAAAGCTTGTCGGTGTTGATGAAGCGGAAGATCTGAAGCAGGAAACCTTCGCCAGAGTCAGCCGGTCGCTGAAAAATTTCCGGGGACAATCCAGCCTCTGGACCTGGATCTATAAAATCGCCACCAACACTGCCATCGATAGAATTCGAAAAAATAAGCTCGCCAGGCAGGATCTCGCACTCGATGTTGCAGGAGAAATGGAACACAAGAATATCTGGACAGGAGAAACCCTCGCCCTGGATGATCATGTCATCCGCAAGGAAATGAACGACTGCATCCGCAATGTAGTCTTCAAACTTCCCGAGATATACCGCACTGCCATTGTGCTCAGCGAATTCGAAGGGTTTAAAAATGAAGATATCGCTAAAATACTCGCGCTGGGAATTGAATCTGTCAAAATAAGATTACATCGGGCAAGACTAAAATTAAAAGAGGAACTCTCAAAACAATGCATCCTGTATCGAGACGACCGCAACGAGTTTGCCTGCGAGCAGAAAAATAATTCTTTCGTGAGCCAAGATCAGATCGTTTCGTCGATTATCAACAAGTAAAAGGTATCAAAACCTCCCCGGCTGTCATACATCCTTCATTTTCAGACCCTGCATTGTCTAAAAAAATAGTCTAAATAAAATATTGACAGGCCAATGAACGTCCCTATACTGTAATGAAGGTTATTCTCTGAGTTCATTGTTCATCTCGCCAGGTTGCCGCTTCGCTTGGGTGCCAAACATACACAGCAGACCGGAAATTTCTTTTAAGAAAGATACAGATATAAGATATTTCCGGGTTGGGACCATTTCAGGTAAAAACAGCTTAAAACGGAGGGATCATATGAACATTGCAAAATATGTCTTGAGCCTGCTTCTGGTCAGTATTATCGCATGCGGCGGTGGAGGCGACGACAGCGCTCCACCCAATAACCCATCCAATACCTCTATTGTGTTGGCTGCAAATGATTTGGGTATGCATTGCATGGACCGGGAATTTTCAATTTTTTCTATTTTACCTCCCTTCAATGTCATACATTCTCAGGTCATCATCCAGGACAGCAGCGGAAAACCTGTGCTGGTATCCGACGCCAATGTCACCGTTCGTTATGGCGCCATTGCTGATCCTTCCGGCTCAATCAACACCTACAGTATCGGCAAGACGGATTTCTGGCAGTATGCCAACCGTTTATTCCTGGGCATCCTGCTTCATGAGGGCGAGGGATTGACCGGATTGTACATGCCGAACGATACCCCCCTGTCTAAAGGGCCGCAATCCATGACCTATGACGGCGCCAAAGGATTGTTCGAGGCGTTCGGCATACCGATTACGCCGGTCGATGACGCGCTGGCGATGAACCCCTACCCCCTCATGCGCATCCGGGCTTATCATAAGCAAAGCGGCAGTCAGATCAGCTATCTTGATGTTGTGGTCCCGGTAGCGACCGAAACGAACTGTCAGACTTGCCATCGAACAGGAGGGATGGCCTCGACAAGAGGTGGTATCACCTGGGCCACTGATTTGGATCTGGAAGTACAGGCAAAAAAAAACGTCCTGAAACTTCATGATGTTGATCAAGCCACACATCTGGCCACATCAACACCGGTATTGTGTGCGCAGTGCCATTATTCACCGGCTCTCGACCTGTCCGCCCAGGGACCAACTCCCGCACAACAGGGTAAACCGACTTTTTCCGCAGTTATGCACAAATATCATGGTGAACTGACGAGCGGAGGGAATCCCGTTTTCCCTCCAGGCGGCACGATTGAACAAACGTGCTACCAGTGCCATCCCGGCGCCGTCACGCAGTGCCTGCGCGGCGCTATGCATACAGCAGGGATAAACTGTAATGGCTGTCATGCCAACATGGCTGCAATAGGCGGCACGTATCCGCTTCTGGCGGGAGGAAGCATTGATGGCGCAAACGATGGCAACCCGAGGCGCCCCTGGCGCGACCTGCCCCGCTGTCAGTCCTGCCATGCCGGCGATGCCGTATCCTATTTGACGGGTGCTAATCTGGTTGCCGATCCGACCTGGCCCTTCCGTTTGCGCCAGGCCTATCGTACAGGGGACTTATCTGCATCCAGCCTGCTTGCCACCAACAAACGTTTCGCGGAAAATACCAACACCTTATACCGCTTCAGCAAAGGCCATAGTAATATCACCTGCGAAGGTTGTCACGGCAGCACACATTCCGAATGGCCCAATGCCATAGCCGGCTCCAATGACAATCTGGCTGCAATCAAACTTCAGGGATACGCAGGCAAGATTATGGAATGTTCAGCCTGTCATAAACCGGGGAGTCTGGCACGAACAACCAATGGCCCCCATGGCCTGCATAACATCAACGATTCCAGATGGTACGACGGCGGCCACGAAAGTTTCTATGAAAACAACAAAAACAGCTGCAGGGCTTGCCATGGGCTTAATTTGGCGGGAACACCGCTCTCCAAGGTTCCGATAGCCCGTAGCTTCAGGGTCGAGGGCCAGACAAGAACTTTCAACAAGGGTGATTTCGTGAATTGTGACAAATGCCACGAAATGCCCAATTGATCGACCTTTGTTTTTTTAAACGGGCACCCATCGGTGGCGCCGCTCTTTTTTAAAAGATTGGCGATAATGGTATTTTTACATATCCATTATTTTATGTTACACCACCACTCATCACACTGCCCCAAAGGGTTCTTTGATGTTTGGCTGGTTCACAAAACGACGACGACGCAAACTGATGCAGGCGCCTTTTCCGCTGGAATGGGAAAATATAATCCGCCGCAACGTCGCTTATGACAACTTCCTTGATGAGAAAGAGAAAAAACGCCTGCGCGAGTTGACCCAGGTCTTCCTTGCCGAAAAAGCATGGGAAGGCTGCGGCGGGCTTGAGCTAACCGATGAAATGCGTGTGACCATAGCGGCCATGGCCTGTACGCTGATTCTCAATATCCCGCACAATTACTATGCAAACGTGGAAACGATTCTCGTTTATCCCGAAGACCTGGTGCTACCCCAACGCCAACTGGGATTTTTTGAAAACGCCCTGGAACCACTGGAAATGGAAGGTCCCATCACCGGACAGGCCTTTGAGCAGGGACCGCTGATACTGGTCTGGGACGCCGTGCTGCAAAGTATGGAAGAAGCGGGTTGCGGCTATAACGTCGTCTATCATGAATTCGCCCACAAACTCGATATGCAAGACGGCGCAGCCGACGGCATGCCTCAACTGCAAGACCGCCTGCGATACCGGGACTGGGGAAAAATCTGTTCACGCGAATATCTGAAACTGCTCAAAGATGTGGAAAAAGGCAGGAGAACTTTTCTTGACGAATACGGCGCGACAGACGAAGCAGAATTCTTCGCTGTGGCCACCGAGCATTTTTTTGATCAGCCGCAGCAGATGCTGAAAGCCGCATCCGATCTCTATCGTGTTTTGAAAGAATTTTACCGGCAGGATCCTGCCAGACGCGCAGGAAGAAAATCCATGCCGTAAGGGATATTGATGATCGATTATATCAAACACCACGAAAGGCATGTTTTATCTGTGCTGCAAAATCCAGGATGACCGTCTCGAAAACAGCGTGCGGCAGCGGTACGGCCTGCCCAACCGCATCCGCTCAAGCCTGATGAATTTAAAATGAATCCTACCCATCTCCAGAATTGTAAGCCTGTGGAAAATATGCTAGGAAGAATAACTCTGGAATCAGAGTCTGACACCATAAAAAAATCAAACGGGGAGACGACTTGTGAAAATTGACCCTCAGCGGATCGTATTGGAACTCAAACAATACTCCACGCCAAGAAATACATTGTTTCTGATCCTGGCCGCCATTGCTTTGATTTTGATCTACGCACCGATCAAGGCTTTTTACGCGACGCCGATGGGGGGATATTACACGCACATCGTCCTTATACCGCTGGTCTGCCTCTATCTCGTCTATCTAAAACGAAAAGATATCATGCGTGAGCAAAAATACGCAGCCATCGCCGGTCTGCCCGTAATGATCGCAGGCCTTGTGCTTTTTTTCGGCGGCCGGATTCTGGGCGCCGACCTTGATGAAAACAACTCCGCTGCGCTTTCGGCCTTGTCTGTTTTTATCTTCATCAATGGCTCCTTTCTCCTGGTCTATGGATTGAAGTCGTATCGTGCGGCCCTCTTTCCACTCCTTTTTCTGGTCTTTATTATTCCCATGCCCACCGTGCTTATGGAAAGCATGATCACTTTTTTACAGGTTGGCTCGACGGAATTTACCAACCTGCTGTTCACGGCTTCCGGCATCCCGTTTGTCCGCGACGGCTTTGTTTTTCATCTGCCGAACCTCAGCGTGGAAGTCGCCAAGCAGTGCAGCGGCATCCGTTCCGCCATGGCAATTTTTATCGTCGCGGTGCTTGCCGGATATATGTTTCTGAAATCAACCCGGAAAATTATTTTTCTGGTAATTTGCGCGGTTTTGGTTGCCATGCTGAAAAACGGAATACGCATTCTCACGCTGTCTTTGCTGGGCAATTACGTTGATCCACGCATTTTACAAAGTGACCTGCATCGGGAAGGCGGCATCCCCTTCTTCATCGTGGCGCTGCTGCTGATGGCGCCGATATTATTCTTTCTGATGCGGTCGGAAAAGAAAAAGAAGTGACGAGTGAACAGTAATCACAACAGGCTCTGATCTCGGACCTCTGGCTATCACACGTTACTCGTTACTAAATTTGCGGAGTCCTCTATGAATTTCAGCACAGTTCTGGCCTTTGCAACAGCCGCTTTAACGCTGATTGTTGTTGCGGTTGCAGTCTACCGCGGCCGCCGTTCTTTCGTTCAGGGTATCTTCGCTTTCGGCATGTTTTGGTTTGCCGTCGAAGCCGCTCTGACAGGCATGGTGTTTCATGCCGAAGCGCTCGAACCCTTTCTTTTCTGGCAGAGAATCCGGTTGATCGCGGCGTCACTTTTACCTGCAGCCTGGCTTTTGTTCAGCGTCAGCTTCGCGCGGACAAACTATCTGGAACAGATTTCCAAATGGAAATGGGTAATTCTGCCGGCGCTGATTGCGCCGCTGGCCATGACCACCGTTTTCTATGACAGTTTCATCGCCCTGGTTCTGGCGCCGCAAAATACGAACACCCTCTTTATCCGAATCGGCCGGGCAGGATATCTGTGGCATATTTTCTGGATGATCACGACCATCGGCATTCTGATGAATCTGGAGAGAACCTTTCGCCACTCCACCGGTCATATCCGCTGGCAGACCAAGTTCATCTTCATCGGCGCAGCAGGTATCTTCGGTATTCGCCTGTTTACCCAGAGCCAGACTATTCTTTTTCAAGGGGTCGACACCGGTTTGTTTGTCGTCAACCTGGGGGCTCTGTTTGTTGCGGATGTGTTCATCTTGCGCTCACTTTTCCGGGGCAAGCCGATGAATGTCAGTATGCAGCTGTCGCACCAGTTTCTTTATACGTCTTTCACGATCATCATCGTCGGCGTTTACTTTATCGCGCTGGGTATCATCGCGTGGATTTCCGTCCACTTTGAATGGCTGCAAAATATCAATCTGGTCATTTTTCTGATTTTCGTAACGGTCATCGGCCTGGCGGTCGTATTACTTTCCGACCGCCTGCGGATGAAAAGAAAACGTTTTATCAGCCGCCATCTGAAACGGCCTTATTACGATTACCAGAAAATCTGGGAAAATTTCACAGAAAGGACCGCTTCAATCACCAACACCCAGGATCTATGCCAGGCCATCGTTAAAATCGTTTCGGAAACACTGGAAATCCTCTCCGTCACGATCTGGCTTGCCGATGAAAAGCAAGAAAGGCTGGCGTTTGGCGGCTCCACGGTCTATACGGCGGCGCAAGCTCAGGAGTTGAATCTTTTCGCCCAGGGCGGCACGGGTTTGATCCGCGCCATGACCCATCAGACCCTGCCTGTTGACTTAAAAAAGCAGGAAGACAACTGGGTGGAAGATTTAACACGCACCTACGAAATGGAAACCAAGGAATCTCTCATACGCTATTGCGTGCCGCTCGTTGCCGCAGGCCAGCTCATCGGCATCATGACGCTCAGTGAAAAAGTTTTTTATGAATCGCTCACATTCGAGGAATCCGATCTGATCAAAACCATTTCGGATCAGGCGGCCTCGAGTCTGCTCAACATTCGCCTGGCGGAAAGTCTCAGGCAAAGCAAGGAATTGGAAGCCTTTCAGACCATGTCGGCTTTTTTCATGCACGATCTGAAAAATCTGGCCTCCAAGCTTTCGCTGGTCACGCAGAATCTGCCGTTGCACATCGACAATCCCGAATTTCGCCAAGACGCCTTGAAAACCATCTCGCAGAGCGTTGTTAAAATCAACACCATGAGCAGCCGCCTGGCGCTGCTCAATCGCAAGATTGATCTGATCTTCAAGGAAACGGATCTGAACGATCTAATTAAAATCGCTATCAACGATGCCCGGAGATTTGTTCAGACTCCCATTTTACAGGATTTGGCCGCATCATTGCCCAAAATGAAAATTGATCAGGAGCAGCTCTATAAAGTGCTTGAAAATCTCTTCATGAATGCATACGATGCCACAGGCCCGGAAGGACAAATAACGGTGTCTTCAAACATCCAGGACAACTGGGCCATGATCAGCATGGCCGACAACGGCTGCGGCATGTCTAAAGAATTTATAGAAACAAGACTGTTCCGTCCATTTCAGACAACCAAAAAGCAGGGTATGGGCATTGGTCTGTACCACTGTAAAACCATTGTGGACGCACACGGCGGAAAACTGAACGTCGACAGCGAAGAAGGCAAGGGAACCATCTTCAAAATACTATTGCCGATAAAAGAGAGCGAAGAGGATTAAATTGAGGAAACAAAAACTTTTAATCATTGACGATGACGAAGATCTGCGCACCCAAATGAAATGGGCGTTTGCAGGCGAGTATGACGTTACGCTTGCGGAAGACCGTCCCAGCGCCGTCACGGCCATGCAAAAAGAACAACCGGCGGTGGTCACGCTGGATCTGGGACTCCCCCCTCTGCCCGCAGGCGTTGAAGAAGGATTTGCCGTACTCGACGAAATTTTAAACAGCTTCGGCGACACGAAGGTCATCATCATTACCGGCCGGGGTGAAAAGGAATATGCCCTGCGCGCCGTTGAAAAAGGCGCTTATGATTTCTTTTATAAGCCCATTTTGCTCGACGAACTCAAAGTTGTATTGGGACGCGCTTTTCATGTAGCGCAACTGGAACAGGAACAAAAGGCGCTGCGCCACAGGTTGAGCAGTGATCATTTCGAAGGCATGATCGGCACCAACCCGAAAATGCAGGATGTCTTTTCCAAAATCCGCAAGGTCGCTTCTACAGATGAACCAGTCCTGATCCTGGGCGAAAGCGGAACGGGCAAGGAACTGGTCGCCCACGCGCTGCATAATCTCAGTTTGCGACAGGGAGGCAAGTTCGTCCCCATCAACTGCGGCGCGATTCCTGAAAACCTGATCGAAAGCGAGCTTTTCGGCCATGAAAAAGGCGCATTCACCGGCGCCCACATTCAACGCAAGGGCAAATTTGAAATGGCGGACGGCGGCACACTGTTTCTGGATGAAATAGGCGAGCTGCCGCACAACCTCCAGGTTAAACTACTACGCTTCCTTCAGGACGGCATGGTCGAGCGCGTCGGCGGCCGGGAAACGATTTCCGTCAACACACGCGTCATCGCCGCCACCAACCGCGATTTAAAAGAAGCCATGAGGGACGGCAAATTCCGGGAAGATCTTTTTTTCCGTCTGGGCGTCATTGCCGTCACACTGCCACCACTTCGGGAAAGAAATGAAGATATCCTGCTTCTGGCCAAAGCCTTTCTGGATCGTTACACCCAGGTAAACAAGAAGAGAATCAAGGGATTCACAAATCAGGCTCTCGACGCCATGGAACAGTATTTATGGCCGGGCAACGTCCGTGAATTGGAAAACCGCATCAAACGCGCCGTGATCATGACGGATGATAAAAAAATTTCGGCTGAAGACCTGGAAATCAGCGGGTCTCAGCAAAAACGCGAACGCGTCAGCCTCAAAGAAGCCCGAGACATGGTGGAGCGGGAGCTGGTCGTCAAATCGCTGGCCCGTAACGATGGCAATCTCACAAGGGCATCCATAGAACTGGGCGTCAGCCGACCGACATTATACGATTTAATGGAAAAATACGGCATCCCGAAAGAATAATTTTCCGGCTGATCCATCAACTATAAAAAAAGCCCCTTGTCCATCCGGACAAGGGGCTTAACTTTTCAACCTACAGACGATAGCCTAACAGCCTATCGTCTGTTTTCTTACATTCCCATTCCGGGGTATCCGCCGCCGGGGGGCATACCGGGCATTCCGCCGCCTGCACCCTTCTCTTCGGGCTTGTCAGCGATCATGCACTGGGTGGTGAGAAGCAGCGCTGCAACTGACGCTGCGTTCTGCAGAGCAAAACGGGTGACCTTGGTGGGATCAATAACACCGGCTGCGATCATGTCTTCATACACGTCGGTGCGGGCGTTGAAACCGAAGGAACCCTTCTTCTCTTTGACTTTCTCAACAACAATGCTGCCTTCGAGGCCGGCATTTTGGGCGATCATTTTAATCGGCTCTTCAATCGCTTTCTTTACGATATTCACACCGATCTGCTCGTCGCCTTCTAAAGCCATTTTGGACAGCGCGGGCAGCGTGCGCAGATAAGCAACTCCACCACCGGGAACAATTCCTTCTTCCACAGCAGCACGGGTGGCATGCAGAGCATCTTCCACACGGGCTTTCTTTTCCTTCATTTCGGTTTCAGTTGCGGCGCCAACTTTAATCACGGCAACACCGCCGACCAGCTTGGCCAGTCTTTCCTGAAGTTTCTCTTTATCATAATCGGAAGTGGTCTCTTCGATCTGAGCGCGAATCTGTTTGACACGGCCTTCGAGATCAGCGCGCTTTCCGGCGCCATCGATAATGGTGGTGTTGTCTTTATCAATGGTGATTTTCTTGGCGCGTCCCAGATCTTCGATCTTCACGTTTTCCAGTTTATAGCCCATGTCTTCGGAGATCATCTTGCCGCCGGTGAGGATGGCAAGATCTTCGAGCATGGCCTTGCGGCGGTCGCCGAAACCGGGAGCTTTAACGGCTGCTACATGCAGGGTGCCACGAATCTTGTTGACCACTAGAGTAGCCAGCGCTTCGCCTTCGATGTCTTCAGCGATGATGAGCAGCGGTTTGCCCATTTTGGCGATTTGTTCCAGAATCGGCAGCAGGTCTTTCATGCCGCTGATTTTCTTTTCGTAAATCAGGATTAACACATCTTCCAACGCCAACAAGATGATGGTAGCTTTGGAAGGTGTGTTAATCCTCATTTACGAAAAGAAAATCAGCGGCATGAAAGACGTGCGGCCGAATCTGGAACACATCGCCAAAACAGGCAAACAGCTGCACACAAACGCTAACAACAACTAAGACGAAGAGACTGCTACTATCAGTGAA
>CAZJMX010000050.1:0-22100 GCA_964547345.1 uncultured Smithella sp. | reverse complement strand
AACAGAGCAATATAAGGTTTCAAAAAAACCTATTTTTCAGGACGGACTAATTAATTTGCATAACAGGGCAGGCAGTAAAAGAGAGGTGTTTTATGAAATCATTTTATGAATGCAAAAAGTTCGGGTTAGTCTTTTTAATGGGTGTTCTGATTTTGTTTTCGGCAGGATGCTCAGGTACTGGCAATGGAACCAATACTACCACCACCAACTTTCCTGTGGTTGTTCTTTCGGATATTCATTTCAATCCTTTTTATGATCCAAAACTTTTCCCGGCGCTTATCGCGGCGGCTCCCGACCAGTGGGCGGGTATTTTTCAGACATCAAAAATAACAGCGCCTTCAGTATGGGGCGCGGACACCAACTACCCTTTGCTTGCTGTAGCACTCAAAAGCATAAAGCAGAACCTGGGAGCCAGTCCGCTTATTATTTTTACCGGCGACATTATCGGGCATGACTTTCCGAAAACATTTTTCGAGCTGTATTATGGAAACCTCGGTGTGCCGGTTCCAGACGATGCAATCATTGAAACCGACTTAGTAGCTGTCGCAGCGATGGAGGCATTTGCCGAAAATACGGTTGCCTTTTTTATGGAGCAGCTGAGGTCGACGGTCGGAGATATTCCCGTCATGTTCGCTGTCGGTAATAGCGATTCCTATATAGGCGCTCTACCGGAGCCGGGTTTTCTTTCCCATACGGCGGAGCTTTATTACACACAGTTTTTGAACGGCATTGTAGACCATCAGACATTTCTTAATACCTTCACAACCGGGGGATATTATTCCGCGAATCTGCCCGGAACAAATTTGACGGTGATAGGACTCAATTCGGTCATGTTTAACTATTATTTTGATGATGCCTTGAAGAGCGCTGCAGAAGCAGAACTTGCCTGGTTTGATGCAACTCTCGCACAAACGAAGGCTGCCGGCAAAAAAGTGTGGCTCTTAATGCATATCCCTCCCGGGGCGGATAAATCTGAAACCGCCAAAAAAGTCGATGCCAACGGTCACATTACAACGGCCACCATGATGTGGAACCAGGACTATCAAACAAGTTTTCTGCAAATCCTTTCCAGGTATCCGGGCCTGATCACCCAGATGTTTACCGCACATACGCATATGGACGAATACCGCATCGTGTCACCCGGCATTCCGGCTGATACAACGCCCAGCATAGCTCCCTATTTTGGCAATAACCCCGCTTTCAAGATTTTTACGTTTTCTCAAGATACGTTTAAAGCCACTGATTATAGCGTCATGCATTATGACCTCGCTACCAACCCCGAACAATTCAATAGCTATTATACCTTTTCGACGGCGTATTTCATGTGGGGCTTTCTGAACAATTCTCTGCTGCAACTTTATCCGGAACTCGCCTTGGAAAATGCAAAACAGCAGATCTACAGAGGACACTATTTTTCCGGACATAATTACACGATTCCCGTCACCGGTACTTCTAATCCCATTACCGATAAGACCTGGCCTTCTTACTGGTGTGGCATCGGCCATATGGACGAACAAGGTTTAATCAATTGTGTGAACACCTATTAACATTTATAAACAAGAAGGAGGATTGAACATGAAAAGAATTTCCATGATGAGTGTGCTGCTCTTAGTTCTTGCACTGGCGCTTTTTGCAGGGTGCACAGGCGGTAACGACGCCAGTCCTCAGGCTCCGCTTAACGCTAACAACATCAATTTGGTCTTTGTGGTCAGCCCGGATTTGACATACAACGCACCAGGCGACATTCAGCCGGACACGGCAAATCTAACGAGCCAGGGACTACAGCGCTCGCTCCTCATGGCCACCTACCTTAAAAGGCATGTACTGTGGACAAACAACGTAACCGGCATTTACGCGCTCGCTCCGATGACGCATTTGCAAACCGCAAACAATTATCCCGACATGGCGGCTATCGGGTACATTCAGCCCTTTGCCCTGCAAAACCAGATCACCATAAGTGGCACACCCGCCAACAGTTACCCGATCAATACTGCGTATGCTCCAGGGGATGTGCCCGCCGCCGGAGTGATTGAACCAAGTCCCTACAACCCCGGCGCCCAGGGGCTGGTTTTCAACGACGTGAACCATAACAATCTTGCCCTGGCCACCCGTATCATCACCGCCGGCGCGCCGGGCTTTCATGTCTTCTCGGCGCCCTGGGAAACCATCCGCGCCCTGATGGCGGATATCAACAATCAACAGGGTTATAACCTGAATCTGCCGGCAAGCTATGCGGGGCCAAACATTGTCTATGCGATCTCCATCCCGCTATCGGGTAATGCGCGCCTGGTTACCTTTGACAGCAAACTGAATCCGCCCGCCACCTACCCGGCGCTGCCACCGCCGCCGATAGTCAGCGCTTCTTGTACGCAGCAAGACTATTTCAGCTACACACTGACCGGGGGTGTGAACGGCGTCGTCATTCCGGCGGGCATGAACACCAACCAAACGGTTTACCTGATCCGGCACGCAGAAGCGCATCCGACGAGCGGCTTTGAAGACGGCAACTTTATAGGGGCGGGGCAATGGCGCGCACTGTCGCTTCCCAATTTTCTGCCCCACGCTCTGCGGGGTCAACCCACTCCCACCGCCGTTTATTCCATCGACCCCGCGCAGTCATTTGCTCTGGCGGCTGACTTCAGTGTTTCCTATGTCCGGCCCTCATTAACGGTGCTGCCTTATGCCATCGCCAATAATTTGCCCTATTATCTGGTCGCAAGTTTCTATATCAGCGATCCGAGCGATCCGGCCGCAGCCAAGTCCACCAGTGACTTTTTATTTACAAACCTTACCGGCGGCAATCTCTCCAATCAAACCATCCTGCTGGCCTGGGAACATTTACATTATCCGCCGCTGATAGCGTATCTCCTCCAGACCTATGGCGTCACCGTCCCATCCACGGCGCTCCCCTGGCCGCAGGACGACTATGACACGATTTGGACCGTTACGCTTGATGCTCAGGGAAACCTGACCGTGAACAATGCGTTGTGCGAAGGCATCAATTCTGCGACGCTGCCGAAAACGGCTCCCCAATTCTGACCACTCAGAGCGCGTTGCTCTGGCGTTAATATGATGGAGTAGGCTCTCTATAGGGTCTGGATTGTGAAAGGAAATTAACTGAATGTTACTTAAGAAAAGGAGACTTGCTATGAAAAAAGTTACAATGAGTATTGCAGTGTTGGCCGTTGTGTTGACCATGGGGATTTGCTATGCAGCTTCAGATATTCCCAACCTGGTAGGAACGTGGGCCGTACAAACTGAAGGGGCTGTTTTGCTCAAGGGCGCTGATCACGGAGCCAAGACCCACCACAAGGGTGAATTCAGCACCCTCAAAGGCGAGTGGATCGTCACCAAACAGCAGGGAAGAGTCCTGCATGGAACCTTCAAATCGCCGAAAGCCACGGAAAAATTCGTTGCCGTTATTTCCATGGATAACAAGAGCCTCTATCAAGCCGATGAAGATGGTTTCCTGGAAGGTAAGATTATCAGCAAAGATCAGATCGACGTCATCTATCGTCATTCAAGTTCCGCAGATACGGTTGTGGCCGTGGGAACCTGCACGCGGAAAAAATAATACGCAATCCCATTGAATAATACTCATCAGGAGATGGTCTTATGAAAAGTGTTGTTAAAAATCTGGTCTATCTGTTATTCATCTTTCTACTGACAGCCTGTTCCAGCGATAATAGCTCGTCTAACCGCAGAACCTATGCCCTGGACGCCAATGCCATAGGCGTCATTGAGACCATCAACAACATCGTCAATATGACGGTGGTATCCAAAGATGACAATGATCTGAAGGCGGAATACCGGGCGGGATTTGTTCAGGGAAAACTTCAGGGCAGAAAGATTCTGTCCGCCCGCGACAACTCCTGGGACAATGCTTATCTGACCGATCCCGGCCATACCTTCCCGGGACAAATAGGCCCCACGGATGCCGAGCTTACCCGCGCCCGCGAGACACTCAACAATAACTATGCCGCATTTCTCACCTATCTGGCCAATCCCGCAACCGATGCCGATGTTGCCTATAAATTCAAGCGGCTGCTTTTCCGGATGCTGGGCATCTATCATGGCGCAACACGCGAGGCGCCTGCAAGCCTGGATTTCAGCGGCTCCTGGCTGCCGGATGCCGCCTATCTGCAACCATCCGAACTTGCGCTGGGCTATGAAACAACTGCACTGACTTTCATGGATGTCTATTTTATCAACGCCTATAGCGACTTGATGGATGTCTTGTCCTTCTCCGCCGAGCTGACCGTAGATGGCGTCAGTCCGGGCGAATTTCCCGATAAATGCTCGGCCTTTCTAAAACGAAGCGGAGCGGAGGTCATCCTGACGCACAACACCTGGCAGGGGTTTCTGGCGCAGACCATGACCCAAACCCTGGCCGTCAACAGCGACTTGCTGACCGTCAACGCCTCGACACCCGGCGTGATCGGTTCCGCCACGGATTTCGGTTTCAACAACAAGGGTATGATGTTCAATGAAACCACTCACCGGATGTCCCGGACATTTGTCAACCCGGTAGGAATTTGGATCTTCTGGCGAGCGGCGCTGGCGGAACAGTTCTCAGGCTCCATTGACGATTTCTTCAACTACATATCGATTGACAACACCGGCACCTACTTGAACGGCTACATGCTGGTGGATGCCAAGACCAATGAGACCGGCCTCGTGGAGATGTCTTACCGGTGCTTTGTCTATTATCGTTCAACCGGCGGCGCTTACACGGTGACCAGCCAATCGCTGGATGGCGACGCTTGTGGAACCGAATATGACGCGGAAATGATTACCCCCGAGTATCTGATGGGAATCAACTATCCGGCCTCCTTGCAGGTTCGCGCTGATTTGCAATCGACCGACAACCGTCCGGCGAGGCGTCAGCAATTCAAAGAACTCCTGCCCGGCGTGACCGATGTGGCAACCGCCAAAGCGGTTATCACCCATACCGATCCGTTAAACCCGCTTTCCATTTTCGGCCGCTGGGATTTAGGCTATGGACAGACCTCCTATCCCAAGCAGATTCCCGATGGTTCCATAGACTCGAAAGTAGCGACGGCAACCATGGCGCGCTCATTTATGACGCTTGGCGGAACATTGGATCTTGCCTCCGTCAACACGGGTTTCTGGATGCTCTATGGTACGGCAAAGGTTGACGGCAACCCGTTTATCTGGAGCCAGTCATCGTGGAAGTGGCAGACGCTCCGGGATGTACCGGATCGCCTGGATGGATCATTTACACTGATGCCGCTCCATCTGCGATAGCGCGGAAAAAACAGGAGACGGTTAAGGTGATATCATTCATACAAAAGACAACGAATGCCGCAGGCGTAGGCCGGGTCTGGTGACCCGGCCTACAGCGAAACAGCGACCGTTATGATCACCTCCACTGAATGGTCCTGACGATCATTCACCAGTTGAATGGTCCGGTCGGGTCTGGCATAACCATCCAGGGTGACACTCGCTTCTTCAATACTGTCATGCGTTTGCCGGACGGTGATCCGGTAGAGGGTTTCTTTAAACAGGTAACGCATTTTGAACTCCCGCCACTCCACGGGAAGACAGGGATTGAAACTCATTTTGCCCATATTAACCGACAACCCCAGAAGGGATTCCAGGATCAGCCGGTACATCCAGGCGGCAGACCCGGTAAACCATGTCCAGCCGCCGCGGCCGACATGCGGCGAAACGGCATAAACATCCGAGGCAATCACATAGGGCTCCACTTTGTAGACCTCGACATCCGCGGGTGTGAGCGCGTGGTTGATCGGATTAATAATCGTCAGAAGATCCCACAGACGCTGAGGATCGCGAAGCGCTCCGAAAGCCATAGCCGTCCAGATGGCTGCATGCGTATACTGGCCGCCGTTTTCCCGAACACCGGGCACATAACCTTTAATGTAGCCCGGTTCCATTGTGCATTGATCAAAGGGCGGATCCAAAAGCTGGATTAGCTTTTGATCGCGGTGAACCAGAAACTGATCCACGGCTTCCATCGCGAGTTTCGCGCGTTCAGGATCGCCGGCGCCCGACAAAACAGACCAGCTTTGCGCAATCGAATCAATGCGGCATTCCGTGTTGGTCGATGATCCCAACGGCGTGCCGTCATCGAAGTAGGAACGGCGATACCAGTTGCCATCCCAGCCGTTCATCTCAATGCTTTGCTGCAGCTTTTGCGCCTCTTTTTTACAGAACTCGGCAAAAGACAGGTCGCTTTTCAGACGGGCCACTTCGGCAAACTTCATGAGCACGTCATACAGGAAAAATCCCATCCAGACACTTTCGCCCTTCCCGCCCTCGCCCACCTTATTCATGCCGTCATTCCAGTCGCCTGTGCCCATCAGCGGCAGACCGTGACTCCCGAATATCAATGCCCGCCTGATGGCGCGTACGCAATGATCATACAGGCTGGCTTTTTCGTCCGTCGCACCCGGCAGATCGTAATAGGAATCCTCATCGGCTCTGACAAGGCGCCCCTCAATAAACGGGACAAGTTCATTCAGAATACTTACATCACCGGTGCTGACGACATAGCGGTTCACGGCCAAAGGCAGCCATAGATAGTCATCGGAACATTGCGTGCGCACGCCCCGTCCCGAAGGCGGATGCCACCAGTGTTGCACGTCGCCCTCCGGAAACTGACGGCTCGCACACAACAGGATATGCAGGCGGACAAGATCCGGCCTTGCATAAACCAGCGCCATGGTGTCCTGCAACTGGTCGCGGAAACCGAAGGCGCCGCCGGACTGGTAGTAGCCGTTGCGCGCCCACAGGCGGCAGCTGATGGTCTGGTATAAAAGCCAGCCGTTGGCCAGTATATTCACAGACGCATCCGGTGTTTCCACCTGTATCGTCCCCAGCGTTTTGCGCCAGTAGCGCTGCACGGCCGCAAGAGCGCCTGCGGCCAGGGTTGATCCTCTGAAGCTTTTGACCGTGCTGCTGGCGTCATCGGCCCCTCTTCTTCCGGTCACCCCCAGCCGGAAGATGGTTTCACTTTCCTGCCCGTCCTCTAATTCAAGAATCACCTGGATGGCGGCGCAGGGGTCCAGGGCTGCGCCGACCCTGCCGGAAAGTTGAGTCCGTTCCATGGCCGCCGGACCGGCCAGATCGCCATTGCGTCCGACAAATTCCGTTCGATCACCGGTGACGTAGCGATGGCTGTCGTCCACATCAAAGAAAACCACCCGGTCGGCAAACTCCGTATTGTACAAATTCCGGGCAAAAATAGCCCCGCTTCCCGTATCGACTTCGGTGGTGACATGCATCATCGTTTTGGGCCGTAAATCACCGAGCACCCAGTCCACGTAACCTGTAACCGACAAACTGCGGGAGCGCCCCGATTCATTGTGCAACTTTAATACGGAAAATTTGACCGGCGCGTCGATGGCCACGTAAATCCACAACTCCGACCGGATGCCTTCTTCCACATGTTCAAAAACACTATAACCGAATCCATGCCTGACGGTATACGGGATTGCCGAGCGGCAGGGCCCCGGCGCAGGCGACCAGAAATATCCGGTTTCTTCATCACGGAGGTAGAAAGCCTCTCCGCTCAGATCGCTTACCGGATCGTTATGCCAGGGCGTCAGACGAAACTCATGGGCATTTTCACTCCAGGTGGAAGCGGAACCGCTCTCTGAAATGACCGATCCAAAGTGAGGATTCGCCAGCACATTCACCCACGGCGCAGGCGTCACACGTCCCGGTTTTGTCCTGATGACATATTCGGTTGCATCCGGCGCAAATCCTCCCAGTCCGTTTTCGAATATCAGCGCAGGAGCGGGCAGTGCGCCGGTCTTCCGGATTCCCGCATGCCGCGCCCGTATCGGCTTGAAGCGAGGAACAA
Organism: uncultured Smithella sp.; assembly: GCA_964547345.1. Classification (GTDB taxonomy): domain Bacteria; phylum Desulfobacterota; class Syntrophia; order Syntrophales; family Smithellaceae; genus UBA8904. The sequence goes on along the minus strand of CAZJMX010000050.1, from coordinate 14,251 downwards.
TGGTTTCCGCAAGAGATCGACGGTTGATCTGTTCGGCCAGCGTTCCCCAGTTGTCCTTCAGGACAATGCGCGAAACCGTTTGCAGAAGAATCCTGTCTTCATTGGAAATCTGATCGCCGGGCCTGACAAAGATACCTCCCGGCTTATCGATCACATTTCCTTCGATTCCCGCCGTGATCATGCCCCTGATCTGGTCGTGCAGGAATTGCCGGTAGACGGCATTGTCTTCGTTCCAGATGACCAGATCGACAGCCAAACCTTTCAGACGCCAGTAGGCATGGGCCTGTTCGAGTTGTCGCACCAGTTCGATATTGGCATGGTCGGCAATCTGAAGCAGCACGATGGGCAGATCGCCTGAAATGGCGTATCCCCATAAGCTCGATTGGCCGCGACGGTTCTTGAGAATGATCTTTGGATCGGCGCGCAGCGATGAATTGGCATATATGACGCTGCCCGCCAATCGACCGTAAAGCTGGGCGTCCGCCTCCGTGGCGTTGATCTGCCGCAGGAGCACCTGGCTGTGGGTCCAGGCGAGATTAAACACGCGATCGGCCAGACGATAATCGGAATATTTTTCGGCAAGCCCGAGCGCCTTGTCCCGTGTGTCGCAGATGCCCGAAACCAGATCCATCGTCACCGATTCTCCCGCCTCCAGCGTGACGCGGCACCGGATGGCCGCGATGGGATCCAGAACGGAACCTTCCGTATTGGAAAGCGCACCGTCATGACCTGCGGCCGCAGTCATGACCTGCGGATTGGCCGGCGTGTTGCCCCGTCCGATAAACTTTAAACGATCCGTCTCATACGATACAGCAAAGCTGTCTGTCCCCTGCACCGCCATCAGGTGAAACATCCAGTGCGTGGGTTCGCCTTCGGAACGAGGCCGCCTTGTACAGAGAATCGTCCGGCGTTCACGGACAATTTCCGTCTGCACAAATAGATTAGAAAACGCAGGATGCAATGCGTCTGCCGCCGGCACCGCCAGCACCACCTCCGCATAGCTGGTCAGGTCGATCTCGCGCGGCCTTCGTGAACGGTTGGTGATTGTGACACGCCGAAGCTCAATGTCGTCCTCGGGAGATACGGCAATCTCCGTGTGGGTATTGATTTCATGATCGCGCCGCCGAAACTCCACTTTGGCGTCGGAAAAAATCGCTTCATAGCGATCCGGCCGCTTAAGTGTGGGCTGATAAGCTGTGGACCAGAACTCGCCTGCGGTGACGTCGCGGACATAGCAGAAGGTTCCCCAGGCGTCGCGGGTTGCGTCTTCGCGCCAGCGCGTCACGGCAAGGTCGTGAAAGCGGCTGTATCCGCCTCCCGCATTGGTGATCATCACATGGTATCTGCCGTTGGATAATAACTGCACCTGGGGGACGGGCGTATGGGGCGTTTTATAAATGCGCGCCGGAACATATTGGCTGGGCGCCATCTTGTGAACGTCGATATCCTCGCCGATCTGACGGTAGTACGCCACCGCACGGGGAATGCGCTCCTGAAGCAGCAGCATGGTCGATTGAAACATCGGATCAGAGGCAAAACGTTTCTGCATCGGACGATCCAGCAGCAGATAAGCCAGCGAAAGCAGGCTCATCCCCTGATGATGCGCCATAAAGGATTTGACCACCACATGGGATTGACCTCGCGGCAGACGCGACGTCGTGTAATCGATCGCTTCATAAAAACCGTAAGGCCCTAGCATCCCGTCGCGGGCCAGCTGCTGCAGATTCCGGCAGGCCTCTTCCGGGGCAACCATCAGCGCCAGCGCCGACGCATAGGGCGCCACCACCAGATCATCGGCAAGCCCGCGTTTGAGGCCGAGCCCCGGTACGCCGAACGCCCGATACTGATAGTTCAGATGGACGTCGATCGTGCTGTACCCGGACTCCGAAACACCCCAGGGGACACCCCGGCTTTTCCCATAGTCGATCTGCCGGGACACAGCCGCCTTGTAAGTCTGATCCAAAAGCGTATTTTCGAAATTGGGCATCACCAGAAGCGGCATCAGATACTCAAACATGGAGCCGTCCCAGGCCAGGAGCACGGGATATTTCCCGGGATTTGTCAGCAGGCGTCCCAGGGCAAACCAGTTTTCCTGAGGCAGATGCCCCTGCGCAATTCCGATGAAACTGCAGAATCTGGCCTCTGACGCCAGGAGATCATAGTAACCGGCGTCCCGGCGGCGCTCTCCGACGCTATAGCCGATCGTCAGCAACTGGCGTCCTTTATCATACAGAAAGCTGTAATCCATATCGGCAAAGTCCTGAGCTTGCGACGCCATGCGGTCGATCAATGCTATTCTTTCCCCGGCGCGCAAAGCGCCTTCCCTGATCATTCTGCAAAAATCAGCAAACCACGCGGACTCCCCGGCGGTTCGAATCCCGCCGAGTATTTCTTCGACACCGTGCAGCAGTTCTTCTTCCAGAAGCGTTAATTTACGAAGCGTCGGAATCTCCAGCGTCGCCAGATAATCGCTGATTCCGGGCGACGGAGACGTCAATGTCATCCAGGGACAAAGAAAGATCATGTCATCGAGTGCGTCACCGCATTGATGCACCAGGGCCTTGACCCACTTTCCAACCTCGCCTTGCGTGCTTGCGTTAAGGGCGTGCGCAAGGTCCAGAGCGGACTTGGCCAGATGCTCGAGGTCCTGCTGGAGCAGTTTGAACCGCATCGGACCCGGCATCGACAGGGATGATAGATATTTTTCAAAATCGGCAAAGGGTTTCGATGCGTTATCTTTTGCCAGATCCCTGAGCACCGCCTGCGTATCGGCGACACCTTTGCAGAATTGATCCGGACATATCTTCTGATCGGGAAGCTCCAGCAATCCCAAACGCAGCGTCAACAGGTGGCCGCTGAGATTTCCGCTATCCACGGTGGATATGTAGTGAGGCCGGAGAATGGCGAGGCTTTGGGTGTCGTACCAATTATAAAAGTGTCCCCGATAGCGTTCCAGTTTCGCCAGGGTGTGGAAGGTATCGGATGTGCGCTCGATAAATTCTCCGGCGGACAGGTAACCGAAATCATACGCCGACAAATTGGCCAGCAGGGCCAGTCCCATGTTGGTCGGTGAGGTGCGGTGCGCAATAACGGAAGCCGGATGCTCCTGATAATTATCCGGAGGCAGCCAATGGTCGTCGGCCCCTACGAATGTTTCGAAAAAGGACCAGGTTTTACGGGCTGCTTTCCGGAGAAAGAGAATCTGCCCGTCTTTGAGTTTCGTGCCGCGGCTGACAATGGGCCTGCTGGCCCACCAGGCAATTCCGGGAGAGAAAAACCACAGCGCCAGGACAAACACCGCGGCGCCGAGAGCGCCGGGTCTTTGAGCAAGCAGGTAGATAAATAAGACGGAGGAAATGAACGGCGCGATCCACATGGATTTCAAAGACGCGCCCAGGCGATCGCTTTTGCCGCTGTTGTGCTGATGGGAAGGATTCCACTCCAGGAGCCGCCTGTGTGTAAATAACATCCGCCAAAGTGTGCGGACAATGGCATCGAGGCTGAAATACGCTTCATAGGGAAGGCAGACCAGCGTATACAAGGTCTGCAAGAAATGCCTTGCGGCTTGACGCAGGGCGGTGATCAAATGCTGGCGCCAGAGCACATCTCCGGGCTTGCGAAAAAGGGACAATAGTATTTCGCAGGCGGAAGGGATCAGCAGAATGCCGATCACCAGCGCCGTCCAAAGCCACACCGGGGACATAATGACCCATCCCATCACGAGCATCAGGGTCAGCGCCGCGGGCACCAGTGAGCGCCTGAGGTTGTCGAAAATCTTCCACTGGGAAAGCCAGGAAATCTTATTCTTCAGCTGTCCTCCGTCCATAACGGGAACAACAGAGCCGAGCCAACTGGCAATTTGCCAGTCTCCCCGAATCCAGCGATGCCTCCGGCCCACATCCATACTGTATTGCGAGGGATACTCCTCATAGAGCTGAACATCAGAGAGCAAACCCGAGCGGGCATGGCAGCCTTCGATCAGGTCGTGGCTCAGAATGCGGTTTTCCGGAAGCCTGCCGGCAAGAGCCTTTTCAAACGCATCGACGTCATAGATCCCTTTGCCGATATAGGACCCTTCACCGAAGATATCCTGATAGAGATTGGAAACCACACGTGTGTAGGGATCAATGCCGGTTTCCCCTCCCCAGAGCCGCGCATACCAGGACTTGCCGTTGCCCGATAAACTCTCCGAGACGCGCGGCTGAAGAATGCCATATCCGTCACAAACGCGCTCACGGCATTCGTCATAACGGGGATGATTCAGCGGATGGGCCATGGCCCCGACAAATTGCTGCGCGGAATCGCGGGGCAGTTGCGTATCCGTATCCAGGGTAATGACATACTTTACATTGGATAATATTTCAGGAATACCGGCAATCAGAGAGAACGCTTCTTTCGCGCCTGTCCGCAAAAAGACATTCAACGCGGCGATCTTCCCCCGCTTGCGCTCATAGCCCATCCAGAGTTTTTCTTCAGGATTCCAAAGACGCGGGCGATGGAACAGAAAGAAAGAGCCGCCCTTGGCTCCCCGATATTTCTCGTTGAGTTCTTCAATCCGCTGTTCCGCCAGCCGCAAAAGCGCAGCGTCTCCGGGCAGCGTTTCTTCACGGGCATCCAGAAAATCCGTCAGCAAGCCGAAGTGCAGATGATTATCCCGATTCGCCAGAAATCGAACCTCCAGGGATTCGACCAGATCTTCTGCATTTTGAAGGCTCGACAGCATGGTGGGGATCACCACCAGCGTGGTGGATTCCGGGGGTATTTCCTGCGAAAAGTCCATCTTCGGCAGCGGACGCGGATGAGCCAGAAGCGTCGCCATCCAGTTGACAAGGCCTATAGCCAGACTGCTTGTGCCCAGGAGGATAATCAGCGCAACCGGCGCCAGCACCCAGCCTTGCAGGCAATCGGTCTGAACTTTCCAAAGCACACCGATGGTCGCGATCAGCGTCAACGCCAGGATCGTCGTCAGATAGATAAACAGGGGTTGCTTGCACAAACTGCGACGCATGCGCTCCCAAACGGGCCTGCGCATCCGGACCTCGCGCTCCAGGTCGGGCAATCCTTTGTCGATCAGATAAAATCCGACGTGGGCTTCCCGATCCCCCTTGCTTCCATGGGTTGAGGCTTCCCTGGACAATTGAATGGCCAGGCGCGCCACGTCACTTTCGGAGCGGGGACTTTGCTTGGCTATCTTTTCGACGGCATGACGATAATTGTCTCTCGTTGCAAAATCCATTCTGATATAGATGTCGCCGGGATCTTCACGCAGGATCTGTTCGACCACGCTCATCGTCTCCACAAACTCGGGCCAGTTCATGGACGTCAGAAACCGCAGCGTGCCGATACTGTTGCTGACGGATACCTGGTCTGCGGCCTGCTGCTGATTTTCCAATCGGACCAGCTGCTCAATGGTCAAATGCGCATCGGAAAGCCGTTGTTCAACCCAGCCGAGCGGCAGCGCCAGGGCCGGCCCCTGTCCCTGCAGACGACGCGAAAATTCAGCGACAAAAGAACTGGCCATCGGCAGATCGGACCGCGCCATATCCGCAATCACCAACACGAGGCTTTTGGGATCCCTCCGGGCAATGTCCGTCATCTGGGCAGCCCAATTGGCGGCGCGCGCTCTGTCGGCAATATCCGTCATCATTCGCGTGCCGATGCGCCGCAGATTCTCGATGAGTGCCAGACGCAGCATGATCGGAATAGCCCACAACTCGCCTAATTTCAAAGGAGTTACGGTTTGATAGGCCGTGACGAAACTAATGAGGCTTTCCATGTCCACGCGGCCGTCCCCGTGCGAAACGGTTTCGATCGCGATATCATAGACACGGGGGAGCCCCGCCGACAGCCCGTTTTGCAAACGCGGCAAGGCGAGGCTATAGCCTTTGGACAGGTGTCTTTTTGCCAGGCGAATCTGTTCTTCAATTAAGTAGAAGTTATCCAGAAGCCATTCTTCGCCAGGAGCGATCGGACTGTTGTTTTTGACCACATTCGAAAGCGTGTTGCATGTTTCAATCAGCACCTCTTCATTCTCATGAAGCCTTGCCAGAAGGTGTTCGGAAGCTCTCTGACGCGTCAGGGCATGTTGAGCCGCCAGTGTCTTGCCGTGCTGCTTCATCTGTTCGGAGCTGAGCAATTCCGATCGAAGCGGCAATTCATCGCCGGCGTATTTCCTTCCGAAAGCGCCTGCGCGGCGGCGCTTCTTCAATTTCATGAACAGCTTTAAAACCGCCTTGGGGATAAACTTCAAATCTTGGTCTCCTCATATTGAAAGCCGGATAGGGTGGATCGGGAACCGGCTATTGTTAACTGACCGGATTTTGCTCTTTGTCTGGTCGCATGACCTGTTCGATGCAGAATATTCGAATCAAAATAAAAGGTTCAGTAACCGTTTACCTTCTGAAGACAAAAACATAAAAAATAAAAAACGGACAGCTTGAGAAACAAAACACGCGGTGGAACAAAATGAACTATAAATGTTCACGGACTATTATATTAATCACAGAATTAAATGTCAATGTCACGAAATATTTCCGGAGGGTAGATCCCGGACGGCAAACGCCTGATCGGTGGTCAGGTATGCAAAACACCTGCCTGCTCAATTTTGACTATGGCAAAATGATTTTTTTTTTGATACATTGCTCACGTTCAAAAAAATCGAGCGGCATTATGTCATTTATTCTGTTAAGTACGACTCCACTTCAACTTAGTTTATCCTTTTACAAAAGTGTTCAACTTTTTTAACGGGGGTAAAGATTCCGGGAGATCACCATGATTAAAAAAAAACGTGAAGCTGTGATTCTTGAAAAATGTCTGACAGGCATCAAGGGTCTCGATGAAATCACGAAGGGAGGGCTTCCCAAAGGCAGGCCCACCCTGATCTGCGGCTCTGCGGGTTGCGGCAAAACACTTTTCGCCATGGAGTTTCTCCTGCGCGGCGCCCTGGATTACAAAGAACCCGGGGTCTTTATGACCTTTGAGGAGACGCCTGAGGATCTCGCGAAGAACTTCATCTCTCTGGGTTTTGATATCAACGACATGATATCGCGCGGTCTCATCGCCATGGACCACGTTTACATCGAACGAAGCGAAATTGAAGAAACAGGCGAGTACGATCTGGAAGGATTATTCATCCGCCTGGGAAACGCCATCGATTCCGTCGGCGCAAAGCGGGTTGTCCTCGATACCATCGAAGCGCTTTTTTCCGGGCTGACGAATGCCGCAATCATCCGGGCGGAGCTGCGTCGGCTTTTTCACTGGTTGAAAGAACGCGGTGTGACGGCCATCATTACAGGCGAAAGCGGCGACAAGATGCTCACCCGCTACGGGCTGGAAGAATACGTGGCCGATTGCGTAATCCTGCTGGACTTCCGCATTGACGAACAAATTTCCACCCGCCGCCTGCGTATTATCAAGTACCGCGGCTCAGCTCACGGCGCAGACGAGTATCCTTTCCTGATCGACGAAGGCGGCCTCTCGATCCTGCCCATTACGTCCCTGGGGCTTGACTATCCCGTTTCCTCTCAGCGCATCGCCACGGGCGTCCCCAAGCTGGATGCCATGTTTGATGGGAAGGGGTTCTATCGGGGCAGCACCATTCTCGTTTCCGGTACTGCGGGCACGGGCAAAACAAGTTTGGCGTCAACCTTTGCCGACGCTGCCTGCAGGCGAGGCGAGCGCTGCCTGTATTGCGCCTTTGAGGAATCGCCCAGCCAGATCATCCGGAACATGAGCTCCATCGGCATCGATCTCGCCCCATGGGTAAAGAAGGGGCTTCTCCGGTTTCATTCAGCCAGGCCTTCGCTTTACGGCCTGGAAATGCATCTTCTCACCTTCCATAAGGTGATTAATGAGTTTCATCCCCAGGTTTTCATTGTGGACCCTATCAGCAACTTAAGCGCCGCGGGATCAGCAACGGAGGTCAAATCCATCTTAACGCGCCTGATCGATTATTTGAAGATGACCAATATCACGACCTTCCTGACGGACCTCACCCATTTTGAAGGCAGCCTTGAACGCACCAGCGAAGAGATATCTTCTCTTATCGATACGTGGCTGCTCTTGCGGGATATCGAACTCAACGGGGAACGCAACCGGGGCCTCTACATTTTGAAATCCCGCGGCATGCCCCACTCCAATCAGGTTCAGGAATTCCTGCTCACAAACCATGGCATTGACCTGATCGACATCTATACCGGCGCAGGCGAGGTATTAACCGGCAGCGCCCGCGCTGCCCAGGAAGCCGGGGAAAAGGCTTCTGATCTGGTGCGCCGGCGTGAGGCCCAGCGCAAACTCCGTGCGCAGGAGCGCAAGAGAAATGCCCTGGAAGCAAACATCACAGCGCTGCGCGCCGAGTTCGATGTAGAAACACTGGAGGTGCAGCTGATGGCGGAAGAGGAACAAAAAAGACAAGCCGTCCAGGCGGAAGACCGTCTGGATATGGCGCATCTGCGTAGGGGGAAACCTTTAGATCTACAAGCGACGCACTCGAAGAAGAAGACGAAAGGATAGGGAGATGAAAGCTGTTTCAACAGTAAAGGTAAAAAAAGCAAAGAGCGCTCCAACGGAAGAAGTCTGGAATCTGAGGTTGTATGTAGCCGGTCAGACCCCGAAATCGCTGACAGCCTTTACTAATTTAAAGAAGATCTGCGACGAGCACCTCGCCGGAAAATACCAGATTGAAGTGATCGACCTGATCAAAAATCCCCAGCTGGCGAAAGGCGACCAGATCATTGCCCTGCCGACACTGGTTCGCAAACTTCCCGAGCCGATTAAAAAAATTATCGGCGATCTGGCAAACACGGAACGTGTGCTGGTGGGGCTGGATATAAGAGCAGTATAAGAAGTCAGAAGTCAGAAGAAGGAATTCTGGATTCTGTCTTCTGGATTCTGTCTTCTTAATTATTCTTTTGGAGAAACAGACATGGAGAGCAAAAAGGTAAAAACAAGCACAGCGGAATTCGAAAAAGCGGCGGCGATGCACAAGCGTGCAATGTACGTTCTTCGGCTGTATGTTACGGGAATGACCCCGAAGTCAACCCGGGCCATCGCCAATGTTCAGAAACTCTGTGAAAAATATCTGGAAGGCGCCTACGAACTCAAGGTGATCGACATCTACCAGCAACCTAAGCTGGCCGCAGGAGAACAGATTATCGCCACTCCGACGCTCATTAAGCAGCTCCCTCTGCCATTTCGGAAGCTCATCGGCGACATGTCGGATACGGAAAAGTTTCTGGTCGGAATTGATTTAAAACAGAAGTCAGAAGACAGAATTCAGAAGACAGAATAAAAAAACATTCTGGATTCTGGATTCTGGATTCTATCTTCTACTGGAATGAGAACAAACCCATGAAAAACTCACAACGAACCCGCCAGCAACTGTTAGACGATTTACAGGAACTCACATCGCGGATGACGGAATCCGAGGAAACACTGCGCGCAATTATGAGCGGTGAAGTGGATGGTCTGGTTGTCTCGACGGCGGAAGGTGATCGCGTCTTTACGCTATCGGGCGCCGATCATCCCTACCGGATCATGATCGAAGCCATGAACGAAGGGGCCGTCACCCTGGCCGCGGTCGGCACAATTCTTTTCTGCAACCAGCGTTTTGCAGATATCGTCTCGGGGTCTCTGGAAAAAGTAATGGGATCTTCCATCTACCAATACTTTTCATCAACAGACCTTCCACTATTTAAGGGTTTGCTTGAGCAGGGCTTAAAGGAAAACAGTAAGCTGGAGCTGGCCTTAAAAACCGGAGACAAAAGTTCCGCGCCCGTCTTGCTTTCCGTAAGCGCCCTTGGACACACGGATACGCAAGGCGCGGTGTGCATGGTGGTGACCGACCTGACCCAACAAAAGCGCAATGAAGCAATGCGGATAGAGGAGGAGGCGCTGCAAAAAGCCCATGACAAGCTTGAAGCACAGGTTGCGGAGCGGACGGCCGAACTGCGGACAGCCCTTTCTGAAATTCAAGCCATGAAAGAACAGCTCGAAGTGGAGAATATTTACTTCCGTCACGAGAGTAAAATGAAACATGAATATAAAAATATTATCGGACAAAGCGACGGCCTGAAGTATGTTCTCTATCGGGCCGAGCAAGTGGCGCCGACCAACGCAACAATCCTCATTCTCGGGGAAACCGGTACGGGAAAAGAGTTGATCGCCGCCGCCATCCATAGCATGAGCCCCCGCAAGGAACGGCCTATGTTTACGGTCAACTGCGCCGCGCTTCCGGCCAATCTCATTGAGAGTGAATTGTTCGGCCGCGAGAAGGGCGCTTTTACCGGGGCTGATAGCCGGCGGATCGGCCGGTTTGAGGTCGCCAATGGTTCCACCCTTTGCTTGGACGAGATCGGGGAACTGCCGCTGGAGTTACAGGCCAAACTGTTAAGGGTTATCCAGCATCACGAGTTTGAGCGCCTGGGTTCATCCCAAACGATCAAAATTGATGTGCGGATCGTGGCGACAACCAATCGAGACCTGGAGGAAGAAGTCCGCCAGGGCAGGTTTCGGCAGGATCTTTTCTACCGGCTTAACGTCTTCCCCATCACGGTTCCGCCGCTACGGCTGCGAAAAGATGACATCCCGCTGATGGTTGGAGCCTTCATCGAGCGTTTTTCCAGGAAACTGGGCAAACAGATTACATCGATCTCAAAAGAGACCATGACAACACTACAGGAGTATCCATGGCCCGGCAATGTCCGCGAACTGGAGAGCATCATTGAACGGGCCGTCATCCTGAGTCCCGGACCTGTTTTGCAACTGGTAGATAAACTGAAGATTTCATCCCCGCCCATTTCATCCGTTCTCCGAACCCTGGAAGAAACGGAGAAAAACCAGATTATGAAGATCCTTGCGGAGACCGGATGGCGCATCGAGGGCAATGACGGGGCCGCCGCAATCCTGGGCCTCCACGCAAGCACGCTCAGAGCAAGGATGCATAAAATAGGAATAACAAGGCCCGAGACAAATGAATGATGGTCTCGTAAAAAGTCCACTAATCTGTCATAACCTTTCAGGTCACTCGTTCCCGCGAAGAGGCTGTGTCGTAATCACAGATGCTGCTTGATGTCCCCCGCCGGCGGGGGTTAGGGGGTGGAAGTTTTTACGTAGCCGTGATATTAAATAGTTACAATTTGAAAGTTTTTTTTCCACCTCCGTCACTTCGTGACACCTCCGCCAGCGGAGGACATAGAAGGACATTCTTTGCTATTGTGACACAGTCTCGAAGGCGGGAACGAGTGACCTGAAAGGTTATGACAAAAAAGGCGATTATTGACTTTTACGAAACCAATGAATGAGAGTAGCCTGTTTAAGGAAATTATGATATGGCTATACCCATGAAAAAACAAACAAAACCAGTTAACAACGGTCATAAACGGAATAAGTCTTCCCCGGCCCTGACAAAGTTAGCGAAGGTATCTTCTGCGGGAGGGACGCAGAAAATAAATTCTCATCTGCTAAAAGACACCCCGCCCAGACAAGCAAACCTCCCATTTCCTATTGTCGGCATCGGCGCTTCCGCTGGTGGCCTGGAGGCACTCGAACAGTTCCTGGGACACGTGCCCGAAAATAGCGGTGTGGCCTTTGTCATCGTCCAGCATCTGGACCCGACCCACAAGGGAATCATGCCCGAACTCCTTGGGCGCATCACCACAATGGAGGTTTTACAGGTCAGCGACCGGATGCGGGTCAAACCCGACTGCGTCTATGTGATCCCTCCCAACAAAGACATGTCCATTCTGCACGGTGTGCTGCACCTGTTTGAGCCTACAGCGCCCCGTGGCCTGCGGCTTCCCATTGATTTCTTCCTGCGCTCGCTTGCTGAAGACCGCAAGGACCATAGCATTGGTGTCATCCTCTCCGGCATGGGTTCGGATGGCACAATGGGCCTGCGGGCCATCAAAGAAAAAGGGGGATTAGCGCTCGTGCAGACGCCTGCCTCGGCCAAGTTCGACAGCATGGCCAAAAGCGCCATTCACGCGGGGCTTGCTGATGTGATAGCCCCGGCGGAGGATCTGCCCGGAAAGATTTTTGACTATCTGAGGCACACCCTGGTCATCACCAAAACAGAGATCCCCATAGAGGAGAAGGACCATAGCGCACTGGCTAAAGTCCTTATCCTGCTTAGGGCCAAGACCGGTCATGACTTCTCCATGTATAAGAAAAATACCCTCTACCGCCGGATCGAACGGCGCATGAGCATTCACCAGATCGACCGAATTGCCTCCTATGTCCGTTATCTGCAAGAGAATTCGCAGGAGTTGGAAATTCTCTTCAAGGAACTTTTAATCGGCGTGACCAGCTTTTTCCGGGACGAGGCGGCCTGGGTGCAACTGCGCGATGAGATCATCCCGACGCTGCTTGCAAACCACCCGCAAGGCGGAAAATTGCGGGCCTGGTCGGCAGGCTGCTCAACCGGTGAGGAAGCCTATTCGCTGGCTATAGCCTTCAAGGAGGCCATCGAAACGGTCAATCCCACGGAGAATTTCACCCTGCATATTTTTGCCACCGATCTCGACCGGGAAACCATCGACAAAGGCCGTTCCGGGGCCTATCCGGCGGGCATCGCCGCGGACGTATCGCAAGCTCGCCTGAAGCGGTTTTTTATCAAAGAGGAGAACGGCTACCGCATCGGCAAGGAGATCCGGGAAATGGTGACCTTCGCCACGCAAAACGTCATCATGGACCCGCCTTTTACCAAGCTTGATATCCTCATCTGCCGCAACCTTTTGATCTATCTGACGCCGGAACTGCAAAAAAAACTCCTGCCGCTTTTTCACTACAGCCTGAAACCAGGCGGCGTCCTGTTTCTGGGAAGCGCGGAGACCATCAACAACTTCACGGATCTCTTTGCGCCGCTCGCCGTCAAGTCGCGACTTTTCCTGCGGCGGGAATCCGTCCTGACTGCCGATACACTGGCGTTTCCAGCCTCATTTATCCCAACGCTTCCGGGACTTCCCAAGGAGTTAACCATGTTGAAACCCGCCGCCAATCTCCAGTCACTTGCGGACCGACTGCTTTTGCAGCACTTTTCCCCGCCTGCCGTACTGGTCAACGACAAGGGCGATATCCTCTATATCAGCGGCCGCACCGGCAAATATTTGGAACCCGCGTCCGGTAAGGCCAACTGGAATATTTTTGCCATGGCACGCGAAGGACTCCGTTTTGATCTCGGGAGCGCCTTCCAGAAGGCACTGAGACAAAAAGGGGCGATCACCGCCAAAGGTCTCCAGGTTGGAACCAATGGCGGCAAACAGACCGTTGATATCACGGTTCAAAGAATTGAAGAGCCGGAGGCGCTGCGCGGGATGGTGATGATCATCTTTACCGACATGATTACGCCCCTGGAAAAGAAAACAAAGGTCAGCTCAAGGAAAGCGCCTGGCGGCGATGCCCGGGTTCGCGAACTGGAGCAGGAGCTTCAGCAATTCCGGGAACAACTTCAGACCACCCGCGAAGAGATGCAATCTTCGCAGGAAGAACTCAAATCCACCAACGAGGAATTGCAGTCCACCAATGAAGAGCTGCAATCCACCAATGAGGAACTGACCACCTCCCGGGAAGAAATGCAGTCTTTAAACGAAGAACTGCAGACCGTGAATGCCGAGCAACTCTCCAAAATGGACGAGCTTACCTGGATCAACGACGACATGAAGAATCTGCTCAACAGCACGGAAATCGTCACCGTGTTTTTGGACAACAAACTCCATATCCGGCGCTTCACCACCGGAGCGGACAAACTCTTTAAGCTGCTCCCGGGCGATGTAGGGCGACCGCTTTCCGACATCTCAAGCGCCCTGCTCTACCCCGGAATGACCGAAGCAGCACAAGAGGTGCTGCGGACGCTGGTCTTTTCGGAAAAACAGATCACCACCGGCGACGGGCGCTGGTTTTTGGTGCGCATCATGCCCTACCGTACCATGGAGGACGTCATCGGCGGCGTGGTGATCACCTTTGCCAACATCACCGCGGCCAAAACGGTGGAGGCGAAACTGAGGGAAGAGATTGAAAAACTAAAGGTTCAAGGCACAAGGTAAAAGGTTCAAGGTTGATGAAACCGTAAGCGTCGAAAACACACCTCGGATTCGTCATAACCTTTCAGGTCACGCGTTCCGGCAATGAGACTGCGTCGTAATAGTGGGAAACAGCACAAAAGTCGTCATACCGGCGCAGGCCGGTATCCAGAACTCACTGATAATACTGGATTCCGTGTCGCGCTTCGCTTGCACGGAACGCGTGACCTGAAAGG
>CAZJMX010000049.1:0-24138 GCA_964547345.1 uncultured Smithella sp. | reverse complement strand
CGCCCTTCTTAACGGTAAAAAGCGTAAATTCCTTTTTCGCGCCGGAAGGCTCGATATTGATGAGCTTTCGATAGGACTCGTAGGATTCGGGCGAAAGGTTTCTGTCCACCTCCGCCAGAAGCGCTTTGCCATCCAGGGCAAAGACAGGACAAGCCATGGATACAATCAACAGACAAATCAGCAATATTTTCTTAATCATCATTCACTCCTTCTGAATTAGACATGGCGCAAGGCCTCAATCGGCTCCATCTTCGATGCTTTGATAGCCGGTTGAAGACTGGCCGCCACAGCAACAACAATAACAATGACCGACACAGTCAACAGATCAGATGCATTAAGCGTGGCTTTCAGAAGAAGTCCCTGCTGCTGGCCGAAATCAAAACGGATACCGACAAGATTGACGATCAATATGACGGCGCTTCCAATCAGACCGCCAATGATGGCGCCAACGACACCGAGGCAGAAACCTTCAATAATAAACATGGAGCGAATTTTTCCCGGCAGCGTGCCGATGGCGGCAATGGTGCCGATTTCCCGAATCCGTTCATAGACGGCCATGATCATCACGTTCATAATGCTGATGAGAACAATCGCAATGAGCATAATCTTGATAAAGAAGGTCATCACGTCGATCATCCGGGCAATGTTAAAGAAAGGCGAGAGCTGCTCCCAGGAGTGAACCTCAAACAGTGGCCGCCCTTCTTTGTTGACCTCGCCTGCAACTTTTCCGTCCAGCTGCTTCACTGAGGCGGAAAGGCGGTTGAAATCTTTCAAACGAACAGCCACCTCACTTATTTCCACCTCGGGCATGCGGAGTACTTCGGCCGCGTCCTCAATGTGCACATACCCGTCGCGCCCGCCGGGGCCGGTGGCGCTCTCCAGGATGCCGGAAACGATAAACTGCTTGCCGTTGACGGAACCGTCCGCGTTGGTCGCCACAATGACAACCGTATCGCCCAGCTTGACCTTCAAGCCCTTTGCCAAAAGGGTGGGAATCAGAATTTCGCCGCGGTTCAACGTCTTTTTGCCTTCCGATATGCGAGAGGTTAATAAAGGAACAGTTTTAAATTCCTGATCAGGATAGATGCCGTTTAAACGGATGTTGGTTGTCTCCACAAAATTGCTGAACATCCCGCCGAATTTGATCCGGGGGGAAAAAGTTTCTACGTTCGGTGAGGCCTTAAGCACCTCGGTAATTTTCGCATAGGCCCCGGGTTTCATGTTCATATTCAGGGGCAGATTATCAATGGCGGCGACATACCCTTTGCGATGGATCTGGAGATGCCCCAGCATGGAATCGGTGACTTGTCCAATAATCATCGCCTTGAAAGATCCGGTGATGGAGACAAAGACCAGGACGAACACAACACCGATGGTGATAAGCGATGCGGTCAGCAAGGTTCTTCGTTTATAGCGGATGAGATTGCGGATGGCAATTTTGAAAAGGTTCATCATGACTTTGCCCCTCCTTTCGTCTCTTTTGCGGTCAGCCGCCCGTCTTCGAGCCGGAAGATGACTTCCGCTTCCCCGACAATTTTGGTATCATGCGTGGAAAAGATAAACGTCGTTCCAAAGTCGTCGCGCATTTTTTTCATCAGGCCGATCACGGCGTAGGCGGTCTGCGAATCCAGGTTGGCTGTCGGTTCATCGGCCAGCACCAGTGCGGGATTGGTCACCAGCGCCCGGGCGACGGCCACCCGCTGTTTCTGCCCTCCCGAGATTTGGTGCGGGTACTTGTGAGCCTGATCCGTCATATCGACTGCCGCAAGCAGGCGGGAAATCCGCTCCTTGCGCTCCTGCAGGGCGACGTTCTGAACCATGATCAGCGGGTATTCAATATTTTCGTAAACCGTGAGGACGGGAATCAGGTTGAAATCCTGAAAAATGAAACCCAGATGTTTACCCCGGAAAGCCGCGCTTTCCTTGCGCCCCAGGTTGATGACATCGGTATCGGCAATACGAAGGTTGCCTGCCGACGGCTTGTCCAGACAGCCGATGAGATTAAGAATCGTGGTCTTGCCGCTCCCCGAAGGCCCGACAAAAGAAACAAACGAGGCGGGTTCGATTTCAAAACTCACCTCCAGAAGCGCGTGAACCACGACCTCTTCCGTCTGGTAATCCTTGCCGATGTTCAGTGCTTTGATCAATGCCACGTTGTATCTCCTTTCTTTTCTGGTTTGGGGACACGGTCCGGCAGGAAGATCCGTTGCGCCCTTTTTGTAAAAACTGCGCCGGTTTTATCAAGAGCCCTGCAATTCAAGTATGGATCTGTCGTTTTCCCGATTATTATTTCCCGGTCTTCAACATGGTTTTCAGCTGCATCAGTCCGTCCCAGATTTCAATATCACCGACATATTTCTTTTCACCAACCATCGAGTATCGGATAACACACGTCGGCGTCTGATCAATTTTACTGTCTTTGCTTGCGGCTTGCAGGAGAGGATGAACGGATTTTTCATCCATGGGCTTGAGGGCTATTTTCTGATTTTTGAGATAGGCAACCAGAGCGCCTTCCGTATCGATTCGCTTTTCCTGCGCCGCTTCAAAAAGCGTTTTGCGGACGCGCAGAATATTGTTTGTCTCACCATTGGCATTGGCCGCGTAGAGATAATACTTGAGATACATGGGCGTCAGGCGATTAAAAGGCACATCGACGAAAGTAATTTTGACGTTGCCCGTCGCCAGTAATTCCTTAAAGAGCGCCTCTGCCTTCGCATCGATGCGTTTGCAGGGCGGGCAGAAGTAATCGGCAAACAAGATCACGTCGTAGGCCCCGGAACCCAGAGAGGGAATAGCCGGCTGGGCAAAAGCAACGGGTGCAAACAAAGAGAATACAACAGCAAAGCATAAAGTCATGGAATACTTTTTCATTTTTTGAAACATAACAATTCTACCTCCTCTTTTCAGAACATTTTATAGTTGATTTGAAAAATACCTTTCTTTAAACTTCAGGGCGACCGTCACCAGGCCGATCATCACAGGCACTTCGACCAATGGGCCGATCACGGCCGCAAACGCCGCGCCGGAATGAATGCCGAACACGGCAATCGCCACGGCAATCGCCAGCTCAAAATTGTTGCTGGCCGCCGTAAAAGCCAGTGTGGTTGTTTTAGAATAATCCGCCCCCAGCTTTCTGCCCATATAAAACGACACCAGGAACATGACGACAAAATAAATCAAAAGCGGAATGGCAATGCGAATGACATCCAGCGGCAGTTCAATGATCAGATTACCTTTCAGACTGAACATTACCACGATGGTGAACAAAAGCGCAATCAACGTAAGCGGACTGATCAGCGGGACAAAGCGCGCATGATACTTCTCTTTCCCCATGAGTTTCACACCGATGAGCCGGGTCAACGCTCCGGCGACACAGGGAATGCCCAGATAAATGAAAACGCTTTCGGCAATCTGGCGGATACTGACATCCACGACGGAGCCTTCCAGGCCAAAGTATGGCGGGAGGACAGTGATGAAGACCCACGCAAACACACTGTAGAACAAAACCTGAAAAATGGTATTAAAGGCGACCAGCCCCGCCGCGTATTCGGTGTTTCCTTTCGCCAGCTCGTTCCAGACGATGACCATCGCAATACAGCGCGCAAGCCCGATCATGATCAGCCCCACCATATAGTCCGGCTTATCCGGCAGAAAAATGACGGCAAGGGCAAACATCAGAATCGGCCCGATAATCCAGTTTTGCACCAGCGACAAGCCCAGAATTTTTACATTGCGGAATACCTGCGGCAGTTCCTCATACTTCACCTTGGCAAACGGCGGATACATCATTAAAATGAGTCCCACGGCAATGGGTATATTGGTGGTTCCCACCTGAAATGAATTAATGAAGGCCTCGACGCCGGGGATGAAATAACCCAACCCCACACCCAGAATCATAGCCGCAAAAATCCACAAAGTCAGATACCGATCCAAAAATGATAATTTACTGCCTATGTGTTCCGACATGCATCCCTCCTCAATTGATTATTCTCTCGGCCTGGAAAAAGGCAATCAGCTTTTCTTTCATCTCATCGCGCACGCGGCGAAACTCACGCAGGACTTCTTCCTCTGTCCCTTTGGCCTGTGCCGGATCGTCAAAGCCAATGTGCGTTTTCGTCGTCCCCCCGATATACAGCGGGCAGGTTTCGTTGGCACTGCCGCATAACGTGATGACATCATCAAAACTCTGTCCATCGAATTCGGACAGATTCTTGGCGCGATGCGCCGAAATATCAACTCCGATTTCCTTCAGAACCTCAATGGCGGTCGGGTTGACATCCGTGGCTTTTGTTCCTGCTGAAAATGCTGTGATTCTATCACTCAGAAAATGATTAATAATGCCTTCCGCCATCTGCGAGCGGCAGGAATTAGCGGTGCATAAAAACAAAACTCTTTTTTTCATGAATCCTCCGGTTCAAGCCTTTTTATTCTGCGCGATCCAGCGAATTGAGCGAATCGAGAAATAAACCATAATCTTCAAATAATCTGCTGGTCAGCAACATCGTGGCATGGCTTCGTGGATAGGCAATGATCTTCTTAATATTATTCTTTTGTGCAAATTTAATCATGACGCCTTCCGGCGTCAACTGATCGTATTGGGCATACATAATCTGCACACGGCTTGGATCGATGTTTAGCTGATATTTCACGGGATTCACCAAACCATACGCTTGGGTCAGTAGACTTTCAGAAAAACCAGCCTTTTCGAATTGAGCCACAGCATCCTGCATGTGTTCGTTCTTGAAGATCACGGTATCGAAATCAGTGATGGGAATCATCATATTGAGGTGATCAAAATCTTCCGCCTGTGCGGTGAGTATAAGCATCGTCGCACCGATGGAGCCGCCCCAGCCGCCAATTGTTGTAACGCCGTTGCTTTTCAAATAAGAAATCATGGTGCGCAATTCCCTCACGGCGTTTAATAAAACGGAGATATTCCGTTCATGATCCGGCGTCAGCAGCCCCTCACCGTTATTTTTGCCTGCCTCGGTTCTTTCGAGATGATAAGGCGGAACATAAAAAACGATGTTGTAATTTCTGATCAACCCTTCAAGAAAAAAATATTTTATAAAACGGAACGCAAAATCGGAAACCCCTGCGCCGGGAACCCAGAGGATGGCTTTTTTATCTTTGAGTGAACCTGTTCGATACACATAAAAAACAGCGGTATCCAAACCGTTTTTGTGCCGGATTCCCGACGGAAATGTTATTTTTTCCATGATCAGTTTGTTGCCTGACGGATGCTGAATATGCCATTTCGTAAGCGGGCTCTCTGTAAAATGAATATCAGAGGCAGGTTCAGTATCTTTCGCAAGCGATGTTGTATAGACAAAGGCCTGGAGTTTTTCCGGGCTACCGGAGGGTAAGTCGGCGGTGATATCTGCAGCCAGATCCTTCAGCCCTGAAATATCCAGGCTTTTCTGTACATCGCCACAACCGGATAAACTGAACGCCCACAGGCACAGAAGCAACATGGATATCAGCTTTTTAATTTTAATCATAAACCACGAATCCCGTCAGGCCCTGCAACGTCTGGAACATAGGCAAAATCAGCTTTTTAATTTTAATCATAAACCACGGATCCCCTTTGCCATTACCAGAAGTTTAAAAGGATCATGTAAACGCCGCCCAAAAGCACCAGCACTCCGCAACTCTTTTTCAGGATCACTGCGCCTTTTGACTTTTCCGTCCAGTGCAGATAGTGCTGAACGACTTCCGTAAATGTACCGGCAAAAACAAGCACTGCGCAATGTCCGATGCCGTAGGCCAGAAGAAGCGATAGCGCAAAAACGATTTGCGTGGAAGCGATGCTGAACACAACCCCCAGCATGGTGGCCATATAGGCAAAGGTGCAGGGCCCCAGAGCAATGCCGAATAAAAGCCCCAGCACGAAAGCGGCAAGCAATCCTTTGCGCTGATATTTTGGATTCGCACCGCCTTCCATAAAAGGCAGCGGCAGGATGCCCAGTAAATTCAGACCAACCGCAAAGAAAACAATCGCTACGAAATAGTTGCCATAACCGCCGATATCACCGATCATTCGTCCCAACAACCCGGTAATGAGGCCGATAATACCAATCGTAATCAGAATGCCCAATCCAAAAAGCAATGACAGGCCAAAGGCCCGCCTCGTGGTGATGTTGCCCTGGCCGTCGATAAAACCAACAATTAGGGGTATGCAGGCGATATGACAGGGCGATAAAATAACTGAAAGCACCCCCCAGATAAATGCGGCAAAAATGGCTATTTCGGGAGCTTGTGTAAGGGCCTGCGAAAGCCAGGTAAACAGATCAACCATCATTATTTAACCCCTTGCATCTTAATGACCTTGACCACGTCTGCTTTGGGGTAATATCCTTCATGCCGGAAATATTCCTTTCCGTCTTTGTCCAGAAAAACCTGCGTGGGAATGACCCGGATGTTGTATTTCGCTGCATCCATTTTGCCTTTAGGCGTCCAGACATCATGAAAGACAATTTTAACCCGCCCTTTATATTCTTCTTCCACCTCTTTCATGATCGGCTGCATGGCCTTACAGGGAATGCAGTTGACCGAGCCGATTTCAACAAAAGTTACCCTAACTTCAGCGGAGGATACTTGAGCCAGGGCGTCCCGGCAATCAGCCGAAAGCAAGAGTAATGTATGCAGGACCGCAATAACAATAAGTAATTTTGAACGCAATTTCATGTGTCACAATCTCCTTTTTTAATAGATGAGATTAAACAGAAATCCCACAATCATAATCCCTGTGGCCACAACGCTGACAAAAATGATAATCAACGGCAGCTTGATAACTTTTTTCAGGATAATCATTTCCGGCAGCGATAGCCCGATGACCGACATCATAAAGGCCAGGGCCGTTCCCAGCGATGCTCCCTTTTCGAGCAGCGCCTGGATAATCGGAATGATGCCCGCCGCATTGGAATAGAGCGGTACTCCGATCAGGACAGCCAGAGGCACTGACCACCACGCATCCTTGCCCATGAAGGAGGCCATGAAGTTTTCCGGCACATAGCCGTGAACTGCGGCTCCAACCGCAATGCCTGCTACAATATAAATCCAGACCTTGGAAACGATGTCCACAACCGCCGTGTACCCCGCCTGGATTCTGTCGTGAAAAGTGACTTTTACTTCTTCCATTGGAACATCAGCGGTTTTTATTTCATAAACCCATTCTTCAACGAAACGCTCTACCTTAAGCCTGCCGATCACCCAGCCGGAGACGATCGCGATCAGCAATCCCGTGCCGGCATAAAGCAGGGCCGTCTTCCAACCGAATAGGCCAAAGAGCAAGACCAGCGCGACTTCATTGATCATCGGGGCAGCCACAAGAAAAGAAAAGGTAACGCCCAGTGGGATCCCGCTTTCCACAAAACCAATAAAAAGGGGAACTGCAGAACAACTGCAAAAGGGAGTTACGATGCCCAGGGATGCGGCCATGATGTTGCCGATAAAAAGTGGTTTTCCTTCGAGGGCTTTTCTGGTTTTTTCCGGCGAAAAATAAGAGCGTATCATTCCCACGACAAAAACAATAACCGTCAGAAGGATCAGCACCTTGGGGGTGTCATAGAGAAAAAACCGGATCGCTTCAGTCAAATGAGCTGTTTTATCCAACTGCAATACGCGATAGACAAAGAAATCAACGCCCTGTTCCAAAAAAACATAAATGACAATCGCCAGCGGTATCAGCAGAAAGGGAATATACTTTCGCTTATTGGGTTTGTCGTTATCAGGGGTGGTGCAGCATTCAGCCATGGCGGCTACTCCTTTTATTTAACGCCGATCAGTCGTTTGATTTCTTCTATGGATGGAATTTTACCGGCAACTTTAACTTGTCCGTCAATCACCAGGGCAGGCGTTGTCATCACGCCATAGGTCATGATCTTCTTGATGTCCTCAACCTTGGTAATTTCAGCGCTGACGCCCGCTTCCAAAACGGTTGCCCGGACAAGTTCATCGAGTTTGTGACATTTAGCGCAACCTGTTCCTAAAATTTCTATTTTCATTGATGATCTCCTTTATTTTTTACAGCACTTCAGAATATTGACATGTTCTTTGGCATTGGCCGATAAAACATCTTCGACACAACCGACAAAGTCCATGATGCAGGGACAACGCAAGGTATAGTAAATGGAATTTGCCCTTTTCTCATCAGATACCAGACCGGCATTTTTTAAAACGCTCAAATGCTTGGACACGGTTGAAGCGTCCGCGCCGATCATTTCTGTTAGCTCTCCTACGCACCGCTCTTCTTTGTGCAGCTCTTCGATAATAAATAGACGACTGGGGTGAGCCATCGCTTTAATAATTTTCGCCCGTGCTTCATACTGAAGCTTTACGGAACTTTTCATTTCAATTCCTCCCTCTTTGTTCTATTTGGCCATATAGCCAAATAGCCATTATCCGTCAAGCTATTTTTTACCCCTCATCTTAACAAAACGGCGTCGGAAGATATGATTAAAGAAATTCCTGTCTTTACCGATTGTTATTATGGTTGGAATGGTTTTTAGTCTCCCGGCAATGACGGCGACAATAAATAGATGGCCTATGAACACTGATTACTCAATAACCTTGAACGGCTATACGATTATAAAACGGATCGGAGAAACCCGCCATTCGACGGTATACAGAGCCCGCAAAGATGGAGAAACGGAAACAGTCATTATTAAGGCTCTTAGCCTTCGGGATCCATCGCCCGCCCAGATCGCCCGGTTCCGGCATGAGTATGACCTGATCCGCGGCATCAACATCGACGGCATCATCAAGTCCCTTGATTTCATTGACCAAGAAGGCACACTGGCGCTTGTCCTGGAGGATTTCGGCGGTGTTTCGCTCAAGGAAATCATCCCGGACGGTTTTATGATGGACCGATTCCTCAAGCTGGCCATCCGCTTGGCGGAAATCCTGGGCATGCTCCACCAGGCAAATATTTCCCACCGCGACATCAAGCCACAAAATATCCTTTTGAATCCGGAAACAGATACCCTGAAAATCACCGATTTCGGAATCGCCGCAGAGACCCTCCAGGTGGATGAGGAAATATTCGACAGCGCCGTCATGGAGGGAACCCTGCCTTATATCGCACCGGAGCAGACCGGACGGATGAACTGCGCCGTGGATTATCGCGCGGATCTATATTCCCTGGGCATCACCTTCTACGAAATGCTTGCAGGTCAGGTGCCTTTCCGATCGAAGGACGCCATGGCGATCATCCACGCCCACATTGCCAGGCTGCCCGTGCCTCCGCATCAACTCAATCCCGACGTCCCCGTCCCCGTGTCGGATATCGTGATGAAACTCCTGTCCAAGCCTGCCGAGGAGCGGTATCAAAACAGTTTCGGTCTGGCCGCGGATCTGCAGGAATGCCTTCACCGGCTGCGCATGACAGGCCGGATCGACCCCTTTGTGCTGGGGTCCCGGGATATATCGCTACGCTTTATTATTCCCCAGAGCCTGGTGGGCCGGGATGCGGAGCTTGATACTCTTTATGCAGCCTTTGACCGGGTGAGCCGGGGCGACGTGGAAGTGATTCTAGTAACGGGTGAACCGGGAATTGGAAAATCCGCCCTGATCAACGAGATTCACAAACCCATCGTCGGGAAGCGCGGCTATTTCATTGCCGGAAAGTTTGACCAGTTCCACCGGGTAGTGCCCTATAGCGCCATCATACAAGCCTTCCAGAGTCTGGCCCGGCAGCTGCTGACCGAAAGCGATGAACATCTCGGCTTGTGGAAGGAAAAACTTCTTGCCGCTTTGGGTCCCAACGGAAAGATGATCACGGATGCCATTACCGAAATCGAACTCATTATCGGCAAACAGCCTGATGTTCCGGAACTGGGACCGGAAGAAACCCAGAACCGTTTCAATCTTTTTTTCAAGAATTTTGTCCGTGTCTTCGCGGATGAACGCCACCCTCTGGTTTTGTTTCTGGATGATTTACATTGGGCCGACCAGGCCAGCCTCCGTCTTCTTCAAACGCTCACAACGGATCGGGACTTGCGCCATATGCTCTTTATCGGAACTTACCGGGATACGGAAGTGGCCGCGCATCACCCCCTGATGATCACCCTTGACGCCGTTGGCGCAGCCGGTCTGCCAATCAACACCCTGCATCTGGGAGCGCTCGGGCCCGAGGACATCAACCAGCTGATCAGCTCTTTCCTGCGTTGCTCCTCCGATGCCTCTGTGTCACTTGCACAGACCATCCATGCCAAGACCAAGGGCAGCCCCTTCTTTGTCAATCAGTTTCTCAAAACACTCTATGACCGGCATCACATCACGCTCGATCTTACCCGGGGATGGACCTGGGACCTGCAAACGATCCGGGAACTTCAAGTCACCGATAATGTCGTGCAGTTCATGGCCGACAAACTCCATCAATTATCCGCAGCCCCGCTGGAACTCCTTAAACTTTGCGCCTGCATCGGCAACCGGTTTGATCTGGAAACCCTGGCCTCCGTTACAAGACGGTCCCTGGGTGAGGTTCTTTCCATCATCGACACCCTCATGCAAGACGGACTGATCAACCGCGTAGGCGATCTTTACCGGTTTCACCACGACCGGATTCAAGAGGCGGCCTATTCGCTTCTTGCTCAGGAGGAGCGCGAACACTTTCACTATCAGATCGGCAATCTGGATCTCCGCCGCACACCTGCCGGGCAGCTTTCGAAGCGTGTTTTTTACATCTGCGACCAGCTCAATCAAGCGCATCGCCTGGTATCCAGCCGGGAGGCCGAGCGTGCCTTTCTGGCGCAACTCAACCTGAAGGCGGGAATCAAGGCCAAAGACTCCGCCGCCTATGCGGCCGCCGTGAGTTATCTTGTCATGGGCAACATGCTTCTTGCCAAAGACGCCTGGCAGTCCGACTACGACCTGGCCTATGCCCTGCACAGCGAACTCATGGAATGCCAATACCTCAACCGGAATCTGGAAGAGGCCGAAAAACTTTTTGATATCATCATCGCTCAGGCGCTCACCAAAAAGGACAAAGCCAAAGCCTACAACACCATGGTCGTTCTCTACACCAACATGCGCAGTCCGAGGGATGCCGTCGATCTCGGGCTTAAGGCTCTCGCCCTCTTTGATATTCACATATCTCCCGATGTCGGCGTGGCTTCGCTGCTGATCGAATTGCTACAGGTCAGACACCTGCTGTCCGGACGCACCGTGGAACAGATTATCGACCTTCCTCTCATGGCCAATGAGGAGACGATTGCCTGTACTCAGCTCCTCTATTCGGTGGGAACCCCCGCCTATTATGTCAACCAGAATCTGTTTGCCCGGCTGGTGTTCAAAGAAATCAAAATGGGTCTTAAGGCGGGTTGCAACACGCCCTATTCCTCTGCAGGAATCATTGCCGCCGCCACCATCATCCAAACCGGATTGGGCGACTATCCATTGGGCTATCGCTTAGGCGAGATGGCGCTCAAACTCAATGAGCGAATCGACAACCACAAGACAGCCGGCATGGTTCACCATGTCTTTGCCTTTTTTATCCAGCACTGGAAACGGCATGCCCGGCATAACCTTGAGATCTATCGCAAAGCCTATCAGCTTTCCGTCAACGCCGGCGATTTCATTTACGCCGGACACAGCATCAATGCCGCCGCGGACTGCCGCCTGATGATCGGCATGCGCCTCGACGACATTCTGGAGGAAAACAACAAATACAAAGATTTCATGCCCATCATCAAAGACCCGTTCATCGCCGCGCGCTACCGGGAGAATAACCAGATGATCCTCACCCTCAAAGGCCGGACCGCCAACCGCCATGCGCTCTCGGAGTCGGGCTATGACGAAGATGCCTATATCCGGCAGCTCGGCAAAGAAAAGAATATCTTCGGCCTGTGCTATACGCTCCTGTACCGCGAAAAACTGCTTTATCTGTATGGAAGATACGATGAGGCCCGCCTGGCTGCAGCCGAACTGGATAAACATATTAAAGTGCAGGTAGGAACACAGCTGGTTGCTGAACATTGCTTCTACTATGGCCTGATTCTGACAGCCCTCATCCGGGGCGGCGGGTCGCCCCGACGCCTGATGGACAGAGCGGTCCTCCGTCGCAACCAGCGCAAGATGCGCACATGGGCCGCGCTTTGTCCTGAAAATTTCCGGCACAAGTATGATCTTGTCACCGCCGAAATGATGGCCCTCAAGGGCCGTTACCTGGAGGCGCAGGCGCTGTATCATGCGGCAATCGAAGGCGCCAGGCTAAACGACTACCTGCATGAAGAGGCGCTGGCCTGCGAACGTCTGGCGCTTTTATACGCCGGCGGCCATAATCAGGATGAAGCCAGGGTATTCATGCAGCGGGCGCTTCAATGCTACACCGCCTGGGGCGCCACAGCCAAGACCGAAGATTTGCAGGAGCGCTACCCTGGCCTGCTTGGCGAAGAACCCAAGACCGGACCGGCAGACACCTTCAGCAAAACTACCGCGTCGGAAACCGTTTCCCGGACGCTGGATCTTTCGACCGTCATGCAGGTCTCACAAGTAATCTCCAGCGAGATCAGGCTGGAGCGACTCCTGCAACAAACCATGCATATGGCTATCACCAACGCCGGCGCCCAGCGGGGCTACCTCATCCTCGCTTCCGACGGCCCATTGCGCATTCAGGCAAGCGAAGATGTGGACACAGGCGAAAACCAGGTGCTGCAAGCCATCGAGCTCGATCAGTGCGATGGCCTCTCTCCGGCCATTGTGCATTATGTTCACCGTAGCGGCGAACCCCTCATCCTGGGCGACGCCGGGAGGGAGGGAGCATTCACGAATGATCCTTATGTCATTAAAAATCGCTGCAAATCCATCCTGTGCCTGCCTATTATGAACAAAGGGATGCTCGCGGGCATCCTGTATATGGAAAACAACCTGACCGCCGACGCTTTTACACCGGATCGCCTGGAGATCCTCCGGATCATCTCCGCCCAAGCGGCGATATCGCTTCAGAATGCGCAGCTCTATGAGAACATCAGCATGGAAATAACGGTTAGGAAACAGGCCGAGGAAGCGCTGCAAATTAGTGAGGTCAAATACCGCACCATCCTCGAAGAAATGCAAGACGTCTATTCGGAAACGAATCTGGAAGGCGTCCTTACGTTTGTCAATCCTGCAACGTGCGCCGTCACAGGATACACCCAGGATGAACTTCTCGGTTTGGATATCAAAAAACTCTCCGTGCCGGAAGAACGGGAAGACCTGGAAAGCTATTACCAGGCGGTTGCCTTAACCGGCCTGCCGGGCAGCCCCCTGACCAGCACCCTTCTGGGTAAAAACGGGATCACCATCTGCCTGGAAATCATGGTGTCGCTAATCCGCAACAAATCCGGAGACGTCATCGGGTTTCGCAATCTCGGACGCGATATCACCGTACGCAAGCGGCTTGAAAACGACCTGCTCGAATCCTACAAAAAAGTGCAGGAAGCCCGTGTGGCCACCATCCTGGGTTTGGCAAAGCTTGCCGAATATCGCGACGAGGCCACCGGCGCCCACCTGGAAAGGATTCGTGAATATGCGCGCATCATCACGCAGGAACTCTCCACGAAACGGGAATACCAGGGGTATATCACGCCGGAGTATATCGAGGATATTTTCAACTCCGCCATTCTTCATGATATCGGCAAAGTGGGTGTGCCGGATGCCATCTTGCTGAAACCCGGCAAGCTGACGAAAGATGAATTCGAGGTTATCAAGACCCATGCCACCCTCGGCGGGGATGCCCTGCGCGACGTGGAAGCCAAGATCGAAGGCCAATCCTTTCTTACGCTGGGCAAGGAAATCGCTTACTATCACCACGAAAAATGGGACGGCACCGGCTACCCCAAAGGCATGAGGGGCGAGGCAATTCCCCTTTCAGCGCGCATCGTTGCCCTGGCGGATGTCTATGATGCCCTGACTTCTAAACGCACCTACAAAGACGCCTTTCCGCACCAGCAGGCGATGGAGATCATCGTGAAGGATCGCGGCACACATTTCGCTCCGGACGTGGTGGATGCGTTTGTGACGCATGCCGAAGACTTCCGCCGCATTCGCGAAGAGTTGCTGGGCAAGTAGACAGCAAAAGAAAGACGTTTACGGGTTCGTCCTTTTCATTTACGGACATTTTCCTCGAACACGGGGCCGGAATGATCGCCTTTTTGATTATAGCCCCGCTGCTCCCAGTAACCGCGAAAATTCTTTTGGTCGGAAAATTGAATGCGTTCAATCCAGCGCGCCCATTTGTATCCCCATTTATCCTCGGCCACCAGAATGAAAGGGAAACCAAGTTTCGCAGGCAACGCGATGCCGTTTGCCGAATCCGCAAGCAGCATGTTTTTACCCGCGACCGTTGAATAATCGAGTGACGTGGTATAGCCGTCCACACCATGAAAGATAATGGTATTCACTTTTGCATCAATACCTGCGCGGCTGATCACTTCACTGATGGGAATGCCTTCCCACAATACGGTAACACTCCAGCCTTCAACACAATGCGTGGTAACCAGTTTTTTCTGACGCGGGAACTTTTTCAGTTCCTGATAGGTGTAAGAGAGATGTTTTTTGACCAGACCATCGACGCGCAGCCGGTATTTGTCCAGATTGACTTTGCGAACCCCGCCGATGGAATTCTCGGTAAAATCGTTTACCGACCCCAGCGCCACGCCCTGATAACTTTTCAGCTCGCCGGTTTCCCGTCGCTCTTCGGACGACGCAATGGTGATAAACAGAAAGAGAAAGACCACAACCAAAGAAAGCTTAAAACAAAGACGGTACCGCATTTTTTGCCTCCTGCAATATTACGATTGCTGATATGACGGCAGAGCCCCATTATCTCCATTCAAGCATTGATTTACAAATATTCAAAATCCGACACTATCGCTCTTCCCGTATATCTCACTGTTTTCAATCTATCCGTGGTTTAGCTTTTCTGGCTAGGGTAACAATGGCATCGAGTTTCTCCGATATCTCCGTGTCCAAATCTTCCGCCCGCATTAGACTCGCAAGTTTATGATACTCAGATTTTCGTAACTGTAACGGAAGTGATAACTTTTTGAAAAACAGTTTGAAAATACGAGCCAGCACTTCATCGCTGGCCTTAACATCCGGTGACCACGGGGACTGCTCATCAATTTCAAGTAATTTAGAAACTTCCGCAATGGCATCACGCATAGCCTTCTCACGGTTTTGCCTTTCTGCATATCCAAAAAGATCGTCTTCCGGCAAATCATGTCGGGCATAAGCAAGTAAAACATCTTCCGTACAAAAATAGTTTTCAATTTCCCTTCGACGCCACATCATTTCAACAAGCGGCCACGCAGACTGCAACTCCTTATCCAGACGATCAAAAATAGCAATACCCACAAGATCGGTCTTTGCTTCCCTCAACCCATTGAAATGATCACGCGCTCTTTGTGGCAGATTGGTTTCGACATATTTCACAAAAGGCCGTGCCAGATAATGCTGCGCCTCGTGCGCAAGTGTCCGGGCAAAGACCTGCAGTATGGCAAGGTCAGTGGCATTTTCCAGGTACAATACACAACCAGTTTCTTCCGCCTGGTAATATTGATCGAAACCGATTTCACGCAATGCTTTTAATACTTGGGAACTTCGGTTGTCAATGGGATGGAGCTTCCCAACAAAGGCGATAACCGTATCTCTGCCGCTGGCTTCATTGAGAACGATTTCGGAGTGGCTTGCCGCAATAATTTGAGACCCTTGTTTTTCAGCAATCTGGATTAGAAGGTTATATGTTTGGCGTTGCCGCAACACTTCCAAATGGGCATCCGGCTCGTCGAGAAGCAATACAGAGCCTGGATTGCTGTATAGATGGGCAAGAAGTAATAATGTCTGTTGCAGCCCTCTACCTGACGATGCAAGATCAAGTATGTTCTTTTTTTCATCTTCATAAGACATCGTAATTTCACTGCGCTCAGCAATATATTCCGGCGGACGC
This sequence comes from uncultured Smithella sp., assembly GCA_964547345.1. GTDB lineage: Bacteria > Desulfobacterota > Syntrophia > Syntrophales > Smithellaceae > UBA8904. Next base: position 8,210 of record CAZJMX010000049.1, on the reverse strand, counting down.
AATCTGACACCAAATAATTCACGGATGTGTTTAATTAAATTATCCCAATGTCCAGAATCAGCATTTGAATAGATTTGGTAACAAAGGTTTCGTAACACCTGGGCCGTTTGGCCTTGACCGATCAGCACGCTGATTTCACCTTGCTGTTTCACATATTCGCGATCAGCCAAGCCGGACATTGGGGGAAGGTATGCAACATGCACAAAAGCTGCTTCGTCCGGAATAGGCATACGATTTTTTCCGTCGTCATCTATGCGAAGCGGCCTGCAATAAAAAGACTCCACATTAGCGTAGTCAAATTCAAGACCACATGTCCAGGTCTTATCTTTTGTAATACCTTCCAGAACAATATCCATTCTAATATTATCTGTTTTTGGTTTCGATTTGCCGTTTTCTTCACTACGCGAAACATTGCGAACGCGCAAATTATGCCACAACAAATTAGCAACTGGCACGGGAATCGAAAACAAATCGCGCCTGTTGACCGTAACACCGGGTCTCTTTTCCGGCGAGGACTTATCACTCCTTTTTTCATTCCATCTTTTCAGTCCAATATCCCATAGAGCAAGGGCTTGTAATGCCGTGGACTTACCTGAATTGTTTGGCCCGATAAAAACAACCGCATTGCTAAGCGGAATATCTAAATATTCAAACCGCTTGAAATTGCTTATTTTTATGCGTGTTAACATAGTATATTTCCTTTTCTCACAACATTTTAGCAAACTCAGTGGCAGTTCGTTTAATTATAACATCCCCGCCAGCACTCATTTCAATATCTACTTATTAATTGTGCGAAATAATACAGTTTCTTAAAAACAATGCAAGAAAAAACAGTTACCGATTGACGGTCTGGGGTTGACAGTTAAGAACAGATTGCTTCATCAGCCACCCATGCGGACTCATCGCAATGACGAATGCTCTCCATGCAAAAGGCCGCTTCGTCGGGAAACGAAGCGGCCTTTATGTTTTTCATCCGGACAGCAGGAAAAACTAACGGCTGTCCGTCTGCATCGGTGTTCATCAGTCCAGAACGATCATCACCCGGCATTTCTGTAAAAAGGTCAGATTCTCTTTTGCGGAACGAATCTTGTTGGCATCCTCCATGCTGATAATAAATTCTGACATACCTGCACCCTGCGCGCGCACGGCCTTAACGGTCAGCGGATTGCTGGTCACCCGGGCGTTCGACTGCGCGGCATTCAAATCGCGGGCGTAACCGCAGATCCCCTGCTGCACCGCATAGTCTTTGTTCACAATCAGCGTTCCGTAAACTTCGGCGCCTTTTTCGTCAAAGATTTTGGGAGACATGGCGGGACGCCCCTGAAGGCCTGCGCCGTCGATCACCAGTCCGGTATAGACTTCATCCGGAGGCGCGGGCTTTTTGGAAAAAGGCACGGGCTTGTGTTCTTTCATATCTTCTTTTTTGTCGTCGGCAATCGCCTTGGGAAGGATTGCTTTGGCCACGCCCGAAAGCGGCATGCGCACGGTCACTTCCACCGTCCCGTCGGACATGTATTCTTTTTTAACAATCTGCGCGCCTTTCACCATGCCATTGATGGCAGTGTTGATCGTATCGCTTTCAACGACAAAATCCTTGATGGAGGTTTTGGAATCGATCTGGACCCCCTGCACGGTTTCCAGCAGGTTTCTGTAGGCATCAACCTGGGCGGCCCGAAGCGCCATGGGACGCGCCTGAGGTTTTCCGTAGAATTGTTCCGGCGGAGCGCCTGTGCCGACGGATTCAATGTAGCCATCCTGATAATTCACCAATCCCTTGTCGCCGATCTGATCCGTTACTTTTGAATCAATGATCTTCGTCCAATCCGTCATCCCGATTTTGCCGTCCTTGCTGTCTTTGCCATCCTTGTTATCCTGGGCAAAGCCAATTCCGGCGCAAAGAAGGATGACACTGACAACCATTAAGACACTCAACTTACACAATGATTTCATAACAGACCTCCATTAAATAATTAAAAAATTCTGGTAATGTTTTGTTGACCATTTTGACGCTTTTTATATCATATTTTTCGGGGCTAATCAGTAATTTCTTTGGGCTCCGCCGCCGCCTGTGGCGCCGCCTTCCAGATAGGTTTCGGGCGGCTGGGCGGCAGGAGGCTGCCGGGCATCGATTGCCGAAGGCGTCGGGGCGGCTGCGACATCCGCCAGGTTGATGCCGGAGCCTTCCGGCGTCAGAATATTCCCGGCTGTAAATCCGAATCTTTTCTGATCCGCCCCGGAATTGAGCCATCGGGTCAGCCAAAGCGACAGACCGACCAGCACGATTCCCAGAATCGCCGAATCCCAGGCATAACGCGTCAGCCCCGGGTAGCTTTTGTTGGTCGCAAGCGTTGCCAGGGTCATCAGAAGACCGGCATTTAAAATAAAACGCCTGCGACTCTGAAGGCCCCAATAAATAACGGTCATCGGGATCAAAAAAGTCAGAACATAAGAAGACCAGTAAATACAGGGCGGAAAAGAAGCCGGATGGAAATGCGCGGTTCTTGTCTCTCCGGTGAGCAATCCGATCACGCCGAAGATATGCAGATTAACGGTCAGATAGATTGCAACCAGAAGGCCCGCCAGCATGAAGGTGTTTCTTTCTTTTTTGAAATCTTCGCCGACCTTTCTATCTGCCAGAAGACCCAGCAGAAACGTGACGCACAACATGCCAAGCAGGGTGAGTCTTTCCGTTGTGGCTGACAACGAAAATTGAAACGGAAGAGCGCAAAGGGCAAGGATGCCGATGATTGCTGCATATAGATAGCCGAAGCGCAGGTAAATCAGCAGCGAAGTGCTGGCCGTTAAGACCGTAACAACGCGCAGGGTCTGTTTACCATTTAAAATTCCCGTCAACAGAAATATGCCGCAACCCACGCATAAAAGAATCATCGCCATGACCGCCAGCCCCTCTTCGATACCATGTCGATAAAACTTCTTCGTTCGAACAATATATTCCGCAATGATGTAGTAAGATACACCGAAAAGCACCATCACGATAGAACCATTTTTATCACTTGAATCATTGATGAGCCAGACAAGCAATCCCGTCATCGCGCAGGCTAAAAGCAGTGTAAAAATAAAGAAGAGAATCCGGAAAAACAGGTTGGTCTGACGGAGATCGGAAGTCACGGCATGATGAATATCGCCAAGTTGTTCTTCGGTAATCAGATCGGAGCGCCGCCAGGTTTCAGCCTGCTTGCGGATGAATATATTTTCTTCCTGTTTTGGGGAGTACAGGCTAAGGCTCATTTCCCCTCCTTAAAATCGCGCGACATTTTGAAGATCAGACCGATCATGATCAATGACGTGACAATAAAGTATGCAAAAATGAAAAATGTCTGCCGGGAAATCCAATCGACGATCACCACACTGATACCGATATAACCATAGATCACGGCATAGAGCATGTAGAGAAATTTGCGGACGTTCACGGCATAGAATGCAAGCGCGGCACAGGCCAGGATCAGCGCCGGGAAATAAAGCGAATAAAGTTTGTAATCGACAATGCCCGAAATCAGCGCGACGCAAAGAAAATGAGAGGCAAAGTTCAGATAGAGGTCGAAGAAATGTTTTTTGACGGCCAGGCGATAAGAGAGCATTCCGGCGCAAAGCACGATCAACGCATAGACAATAGCATAGAGGCGATAATGATCCTCAAACGAAAACAAACGATGCGCCGACAAGGTAAATCCAAACCAGGCGGCAAGTGAAGAGAGCGCCAGCGACAAAACCAGGCGGTTGTCAAACCGGTGCGCCAGGAAAAAGAACAAAGCGACGGAGATCAGCAGATAGTTTTTCCACCAGGCGTCCAATACATGAAATTGTGTTTCGATATAGGCGACGGCCATCGAATAAAACGCACAGCCGAAGAACAGCACAAAATCGAAGGCGATGTCGGGCGAAGCGACTTCCTCCTTCGCAAAAGGCCTGCCCTTCCAAAAGCAGTAAATTAAAGCGGCCGCCGAACAAAAAGTCAGAGCCGAGACAATGGCAATATCACCCAGATGGATAAAATATTGTTTGACGGTCAAGCCCGCCCCTGCGATGATCAGTAAAATGCCGGCATAGAGAAAAAGCCTGAGTTCGCGATGGAGAGAATATATCCGCCTTTCGTGCAAATCGAGCAAAAGATCCGCCTGCGCGCCGCCCAGCTTTTTTTCATAACGCAATTTTCTTAAAAGGTTTGCGATATTCATGTATAATCAACTGTACTTATTGGGATGAGACTGCCTGATGCTTATGCGGGAGACTGTAAAGATTGTCATATGAGATGTCAAGGCAAAAGGAATGAACTAAGTTGGGACAAAATATGCCTTATGGCACAAAAATTGATTCATTTATGGACAGACCTTGCAAAAGAGGGTTGTCCTGAATCGGGAAAGGCGTTGACAGGCAAGACGTTTTCAATATAATCAACTGAAACGACTTGCATTTTCAAAAATTCCTTCCCCTAAAATAACGGACGTGGTGATGAGTTAGGCTGGGAAACGGCGAACAAATTTGTTCCATGAAAAACATATATAAAGGATAAACACATTATGACACCTTACGCACGCGTCACAACCGGCATCAGCGGCCTGGATGAAATTCTCAATTATCTGCAGATGGGCGACAACGTCGTTATGCAGGTGGACGACATCGCCGACTACAAGCGGTTTGTCGATCCCTATGTTACGGCTGCGCTTGCCTGCAACCATCGCGTCGTCTACATGCGCTTTGCCGGACATCCGCCGATTCTGGCGCCGGACAAAAGAATCCAGATTTACAAACTTAACGCCAACAAGGGATTCGAATCGTTTTCCACGCAGGTTCACAACATCGTCCGGGATGAAGGCCGCGACGTGTTTTACGTGTTTGACTGCCTGTCTGATCTGCTGATGGCCTGGGCCACCGACCTGATGATCGGCAATTTTTTTGTCATCACCTGCCCGTACCTGTTTGAACTCAATACCGTCGCCTATTTCGCGATCCTCAGGAGCCGCCACTCTTTCAAAACCGTGGCGCGTATCCGCGAAACCACGCAGGTACTCCTTGACGTTTACAACAACAACGGGAAAATCTGCGTCCATCCGCTCAAAGCCTGGAAACGTTACACGCCGACGATGTATCTGCCGCATGTCATGGAAGGCGATAAATTCGTCCCGATACTAAACAGCGCGGATGCCGCAAGCATCCTGTCTTTTATGACCGACAAGAACACCACCAGCGGCGTGCGCAATCTCGATTACTGGGACCGCATTTTCCTCAAGGCCAACACCATTCTGGAAGACCCCGATGCCACACAAGCAAGGCAGGAAATGGTGGAAACCCTCTCACGCGTGATGATTGGCCGCGAAAAAAGAATGCTGTCGCTGGTCAAGGAATATTTCTCGCTTGAAGACCTGGTGGAAATCAAGAAGCGTCTCATCGGCACGGGATTCATCGGCGGCAAGTCCGTGGGCATGCTGCTGGCGCGCAACATTCTGCATAAGGATCCGGCCTTCAGCTGGAACAACGAGTTGGAAATCCACGATTCTTTTTACATCGGTTCGGATATTTTTTATTCCTACATGGTGCAAAACGGCTGGTGGAAGCTGCTCATGGCGCAGAAAACCGATGAAGGTTACTTCGAAGTCGCCAAGGAACTCAAAAACAAGATGCTGCACGGCGTATTCCCGGACGAGGTCAAGGAACAATTTCAATTGATGCTGGAATATTACGGCCAGGCGCCGATTATTGTCCGTTCCAGTTCGCTTCTGGAAGACGCATTCGGCAACGCATTTGCCGGAAAATATGAAAGTTATTTCTGCGTCAACCAGGGAACGCCGGAGGAACGCTACCGGAATTTTGAAGATGCCGTCCGCAAAATATTCGCATCCACCATGAATGAAGACGCGCTCACCTACCGCCTGCAACGCGGCATGGCTCAGCAAGATGAACAGATGGCGCTTCTGGTGCAACGCGTATCCGGTTCGCACCGCGACGTCTATTTCTTCCCGGATCTGGCCGGCGTCGGCCTATCCTACAATACCTTTGTCTGGCAGAAAGGCATGGATCCGAAAGCCGGTATGCTGCGGATTGTCTTCGGCATGGGCACGAGGGCCGTCAACCGCGTGGAAAACGATTATCCCCGGATCGTCGCGCTCGACGCGCCGCTCACGAAGCCCTACGCGAATAAAGAAGACATGCAACGCTTCACGCAGCGGGAAGTCGATGTCTTGAATCTGAAAGAAAATGAATTTCAGTCGCTTCCGGCACAGGATCTGCTCAATGACGAAATCGAAGCGCATCTGGATTTGATTGCCTCCCGCGACATGGCCGCGTACGAATACATGCAGTCCATCGGCCGCTCGCCTCGGGATGTCTGGGTTCTGACCTTTGATAATTTGCTGTCGAGCACGCCTTTTGCGCAAACCATGTCCAAAATGCTCAAAACGCTGGAACAGGTTTACCGCTATCCGGTGGATATTGAATTCACCGTCAACTTCGACATGCACGGCAAAACAAAGATCAACCTTCTGCAATGCCGTCCCTTCCAGACCAAGGGACACTACAGCCGGGTCGAACTGCCGGACAAGATTTCCAAACCGAAAATTCTCATCCGCCAGGAAGCGAATTTTATGGGCGGCAGTATTTATCAGGCCATCTCGCGGATCATTTACGTTGATCCCCAGGGTTACTCGAAATTAAACCTGTCGGAAAAGTTTGAAATCGCAAGACTCGTAGGCAAACTTAACCGTCAGATTGGCCGTCGCGACGCCATGCCGACCATTCTTCTGGGCCCCGGCCGCTGGGGAACCACCACGCCGGCCATGGGTATCCCGGTGAAGTTCTCCGAAATCAACAACATCACGGCAATCGGAGAAATTGCCTATCAGGATGGCGCGTTGATTCCCGATCTGTCCTTCGGCACGCATTTCTTCCAGGATATGGTGGAAATGGACATCTTTTATATGGCCATTTATCCCGAAAAAGACGGCGTCATTTTCAACGACGCCTGGATGAAAAAGCAGCCGAGCATTCTGGCGGATCTGATGCCCGACGATACACGCTTCGCGGACGTGGTGAAGATTTACGACGTCCGGGAAAAGGACTTGAGATTGCTTTCGGATATTGTAACGCAGAAGATGATTTGTTTCTTCGGAAAGTAGACAAAGCAAGTTATGAGGCCGTAGGTTAAGATATAAGGCGTTTTGCGCCCGATTAAAGAAGAATAAAAAGCCGCGATCTGAAAATGATCGCGGCTTTTTATTTTAAGAGGAGGCTCCCCGACGCGTGCACCACCACGCATCGGGGAGGCCGAAGACCCGGCTTACGCCGGATTAAATAACCAATTGATCCTATAACCTGTAGCCTCGCCCCTGTTTCTACACCACTCCGTAGGCCAGCATGGCTTTGGCAACCTTGGTGAAACCGGCAATGTTGGCGCCGGCAACGTAGTCGCCTTTTCTGCCGTAGGCTTCCGCCGTGTCATAGCAATTTTTGTGAATGCTCTTCATGATGAGCAACAGGCGATGATCCACTTCTTCGCGCGTCCAGGAGAGACGCAGGCTGTTCTGGCTCATTTCCAGACCGGAGGTGGCCACGCCGCCGGCATTCGCTGCTTTGCCGGGGCCGTAAAGGATTTTGTTTTCCTGGTAGATCTTGATCGCTTCCGGGGTCGAGGGCATATTGGCACCTTCGGCCACACAGTAACAACCGTTTTTCACCAGCGCGGCGGCGTTCTTGCCGTTGATTTCATTCTGGGTTGCGCAAGGCAGTGCGATGTCCACTTTAATGCCCTGTTCACGGATGACATCCCAGACATTTTTGCCTTCGTAGCAGGTGGTTCCTTTATATTTGTCAGCGTATTCCGTAATGCGGCCGCGCTTGACGTTTTTCAGATCGAGCACGTAGTTGCACTTATCGTTATCAATACCCGAATCGTCAATGATGCAGGCCGTCGAATCGCAAAGCGAAATGACCTTACCACCCATCTCATTGACTTTTTCCACTGCATACTGCGCCACATTGCCCGCGCCGCTGATCGCCACGGTCTTACCCTTGAAATCCAAACCGCGTGTCGCCAGCATTTCCGCTGCGAAATAGGTCGTGCCGTAGCCGGTCGCTTCGGGCCGAATCAAACTTCCACCGTATTCCATGCCTTTGCCGGTCAGAACGCCGACGTGCTCATTGCGGATTTTTTTATAGTAGCCATACATGAATCCGATTTCCCGTCCGCCCACGCCGAT
>CAZJMX010000048.1:0-25110 GCA_964547345.1 uncultured Smithella sp. | reverse complement strand
AAAATTGTTGAAGATATTTCAAAATTATAAATAGGGAGTTAGTAATGCAAAACCCATATATACCTTATCCTGTTGTAGTGGATAAAATCATTACTGAAGTCGAGACCAAAGACATCAAAACCTTTCGTTTCAAGTTCGTGAACCCGGAAGACGAAACAAAGTATGCCTACATTCCCGGACAATTCGGCGAACTGTCTATCTACGGTAAAGGCGAATCGCCCATCGGCATTGCTTCATCTCCCACGCAAAAGGGTTATGTGGAATTCACCGTACAGAAAGCCGGTGTGGTCACCACAGCGCTTCACGAAATGGAAGAAGGCACCTTAATGGGCCTGCGCGGACCGCTGGGCAATTCATGGCCGCTGGAATTTCTGGAAGGAAAGAATATTGTCATTGTCGGCGGAGGTTTTGCATTCACGACTCTGCGTTCGTTGATCAATTACATGATTCACGATGATAACCGCAAGCGCTTTGGTAACATCACAGTTATTTACGGGGCAAGAACTCCCGGCCTGTTGCTTTATAAAGATGAATTAACCGAATGGGCCAAAAGAAGTGATATCAATCTGAATGTAACAGTCGATAAGGGTGACGCAACTTGGAAGGGCAGAGAAGGGTTTGTGCCCACTGTCTGTAAGGAAGTTGCTCCTAGCAAAGAAAACGCTGTGGCGGTGATCTGCGGTCCTCCGGTGATGATCCGATTTACGCTGCCGGTATTCTTTGAACTGGGATTTACCAAGGAGAACATCATCAGCTCTTTGGAAATGCGCATGAAGTGCGGCATCGGCAAGTGCGGCCGCTGTAACGTCGGCAGCAAATATGTCTGCAAGGACGGGCCGGTCTTTTCTCTGGCGGAACTCGATAAACTGACGCCGGAATATTAAAAAATCCCAAAATTCTTTAAAAGTATTTTAAGGGAGCCTTTGGGTTCCCTTTTTTTTGAAGTGGCGAAGAACTCTGTGCTGAAGGAATTTTATCAAGATTAATTTGCGGTTTGTTTTTTTGTATGCTAGCCAAACACAGTCAATCAATTTTGCGTCTCCGAACGACGCATCAATGACGGGAGATAATGAATGTCACAAACAGTAACACCCTACTTGGAGATGTCCCAGGCCATCATGGAGGCAGGAGGCGAAGCGCTGAAGAAATGCTACCAGTGTGGAACTTGCACAGGCACCTGCCCCTGGACACCAATCACCCATTTCAATATCCGCAAGCTCATCCGATATGGCCAGCTGGGGCTCGACGGCATTGAGGAATTCATGTGGGATTGTTCCACCTGCAAATTCTGCGTGGATCGCTGTCCGCGGGGTGTTGAAATCATCGACGTCGTCACGGCCATCCGTAATGTCTACAGCGGCGGCGGTATGTTGCCGCAGAGTCTGCGCTCTTTTGTCGGTTCCATGTCGGCGCGCGGTAACCCCTGGTCGGGTGATCAAACCAAACGCAACGACTGGGCCAAAGAGAAATATCCCCTTTATTCTTCCGATAAGGAATATCTGTTCTGGACTTGTTGTACGGTTTGCTATGATCCTCGCAATGTCCGATTAGCGAAAGCAACCGCCGAAATATTGAATTTGGCCGGTATCAGCTGGGGGTTGCCCTCCGTTGATGTGAACTGCTGCGGCGAGAGCTTGAAAAAGGTCGGCGATCTGGAACTGTTTGATAGGCTCAAAAGCAATAACCTGAACTATTTCAAATCCAACAGGGTTTCTAAAATCATTACCGTGTCGCCCCACTGTCTTGCGTCCTTCAAAAAGGATTATGGCGAGGATTATGAAGTCCTCCACTTCAGCGAACTGATGTCGAAGCTGGTGAAAGAGGGCAAATTGACCCCCAAGAAAGATATGGGCGGCGTCAAGGTGACGTATCATGATCCCTGTTATCTGGGACGACACAGCGGGATTTACGACGCGCCGCGTGACATCCTTAAATCCATTCCCGGTGTTGATTTTGTCGAGATGGAACGTAGCCGTGAACAGAGTATGTGCTGCGGCGGAGGTGGCGGCGGATTGTGGATGGAGAATATGAAGGGCGAACGTTTAAGCGATCTGAGAATTGAAGAAGCCCTGGCCACCGGCGCGCAGGTGTTGGCGACGGCTTGTCCATACTGTATTACCATGTTTGAAGACAGCGTCCGGACGCTCAATGTCGATGAACAGATGAAGATCAAGGATGTGACGGAGCTATTTCTGGAGAGCCTGGAGATCAACATTGACGAGCCAATTATAGATACCTGTAGCATTTGATGCTGATGATGATAATGGAAGACAAGAGTAATACTTAGGGAGAGATTATGAGCAGAATTGGTGTTTTTGTTTGCCACTGCGGTTTGAATATAGCAAAAACGGTTCGGGTCAGCGAACTGGCACAGTTTGCATCCACACTGCCGGATGTGGTGGTCGCAAAGGATTATAAGTTCATGTGTTCCACGCCGGGTCAGGAAATGATCGCAAACGACATCAAAGAACACAAATTGGATCGCGTGATTGTGACGGCCTGTTCGCCCCTGATGCACGAGCAGACGTTCCGCAAGGTTCTGGCGGCATCGGGTCTCAATCAGTATCTTTTGACCATTGTCAATATCCGAGAGCAAGTCTCTTGGGTGACGCACGACATTGAGGAAGGCACCGCAAAATCCAAAGCGCTTTTAAATGGTGCCGTGAATCGGGCGAGACTTTTGGCCCCGCTCACATCGCGTGTGATCGATGTCAACCCCGACGTGATGGTAGTAGGCGCCGGTATTGCCGGTATCCAGTCTGCTTTAGAATTGGCCAACACCGGCAAGAAAGTTTATCTTGTTGAAAAGAATTCCACCATCGGCGGCCACATGGCTCAGTTTGACAAAACCTTTCCGACACTCGATTGCTCCGCCTGCATTCTGACACCCAAGATGGATAATGTGCTGCAGCACAAAAATATAACGCTGCTGACGTCATGTGAAGTCAGTGAAGTTAAAGGGTTCGTCGGAAACTTCGATATCACCGTGAAGCAGAAGGCCCGTTACGTGGATCACAACAAATGTAACGCTTGTCTGGCCTGTACGGAGAAATGTCCAGGAAAGGGTGTGTCCGAATGGGATGAAGGCCTGGTGAAAAGAAAGGCTATTTACATTCCGTTTCCGCAGGCCGTGCCGCAAAAACCGGTTATAGACAGAAACTCCTGCACATTTTTCATCAAAGGTAAATGCCGTTTGTGCGAAAAAGTCTGCGAACAAAAAGCAATCGACTTTGATCAACAGGATACTTTTACCACTGTGAAAGTCGGAGCGGTCATTGTGGCAACCGGATATGATTTGATGGATACCAAACCGCTGGTTCAGTATGGTTATGGGAAATACCCCGGCGTCTACAACGCTCTTGAAGTGGAAAGGCTTTTCAATTCTGCAGGACCCACAAATGGTAAAGTGACGATGCGCGATGGCAAAGAGCCTCAAGCCATTGCCATTTTTCACTGTATCGGTAGCCGCGATAAAAATAATTATGAACATTGCAGCCGCGTTTGCTGTATGTACTCGCTTAAATTCGCGCATCTGTTCAAGGAGAAGACCTCCGCCGACGTTTATCAGTTTTACATAGATATGCGCGCCGCCGGCAAAGGCTATGAAGAATTCTATAACCGCATCATTGAAGAGGACGTGAAATTCATCCGCGGCAAGGGTGCGCGCGTTGCCCAAAGCGCCGATGAACCGGGACGTTTGATTGTCGAAGCGGAAGACACCATTACGGGGAAATTCATCAAACTGCCCGTAGATATGGTGGTCCTTTCGCCCGCCATGAAGCCGCGTGCGGATTCCAAAGACATCGCGCGGCTATTTAATTTAAGCACAGACAAGTACGGTTTCTTCATGGAGCGTCATCCGAAGCTTGCGCCTTTATCCACCATGTCGGAAGGCATCTTTATCGCGGGTGTTTGTCAGAGCCCGAAAGATATTCCTGATACGGTCGCTCAGGCCTACGGCGCGGCTGCGGAAGCGTTGACCATTGTGGTAAAGGATAAGTTGGAGTTGGAAGCAACCACGGCGATGGTGAACCCCGCGTCTTGCTGTGCCTGCCAGAACTGTGTGCGTGTCTGTCCTTATGGCGCGCCGTTTTTCAACGAGCCAAAAGGTGTTTCCGAAATCAACGAGGCGTTGTGCAAAGGATGCGGTCTTTGCGCGTCGGTTTGCCCGTCATCGGCGATTATTGCAAGGCACTTCACAAATGATCAAGTACTGGCCGAGATAGAAGGCCTCATGGAGTTCTAAGTACCAAAGAAAGGAAAGTCTATGTCATTTGAACCGAAAATATTAGGCATTGCCTGCAACTGGTGCACGTACACAGGTGCGGACCTGGCCGGGACCACAAGATTGCAGTATCCGCAGAACCTGCGTGTCGTCCGTGTGATGTGTTCCAGCCGGATTAATCCGTCATTCATATTCCGTGCGTTTCAATTGGGTGCGGATGGTGTACTGGTCGGTGGGTGCCACCCGGGCGATTGTCATTACAATACAGGTAATCTGTATGCCCGAAGAAGGCTGGCCGTCACAAAAAAAATACTGGAATTTTCGGGTATAGAACCGGGACGATTCCGTGTGGAATGGATTTCCGCCTCTGAAGGCAATAAATTTGCCGAAGTCGTCACGGAATTTACCCAGCAGATTAAAAATCTGGGACCCCAAACCAAGTTCAAGATTTCACAATAGAGTTGGGAGAAGATATGGCAAGCAGCTTTAAGCAAATAGAAAATACACTGAAAATCGAAGCCAAAAAGCTTCTGGAATCCGGAGACGTAAGCCTTGTTTTAACCTATGGCAAAGGTTATGATGATAATCATCCCATACCCTTTGTCGCCAAGCATCCATCCGACGTGGAAAATATAATATTTAACGAATACTGTACGGCCAACATGGCCCGTTACCTTGTCCGGTATCCGCGGGGAACAAAAATCGCCATTGCCGTCAAAGCGGCGGACAGCCGTGCCGTGATTCAGCTTATTCAGGAAGATAAAGTCAAACGTGAAGATTTGATCATCCTGGGCATCCCGGCTTTCGGTATGAAGAATCATAAAACCGGGGAAATGATCGACAGCAAGACAACCTGCGGCCTGTATAATCCGGTTTTATACGATGTGTTGCTGGGGGAGGAAGTGCACGGGCAACCCATTGTGTCGCCGTATGATGTACTGGCCTCATATGAAGCAATGGATAAGGATGCGCGCTGGGCGTTTTGGAAAAAGGAATTTAACCGTTGTATTCGTTGCTATGCCTGCCGCAAGGCCTGCCCGATGTGTTACTGCGATCCCTGCTTTATCGATCAGACCAAGCCCAAGTGGGGCGATAAATCACCCGAGCCCGCAGGCAATCTGATGTATCACTTAACAAGATTTCATCATCTGGCCGGCCGATGTATTGATTGCGGCGAATGTTCGCGTGCTTGCCCGGTAGACATACCCTTATACTTATTCCACAAGAAAGTGGCCAAGGAATGTGAGGAGATGTTTGGCCAGGCTGCAGGAATGAGCATCGAAGATAAGCCTGCATTGGTGAATTTCCGGGTCGATGATTCCGATAAAATTTTGGAGTAAGGAGTTTTCTGTGTTGAAAAAAACAGCAATCAATAAAATATCTGAATTGGTGGCCGTGCTGATGGAAAAGGGGACGCTGCTGGCGCCTGTCAAGGAAGCCGCCGGTTTCAATTTTGACGAGATTTCAGATGCCGGGCAGGTGGATTTGAGTTTTCACAATACCATCAGCAGTCCCAAGTCGGCATTCTTTCCTCAGACGGAAGATTTTGTAAAGTATCAGACAGGAAAATCCATTCTGGAAGCCACGCCCGTTGAACTGAGTGTGAAGCAAACATTTCTCTTCGGCGTTCGTCCCTGCGACCTCAAGAGCTTTGAGATTATGGATATCCATTTTTCCGGTACAGGTGCTGTAGATCCCTACTGGAAGCAAAGAAGAGATGCAACGACCATTTTCGGTTATGCCTTTGATCTGAATGCGCCTGCCGAAGCGGAAGAATTCTACCAGACGCTGGGCATTGGCGCGGCTGATCCCGAAGGAAGCGATATCTTCATGATTCAGCAAGATAAGGATATGCTGTTTAGAAGTATGACGCCCAAAGGTGAAAAACTTCTGATTGAACTTAACATGCTAACGGATGCCACAGCTGATGATGAAAAGTATTTTCAGGAAATTGTCAAAAAGGGCAAAGATTATAAAACGCGCTTTGCGTGTGTCGATTCGGATGTCATTACCAAAAAGCTGGAAGACATTTTCCACAACAGTGATTTTTGGACGAAGGTGTCGTCAGCCTGCCTGAGCTGCGGCGCTTGTACGTTTGTCTGTCCCACCTGTTACTGTTTTGATATCTGTGACGAGACCCTTTTCAGTCAGGGAACCCGCCGCAGAGTGTGGGATGCCTGTATGTTCACCGACTTTACGTTGGAAGCCAGTGGGCACAATCCCAGAACGCAAGTATTCCAGAGATTAAGGCAAAAGATTAATCACAAATATTCATATCATGTGAGAAAATATGGCGTGATCTCATGTGTGGGCTGTGGACGCTGTACACGTTATTGTCCGGTCAACATAGATATATATTCAATCGTGGAAGCCGCACTTAAAGCATAAGCGGCGTATCTTGAAAATACATTTTTGAGGAAAAAAGATGTCAGACATTAATCCTTACATTCCCATGCCGGTTGAGATATCCAAAGTTATTGACGAGGTGGATACTCACGATATCAAGACATTCCGTTTCACCTTCCTGAACAAGGAAGACGAGCAAAACTTTCAATATCTACCGGGTCAATTTGCCGAACTGTCCATTTACGGCAAAGGCGAGTCTCCCATTGGCATTGCCTCGTCGCCGACTGATCCAGGCTTCGTGGAGTTTACCGTTCAGCGAGCAGGCAGCGTTGTTCCTGGGCTGGTCACCGCAGCGCTTCATGACATGGAAGAGGGCGGTAAAATTGGCTTGCGCGGCCCACTGGGGCATCCCTGGCCGATTGAATTTCTGGAGAAAAAGAATATTGTGGTGGTTGGCGGCGGTTTTGCTTTTACCACGCTTCGATCACTGATCAACTACATGCTGCATAAAGATAACCGTTCGCGCTTCGGTGAGATCACCGTTATCTATGGCGCAAGAACCCCCGGCCTTCTGCTGTACAAGGATGAACTGGCCGAATGGGCAAAAAGAGACGACATCAAATCCGTTATCACGGTGGATAAAGGCGATGAGACCTGGACGGGACGTCAGGGGTTTGTGCCTGCGGTTTGCAAGGATGTTGCGCCATCGCCTGCAAACACGGTGGCCGTGATCTGCGGGCCGCCTGTCATGATCAAGTTTACACTGCCGGTATTTTTCGAGCTTGGTTTTTCCAAGGAAAATATTCTAACGTCGCTGGAAATGCGTATGAAATGCGGCATCGGCAAATGCGGTCGCTGCAATGTTGGTTACAAATACGTATGTTCGGACGGGCCGGTGTTTTCACTTGCGGAATTGGAAGAACTGCCGCGCGATTTCTAGAGATTGGTTGAATTTCCTTATTTTCCCGATGCATTACAAAATGTGTATTTGTCTCGGCAATATTCGAGGATGACGTCAGCCTGTTTTGCCGCTGTAATGCTCACCCGGGGCGACAAAGCGGGATGATCTGCTGTGTCCGATGTTAGATCGCCGACAATGACGAGGTTTTCCGTGATCCAGCGCACCTTGATTTGGTCGGTCTTCCCATAGCCGCCGAGGCCCGAAGCGGCAACAATCAACCTGCCCAGGGGTAATAGATCCGAAACCAGGCTGGTCTTGGCCTCTGCGGAGTCCAGACATTCGGCAACAACGTTGCAATCCTCGAATATATTGGCACCATCACCATTTCCAATTCTAATAACAAGAGCCTCAACATCCAACTGAGGGTTGATTCTCAGCAGGTTATACTTGAGCGCATCAACTTTGATCATCCCCACCTGATCGGCGAAGTAGAATTGACGATCCAGGTTTCCTGCCTCGACCGTATCGTAATCGACCAGTTTGAATCGCCGAAATCCGCAACGAACCAGGTTGGCCGCGCAATTTGATCCCAGACCACCGACACCGGCAATGCCGACTTTGATTTCCCGAAGTCTCTCAACGACTGCAGGACCCATCTTTTGAATGAGAGAGGTCTCAAATATCATAGGATACCCAATCGCTTAAAACGGGATTATAACCCTTGGAGCGGATTATCATCATCATTTGTTCTGTGGTGCGGTGGTCGGCAATTTCAAACTGAGGCAAAGCGAATCCTTCGGGTGCCTCGGTTCCATGGCCTCCCACGGAAGTTACCGATCCGGCGGACAAGCGCGTAATTCCCAAGGGGATCAGATGATCACGAAACGTCTCCGACTCTCTCGTGGAGAGCGAAATCCCGAGCCTCGGTAGAAAGAGGCGCAGGGACAGGATCGCCTGAACCAGATGGTAGTCCGTCACGCCGCGAGCCTGGATAAAGGAGCCCTTATAGGGCCTCAATCTAGGGACAGAGACGCCGATGTCGGCATCGGGAAAACTGTCCATGAGGTACCTGGCATGACGTCCCACGGCAAAGACCTCTTTGCGCCAATCCGCGAGTCCCAGTAGGGTGCCGATATTGATTTGCCTCATATGGCGTGCGGCAGCCCGATTCGGCGCATCCAGGCGAAAGCGGAAATCCCGTTTCGGCCCGGTGGGGTGTATCTCCTGATAAATGGATTCGTCGTATGTTTCCTGGTAAAGCGTCAGGCCGTCGACCCCCCGGTCGATCAATTCGGCATATTCCGCTTCCGTAAGGGGATAGATCTCGATGGCGATAGAATGAAAATATTTTTTCAAAATCGTTACGCAATCGCCAATATACTCAACAGAGCTTTGCTTGCGCGATTCCCCTGTCAGGATCAAGATATGCTTTAAGCCTGTTGCGGCGATGGCTGCCCCTTCCCGATCCACCTCGTCTCGGTCGAGCTTCCTTCTGGGAAATTGATTTCGGGCACTGAAACTGCAATAGGTGCACCGGTTCTCACAATAGTCCGAAAGATACAGAGGCGTATAGAGCTGGATTGTTCTGCCGAAATGTCGCAGGGTCAGATCGTGGGCGCGCCGCGCCATTTCTTCGAGACAGGCCTCCGCCATAGGCGAGAGCAAAGCAAGAAAATCATTTTCATCGGGATAATCCGCAGCCAGGGCCCGATGCACGTCATCTGTGGAAACAGAGGCTATCGCCTGATTAACCTGGGTGTCACTGTATCGTTTTAAAACATTATAGAAGCTCATGATTTATTCTCACTCCTGGCGCGTGGAGATTATTTGTTTCCTGTGTCACTGTGCAAAAAACCCGTCAGGGGCGAAGAGGCCCTTGCCGTTTCGGACTGCTGTGCCAAACCATTTACATAGGCCATGCGGCCTGCTTTCACGGCCAGGTTGAAAGCTGCGGCCATCTCGATGGGGTTTTGGGCAATGGCGATGGCCGTATTCACCAACACGGCGTCACAGCCCATTTCCATGCACTCACAAGCATGGGATGGTTTGCCCAGGCCGGCATCGACAATGACAGGGATGTTGATTTCCCGGATCATGATCTCCACAAGTTCTTTCGTCCGCAGGCCCCGGTTGGAACCGATGGGTGAGCCCAGAGGCATGACAGCAGCAGCGCCGCAATCAACAAACCGACGAGCCATGGATAAATCGGGGCTCATGTAGGGAAGAACGATAAACCCTTCCTTGACGAGAATTTCCGTTGCCCTCAATGTCTCAAGATTATCGGGTAGGAGGTATTTGTTGTCCGCTACGACTTCGATTTTAATCCAATCGCCTGTGCCTGCCGCGCGGGCCAAACGGGCAATTCTGATCGCCTCGTCGGCATTTCGGGCCCCCGATGTGTTGGCCAGGATGATGCATCCGGAAGGCAGAAAATCAAGGATGCTACCGGATGCCGTTCCGGCATCCACCCGTCTTAACGCCACCGTAACAATATGGGCCGCAGACGCAATGAGGGCCTTGCTCATAACGCTATTGCCGGGGAACTTCCCTGTACCAACCAACAGGCGGCTTTCAATCTTTCGGCCTGCAATTTCCAATGTATTTTCCACGCTCAACCTCCTCCTACAAAACTGACGATCTCGATCGCATCGTCGTCTTTCAATAAAACCGTGTCCCATTGGTTACGGGGTATAATCCGCAGATTCAACTCCACGACGACCCGCTCCGGCATGAGCCCCTTGCCGAGAATCAACTGCTCAAGATTGACGGCATCCTCCAGAGCAACCGGTGTGCCGTTGATACGTAAATTCATATCCTATCCTCCAATTTTCCCAAGCTGTTCAAAAGCATCCGCTGCAAGCTTCGGCAAGCTTTCTTTTGTACCATCCGGTTTTTTTCGCTATATCCTCCGCTTCCATAATATCCCGGATCAGAGCCACATTCGTCACACCTTTTTCGAGTAGGATATCCAGGTTGGAGGTCTGGATGCCGCCAATAAAAAAAACAGGTATCGACATTATGGCAATGATCTGACTGATATCCGCCGTTCCAATATGATAATCTTTTGTCTTGGTCTGAAAGACGGGGCCAAAGGCGAGATAATCGATATCCCAGGTAAGGGCTTCACGGAATTGGTCGGGGTTGTGAGTCGATAAACCGATCAGCCTTTGGGGGCCGACAATACGACGAACTGTATCGACTCTGCAAAAGGCCAGATCTTCTTGTCCCATATGGACACCGTCGGCATCTAGCTCCACGGCAAGACGGGGATCGTCATTGACAATAAAAATGACGCCATTTTCCCTGCACAAACGGGAAAGGGCTGTTCCCAGAGTTGATAAGTCCTGAGGCGATTTATCCTTTTCCCGCATCTGAAGGATATCGACACCTCCGGCGATAGCTGACCTTGCAATATCTAAGGGGGGACGGCCACTCCCGCACGCCTCGCTGAGAACGAGATAGAGACTCCCCGGATTGATTTTCAGTCTTTCATCCATAAATAAAAACCCCTTATGACACGTTACTGTTGCATAAGGGGTTTTTATTTTCGCATTCCCTACGCCGGTATGATCCGGATCAGGTAATGAGGGTCTCTCGCTCGTCTGCGAAACTCTCAGGCCGATAACACGGCCTCCCCTTATGCAATATCTCACCTTTTAGCATATCATAATATGTCATGTCAATCTTGGGAGCAGATCAAACCCTTTTATCATTGATTTTTTATCTCGATTGCTTTAACGTGCCCAAACTATTTATTAAGGATTGAACATGAAATATACCCAAACACCGCTTCATCACGGATACGCCAATCAGACCCTTGCTATAAATGTAAGAACCGGAACGATTGATGTCAGGCCGCTTGATCCGCAGCAACGAGATTATTTCATCGGCGGCAGAGGGCTGGGGCTCTATCTATTACACAAACAGATCAACTCTCAAACAAAAGCATACGATCAGGAAAACCCTTTGATCTTTTCGCCTGGGCCGCTGGGCGGCATTCCGCAATTTCCCGGAACCAGCAAGTGCATGGCGATATCCTTGTCGCCCTTAACCCATATTCCCGGTGTTTCCAATTTCGGCGGCTATTTTGGCGCTTACCTCAAATATGCCGGTTTTGACGCAATCAGCATTACCGGTGTCGCACAAGAGGATACGATGATCGTGATCGATGGATTTAAGAAAGAAGTGATCCTCACTATAGCACCCGCCAACGATGAGGTCTTTAATCTGGAGAAAGTAATTGTCGATCGGTTTTTACAAGAAGGACGTGAGAAGAAAGAAATTGCCTTTTTAACAACGGGCATCGGTGCGGACAAAACCACTTTCGGCTGCATCAACAGTCACTACTATGATGCCACCAAACCGGTGGACGGGATGAAAGGTCTTTTTCGCACCAAGCAGGCGGGCCGTACGGGCCTGGGTTCCGTGATGAGCCATAAAAATATTACTGCAATTGTTGTTCTGGCTGCGTTTCCTCATGGCGATAATCCTTACGGCGCAGCGGATTGGGGGAAGGTGAAGCAGGCCGGATTAACCCTGCACAAAATCGTGAAGGATGTTGATCCTCAAGCGCTCCAAATGCATCTCAAAGGGTCGGCCGGACTCATCTCCTTTATGAATAAGGAAGAATATCAGTCTTTACCCGTTAATAATTACCAGTACGGCTCGCATCCGCAGGCGGGAGAGATTTGCGGAAAAACTTATGCCGAGCGTTTGTTCGATCATCGCGGTATGGACGGATGTTTCCCAGGCTGCAATTTGCGCTGCACCAAAGGCGGTTGGGTGATATTAACCTCTGGCTTGCATAGCGGGCAAAAGGTTTGGGTGGATGGTCCCGAATACGAAACCGCCGCCGGTTTCGGTTCCAATCTGGGCATGTGGCATCCCGAATTTATCATGGAGGCCAACTGGCACTGCGACAACTACGGAATTGACACCATCACCACCGCAGTCATCATGGCCTTTGTGATGGAGTGCTATCAGCGTGGTTATCTGACTCGGGAGGATGCGGATGGCTTTGCGCTGACTTGGGGGGATGAACAAGCTGCGCTGGAGTTTATCCACGATCTGGCGCATGGCCGGACCGAGCTGACCGCTATAGCCGGTCAAGGCATGGTGGAGGTGATGGCTTGGGTGGCAAATAAATATGTAGCTAGAACCGGCAGACCTGATCCTATGCCTAAACTCAAAGAGTTTGCCATGCAGACCAAGGGGTTGCCATTTTCACTTTATCGTACACACCGCTCGTTGTCCATGCAGGCATCTTATGCCGCCGCAAGCGACATCGGCGCGCATCATGCGGCAGCCTGGCTTGTCAAAGTCGATTTGCTGGGCGCATTTCCAACCTTTGAAGATAAAGCAAAAGCACTGATTACTTATCCGCGCGTGCGTCTGGGTAATGATAATCTGGGATTGTGTAAGTTGCCCTGGGTGGATGTTTTTAATCCTGAATCGATGAAGCACGGCGGCTCAGATGTTTACATCAATCCCGCGTCGCAGGAACTCTATGCAGATTTCTACAACGGCATGTTGGGTACCACGCTGACATGGGAAAAAATATTTGAGCAGACGGATCACGACATTAATTTGCAGCGCGTTATGAATGTTTTGTCCTTTGGTAAGAAGACTGGAGAGCATGACTGGATTCCCGACCGCGCAATCGGTCCAACGGAAGATGCTTTGTATGAGCTTGAAGAAAATTATAACGATCAACAGCTCAGCGATATTATCAATCAGCAGCCCGATACAATCCGAAAAATAATAACAGCAGAAAAACGCACAACACTTATGAAGCATCGGAAGGCCCAATTGAGAAGGCTCATTGATGTCTACTATGCTGAGCGAGGCTGGACAAAAGACGGTGTTCCGAAAATCGAGACGTTGAAAAAAATCGGTCTGTGGAATTTCTTGAGTGAAGAGGCTAAGACGCGCATTGCGGCTATGGACGAGCAATGAATAGGCGCTGTCATTTTAAAAACTATTTTGAAAAAATGTGCGAAAAAAAGCTTGATTTTAAAAAAAAAGGTGTTATGGTTTTTTTAAAGTGAGATGTGAGCAATCTCAAGAGGTTAGATACTGATAATTAGTACTAGGAATTTTTTAGTGTTAAGACCGTTGCAAAGAACGTATAATTAAACCGCAGGGAATTCTTGAGAAAAGAATTCGTGCGGTTTTTTTGGTTTTAGAAGGGATAACCCGGATAAAACAAAATTTTGAAAGGGGGACTTTAAGCTTTGGCAGAGGGAAAAGTAAAGTGGTTCAATGAGAAGAAGGGGTTTGGTTTTATTGAGAACGATGAGGGCGGTGATGTATTTGTGCATTATAGCGCCATCAGCGGAACTGGATTCAAGACTCTTTATGAGGGTCAGAGAATACGTTTCGAGATTGAACAGGGTAACAAAGGACCCAGCGCAGCGAATGTTCAGCCACTATAATCACTCCATGTAATCAACTTTCAGTAAATGCCCCGCACCCCGGGGCATTTTTTGTTTTATCAATTTCCGAATCGCTTTAATTCTTTCTGCGCCTGCACATAAATGACCACGAAGGCGATGAGGGTTGAAATCGGCAATGCGACCCACGCTCCCGTCAGGCCGAACCATTTAGACAGGAGGATCAATAAAGGAATCAGCAAAACAGTATCACGGACGAAAAGCAGATACATGGCCAAGGTTCCTTTACCCAGTCCGATGAACATGTTGATGTAAATGGTAATCGGTGCAGAAAAAACAAGAACGGATATGTATATGCGCAAAGCGGGGGTGGCAATAGCGATCAGTGCGGGATCACCTGTGAAAATGCCCACGATCTTTTCGGCTAGTATGACCATGACGAGGGAGGAAATGGCCGCAAAATACGTTGAGACTTTAACGGATACCGCAACGGATTGACGCAACCGTTCATAGAGATTTGCACCTTGACTGAATCCCACAACCGGCATAATGCCGAAGCCGATGCCGAAGAGTACCATCGTGACAAGACTGTTGACGCGAAAACAGATTCCCAATGCGGCAAGTGCAGTAGAACCGAATGGCGCTAACACGTGATTGTATGCAATCAAAACCATCGTTATTACCAGATTTGTGACGACTGACGGCAAGCCGGTGGAAAAAATGGATCGGATAATGTAAGGATTGGGAATGAGGTATCGCCATTCTAATTTATAGCTTGAAGATTGAAATTGCATAAAGTAAACGGAAAAGATGCTGGCGGCACATTGCGCAATCACAGAGGCAAGGGCAGCGCCTTGAATTTCAAGTCTCGGAAAGGGACCAATACCGAAAATCAGCAGCGGATCCAGTATGGCGCTGACGATGGAGGACACCAGCACAACATACATGGATAAAATCGGACGACCCTCGGCGCGAAGAAGATTGTTGGACATCATGGAGAAGAAAAGAAACGGCGCGCTGAAAACAATCACGTCCATATAGGCGCGACAAAGGGGCATAATTTCGTCAAAAGCGCCGAAGAACAGCAGAATCGGATCGCGGAAAAAGACGACGGCAAGAATCAGAATGGCCCCGAAGAGAAGTGAAAGAAAAAAAATCTGGCCCGCTGTGTGTTTTGCCTGTATGATTTTTTTAGCGCCAAACATCCGGGCGGCAAAGGATCCTGCTCCGACGCCCGTACCGACGCCGATGGCTGCGAAAATCATCTGAATCGGAAAGCAAATGGTGAGCGCGGCCAACGCCTGAGGGCTCAGGCGTGCAAGCCAGAAGGTGTCGATGATGTTGTAGATAGATATGGCGATCATGGCAATAATCGACGGCCAACTCATTTTCAGAATCAGGGGGAAGATGGCTTCGTGTGCCAGATCAAGTCGTCGAGTCATGATGATCTCATATCGGTTGCGGCAAAGCTTAATAGCGGGTGCACCGTTTTTATTATCGGCGCATATGAACACTAATGAAGGATAATTTCAAGTCGGAAGTCATGAAAAATAACCTCATTGTCATCTTGGGACCAACAGCCTCCGGCAAGACTACGTTAGGGATCAGACTGGCGGCGGAATTTAACGGCGAGATTATCTCTGCCGATTCGCGACAGGTTTTTAAGGGAATGGATATCGGCACAGGCAAGGACCTGTCTGAGTATAAAACCGATCAGGGAATGATTCCCGGCCATTTGATCGACATTCTCGAGCCAAATGATGAATTTAATGTATTTGAATTTCAAAAGAAATTTTATAAAATATTTGAAGATGTCCAATCACGCATCGCACTGCCAATTCTTGTCGGCGGAACCGGTCTTTACCTCGAATCCGTCCTTGCGGATTATGCCATGCCGTATGCCGAACCGGATGAAGATCTGAGACGAGACTTGTCTGCAATGCCCTTGACTGAGCTTCAGGACATTCTATTGAAAATGAAGCCCTCTTTGCACAACCGAACCGATCTTGAAGATAGGGAGCGGCTGATTCGAAAAATTGAAATCGAGCGCGCCAGAACAAACACACAAAACCATGCAGACAAAAGGCCTGTCATCGAAGCCTGCATATTCGGCATCCACTGGGATAGAGCCATTCTACGCCAAAGAATTTCGAACAGACTCAAACAAAGACTGGATGAAGGCATGATCGAAGAAGTGCGTCAATTAAAGTTGCACGGACTTTCCTGGGAAAGATTGGAGAGCTTTGGCTTGGAATATAAGTATATCGCCTGGTACCTGCAAAACAAAATGACAAAACAAGAAATGACGGACAAGCTGCAGATTGCCATTGGACAATTTGCAAAAAGACAGATGACGTGGTTCCGGCGTATGGAAAAAAAAGGCGTGCCGATTGATTGGATTATTGGAGACGATTATTCAACATTGCGTCAAAAAGTCAGCTGTGGATTGACATGAATAAAAATTCTTTAATCCACGACTATCTGACAAAATACGCCGCGCCGCTTTCCTGGAAGATGCATGCCGCAAGCCTTGATGACGTCAAACAGGTTGTGGTGATCCCCGCCTATGCTGAAAAAGAAATGATCTTTGCGACGCTGGGATCACTTGCCGCAAATCCCGAAGCCTCGCTGAAAGAAACGTTGATCCTTTGCGTGATTAACAATAAGGCAACCGCGCCTGAAATAGACAGGGACAACAATTCACAAACGATCGCCATCCTCAACCTATTAATCAATCAGCTCTCTTTGGAAGCTTTGCCTTTTGCCGAAAATCTACATGCATCTTTAAACAACATTACCGCAAGCTCCATACGCTTGGCCTGTATGGATGCGTCATCGCCGGGCCTGGAAATTCCTTCGCATGTCGGCGGAGTGGGGATGGCGCGAAAGATCGGCATGGATATGGCTCTGCGGATTTTACAAAACTCCGCTGACCCATTGCGATTGATTTTCAGCCTGGATGCAGATACGCTGGTCCGCGATGATTATTTGCCGGTTGTGCGAAATGTATTTTCATCGGGTCGCATTAAGACAGGCGTTCTGAGCTATGCACACCAAATGCCTCCGGAGCCGGATGTTCAGGCGGCAATTTGCGAATACGAAATCTTTCTGCGCTACTTTCTCCTGGGGTTGCGATATGCAGGCTCGCCTTATGCCTTTCATTCCATCGGTTCGACCATGGTAACAACGGCTGATGCTTATCTGGCCGTACGGGGAATGAACCGCCGCGAGGCGGGAGAGGATTTTTATTTTCTAAACAAACTGGCCAAAATCGCTCCGGTTCGTAACATTAAAGAAACAAAGGTTTATCCGTCGGCGCGCATCTCCGGCCGCGTGCCGTTCGGCACGGGAGCAGCTGTGGACAAAATGATTTCCGGACACATCCATGAACAACGTTTTTATGATCCACAGATCTTTCAAATCGTTAAAGAATGGATCGTTCTCATGGAACAATCATTTTCTCGTTCAGAAATTCACATTCTGAACGAGGCCAGAAATATCCATCCGGGGCTGGCCGATTTCTTAACGGCTCGAAAATTTCCGACACTCTGGCCAAGAATTCGCAGCAATTTAAAAGACTACAGGACATATAAAACACAATTTCACAACTGGTTTGACGGCTTTGAAACATTGAAGTTGGTCAACCACCTGACGAAAGAATATTATCCTAGGATCGGAATGTTACCCGCGTTAAAGATTATTCTGGATCGGCTTGTCATCAACGGCCCCAGCAAGATGCCTGACGATTATTTTCCTGTTCCGGAAGATCACTTCAGCTTACTTAACTTACTTAGAACCCAGACTTGAACGCCCGGAGGATAATCTTCTTGACTTGACTTCATGATTGCGTTTATAGGGCAGACCATAGTTGATATCAGTCCAATATCCTCAGGAGGAAATTCATGAAAAAAATATTCGGGAAACAAGCCCTGGTTCTTTTGTTAGTTATTTTGATCGGAATAGTTTCAGGTTGCGGCAAAAAAGAAGAAGCCGTCAAAACACCCACCCCAAAGGATCAGGCTCAAGAAACTACCCAAGCGCCATCGCCTATCGCTCCACAGGAAGCCGTTTTAGCACCGACGCAAAAGGATGCCAAGCAGGCTGCTCCCAGAGATGTAGTGGTCAGTGTCGACGGCATCGTCTTGAAAAAAGCTGATCTGGAAAAGAAAGTAAAAGCCAAGATGAACCTTTATAAGGATAAAATACCGGCGGACAAGCAAAATGAAGTTCAGGAAGGGCTGAAAAAACAATTGACGGAAGAATTCGTCATGCGCACCGTGTTGATCAATGAGGCCAAAAATAAAAAGATAGAAGCTACGGAAAAAGAAATTCAGACGCAGTTAACCCAAATTAAGGCCAATCTGCCGGCCGATAAAAAACTGGAAGATTTCCTGAAGGAAAATGATATTCCCAAAGAAGATATCGCTTTGGGAATTCGAATAAAAAAACTGGTTGAAATGGATCTGGGCAAGAAAGCAAAACCGTCTTCAAAAGAAATCAGCAAATTCTATGGAGAAAATAAAGATAAATTTTCGTCTCCCGAAACTGTCCATGTGCGTCACATTCTTGTGACTCTTGATGCGAAGGATGATGAAAAAACGAAAGTTGAGAAAAAAGCCAAAATCGAAAATCTTCGCAAGCAGGTTTTGGAAGGCGCTGATTTTGCCGAAGTCGCCAAGAGCAATTCCGATTGTCCCAGCAAGGAAAATGGCGGTGACCTGGGAGATATTAAAAGAGGCCAGACCGTCAAACCCTTCGAAGACGCCGCATTTTCGCAGGAAAAAAATGTCGTCGGGCCTATTGTCACGACTGAATACGGTCATCACATTATTCAGGTGCTGAAGCATAATCCCGAAAAAATAGTAAAATTAGACGAAGTGAAAGATAAGATTGCTTTGTATTTGGAACAGCAGAAACAAGGCGAGGCCTTTACTCAATTGACGGCCCGTTTAAGGAAAAACGCAGTGATTGTTTATTACGAGAATTAATGAGAATCAAGCAAGCAGGATTTATTGACAAAGGGCTCTGGTTATTGGGCACGGAAGAATCATCTGTCTATCTGCTTGAGGGAAGCAAATCATCCGCTTTAATCAGTGCGGGAATGAGTTATGTTCTCCCTGAGTTATTTCGGCAGATTGCTGCATGGGGAATTAACGAGAGAAGAATTGAGCATATCATTATTCTGCATGCCCATTTTGACCATGTCGGCGTGGTTCCTTATTTAAAAAGAAAATGGCCCCACGTAACAATTTATGCCTCCGCGCGCGGATGGGATGTTTTGGGCAATCCCAAGTCTGTATCCGTCATCAATGACTTCACCTTAAAAGTCTGTCGCCGGGTTTTGGGAAGCACCGACGCCTTGTCAACACTTGACTGGCATTGGCGCGATGACGTTTCTGGCGAAGCATTAACGGAAAACAGCCGACTTGACCTGGGCGGTAAAGCGATAGAAATTTACGAAACCCCTGGACATTCTTCTTGTTCCATCTCCGCGTATGTTCCTCAACTCAAGGCATTGTTTCCATCTGATGCGGTAGCCATTCCTTATCGGGACGAGTATGTCATTGCCGCCGGTTCCAGTTTTGAAAGATACAAGCAAAGCCTCGATAAACTGGAGGGGCTCAAGGTCGATCTGTTGTGCGCGGATCATTACGGGTATATTGCAGGCGAGGAGGCCCACCGCTTCATTGCGCACAGCAAAAGCGCCACAAACCAAATGATTGACGCGCTGCTTGATGCTATGGATCAGGAAGGTTGCATAGAGAGCGCAGCTGCCGGGCTGGTGAAACGCCACTATGAAAAGCGACCGGATTACTTTGTCGATCCGGAAATATTGCTGGGCACGTACACGCGGATGCTGAAACAGTTTGGCCATCAGATCCGAACGGGCCGTCGTCCTATTTGAAGCTGTGTTCACTGTCCGGAAATGTGCCGGTTTTTACATCCGATATATATCGTTTGACGGCATTGCGAATTTCCAGATTCAAATTCACATACTTCTTAACAAACTTCGGCGTCATTTTCTCGTATAGGCCCAGCATATCGTTCACGACCAGCACCTGTCCGTCGCAGTGAACACCGGCGCCGATGCCGATGGTCGGAATGGTCAGCAACTCTGAAATTTCAGCGGCCAGTTTTTCAGGAACACATTCCAGAACCAGGGAAAAAGCGCCCGCGTCTTCCAGGATTTTCGCGTCCTGAATCATCTTGGTCGCCGCATCTTCTTTTTTGCCCTGAACTTTATAGCCGCCTAATTGATGGATAGACTGTGGCGTCAGACCCAGGTGCGCCATCACCGGAATGCCGGCCCCGGTCATTTTATAAACCGTTTCCGCCTGCTCTTCTCCGCCTTCGAGTTTAACGGCCTGTGCGTCGGCTTCTTTTAGAAAACGACCGGCATTGGCCAGCGCCTGCCCGGGAGAAACCTGATACGATAAAAAGGGCATATCCGACACAATCAGGGCTTTATACGAGCCGCGGGCTACGGCCCGCGTATGATGCAGCATATCCTCCATCGTGACGGGAAGAGTGGTGTCATAACCCAGAACGACCATGCCCAGGGAATCGCCGACCAGAAGAATATCGATGTCGCTGTCATCCAGAATGGACGCCATTCCGAAATCGTAAGCCGTCAGCATGGTGATTTTTTCTCCCTGTGTTTTCATTTTTTTTATATCAAGAATGGTTTTACGTGTGATTTTATTTTGTGTGCTCATCATTAGCTCCTTTCAAAAGCGTTGTGATCTTTTTAGCCTGGCGTGCATTCAATGTTCCCTTTTTTTGTGCCAGCTGCAAGGTGATTCTTCCCAGTTCCTGGTAAAGGGGTGATAGATGGGAAAGATGACGGTTAAAGGCTTCTACATGTTTTTGGACTGTTCTTGCATCCCCGCGGGCAATGGGTCCCGTGAGAGCGCCGGGGCATCCCTGTTTTTCAATATTATTTAAACTTCCGTAGACCAAAGGCAGATAAACCCTGCGGGCGTCTTTTTCTGAAAGACCGATGGATAAATAGATTTCTTCAACAATGCTCATCAACGAGACCAGATAGTTGGATGCAATGCAGGCTGCCGCATGATAAAGAGGTTTCTGCTCCGGTGAAATGAAAAGCGCAATGCCTTGCAGATCCCGGACAATATCCGCCGATATTATTTTCGCACCGACGCCTGCGGTCACGCCGAAATAACTGCCGGGAATACTCGCAATCGCGCCGTCAATCGATGAAAAGCTCTGCAAGGGATGAATGCTGGCGATGACCGCTCCGGCCTTGGCGGCAGGCAATAGAAGATCCAGCCCTCCTGCACCGCTCATATGGAAAACATATTTCCCTTGAAGAGATGAATGGCGGGCCATAGCTGAGCACACGGTCAGAATACAATCATCAGGCGTTGTAATTAAAATACAGTCGCCGGAATCGGCTGCCTCAGATGCCAGGCGATGGCATGCAGCGCCGGTATAAGCCTTGGCCCGTTTCAAATGAGCAGCGGATGGATCCGCGATTGCCGTAATGTCATGGCCGGCTTTATTTAATAAAAAACCAATGGCCGTTCCGACCATTCCTGCGCCGATGATGACAAATTTACGGGATTTTTTCTTCTTCATAAACAAAAAAAGGCCTTCCTCAGCGTGGAAGACCTGTATTCGACAGTTTCAGGGTTTGCTTACCGTCTCAGTCTAAACCAAGTGATCCAAGCGGTCTTTGTTTTTCTAACATACGTGAGTGGCCCAGTCAAACGATATTTATTGCGGTCCTAAAGACAAAGCACCTTGTTTTTACACCGTCTCTCGGTTATACAGACCCCAAAGGAGCAGACATGAAAGCCGTGGACCTGATGATCTTTGATTTCGACGGGACGCTCGCCGACACGGGGGCGGATCTGGTGGCATCCATTAATCACACCTTGATAACTCTCAATCTTAACCCCAGAGCTTCAGAGGAAATCATAGGCTTTGTCGGCGACGGCGTTAGAAAATTAATCGAAAAATCGTTGGGCGACAAACATGCCGCTGACGTGGATCAGGCGCTCGGCATTTTCAGCGATCACTACGAAAAACATCTTCTGGATTTCACCGTTCTTTATCCGCAAGTAGAAGATGTTCTGCAATATTTTAAATATAAAAAGAAAGTTGTGTTAACCAATAAACGCTATTATCTGGCTCTGGAGATTGCCCGCGGACTGGGCATAGAAAAATATTTTCTCGAAATTATCGGAGCAGATTCCACGCCGTTTTTGAAACCGGATAAGCGAGTGGTCGAGTATCTTTTATCCAAATATTCCGTCATCAGGGAAAAAACCGTCATCATCGGAGATGGGGTCAATGATATTTTAGTGGCCAAAAATGCGGGAATTATTTCCTGCGTGTATTTAAACGGTCTGGGCAACAGGGAGGCGCTGCAGACGATGGACGCAGACTTTTATTACGAGAGCCTCAGTGAAATCAATGATCTGTTTCAATAAAATGATTGGTAAAATTAAACAAACGATTAAAAGACACGATATGCTGCAAGGCGGTGATGCGGTGGTCGTTGCTCTGTCCGGGGGAGCGGATTCCTGTGTCCTTTTATCCGTTGTGATTGAGCTTGCGCAAATGTACAAGTTGCGAATAATCGTTGCCCATTTCAATCATGGTCTGCGGGGCGAAGCATCCGAGGCGGATGAAGCCTTCTGCCGCGATCTGACTCAAAATTACGGTTTGACCTTTGTCACGGAAAAAATGCGTCAGCCCACAGTTCCGAAAGGCCTGTCGCCGGAAGATTATTTTCGCAGGGAACGCTATCGGTTTCTGGATCAGGTTGCCGTTGATTATAACGCCAATAAAATTGCTCTGGGACATCATCTCAACGATCAGGCCGAAACGGTTTTACTAAACATTCTGCGCGGGAGTGGTCTGGACGGACTCAAGGGATTTTTGCCGGTGCGAGACAATAAATATATCCGCCCCCTTATGGACGTACCACGACGGGAAATTGATGACTTCCTGATGGAAAAAGGCCTGGCCTATCGTGAGGACGGTTCCAATCAAAGTGGAGCGCATTTACGAAATCGTATCCGTTTGGAGCTTCTTCCTTATCTAAAGGAAAAATTCAATCCCCGGATTGATCAAAACCTGTCGCGTATGGCGGAAATTGTTCGCAGAGACGATGAATACCTCGATGGTCTTGTGAGGGAAATTCTGGCTTCTCCGCATATTCAGAAAGACGAGTATGGTATATCATTTTCTCGCCAATATTTTACCACCCTTCCTTTAGCCATCAGAATGAGATTGATCAAATCGCTTTTGGAGACGCTGGCATCGGAAGGCATTGGTTTTCTTCATTCCCATATTCAAGCGGCATATGATTTGATTTTGAAAAAACCGTCCGGGAAGCGGATGTTCCTGCCTTTTGGTTTGCAAGTCCAAAAACAATATGACCGGATTCTGATTGGACATGCTGAGATTCGAAAAACGTCGGATTATGAATATTTCCTGTCCATGCCCGGTATGCTTGATTTAAAGGAAAGACATATTATCTTGTCTGTGAGGCGCGCGTCCGTCGATGAAGTTGATTTTACGTGCTCGGGCCGGATTTATATGGACGCTGACCGGCTGAAAGAACCTCTGGTGATTCGCAACCGCAGAAATGGAGACTGGTTTGAACCCCTCGGAACGAAAGGGAAACAAAAAATAAAGAAGTTATTGATTGACCGTAAAGTGCCGGGCTGGCAGCGTGAAACGCTTGCGCTTCTTGTCGATCAGGACTCCGTGATTTGGATTGAAAACATGCATTTGAGCGAAAGAGTGAAAATATCACCCCAGACGAAACATGTTATGGTGATGGAGATCAAAAAGCAGTCATAATAGGGAAGGGCGATGTAAGAAAATATTTGAGTTAAATTGGATATTATTATAAAGGTCAATCAACACATTTAATTTAAAGGAGAAAGAGATTGAATCAGTTTCAAAAAAATATAGCACTTGTGCTGACAGTGCTTCTGGTATTTTTGCTTGTCTGGCAGTTGTTTAATCAACAAAAATCCAGTACGAAAGATATCATATACACGGAAATGATCACCCATTTGAAAAATGGCGAGCTTACAGAAGTTACGATTCAGGGTGATTCCATTACCGGAAAGCTGGCCAATGGCACTGTCTTCAAAACATACGCGCCCAAGGATGACGAACTGGTCGGTGCGTTTCAGGAAAAGGGCGTGAAAATCACAGCCAAGCCGCAAGAAGAAAATGCCTGGTATATGATTTTTGTGTCCTGGTTTCCCATGCTGTTACTTATCGGCGTTTGGATATTTTTCATGCGTCAGATGCAGGCGGGCGGCGGAAAAGCCATGTCTTTCGGCAAGAGCCGGGCAAGGCTGGTCACCGATAAGTCGAAGAAAGTGACATTTGCCGATGTGGCAGGCGTTAATGAAGCCAAAGCGGAACTCGAAGAAGTTATCGACTTTTTAAAAGACCCCAAAAAATACACCAAACTGGGAGGTCGTATTCCCAAGGGCTTGCTGCTCGTAGGTCCCCCGGGAACAGGCAAAACGCTTCTGGCTCGGGCGATTGCGGGCGAAGCGGATGTTCCCTTTCTGAGCATCAGTGGATCTGATTTTGTAGAAATGTTCGTCGGCGTCGGCGCCTCCCGCGTACGAGATTTGTTCGGTCAGGCTAAAAAGAATGCGCCCTGCATCATTTTCATTGATGAAATCGACGCTGTGGGGCGTCACCGTGGCGCGGGACTGGGCGGCGGCCATGATGAACGGGAGCAGACCCTCAACCAGTTGCTGGTGGAGATGGATGGTTTTGAGTCCAATGAAGGCGTTATTCTTGTTTCCGCAACCAACCGTCCTGATGTTCTGGATCCGGCACTGCTGCGTCCGGGACGTTTTGACCGACAGGTGGTCGTGCCTTTGCCGGATGTGAAAGGCCGGGAGAAAATATTTGAAGTGCATGCACGCAAAGCACCCGTTGCGGAAGATGTTGATTTTGCTATTCTGGCTCGAGGAACACCCGGCACATCGGGTGCGGATATCGAGAATCTAGTCAACGAGGCGGTGTTAAATGCCGCCCGGTTGAATAAAGAAAAAGTCAATATGGTGGACTTTGAATTTGCCAAAGACAAGGTGCTAATGGGTACCGAAAGAAGAAGCATGGTCATCAGTGACATGGAAAAACGCAATACAGCCTACCATGAAGCCGGTCACACCCTGGTTGCCCGTCTGATTCCCGGAACCGATCCGATCCACAAGGTAACGATTATTCCGCGCGGC
>CAZJMX010000047.1:0-25786 GCA_964547345.1 uncultured Smithella sp. | reverse complement strand
GCACCTCCATGTCGATTATATATCATAGTGTCATCTTGAATGCAAATTGGAATAAGACGCTGCTGACGAGCCACAAAAGCAAACCCCTTGCCCAACTCCAGCAAAAAAGCTTGTAACTTGTTCATTAAACCGCGTTCCAAGTCAGCTTCGAGTAATCTCCCGCTATCTGGAACGCCCAGAAACTCCAGCAACACTGGATCGCGTACAAATTCGCGTGGTGATGGATTTAACCCGGCCATATTCATTTTGGCTTCTGTTTCTACGACTGTTTTATCCTGACTGGACAACAATCTTTCATAGTAAAGCGTGTTAATTTGGCGTTCAAGAGCTCATGAACTCCAGTTTTGCGTTGCCGATTCGTTCATGTACCATTGACGTGCGGTCTCGTTGTCCACTCGAAGCAGACGGCGATAATGTGTCCAACTCAATTCGTGACGCAGTGCGTCACAATTTGGAAAAGATTGATAAAACAGGCGCATATAGCGAAGATTGGAAGCATCAAAACCTCGGCCAAACTCCTGCATCAGACGCTCCGACAACTGAGGAATAAGGCGTGCGCCATAAACCGCACGTGCTTGCCCCTGCTGCTCAAACTCTACAATATGGCGGCCAATCTTCCAACAGGTGCGCACCTGAATGACATCCACCGTGCGCATGGCCTGTGTACGCGCTTCGGCAATAAGCCCCCTCAACTGACCAAGCAAAACATCAATTTTCACGGACAGGTCATTACCTTCCTGCCTCATAGGTCACCCCCGATTGCTGCACCGAAAAGTCCCACGGCTTGTCGGAGAAAGTCTATTTGTTTTGATACATCCTCTGCTGATTCAATCATGTTGATTGAACCATTGATTGGTGAAAATTATCGGGACGGTTCTATTTATTCCTGCTACTCGCCTTATCATAAAACAGAACCGTCCCTTTTACATATATCCGCCTTTTATTTATACCTGACGACCGAAATATCTAACATTTGTTTTTTATAAATTCAAACATTGGACGGAAAACTTCAAAGCAAGAAACGTCCAACCCAGGCACGACATTTTGGGCAAATTTGACCTTATCCTTTTTGTTCTTGAATCTGATTATGCCGGTCTTTTCATCAGCATGATACCAGCTATCTAACCCTTCGATGCCCCAAAAAATATGCTCTATACAGAAAATTGGTTTAGATTTGATTTTCTCGATTGGATTAGCGTCATCCCAAACTTGAGCCCGTAGCTGGTTGTCAGGTATCGGAAGAAGAAATGCATGACATTTTTTTTCGGCTAATTTTCTGCATAAACCAAGACCAATGTCTGATACCGCTTGTGTGCCGCCCAAATCTCTCCAGTCGTCGTATGCATCATCAAAATCAAACAGTGCAAAAAAATGCTTGTCAGGGTAAACTGCATATATTTCATGGCGCGCCAATAGAGTTCGTATGAAGCCGCGATCAAATGCATCTTGAATCAATATTGGAATGTCCGAATCCGGGTATAGTTTTGCGTATGCAGTGTTCAGGATGCTTACATCAGATGGGCCTTCAACAAATAAGATAGGTCTTGCTGAAGAACGAATTACATTGTCTATCAGGAGTTTGCTTTCGTCCTCGGAGTACTGAATGAAGCTATTGGAAAGCTCATTCACAATTTCTTTCTTTGTCCGTTTCGAGCACGTCACCTTGGACTTATCTATCTTGAATAAGCTGATGTTCTGCGCTTCCAGGCTGCAAAGCGTCGCAGCACTATGGCTGCTCATCAGGACATGGTTGTTCTTGGCGGTGGTTTCGGTAATATCAAATACCTGACTAAGAAAATCAAACTGCCATTCTGGATGCAGGAAGCAATCCGGTTCGTCGAGTAAAGTGATACAGTTGCGGTCCTTGAAAAGTTCGATGATGGAGTAGATATAGACAGATTGGAACTGCCCGTCGCTAAAATGTGCGATGCTGGCCTCTGTGCCATTTTGCCGCGTGAGCAAAAAGGAGATTTCCTGCAACATCCCAAGCGTTTTCAAGTTATCGAATTGGCGGAAAAGTTCCTGTGCACTTAAATCGCTGAACTCTTTTTGAATCTGTGCAATACTAAAGTACAGGATGTAATAGTCACCTCGGGCATATTCGTCATCGACTGAAAAATATCCTTCTGTACGTACGGGGCTGCCTAAGTCTTTATCGATACACCTTGATAACCGATTCAAAAAGGTCTGTGTGATCCCTTCCGGCTTCCAGTAGCGATCCGTTTCATCGTTGTTAGCGATATCGTAGGCAGACTTGCCTTTTGCATAGGCAGGGCGTTGTAAAATGAGTTTTACTAAAGGCGCAATAGTCTTTATACCCAATTTCTGGCAGATAAAACGCTTTGCCTTGTTGCGCTTGCTTTGCATCAGCAGGACAGACAGTAGCAGTTCTTTGTATTCGGGGCCGATACCAATAAACGCGCGGCTGTCTTGTATGTCGGCGGCCTTGATTCTTTTCCGAAAGGCATCTTCATACGTCTGCACTAGTCCTGAAACCGTATTATTGTGGCCGGAATAGTATATCAGTACATTGTCGGGCAGAGGGGTCTTGCCGATGGTTTTACGTTCCCTACCCTGAATGATGAGTTTTCCGGATAGCCAGGATATTTCCGTTTGATTGTTTTCTATTTCGTACTTTAGAGTGTAGTCGAAATCAAGTTCTGTATCACCCTTATCGAACTCGTATAGATGTTGAAATATTTTGATAAGGGCCTCAAAGAGATTTGATTTGCCTGTTCCGTTTTTTCCAACAAAGACATCAATGAAGCTTTGGCCGTCAAATTCGAGTTTGAAATTTTTAAGATTTTTATAGTCGCTTATGTATATTGATTGTAAACGCATAACGACACCTACAACCTTGCCAAGACGGAATCGAGAATAGCCGTCTGCTTTTCTGTTGCATCTTTGATCTGCTGAGCAAGGGTATTGCAGAGTTCCATGAATTGATCGATTTTAGCGACTATTCTTTTTTGTTCAGCGAGAGGGGGAAGAGGAAACAGATAATTTCGTAAGAAACTAAGAGAAACAAAACTTTGCACAGCTCCTGAAGACCTAGATTTCATAAGTGATTGTGAAGAGATAAGAAAATTATGGAGATAATTCTTGTCAGATAGATTACTATTGTAATATTTGAATAATGCAACATTTTTAATTGAAAATTCTTGGTCAGTATCAACAATTACAGGATTTCCGATACTACCAATCATTGCAAACAAAATATCACCACGTTCGACATTTGAACGTTCTTTAATTTTTATATGGTCTTCATCTGAAATGAACTTTACATCGTCAAAACTTAATGTTCCTGTATAAATATTTTTGCTTGTAATAAGAGGGACACCAATGCTTGCATATTTGGGCGTATCATGCGTCCCGTCACGCACGTCAAAAACATCATTGAGCCTTACCCAAGCCCACCCTTTTGGCAATGCATATGGTATTTCTTCAGGTTTAATCGGCGATAGGGGCTCTTGTTTTTTAATCTTGCCTTCTTTAATCAGTTTCCTTTTCTCTGCTTCAATTTCTTTGAGAAGTTCTAAAGCGGGATTGTCTTTTGGGTCTTGCGGGACAAGTTTGCCCATTACTGCAAGTTGCAAGACCGCTTTCTTTAAATCTTCAACATTTTCCGGAACCGCATAGAGTGCACTGAAATTCTTGTTAATAAAACTCCAGGACATATTAAAGTCTGTTTTATCTGTGGCGGTAAGCAGTCTGTTCACGGCAGCAGTGTGGATAGCTAATCGCTTTTTATCCCGCTCGTTTCTCTCTGTTTCCAGCTTATCGCATAAAGCCATTAACTGATCGATTTTGGCGACAATACGTTTTTGCTCTACAAATGGTGGAAGAGGTGCTACTTGATTAATAATCTTTTCTCTTGAAATATTAGGTTGTGCAGCACCTGCGCCTTGGGAAATAAAACTTGGTTTCAAGGACTGAAGCAATTTATAAAGAAATAAATTATCTATGCTTGAATAAGTTTTACAGGCGCAGACAGCTTGATTCGTTGTTGCTTCAATTTCAAGTATTCCTACATCACCTATGTTTGCGCCATACATTGCAATTAAAACCGAATCTATTGGATTAATTGCTAATGGACAATTTTCTAATGCTGCTTGAGTTATTGTTTCACTTGTTTCAATTATTTTGCCTTGCTTTACTTCTCCCGATTTTACCCACGGAATTTTGCCGCCGTAATAAGAAGAGTTGCTTCTGCTTGGCGTGGAACCTGATTTCCACATTCCAAAATCATTTAGCCTAACCCATATCCACCCTTTTGGCACTTCATAAGAAATTTCCTCTGGCTTAATTGGTGGCAGGGGTTCCTGGTTTCTGATCTTACTCTCTTTGATCAGTTTCTTTTTCTCAGTTTCAATTTCTTTCAGAAGCTCGCTTGCGGGTTTGTCTTTAGGGTCTTGCGGAACAAGCTTTCCTTGCATAGCCAAAGAAAGTATCAGTTCTCGCAATTTGGTTATACCATCGGGTGTTTCCAGCGCTATCTCAAAGTGGCGTTCCAGCAGCTTCATTACTTGCCGCCTCCAAGAGCTTGCATCAGTTCTTTCTTTAATGCATCGCGGGTAACAATGAGCTGTTTTGCGATATCTTCATACTCTTTCATCAGCTCATCCGGGTCACCATGTTCAACATCAACAACATGCGGATTTTTGAAATCAAGATTGTAATTCTTATCTTCAATTTCCTTCACTGACACTTTCCAGGCATATTGATTCTGCTTACGTTTGTTCCACCACTTTTTCTCAAGATCAAATTCCTGTATGGTCAATGGCTTTGAACGTGAATAAGATTTGTAACCTTCCGGATAGGGATGTTCAAAAAACCAGACATGTTTTGTTGGTGTGCCTTTTTCAAAAAACAAGATGTTTGTTTTAATGCCGGTATAAGGGCTAAACACACCATTAGGAAGGCGTACAATCGTATGTAAATTAAATTCCTGAAGCAGTTCTTTTTTAATGGTTGTCTTGACACCTTCGCCAAATAAAAATCCATCAGGTAAAACTATTGCAGCCCGTCCCTTATCTGGTTTTAGAAGATGCATGATTAAAGCAAGGAAAAGGTCAGCGGTTTCCCGGGTCTGATACTTTTTGGGAAAATTAGTTTCGATCCCATCTTCTTCCATCCCGCCAAAAGGCGGATTGGTAATAATGCAATTAACCCTGTCCTTGGGGCCATAAGCATACAATTGATGAGCAAGCGTATTGTCGTGCCGAATATTTGTAGGCACATCAATTCCATGAAGCATCATATTGGTCATGGCCAACATGTGGGGCATGGGCTTCTTCTCTACACCATGAATCGAGTTTTGCAAAATCTCACTGTCTTTGGCTGTCTTGAGCTGCTTTCTAAGATGTTCAATGCTGTTGGCCAAAAAGCCACCGGTTCCACATGCCGGGTCTAAAATCGTTTCACCAAGCTGGGGATTGATGATGTCCACCATGAATTTGGTTACTGCCCGCGGTGTATAGTATTCTCCCGCATTGCCGGCAGATTGCAGATCGCTGAGAATCTTTTCATAAATATCGCCAAAAAGGTGCCTGTCTTCAGAAGAATTAAAATCAACATCTTCCTGGATAGTGTTGATTACCTGACGCAGCAACGTACCCGACTTCATATAGTTGTAGGCATCTTCAAATACACTACCGACAACCTTGCCGTATGGTGAGACACCGGCTGTTGTTGCCAATTTCTTAAGGGCAGGGAACAACTCGTTATTCACAAAGGTAATTAATTCTTCCCCAGTATCGCCCTCTGGATTCGCTGCCCAATCCGACCACTGGAAACGCCTTGGCAATGGTGACTTGTAGCTTTTGTTCGTTATTTTCCATTCTTTCTCTTTGTCATCAAAGATTTTCAGAAATAAAAGCCAGACCATCTGGCTGATACGCTGGGCATCGCCATCGACGCCAACATCTTTTCGCATGATATCCTGAATAACCTTTATAAGTGTTCCAATCGGCATTTCAATACTCCCTTATTTATGCTGCGTAGATAGCCTTTTCCAGTTCCTGGACGGCATGCTGATATTGATCTACACCGCCAAATGTTTTTATGATTTCCATCGGTGTTCCAAACTGCGTAAACGGATTAATAGTTAAAATCTGCGTCTCTTCAATATGCACAACACCTTCGTCCGCATATTTGTCCAGCAGGGCATTAAGAACACGTTGCGCTTGCTCAGTGTATTTTGAGAAGTAATCTTTCTTTTTTGTATTCTCGGCCCGTTCTTTACGGGTCAGTGGTGGTTTATCCCAGGCAACATGACAGACGATATCGAAGGGATCAAGTTCCTTCCCGATTTCCTCCGCCAGCGCATCAAAGAACACACCTTCATTCGCAAGTTCCGCGATGATAACTTGCTTCTTATCGGCGGCACGCCACTTTGTCAGAAAATCATCAAGAGAAGTAAACTCTTTATTAAGCGTCTTCTTTGTATAATCTTTGAGAGATTCCGTAATAAGCTTGCCTTTAGCATCATAGTATTCCACTCGCTCAGCAACGATTGAGACAGGGACATTGGCAACATAATACTTCTTAACCGTGACTGGTTGATCACTATCAGGGTCGGCCCAATCATCTGTTAAAGTTGTACCCCTATCTACAAAATCATCACTTGGCCGTGTCCCATCAACTTGTTCATCAGGTGGCACTGGCGACTCTCCCGGCTTCGGCGTGTATATTACGACTGGATCACCATCAAAAGCAGGATCAGCGAAAAGTTCCGTTGCCTTTTTAAAATCCATGATTGTGAAATAATACTTGTTATAATCTTCATTAATACGTGTACCACGTCCAATAATCTGTTTGAATTCAGTCATAGATTGAATTCTCTGATCTAGTACAATTAATTTGCAGGTCTGCGCATCAACCCCTGTTGACATGAGTTTTGATGTTGTAGCGATAACTGGATATTTTGATTCAGGAAAAATAAAATTATCCAGTTCAAATTTCCCCTCTTCATTGTCGCCTGTTATGCGCATCACATATTTTGAATTTGCGGCCACCAGATCAGCATTTTCATTAACCAAAGCTTGCCGCATACGCTCGGCATGGTCAATATTGTCACAAAAGACAATCGTCTTATCAAAGCGGTTTGTTTGTTTTAGAAATTCCGATATTTTCTTGGCAACCAAGATGGTTCTCTCTTCAAGAACCAAAGTTTTATCGAAATCTTTCTGGTTATAAATCCGGTCTTCTATTTCATTGCCATATTTATCAACCATGCCCTTATCAGGACGCCAACCCGTCAGATCTTTATCAATATCAATTCGTACGACTTTATATGGAGCAAGAAATCCGTCATCAATGCCCTGCCGTAATGAATATGTGTAAACAGGTTCACCAAAATAGTCGATATTGGAAACATCCTTAGTTTCTTTCGGCGTTGCGGTTAAACCAATTTGTGTTGCCGCACTGAAGTATTCAAGAATCCGTCGCCAATTTGAATCTTCTGCCGCACTGCCCCTGTGGCATTCATCAACTATAATGAGATCAAAAAATGTGGGTGAAAATTGTTTGTAGATGTTTTGTTCTTCTTCCGTTCCGCTGACGGCTTGGTAAAGCGATAAATAAATTTCGTAAGATTTATTTGCTTGTCTCTTCTGAATTTTTGTCATTACAGAACCGAAAGGCTTAAAATCGTTGGTCATGGTCTGGTCAACAAGAATGTTCCGATCTGCTAAATACAGTATTCGCTTCTTTGCTCGCGCTTTCCAGAGCCGCCAAATAATCTGAAATGCTGTATATGTTTTACCCGTACCCGTTGCCATGACCAATAAAATACGATTATTGCCCTTTGCAATGACTTCGATGGTCTTATTTATTGCAAGCAACTGATAGTACCGTGGCATTTTATTGCCACCATCACTATAATAGTCTTGTGTAATAATTGCTTCCTGTTCGTGCGTCATGCCTTTATGTGTACACCACATGCGCCACAATGTTTCTGGTGCCGGAAATTCATCTAAGCCAATTTCGCGTTCAACGGTTCCGTCTGTTGCGATACTGTTGTGAAATAGAAAGCCATCACCATTGGAACTAAAAACAAAAGGAACATGCAAAAGCTCTGCATAACCTAAAGCTTGCTGCATGCCGTCACCTGCAGTATGGTTGTTGTCTTTAGCTTCAATAATCGCGATAGGAATATTCGGTTTATAAAACAAAACATAGTCGGCGCGTTTGTTCTTTGCTCTCGTATGTAGCTTGCCACGAACAATAACCCGGCCTTTAGTCAGTGGGTATTCCTCAAGAAATTGTGTGATTGTATCCCAGCCTGCTTTTTCTAATGCTGGCGTGATGTACTTCGTGCAAATATCGCGTTCCGTCAGGTCTTTTTTATTAGTCATTTTTCAACTGATCCAGCACACTGTGAATAAGCAGGGATAGTGGCCTATATTTTTTACTCTACAAAGGCTTATTATTTAGCTCGTAACATATTACAATTTATTCGAAACTTTGCAATCACAAAAGCAGTTTATGGTTAATAGTTTATGGTTGATAGATTACAGTAATCTGTTGATGCACATCCCGCTTGTTCAACTTCGCCAGCCGCACGCTCGTGTACCCGACATACACGCCCGCGCGCTATCTTACGTAGTCAGGTGGTCAGGAAGATGTGCTTTTGTCTCATTTCAAGTGTCGCACTCGTTTCTTTGATGAGGGCGAAATATCCGTCTCTTCTGCCAGTAGAAATAATCGGGACGGTTATTTATTCTTGCTTCGCGCCTTATCATAAAATAAAACCGCCCCGATTACATACATTGCGCCTGTTCTTTGATGGGTTTAAAGCAGCTTGCCGAAAATATGACCGTTGCGACGGAGAAAACTATTGACGCCGTCTTTTTGTTTGCTTTTTTTGTATGCTCTTTCAATCTCTTTGAGCTTTTCGTCCAGATACATGGGGGGATAAGACATATAGCCGCCGGATATCAGATAATATGGACCGGCTGAAAATACTCTCAAAAAAACAGCATAGCCCGGCTGTGTAGATTGCGACATCATGTTATCATGAACAAACACTTCCGTTTTATCGAACATATTCCGCAAAAGCGCGCCGGTTCCTTTTTTGATGAACGTCACCAAATAGACGGATTTCGGCGCTTCGATTCGCGCTTCCACTAGTTTTCGTTCAGCCTCGGATAAAGTATTAAGCTTGAGCAACCTCCCCAGCGCATAGGGTGTTAGTTCATCCGGGGCAATGTAATCGTTCATCAGCCATTCGTTCAATTCTTCCATATCTTGTTCAGTTATGCCGTATCTTCTGGCCTCGGCTTCGCGTTTTTTTCCAAAATAGAACTTGATCAATGACCCTATGTCGAGGTCTTTGCTTTCCGTAAGCAGAGTCATACCCTTGCGAATCACCCAAGTGTCAAAATGCTTCCATTTTTCGATTTCCGCTTTCTCCTGCTCTTCTTGCATCAGGCAGCATGCCTTGTATTTCCTGCCGCTTCCGCAGGCGCACATGTCATTTCGTTTTTGCGACGGTTTTTCAATCAAATAGTTCCAGTTCATTTTGATGTTTTCAAATAAGGCGCTGAGTGCGTCATCTTTTTTCCGGGCCATCAGATCTTTTTCATTTTTGTCGAACGCGTTCCAGACATTCGTCACGTATTGCATTATTTTATTGATTTCATCGATGTCGTTGAAATCGCTTTTTTGAGCGGCTGCGAGGTATTCCTTCATCTTGCAGTCGGTAAAAAGCCTGGAAATCCGCAGGGCGTCGTTGCGCTGTTTTTCCGCCGCCGCAATGCTGATGCCTTTTTCTTCGGCGGACATTCGAATCATGCAATCGTAGCAGGCCACTTGTGGATCAGGCGACATCGGGTTAAGAAAACCGCCCAGCCTTGATTTTTTGCCGCAAACGTCGCACAGACAAAGGCCGTCGTCGAGAATTTTACCGGATAGTTTATCTTTCATGACATGTTCCTTGCGTCCCGAAATGATCGGGACGGTTCTATTTATCCCTGCTTCGCGCCTTATCATAAAATAGAACCGCTGTCCCGATTACATTTCAGCCATCTTGTCAATTTCTTTAAGCGCCGCCTGCCTGCTTATCTTATTGTGAGCGGAATCAGCGTGTCTTTAATGGCGTCGGTGTGAATGGTGTAATTGATTTTGGACAATGTGCGCTGGAGATTCCACTCCAGAGTCAGACGATCGTTTTCTTCATCTTTGAGACGCTGAAATTCCTTAATGAGATAAATTTTAAATTCGGCGCTGATCCACATGCCGAATTCAAACGCAATATCCTTATGGGCATAGGTGCCGCCATATTTTCCGGCCGTGGCTCTTAAGCCGATGGCGTTGGTCTTTGCCACCCATTCTTTGACGCTTAGCTTATAACTGTTTAATCCGGCTTGACTTTTAATTATGGCGAATTCGCCATAATTAAAAAGGGGGTTGTAAACGCCTTCCCAGATACCAAGAAATTCAAC
The DNA here is from genome assembly GCA_964547345.1 of uncultured Smithella sp. Lineage (GTDB taxonomy): Bacteria > Desulfobacterota > Syntrophia > Syntrophales > Smithellaceae > UBA8904. Next base: position 15,341 of record CAZJMX010000047.1, on the reverse strand, counting down.
AGTGTTTCTGTTGCGGAGCCAATCAGAAATGAAAAAATCGCCGTCTTTGGCTTTCAACATATCCGTCAGCGACATATAGTCTTCCGTGCCGACTTTGATGACGGTAATCGCGGAACCTTTCACTTCGATCTTTCTTGTTGTCATGATGTGGACTCCTTTCTAAGCGGCAAATTTGTTCAGCGCCACAAAAGAATGGGGACGGTTGTACTAGCTCACTAATTCGGTAACTTTTTGGAGCTTATCAAAAGGTGTTTCGTAATTCAATCCCCCGTTCCTCCTTCGTCTTTGTTTTAGAAAGAATGAGTAAATGATTTGTCCAGCTGATTTGTGTCAGCACTGCCGACACAAATCGTTTTTGAGGGTATGCTTCATAGAGTTGCCGCATTCTGTATAAACTGCGCCTGGTAAAACCCTTAAACTCCGAATTCTTGTCTTGAATATAATCAGCGAATTGTTCTACGACGGCATCGCCCCATTCGGCGGCTTTCATCTTTTTGCTGATGTATTCGCCTATTTGCCAATAAAGTTTGATCAATTCGGCATTGACGCTTTTTATGGCGTTATAACGCGCCTGATGAATCATTGTTAAAACTTCAGAGCAGTGCGCCGATGCCGGCGTGGGCTTCCGCCAGAATGGCCGTCTTGGAGCGCTTGCCCGCATATTCCAGCGTGGGAATCTTGGCCCGATCCAGCGCCTGCACATCAAATTTTTCGCCCATGCCGGGAAACAGTTTGGGCAGCAAGTCGGGCTTGGGCTCCACACCCTTATTAATCGCCTCGATCAAGAAGGCTTTGTCTTCGTCCGTCAGATTGAGCTTAACCATTTATCCTCCACGTGCCGCCGCGCGCGGAACCCACCCGCGCGATTGCGCCTTTGCTTTTTAGTTTCTTCAAATTGTTTTCCACGGCCGTCGTGCCGATGCCAACTATTTCCGACAAGCCGTTGATTGTAATGCGCGGATCAGTGGCGATTGCTTCCAGAATTTTTGTTTGATTCCGGCTCAAATTTTCTCCCATTTTCTCCCCACTTTCTCCCCGCTTTTCACCCAACCCATCACCCAACTGTTCTCCGACCTTTTTCTCCGACTTCCCCTTGCGGAAATGGACGGACAATCCCCCAAACTCCTCTCTGAATTCAGGCTCCGGCAGTCCGGCTTTTTTGCATTCGTCCACAATTTTGACGGTTCCGCGGCCCCAGGCTTCAATCATGCCCGCTTTGAAAAAGACGTCGGCCAACAGCTCATTGCGCGGTCTGGACAGATGCCATTTCTTTAAATCCGCAACGACGATGCCGGGTGGCAGACCGCCTTCATTCCAGAGATTGAGGCTTTCCGGATCGATCCGAAGCTGGGTGTGCGCGCCCATATAATTGCGGTGAATCACGGCGTTGATGATTGCTTCACGCAATGCCTCTTCAGGATATTCCATGTTGTCTTTGCGGTAAATGCCTTCATACGTGATATTGGAAAGAAGATATTTGACCCGTAACATTTCAATAGCCTTGTCCACCTGATCAAAGAGGTTGCCTTCAATGTCATCCGTGCTGATGAGATCGTTGGCGCTGACAAATATGCCGATTTTGATATAAGCGGTAATGTGAAATTTCTTGGGGTTTTTTCCAAAAAGCAAAACGGCTGCGCGACGCAATTTGCCTTTTTCAAGAAGGTTTAATTTCTGGAGGATTGCCTGGACGCTTTTTTCGCCCGCAATCTGCGGGATTTTTTTAACGGCCAGTTTCCGGAATTTGTTGATGGCGGCTGTGTCGATGTCTTTGAGCGTTGCTCCCTCTTCGATAAATCCATCCCAGGTGCGTCCGGATTTCTGCATCAGCAGTTCCACCAGTTCGTGCCCCTTGATTTCAATCGACGAACTGCCGCTGCGTGTAAAAAAGCGGCCGTGATAGGAAATCGGGGCTGAAGACGGGGCAACCGATACTTCAATAATATCCTTACCGGCTTTCTTCCTGATGGTTACGTCGGGCGTAATGCCGAGAATGTCTTTTGTTTTATTGGGGATGTCGTCGAGATAGCGAGCGGCATCTTTCCTTTGTCATTTAGAAAACTTCAAGCCGCCAATATTTTGCAGTGGGAGCACCGTAATTTTTTCATGAACCGGATACTGTGTATTGCCGGGGTAAACAATCCATACATGCTCCAGATTCAATGTTTCCAGAGCCGAATGGATTGATTTTGTCGCGACGGGTGCTTCGCTGTACTTAAATTCCACGCCATAACGCCTCCCATCATGAAGGAAAAACAGATCAAGCTCCGCTCCGCTGTAGGTTGACCAGAAATAAATCTGTCGCGTTTCGAGGATGCCCAGCGTTTGTTCCAGGGCAAAACCTTCCCACGACGCCCCGACGCGCGGGTGGCCGGCAAGCGTCGGAAAATCAGTAAGGCTTAGTAACTGGTGGAGAATTCCCGAATCACGAAAGTAGATTTTGGGCGCCTTCACCTGGCGTTTGCTCAGATTCTCGTGCCAGGGCATTAACTGGCGAATCATGAAGGTTCCCGAAAGAATGTCGAGATAGCCACGCATGGTCTTGTCAGAAAATCCCATGGCCCGCCCCAGTTCTGAAGCATTCCAGATCTGTCCATGGTAGTGAGCCAGCATGGTCCAGAAACGCCTCATGGCGGCGGCCGGAATGGAAATGCCAAGCTGGGGAATATCACGCTCCAGAAAAGTCCGGATGAATCCCTCCCGCCAGAATGTACTGTCCGTGTCGGATGCCGCAAGAAAAGAACGGGGGAATCCACCCCGCAACCAGAGTTTCCGCTCGTCTTTTGGTTTGATCTCCGCAAGCGTAAACCCCGTCAATTCCACAAATTCAACACGTCCGGCAAGCGTTTCCGAAGATTTCTTCATCAGTTCCGGCGATGCGCTGCCTAAAATTAAAAAACGGGTCTTATTTTCAGGCCGATCAACGAGCACCCTTAAAACATTGAAGAGTTCCGGCATTCTCTGGATTTCATCCAGGATGACCGTGCCTTTCAGGCTGCCCAGGGCAAGCTCGGGATTTTGCAGTCGCGTCTGGTCAGGCCGGGATTCGAGATCGAAATAGGTCGCAACACGGTTTTGACCAAACAGCCGCGCCAGCGTCGTTTTGCCGCATTGCCGAGGGCCCAGCAGGGCTGTCACCGGCGAGCGCCGCAAGGCATTGGACAGTTGTTCAGTAGAGGATGGCCGTTTAATCATGTCAAACCTTATACATTGAATATTCGGATTGTCAATCCGAATATTCAATGTTACATATCGAATCCAAAGTGACCGCCTTTTTCAGAAGTCCCGCAAACACGGAGGGTCTGATAACCTGATACCTTGATACCCTGATACCCTGAAGGGCACGCGAGCGCACGCGAGACCCGCTCAACATTGTAGGGTTTTCAGTTGAAGCTCTCCTGCAACAACTGATTTAATACATCCTTTTCCGTATGTCCCTGGGTTTGCGGCCTTAAGTTGAATTTATTTATTCGAAGGAACCGGTAGCCGTAGCTTTCCAGTTCCATTTGTCTTTGCGTGTCGTAATCCAGATAGCTTTGCGAAAAGTTAAGGTTGTTGACGTCGCGCGGATTTTGAAAATGATATTCCAGCCCGTCATATTCCAGGATCAGCGTTTCTTCTTTGCCGCCTTTGGCATAGATCAAAAGAAAGTCCGCACGGTATTTTGGAATGCAGGCGTTATACTCGGCTGCAATATATTTGCCGATGTCAAACTGCGGGATGATTTTGATCTGTTCGCGCCGCTCTTGCACAAAGGGGGTTTCCAGAAGCAATGCGTATAATTCATCTTCCGTACCTGTTATAAATATTTTGGGTGACGCAAGCACTTCCTGGAAAAAATGATCTTTTTCTTTTTTTCTTTTGATAAATTCACTTTCCGTTAAACGGTAGGGATTAATTTCCCGGCCAAGTTTCTCCGATACATCCATCAACAGACCGGTCAGCTTTCTGAGGCCGATATCGCCGATGACCATCAGATCAACATCGCTTGCTGCTTTTTCTTCTTTTCTGGCAAAAGATCCAAAGACAAATGCTATCTTGATTTTCGCTTCTGCGGACAGCGCATTTTTTATTAAATCCGCAAGCCCTTAAGCTCTCTGCATCACCTGATATTTTGATATTGCTTTATGTAGCGCGATGAATATTGCAACTTCTTGAAAAGATTGCAACAAAAAACCCGCCATTTCTGACGGGTTTTTTGTTTTTTGATTCTTTCTTGGTGGAGGCGGCGGGAATTGAACCCGCGTCCGAAAACCTTCCGCTGGAGCTTCTACGTGCGTAGCCTTCGTTTTAGAACCTTCGCGCTGGTTAGCTCCCTAAGGCCGGATCTTGACCGCGCTATCCTGTAAGTATTCGCCTCCCTCCCCCAGGCAAGAAGTTTGGCTATCCTGTCTAAATGACGTCTCCCCAAGTCAACAGGAGAACCGGGTTCGACGTTAGCAGACTAAGCTGCTAAAGCGTAATCGTAGTTTTCTGCGATTATATGTTTCCTACCTATTTTACGAGGCCTGTAGGAACCTCGGCACGCTTCTACAACTTCAAATGTCCCCGTCGAAACCGTTACGCCCCCTTAAGTATTTGTGCCTTAGTATAGTAAGTAAACAGACGTTTGTCAAAACAAAATCCTTTTATAAAAAAACCCATCCACCCTCGTCACTGCGTGACACCTCCGCTCCGCCGGCGGAGGACATAAAACGACACAGCGCGAATTTTGTTTCAGCATGAAACACTGGCTTCATGGTGCTTCTTTTCCTTTTTCTTTTCCGCCATACGCATCTGCTTTCTTTCTTCTGCCTCTTGGTAACGATGTGTATCCTCGGCTGTCTCCAGAATCAATGGCGGCAGTTGTATCGGCCGTTTATTGACATCCAGAGCAACAAAAGTCAGATAGGCGGAGCCTGTATGCCGTTTCTCACCGGTTATCAGATTTTCTGATTCCACACGAACGCCGACTTCCATGGACGTTTTGCCGACATAGTTCACAGAGGCTTTAAGGGTCAACAAATCGCCTACATAAACAGGATAGTGAAAATCCAACCGGTCGATGGACGCTGTCACGACATGCTTCCGAGCGTGACGCGTGGCCGCAACGCCTCCGGCGGTATCAATCAGTTTCATAATGTCGCCACCGTGGATGTTGCCTGCAGGATTGGCGTTTTCCGGATTCATGGCCTGCGCGATAATAACTCTGCTTTCACTGATTTTTTTTCCTTCCATATTCTTTACCTCCATTAAATACCGGCATTCCCTGCCGGCCCTTCCTGCTTACCGATGTTTTATGAAAGTCCCATTCTCATATTCTTCAAAAGCAAGACGGAGTTCTTCCTGAGTATTCATAACAATCGGACCATGCCAGGCAACGGGCTCAGCGATAGGTTTGCCGGTCAGCAAAAGAAAACGCGCTGCCGGATTCCCGGCAGATACCATGATCCTCTCACCGTCTGCCAATACAACCAGGGTCCCGTTTTCCGCCATCCGCTGATCATCGGCAAACCCGACCTTTCCATCGATTACATAAGCCAGCACGGTATGACTACTTTTCACCGAATGAACAAATTCGGCCTTTGGATCCAGCGTAACATCAAGATACTCAGGGTCCGTAACAATATCCGTCACAGGCCCTTTTACGCCCGAAATTTCGCCACAGATAATTTTTACCCGAACTCCCGAGCTCGGCGATACTTCCGGAATCTGACTGCATTTAACATCACGATAGCGCGGATGCATCATTTTGCTGGAGGCAGGCAGATTGGCCCACAACTGAAAACCGCCCATGTACCATGATGGATTGCCTTTGGGCATTTCCTGATGGATAATGCCGCTGCCGGCCGTCATCCACTGCACATCGCCCGGGCCAATGCGTCCTTGATTGCCCATGCTGTCGCCATGTTCCACCGAGCCGCCCAGCATATATGTGATGGTTTCAATGCCGCGATGCGGATGCCATGGAAACCCTTTGAGGTAATGGGCCGGATTGCCGGAGCGAAAATCATCCAGCAATAAGAATGGATCGAACCGGGACGCTTCGGCAAATCCGAATACACGGTTTAAATGCACACCCGCGCCTTCCAGAGTTGGTTTGCTTTTGAAGATTGCGCCTATACTTCGATTCTTCATCATCAGGCCCCTCCTCTTTTTGCACTCAGCTCGATATCCTATACTTTGATCTGCTTGGATTTGAAGTCGCGTGCCAAGGTGCGGCGTTCTTCTCGTTGCTTGATATCCTGGCGGTGATCATACTGCTTTTTGCCTTTGCCGACGCCAATTTCAACTTTCACCATACCGTTTGTGAAATAAATCTTAAGTGGAATCAATGACAACCCCTTTTCGCGGGATTTGCCGTAGAGTTTGCGAATCTCGCGCTTATGCAATAGCAGTTTACGCGGGCGAAGCGGCTCATGATTAGCCCGGTTGCCGTGATCGTAAAGGCTGATATGCATTTCGCGCAGATAGACCTCGTCGTCTTTGACGACGGCGTAACTATCTTTCAGGTTGGCTTTGCCGGCGCGTAATGCTTTGACTTCCGTGCCGGACAAAACGATTCCCGCCTCATAGACGTCGTCGATATCATAATTTACCCGCGCGAATTTGTTGCTCGCGATCAATTTTTGTGCGGTGTTTTCTTTTCCCATGGTTCGATTTTACATTAAATTATAAGTATTGCTATTTATTTTTTCAACTTTGTCAGCAGATAATCCGGCTTCACGTGGCTCATGGCGGTGTAAATATTGTGACGGATGTCTTTGTTGTCACGCTCCAGGTCATTGAGTAGCTTTTTGATATAAATCCGCCGAGAATTTTCACTCGACGGACAGGCGTTCTTCACAACAGGAAACTGCCGCTCACTGCTGTACTTTTTTACTAACTCCTCTTTCAGATAGGCCAGTGGACGAATAATATGAAGTTTGCCGCCGAATATGCTCTGATTGGGCATCATCGTGCTGATTTCCCGCCCGTAAAAAAGATTCATCAACAGCGTTTCAATCATGTCGTCGCGGTGATGCGCAAAGGCAATTTTGTTGCAGCCTTTTTCATCGGCAATTTCAAATATTCTTTTTCGCCGCAGACGCGAACACAAAAAGCAGGGATTTTTACGATTGAAATCACTGTGCGACAATACACCGATGTCGGTCTTTTCCATCGCATACGGATATTGATGTTCCTGAAAATACGTCTCCAATTCGCGATAGGCTAGATACTCCGGATCGAAACCCATATCGATATTGACGGCAATAAAAGAAAATTTCGGAACGACGATCATCCGCGAATCGAGCAGATCAAGCAAAGCAAAGCTGTCTGCTCCGCCGGAGACACCGACGAGCACCCGGTCGCCTTCTTCGATCATGCCGTAATCCATCACGGCTTTCTCCAACCATTTTTTCAGGTGAAGAAACAATTTCGTGTTCTTTTCTTTTTTGACAATTTCCGTCTGCAATTCCTCTTCAACCTCTCTTTTGTCCACCCTTCGGGTTCTGTCTATCCGACTTGCCCAAAGTTATCAAGCCGCTTTGATAATCGCCTTGAAATCAGGCCCGGTCTCTGTTATAGCTCGGGGCAAAGCGAGAAAAGGAGGTTTTATATGCCAGAAATCATCAACATTCATGCCAGAGAAATTCTCGATTCCCGAGGGAATCCAACTGTAGAAGCCGAAGTCACAACTCTTTCGGGAATCACAGCACGGGCAGCCGTGCCATCAGGCGCTTCTACAGGCGAGCATGAAATGCTGGAACTACGTGACGGCAACAAAAAAAGATACAACGGAAAAGGCGTTGAAACGGCCGTAAAAAACATTCTCTATAAAATCGGACCGGAAATCATCGGCATGGACTGCCGCAGACAGCGCGACATCGATTATGCGATGATTGAACTGGACGGAACCGCAAACAAAGGCAAACTGGGCGCCAATGCCATCCTCGCCGTCTCTATGGCATGCGCCAAAGCCGGCGCGGATATCTCGGGCCTGCCGCTGTATCGCTACCTCGGCGGTGTTAACGCTTATGTGCTGCCGGTACCGATGTGCAACATTCTCAACGGTGGCCAGCATGCCGACAATAACGTGGACATTCAGGAGTTCATGATCATGCCGGTGGGCGCGCCCAATTTCAAAGAAGGCATCCGCATGAGCGCGGAAGTTTTCCATTCGTTAAAATCCGTCCTCAAAGGCAAAGGCTACAACACGAGTGTTGGCGACGAAGGCGGCTTTGCCCCGAATCTGAAATCCAACGAAGAAGCCTTGTCGCTCATTATGACGGCCATCGAAAAAGCCAACTATAAAGCCGGTAAAGACATCATGATTGCTCTGGATTCGGCAGCCAGTTCCTTCTACGAGAAAGGAAAATACATTCTGGCGGCAGAAGCCAAACCGCAGAAATCAGCCGAAGATATGGTGAAATTCTACGCCGACCTGGTCGCCAAGTATCCGATCATCTCGATTGAAGACGGTCTGGCGGAAGACGACTGGGCTGGCTGGAAACTGCTCACGAATGAATTGGGAGGCAAGGTTCAGATTGTCGGCGATGACCTGTTTGTGACAAACGTAAAACGCCTGGAAAAAGGCATCGAACTGGGCATATCTAACTCCATCTTGATTAAACTCAATCAAATCGGAACACTCACGGAAACGCTGGAAACCATGGAACGCGCCAAAGAATCCAGCTACACCTGTGTGGTATCTCATCGCTCAGGCGAAACCGAAGACACGTTTATGGCGGATATCGCAGTCGCCACCAACTGCGGCCAGATTAAAAGCGGTTCACTTTCCCGTACAGACAGACTGGCCAAATACAACCAGCTGATCCGCATAGAAGAAGAGCTGGGCGACTGCGCCAAGTACCGCGGCATGGAGGCGTTCTACAGCATTAAAAAACCTGCTATGGCAAAATCCACAAAAAAGAAATAACAAATTCATATCCTTAAAGGCCATGTCCCGCTTATCCGGGGGACATGGCCTTTTTTTATGTGAAATACGTATCGATCATCACAGAAATAAATCGGGTTTTCGCCTATATACATCATGAAGGGTTGTAGGAATAAATGATGAGGCGTACTTTTTTTCACACGGGGATTGTCTTTTTTTTGCTGGTTTTGCTGAATTATGCATCACCGGCTTATGGCCTTGCTCCAATCAGCCCAACACCCGAAGCCACCAAACCGCAAGAAGCAAGGGATACGGTCAGTCCCTTCAGCTTTCTGGCATTCTATCAAAATCGGGCTTCTCGTCTACATGCCAATATGGAACGACTGCTCATCCGGACGGGGCTCAATGAACTACTGCTCAAACAAATGATGATCACTACGGAATTTTTAAACCATGATTATTCGTCTTTGTCGCCCGCCTTGCCCCTACGCTTTGAGCAAACCGGAAATACGCGTATAAAGCCGGAGGCTTCGCCCAACCCGATCAGACCCAACAAGTTTGCATACATGTACGAAAACTTACGGAGCCCGATTCTGGCTCCCTACAAATACAAAACGACAAACAATGCCCTGCTTTCAGTGATCCTGCCGATTGCGGCGACCGACCAGCTAACCATTATCCCGATTGTTTCTTACGCTTTTGCCATGAATGGGTCGGAAAGGAACGATCTCAAAGACAGAGGCATGATCAGTCCGACGGATAAAGAAGGGGCCATCATTTACGGCGGCATCAATCTGAGCTACAGTTTTTAGAAAAACAAAATCCCCGCGTCAGCACACCCGTGGAATATTTCAGTCAGCACAGCATGCCCGATCGTCACACGCAAGGATTGTGCGACTTAATCAACCGGGATGGAGGCCGACATTTTGGCCGCACGCACGGTATTGAGCATCAGCATGGTAATCGTCATGGGCCCCACACCGCCCGGCACCGGCGTGATCATGCTTGCCTTTTCCTTCACCGACGCAAAATCAACATCGCCTGCAAGTTTGGCCTTGCCTTCCGGCGTCACGCCAATACGGTTGACGCCGACATCGATCACCACGGCGCCTTCCTTAACCATGTCGCCGGTCACGGCATTGGGTACGCCGGCGGCAACAATCAAAATGTCCGCCCGCAAAGTGTGGGCTTTCATATCTTTGGTGCGTGTATGACAGAATGTGACGGTGGCGTTGGCGCCCTTGGCTTTCTGGAGCAGCATCATGCCGATGGGTTTTCCTACAATGTTGCTGCGGCCCACCACAACAACCTCGGCGCCATCGGTTACAACACCCGAGCGAATCAGCATCTGTTGAATGCCGTAGGGCGTGCAGGGATAGAAGCGTCCCTCTCCAATCATTAATTTTCCGACATTGACCGGATGAAACCCGTCCACATCCTTATCCGGATCAATGGCATAGAGGATCTTGTTTTCATTGATATGCTTCGGCAAAGGCAATTGAACCAGAATACCGTGGATGTTGGGATCTTCATTGTATTTTCGAATCAGCGCCAAAAGATCGTCTTCCGATATCGTTTCCGGCTGATCGTCCTGTATGGAATAAAAACCCAACTCGTGGGCGGTTTTGCCTTTGGCGGTGACGTAGCTTATGGACGCCGGATTGGAGCCGACTAAAATAGTCACCAGGCCGGGCTGAATGGAATGATTGGCCTTAAGCTTATCAACTTCTATTTTTAATTCTTCGCGGATCTGAGCGGCAATCCCGGTTCCGCTGATGATTTTGGCTGTCATGGACTACTCCTTAATGTTTGTGTGATCTCGTTTCAAAAAATAGTTTTGCCATGCGGATGTATTTAAAAGTTTCGCGTCCGTGATGGTGATTGGTCCTGCAAACGGCTCTTTTTCACGCTTGTGCGGCTTCAGGCGATTGTATGCCTTATACCAGATGCACATTTTGTCGCCGACTTCACATACACCCTGATGAGAGCCGCCGCAAGGGCCGTTGCGCTGATTTTTGCTGCATTTGTCCTCGGGGCAGAGATAGGCGATTTCCAAAAGCGAACAGTCGCCGCAGTCGCGGCATCCGTAAAGGCATATTTTCCCGCCGCGTTCAAAAAAATGAAAGAATTTCTCCAGAGGTTTCTTCCCATCGATCATCTTGTAAAAGGCTTTCAAGGCATGATGAACGGGCGATTTTTTAACAAACGCCAGATGATGGACGAGCCTGCTTAAGCGATATCCCGGCGGTTCAAAGCAGAGTCTCTGCAACACTCTCCTGGACGTTTTTTTCGATTGCGTGTAGCTGTCGGTGAATTCCGGCCGGGCAAATCCTTTGCCATCCTTCTTGTACAAATAAAATTCGCCGGGCTGAGGAAAAGACATCTCCTGATAAAATGCTTTCCAGTCGTCCGGACTATAGATTGCGGCCTTTTCCCGAATTTTCAGCACATCGTTAAGATTGTGCACACCGCCCAAATAGCAACCACGGAATCCCAAACCCTTGGCGATGGCCATTTGCTTGGCTGCAAATTCCAGAAAAAAACCCTTGCCCTTATCCGGAGAGGCAGCCTGCTTCTTGGCCAGTTGAAGTAACTCAGGCGTTACGACACAGCCGGCAATTTTACCATCGTGGAACACTTGCGCCACGCCACCGGTTAAAAGATAGACATTGGCAATCAAGGGCGCTTGAATATGATTGAGTCCGGCGTAGGTCAGCAGTTCAGACCATTTCCGGACATCGTAACCGACCTGGATAATAAAGAATCCCGCACCGGCGCGGATTTTCTTCTGCATTTTGAAGTATTGGGAAAGATATTCAGATTCGTATTGCTTAAAGGGCGATACGGTCGCGGAAAGCAGAAAGTTGGTGTTGCTCAATTGAGCCGTTTTGCCCTTGCCGGGCAGCGCAACTTCAAGTCCCTGACTGAGCGATGCGTACATCTTGAGCAAGGCAACGGAGTCCATATCGAAAACCGGTCGGCCCGTTCCGCGATATCCATCAGCAGGATAGTCACCGGACAGAACAAGAATGTTGGTGAAACCGTCGCTTGCCAACCGCCAGGCGCGCGACTCCAGGGCATTGCGGTTACGATCCTTGCAGGTGACATGGATATTAACGTTATGTCCTTTGCTTAAAAGCGCAAGGCCTATGGACTCCGGGGCCAAATGGGGATTGCCGCCGGGGTTGTCGGTAATGCTGATAAAATCGAAGAGATCCGTATCCATCACCTCGTGGGCAAAACGCTGAATCTTGCCTCCCTCAACCTGCAGCAGACCACGCGCGGTCACCGCTTCGAGCCCGTAGAGAAAGCTATTTCCGGCAATAAGATCTTTTAACTGCATTTTCATGCTCTTGCCCTTTTATTTCTGTTCCACATGGAAAGGACTTTTTTTCATCAACAGGATTTCCGGCTGAACGCTTAGAGGAATTTGAATAGACGACGGCGCAGCACTTCCATTTGCGCCCGGTTGTCCGTCAGGCGATAGGTTAATTCTTCCTTGCCGCTTTTTCCTTCGGCTTGCGACACCACCAGTTCGGCGTCTTCCAGAAATTTAATGGCGTTTAAATAGTTGGCATTCGACAGAGCTTCAGCACGCAAGACTTCGCCCTTGCGGAACATACGGTCACCCAGAGGGCGTATCTTGGCCAGCCATTCTTTTCGCGTCAGAGGCTTCTTCTTGAGATAAACCATGCTGCGCATAACGATCCAGCAGGATTCCAGATAATTATGAATAAGCCCGGCAAAAGGTTTGAGTTTGGCGTTGCCCCTGCTTTTCACTTCAATCCAGACTTCCTGGTCGCGCTCGGCGGTGACGATCATGGATCGGCTGTGCAGATAGGCCAATACGTCTTGCACTTCTTCAACATCATCCCGGCGCTCATCAAATATGAATTCATTCCATAAAAGCCATTTTAAAAATTTATAATCCCCCATAATCTTTGCAAGCGACACGACATCTTCTGAATTTTTCACCATCGCCGTGGCGACAAAACAGATGGGCACAAAGAAGTGCAGGGTGTTGTTTTTGTAATATTCCAGATTAAGTCTTTTGGCGTCAGCCAGCGAATAGACAACCTCCTGCATTTCCTCTTCCTCTTCGTCTGCTTCCACTTTGGAAATGATGTCGGTCTGATTAAAAATATTGAGCGCATCGGCAATGGCTTTTTCGCGATGGGCGAAAGTCGCGGCGATCCGCACCTGCCGGGTTGATAAATAATCGTAAAAATCACTTAAAATGGCGTTTAATTCATCGTAAGAGATACCGCGGCGATCATGACTCAAAAGCCCGGACGCCACCAGCGAAAAGGGCGTTACGACGGAAACCTTATTGATTTCCAGAACGGTTTCATAGCCGATTTTTCGATACAGACTTTGCCGCTCATCCAGCGACATCTGTTCAACAGTCTTTTCCTGCGCCTCCAGATAGTCTTTCATGATGATCGGTTCGCCGACATTGATATAAACACGTCCGTATCGTTTACGCAGAATTTTGGTGCTTTTGATAATTTCCACCGTATTTTCCTGCGTCTTGGGCTGTCCGGCCAGTTCATTGAGATAAGACCGCTCTTCGATGACGCGGTCATAACCGACATAGACGGGCACCGCAGCCAGATTCTCGCAATACTTGTCCTGATAGGCCTGAAGGATCATCGATAATAAACCGTACTTGGGCATGACCATCTTTCCCGTCCGGCTTCTGCCGCCCTCTATAAAAAATTCCAGAGGAAGACCTTCGTGCAGAAGCGTTGCTATGTATTTGGAAAAGACTTCTCCATACACTTCATTCCCCCGGAAACTTCGCCTCAGGAAAAACGCGCCGGATCGGCGGAAAAGATAGCCCAGGGGGAAAAAAGACAGATTGTTGCCCGCTGCGATAAATGGCAACTGAATATTGTTCTTGAAAAATACATAGGAAAGCAGCAGATAATCGATATGGCTGCGATGAGAGGAAATGATGACGAAAGGCATTTTCTTGGACAAGTTGCGTAGTTTGGCAAGCCCCTCGGAATCAACCGACAGGCCGTCGTAAACCGTATTCCAAAGCCAGGTCAGAACCTTCAACCAGATCTCAATGAAGGTTTCATTATAATCGGCGGCAATTTCGTAGAGGTAACGGCGGGCCTCCTTGACCACGCTCATTTTGTCTTTTTTATTCTTTTTCGCATACTCCTCGATGAACCGGTTGAGGTTCGGATCATGCATCACCATGCCGATGAGTTCCGCGCGCGATTTCAGCGCCGGGCCGACAACCGCCGTCTTTTCTTCCTCAATGCGGTCAATCAGTTCTCCCCGCAAATTGTGAATCAGTTCTTCCCTGGGCTGAGTGACGCTGGACGCCAGATACTCGGTCAGATTGACCGGTTCCGTCGGAATGACAAAGGCTTGATTGGAGTAGCGCATAAACGTAATCAGGCGACGAAGCGTGCCGGTGTGTTCCATCTGGCCGAAAAGAATATTGATCAGGCTTTCATCTTCCTTCTCGCGACGGCGACCGTAAGCCACCAGAAACGGCACTATAAATATGGGAAAGGACACCTTGCGTTGCAGATTGATCAGGCTTTCCAGGGCATCTTGCGCGGAACGGCTCTCGATAAACTCCGATTCGCCCAGATGGATGACAATACTTTCTTTATTGGCAACTTTGCGTTCCAAAAAATCGAGTTTGTTCCGGCGCGTCACTTGATCCTTGCGAAATCGACGCAGAAAAGACGACCCGTAAAATTTCAGCATTTTCGCGAGCGGCTGCCAAAACGACATGTTCATCCCGTGGCAATAAACAGGCCTGGGCAATCCTTTGCGACCGGCAATCTCGTCGATAATCAAACTGTTGAGTTTACTGCGCTGCTTGATGGCATAAACAATGGCTCCCTGGCCGGAAAGATCCTGAAGGATTTTGATATCTTCATCGGAAATGGATACCTTGGAAAGGTACGTCTTCACCGGGCGGAAACGCCAGGAATCCTTTTTTTCATATAAACAGCCCGAATAATATTCATCGTCACGATGGCCGGGCTCTGATAAAATTTTATCACTCATAAATTATCCGATTTCTTCTGTGGGGTTCTCCGCGAACCGCGGGATGGATGTTAAGATTCCTTTTTCTGAAATTCATCCGGAAAACGGTCGCTCATATAATCCTGAACGCAAGCCCGCACGTCGGCGGCATTGTTAAATGACATAGCCTTTTTCAGCAAGTCGCGGGCCTCTGCAAACGTGGATTGCTGAACAATGCGCTTGATTCGGGGAATCGCCAGATGATTCATGCTCAATTCATCCAGTTGCATACCCACGAGAATCAGGCAGCACAGAGGATCTCCGGCCATCTCGCCGCACATGGCCACACGAATTTTCGCCTCATGCGCCTGATCGACAATGGTTTTGATCAATCGCAACACGGCAGGATGCAATGGCTCATAAAGATAGGTTACTCTTTCGTTGGAACGGTCAATCGCCAGCGAATACTGAATCAGATCGTTGGTGC
>CAZJMX010000046.1:0-27013 GCA_964547345.1 uncultured Smithella sp. | reverse complement strand
CATAGGCTATCCCGTGTATCCCCTGGGCTACGTACATTGATGTTGTTGGATCCATTTAAATTTCTCCTTTTCAGATATATTGTCGTGTCACAAAAAAACCTCACCTCACGTATCCAGTTTCCTACCATTAGATTCTGATAACGTTATTACACAAATATTTATTTAAAATCAACAGAATTGATATTAATTATTATCTTGTATTATCAACTATTTACTGATATATAAAATACATACGTTTGTTTTGTTTATAGAAATGGGTCAAGCCGTATTGATTTTAAGAAGAAAGAAAACTATTCTTCAGAGGTGCTTAACGTGCAGCTTTTCAGTGAGACCCAAACACTCAGGTCAGGGGTACCGTGCATTGCATTAGCCAGTCGGGGTATTAAATCCGCACAGCACCTTCCCCCAAAACACCGTCACGCACTGTATTTTAAAATCTTTGTTCCTTGCTGGCACTGCTTTGTTCGAAACTTGATTTTAATGAAAGGCTTTGGTAATGACAGCGCCCTAAACGATGAGGAATGTGTTGTGTTTTGCTGTGCGCCCGGAAACCTTTTGATCGAAAATGATATGATCTGATCTGCTCCGCGAGGCAGACGGCTTCAATTGGATTGATGCGTTCTCCTTTTACACACAATGCGGGGCACTATTTAGAAAGGATATACATGAAAGACAAACACGAAAAAAGCGTTAACAAAGACGGATGCAAGGCAAAACCAGCATCAATCAATCAACCGGTGGTAAATAAACGGCAGCTTCAGATTTTAAAAAAAGCCACCAAATTATTCATCAAGAAAGGCTACTCCCAGACCACGATGCGCGACATTGCCAAAGCGACGGGCATTAACCTGGGGAACCTCTACAGTTACATCAACAGCAAAGAAGACATCCTGTGCCTTTCTTTTGATACGTACCACGCCCCCGCACTGGATTGGTTTGAGCAGGAAGGCATTTCCAATATACAAGACCCTAAAGAACAGTTGAAAGTATCACTTCGTCAAATGCTGGAAATGATCAATGATGTTATGAATGATGTTCTGATGATGTATCGTGAAACAAAAGTCTTGCCGCCTAAATTTCTGAAGATCGTTTTAAAGAAAGAAAACGAGCTCGTTAAGATCTTTGAAAGCATCATTGCCATGGGCGTGGAAAAAAAGGTTTTTAACGTCAAGGATCCTTTTTTTGCAGCCAACATGCTCGTCTTTCAACTTTCACTTTACCCGCTGAGAAGTTGGAATTTAAAAAGATACACGCGTGAAGAATACCTGGATCTGGCTGAGGAAACCATTCTTAAGGCAATCATCCCTGAATCCGTTTAAAATATTGCCGGAAGAAAAGGAAATCATCGATTTGAGGCAAACAATAAATCACCCTATCCAACGTACCTGAAATTGTCGTGCTTTGGGAATCAATTCTCAAGCTGGAGGAAGGATATCTGCCATGAAAAATTCGGAAAATCTCGATTTCTTATTTCATCCCCAAACGATCGCCATTGCCGGCGTTTCGGAAAATGTCAACAAGTTCAATTTCGGCCTGAAATATCTGGAAGGTTTGACTGAGTTCGGCTTCAAAGGAAAAATCTATCCGATGAATCCCTCAGGCGGCGAGATCAACGGCATGACCATCTATAAAAGCGTTAAAGACATCCCCGACAAGGTCGATTTTATTATCTCGGCCATCCCCGCCCCTT
The DNA here is from genome assembly GCA_964547345.1 of uncultured Smithella sp. Lineage (GTDB taxonomy): Bacteria > Desulfobacterota > Syntrophia > Syntrophales > Smithellaceae > UBA8904. The sequence continues at coordinate 25,323 of CAZJMX010000046.1, read as the reverse complement.
ATACGCCGCAGCTTGTGGATGACGCGGCCGAAAAAGGCGTGCGGGCCATTCATTTCTTTACCTCGGGTTTCAGCGAGATTGAAAACGCCGAAGGCAAGCGCTTGCAGGCGGATATTATCGCCAGAGCCAAAAAAGGCGGCATCCGTGTAATCGGGCCCAATTGCCTGGGCCTGTACTGCCCTGCGGGCGGCCTGTCTTTTAATGCCGACTTTGAAAAAACAAGCGGCCCGGTGGCCATGATTTCCCAGAGCGGAGGCAACGCCGCGCACTGCATTCAGGATGGCGCGAGCCGGGGCGTCTTTTTCAGCAAAGTGATCAGCATGGGCAACGGCGCGGATCTCAACGAATCGGATTTTCTGGAATATCTGGCGCAAGATGAGGAAACAAAAATTATTACGGCCTACATTGAAGGCACCCGCCAGGGGCCGCGCTTTTTCAAAGCGCTCAAAGCCGCCGCCAAAACCAAACCCGCCATTATCCTCAAAGTCGGCACATCCGAATCCGGCGCCGAAGCGGCGGTATCGCATACGACGGCCATGGCCGGTTCCGATCAGGTATGGGAAGGCGTGCTGAAGCAGGCAGGAGCCATCCGCGCCGGCAGTATTGAAGAAATGATAGACATCGCGCTCACGTTTCAGCACATGCCGGCGCCTGAAGGAAACCGGATCGTGATTGTCGGGATCGGGGGCGGCGCCAGTGTGCTGCTTGCGGATCAATTCAGTCATGCGGGACTGACGCTGCCAAGATTGAGCGATGACCTGCGGCAACGCCTGATTGACATATTTCCCACGGAAGCCGGACGGATTTTTAAGAATCCAATCGATCTCAACAATTTTGAAACACCCGAGAAATTTTTCAAGACCCTGAACACCCTGGATCAATGTCAGGAAGCCGACATGCTGATCATCCATGTGGCGTTTGACCATTTCGGCCTGATTTCCAGCGAAGAAAAGGAATTCTGGGTGAGCACGTTTCTCCAGTTGATCGTTCAGGTCAAGAAGGATCTCGCCAAACCGCTGGCGGTGATCCTGCACAGTTACAGCTCCATGGCAATGAATGTGCTTGCTCAAAAAGCAATCAAGGAGCTGTCTGCCGCGGGGATTGCCGTCTTCCCTTCCATCCCGCGGGCGGCCCAGGCGTTAAGCAAATTTGCCGATTACCACACCAAGCGCAAGGGTTGAAATGCAATCTGTTGAAGCATCTCCAATGAATAAAACAAAGCTAATGGCCCCCTTGTTTCCCCCCCTTTCCTAAAGCTCTAAGGGGGCCGGGGGGATTTTGATCGACAGGTTCAGGAAAATATTGACGTTCACTAAGCCGGCCGGACATGATCTGTTTTCATTGCTATTAATTACATTTCACGTTTTTAACCAATGTACTTTCCCTGCTCTTTGCGCATGTAATGCAGCCAGCGTTCATGGTTATTGGATCTGGCCTTGAAATATTCCAGAATTTCCGGATGGGGCAAAATAAAAAATTCCTCTTTCTCCAAAGCGGCAACGACATAGTCGGCGCACTCTTCAGGCGTAATGGCCGTCTTCAGGATGACTTTTCCGACGCCGTCTGCATCTTCGGGAAGCATTCCGGAGATGACACCGAACGGACAAAGGCAACTGACCTTGATGCCCTGTTTTGCATGAGTGATAGACAAATATTCCGCAAACGCGATGGAGGCGTGCTTGGAAACTGCGTACGGCGCCTGTCCCAGCGTGGTGAGCAATCCTCCGGCCGATCCTGTCTGGAGCAGGTATCCACCGCCGCGCTCAATCATCGACGGCAAAACAGCGCGGGCCGCATAGACGTGGGCCATCACATGAATATCCCACGAGCGCTGCCATAGCTCATCCGGGGCCTCAAAGCCTCCGGATGCCGGAATGCCCGCGTTCGAACAGAACAGATCAACCGGGCCGTACTGCCTGGTGGCGACTTCCACCACTTTTTTAATGTCCGCCTCTTTCCCGACATCCGCCGTTACGGCAATGCCGCCGATGTCTGCGGCCACCTTTGCCGCACCCTCCCCGTTATAATCGGAGACAACAATACCTTTCGGCCCCTCGGCAGCAAACCGATAGCACAATCCCCGGCCGATACCGGACGCTGCGCCCGTAACCACCACAACCTTGTCCTTGATCTTCATAAATTCTCCTTTGATTCAGAATAATGCACCATTCATCGCCTGTCTTGCATAGATCAGAAGATGTCCAAAATGCAAATATTAAAAAGACGGATGAGGGAACCCGTTGATCGACAAGCGTTTTTGAAGCGGGAATGACAGACAAGGGACAGATAGCCGAAATTTGCAACTTGACATAAAATTCTAATCATTATATTTACAACCATCGTTGGTTGTAAATGGGCATTAATCCTTCAGGGATAGAGGGAAGTTTGGCCACAACCCCCAAAATCCTCATCCTGAACAGATAGATTGCCACATACCCGAACCGGATTCATTCATCAGAACACTAAATAGTCGGACAAATCAAAAGAAGGAGGTCAGGAATATGCTTAAAAAGTTCATGTTTCATCTTCATCAGTGTTGTCAGGTGTTTCTTTTGTTGTTCTTATTATCGGGAATAGCAGCTTTTCCCGGCTGCGTTGCCAAAGAAGCGGATCCGCCCGTCGCGTCTCAGATCGCTGATCCCATCATGACGGATAAGGGTCTGGTATCCGGAACGGTGATAGACGCCATCCAGCTCTCGTATTATGATTACACAGGCGCCTTTCACTATGGCGAAACATTGGTAGGCGAGACAGGCAAGCCCGTGCGCGTTTACAAGGGCATACCCTATGCTGCGCCACCTGTGGGAAATTTGCGATGGAAGCCTCCGCAACCGGCAGCGTCCTGGTCAGGCATTCGTCCGTGCACGACCTATGCGCCGATGATGGCGCAGTATCCGTTTCCGCAAAGCTTCTTTTATCGTTTTATTCCCGAGTCGGGCATGAGCGAAGATGTGCTTTATTTAAACGTGATGACGCCTGCCAAGACCAATCTGGATCGTCTTCCGGTATTCGTCTTTTTCCATGGCGGCGGACTCACATCCGGCAGCACAAGCTCTGATTCCTATAACACCCCGCTCATGGCCCAGCACGGCGTCATTTGGGTTTCCGTTCAGCATAGGCTGGGTCCTCTGGGTTTCATGGCCCATCCCGCACTCACAGCCGAATCCACTCAAGGGGCTTCCGGAAATTACGGCACACTCGACTTGATTGCCGCCTTGCAGTGGGTCAAGAATAATATTGCCGCCTTTGGCGGAGATCCCAACAAGGTCACCATTAACGGACAGTCCGGTGGCGGTATGAAGGTCAACTTCCTGATGGCTTCTCCTTTAGCCAAAGGACTTTTCCACCGGGCCATCTGCCAGAGTGGTTTCTTTACCGCGAGTAATACCTTAGAAAGGGGAGAAGCCATGGGTGTCAGCTTGGCTGCAAAACTCGGTGTGACCGACACGGGCGCTGTGGGTTTGGCCGAGCTTCGGTCAAAAACCTGGCAGGAAATTGTTACAGCGGCAAATGTGGCGCCGCGTCCCGATTTTTCAACCGGTTATACGATCGACGGCTGGTCGCTTCCGGACAGCATGTCCAATATTTTCGATGCAGGCCGGCAAAACGATGTTCCCTACATGGTCAGCATTGCCAGCGAGGAAATCGTAGGCCCCGCATATGTCGTGCTCCCGCCCGCAGTAATCGGCCCGCGCATGCTCACCATGAGCGGAAATATGGATTCAAACATGTATGTTTACATCTTTACCCAGGTTCCGGATGACTGGAGAGCTTTGGGACAAACCGCCTGGCATGGCAGCGATGTTTCCTATTTACTGGGGGGCCTTCCGACGATGGGCATGTTCCCCGGCGCGCTGGTTCCCAACACAATGCCACTAAATCCGGGTCTTACCGAAAAGGATTATTGGGTATCCGAATTCATGGTCCGGATGCTGGCGAATTTTGCCAAAACCGGCGATCCGAGCGTCCCGGAAATGGGCGTGACCTGGCCGCCTTATAAAAATCCGGATCAGTATTATCTGGATATTGGATTCCGGCCGATCGTGCAAAGCGGCTTTAATTCAGTGACGACAAGGATACCTTCCCGATAGGGATTGTGTCGCGGGCTATTGTCATTCAATGCCGGAGTTGCTGTTCATCAAGGGGTGCCCAATGGCACCCCTTTTCTCTTATTAAAATATTTAATAATCTCAGGGCCCCCTGGAGGGGAAAATTGGGGTCAGGTCATGTGGAATTCACCAGGGGCGTCTTGCTTGGCGTCCCCGGGACTTGCGGTAGTTGGCAGAACAGGGCGATGTCTGCGTTTCCGCCTTCTCCGTCGTTTCGCCGGCGCTTCATCGGTTGGCGTTTCTGTAATGATAGAAGAAGACGTCTCTGAAAGACAGGCATCCCACCATGCCAGAGCGGATCGATTTTCCCCTTTCAACTCCCCTTCGAGATGCATGTATGCCAGGGCGTCTGTAAATTCAGGTCTCTTGACGATGACAGAAGGACGACGCGGCGGCACTCTGTGAAGCAAGTGCTGCATGGCGAGGATGCTGCGCAGTTGGCTTACGACCCTTCCGGGAATGCTCACGGTCCTCGCGCACTCTTCAATGAACTCTGTGCACACGGCATCCTGTGTCAACCGGCTGGGGATACCATCCCGGTGGCTTGCCAGCGCTGTTTCTTCCAGGAGGGGACCGAAGAATGCGGCAAAGAAAAGCGATGGGGATGGCGAAATGCCCATTTGGCATCGTTGATCGAGGTATCCAAGATTTGTGTTCATGATGTTCAGACGATGGGTGTTTCCGCTGAGCCACAGACTTAGCCCGGGAAAGAGGGCGGCAAGGAGTCCGCTTATGTGCAGTAGACCGAAAGCCGGTCGCGCAGCGCCAAACAGGAAGAGTTTCAAAATCTCTTCATAGAGCCTTCCCGGTGACGCGCGGGAAATTGTGGAGGACAACTCACAGAGGGTCTCCCACGTTGCAGGTTCGATGACAAAATTATGGGATGCGGCAAAACGAACGGCGCGGAGCATACGCACCGGGTCTTCCGCAAATCGTACATTCGGGTCGCCGATCGGGCGAATGAGCCCCTCGCGGAGGTCGCAAAGTCCGGTCGAGTAGTCAATGACCGAATAGTCTGCGATATTGTAGGCAAGGGCATTGATCGTAAAGTCACGGCGGAGGGCATCTTGTTCCGGCGTGCCAAAGACGTTGTCTCGCAGCACCATTCCGGAGTCATCCTTGAGGTGACGGGGCTTGTGGTTATTGGGAACCGGCCTCTCCATGTCCGATTCATCAGAGAGGGCATCAGCCCGAAATGTGGAAACTTCGAGGATTTCGTCTGCAAAGTGCAGATGGGCCAGCCTGAAACGGCGGCCGACAAGACGGCAATTGCGAAAGAGACGTTTGATCTGACCGGGCCTGGCGTCTGTTGCGATGTCGAAGTCTTTGGGTGTGCGCTCCAGGAGTAGGTCACGGACACACCCTCCGATCAAATAAGCAATGAAGCCATTGTCGCGGAGTCGGTAAAGCGTCAGGAGAACATTCCGGTTTACCTTTTTCCGGGAGATCCGGTGTTCCTTCCGGGGAATGATTATTGGCTGCATGGCTTGCAACATAGCACACCCAATCGAAAAAGCAAGATTTCGGCATCATTCTTAAGGGATGTCCTCTATTGTCCTCTGCCTCTGGCTACGCGGCCCGTGTTTTGATATGCGATTCAATATCCGTCCAGGTTGTGCGTTTTACGACGCGTAAATCATAATCCGTTTGCAGGTTCAGCCAGGTTTCAGGGGCTACACTAAAATATTTACCAAGGCGCAGCGCCGTGTCGGCTGTAATGGAACGCTTGCCGTTGATAATCTCACTGATTCGTCCGGGTGGCACGTCAATATCCCTTGCCAGTTGATTTATGCTTAAGCCTATCGGTTTCATAAACTCTTCAGCCAGGATTTCGCCGGGCGGGATTATATCGAGTAAATTAGTTTTTCTCTGCATTGAAGCCTCCTTGTATTAATGGTAATCGACAATTTCCACATTGAAAGCGTCCCCGTCCCGCCATTCGAAACAAACACGCCACTGATCGTTAATGCGGATGCTGTGTTGTCCTTTTCTGTCGCCTTTGAGAGATTCCAGTTTATTGCCCGGCGGCTGTGACAAATCTTTCAGGTTTCTCACGCTGTGCAGATATAAAAGTTTGCGCCTGGCCTGACGTTCTATGGCTTGATAACGCCGAATGGGTATTTCATGAAACAACGCCTCAGTCTCTTTGCACGCGAATGATTTAATCATGACTCATCATCTATCACGCGATACGTAATACGTCAAGCGAAAGATTGGAAATCTGGGGAAAGATCAGGGTCTTGATTTAACAAAAAAACGGTTGAAGAATAAATCTCCAACCGCCGGAAATGCAGGAATGGCATGGCTTTTCTTGATAACTTAATTAGTTAAGGGCGTCTCCATTGGTCCTTTTGTTCTTCTGCACGGTCAGGATTCAAGCGTAACGGCTTTGAGCGTGACACCCCCGTCGACCACAATAGTGATGCCGACGACGTAGTCCCCGGCCCGGGATGCCAGATAAACCGCCGCTCCGGCCATGTCCTCATCCCGCCCGATGCGTTTTGCGGGAATGCTGGCCGCGACCATGTCTTGGTGGTCGCGGGCAAGCTTGTTCATCTCCGATGCGAAAGCCCCCGGCGCGATTCCGCTGACAACGATATTGTCCTTGATCAGTCGCAGAGCCATCCGCCGGGTCAAATGGATCAGACCTGCTTTGCTTGCGGCATAGGAATAAGTCTCCATGGGATTGACAATGACGCCGTCAATCGAGGACACATTGATGATCTTTGCCGGCCGGTCTTCGGCTGCTTTGCGTAATTGCCCGATCAGCGCCTGGCTTAAAAAGAACGGCGCCTTTAAATTCAGGTCGACAACTTTATCCCAGCCTTTTTCAGAAAAGTCATCGAAAGGTTCTCCCCAGGCAGCCCCCGCATTGTTCACAAGGATATCAAGCTTTTCTTCGCGCGCGGCAAACTGGCCGGCTAAGGACTTTGCACCCGCAACCGTTGATACATCTGCCGGCAGGGCGATGCACTGACCCAGCCCACAGAGTTCTTTGGCTGTTGCATCGCAGGCATCCGCCTTGCGCGATGAGATGTAGACGCGCGCGCCCTGTTCGAGGAAGCCCTCCGCGATCATGCGGCCGATCCCGCGTGAACCGCCCGTGACGAGTGCCGTGCGTCCCTTAAGAGAAAATAATTCCTTCATCATCTGAAATTCCTCCATGTTGTTAATTCATAGTTTCTCTGCAATGGTTATTCAATAAGGCAATGCCTGTCAATGAAATAATGATCCTGCATTCTTCATCAAGCAACCCTGTTGCCGATGCTGCCGGAATCCCATTTCGGTTGACAGACAAGGCGTTCAACCTGTAATGTCCGCAAGAGATTAAACAATATGTAAAAGGACCTCTGTTCACTATGCTGAAATTTTTTCATCCTGAATCCGTCGTGATGATCGGTGCGCCCCGCAAGACGGGTCCGGGAACCTATAACGGAATCGAGACCATGCTTCGCTACGGATTTTCCGGACGGCTCTATCCGATCAATCCCAAGGCCACAGAAATCTTCGGTCTTAAAGCCTATCCCTCTGTTTCCCGGGTACCGGAAGCTGCCGATCTCGCCCTGATTTCCGTTGGCCGTGATCAGGTTATCAAAGCATTCAAAGAATGCGTCGCGGCGGGCATCGGGCGAGTCATCATTATCAGTCAGGGATTCTCCGACGCCGACGGGCACGGCCGCGATCTTCAGCATCAGATAGCCGGAATCGCAAGGGAAAGCGGGGTTCGGGTCCTCGGCCCCAATACCATGGGGGTTCTGAATAACTTCTATAACTTTTCAACCGGCTTCATCGACCTGCGCATTCCGCGTAATGTGCCCCCCGTCTCGCTCATCGCGCAGACCGGCCTCATCCAGGTAGCATCGCAGAATTTTGCCTATCACACGTGGGGAAAGGCCATCGACATCGGCAACGCCTGCGATGTCGATTTTGTCGATCTCCTGGAATACTTCGAAAGCGACCCTGAAACCCGGGTGATCGTCCTGCACATGGAAGGCGTTCTCCGCGGCCGGGAATTTTTGGAAGCGGCCTTGCGGATCACCTTCAGCAAACCGATCATTGTCTTAAAAACGGGGCGGAGCCAGGCCGGCGCAAAAGCCGCCCTGTCCCATACCGGATCGATGGTCGGCGAAGATGCCGTCAATGACGCCGCTTTTGACCGGGCAGGCATCATCCGCGTCAACAACAGTGTTGAGATGGCGGTGGCCATCCGCTCACTCCTGCGTTTCGGGGAAATGGCGGGAAACAGGCTCGGCATCATCACGGCCACGGGCGCGGCAGGCATTATGGCTACTGACGCCTGCGAAGATTTCGGTCTGACCCTGGGCGATCTTCCCGAAGGCCTGGCCCAAAAATTAAAGCACGGCATTCCGGACTGGGTTCCTGCCGGAAATCCCATCGACATCTGGCCGATGGGCATGATCGGCCGGAACTATCGTGAAATCTACCGCCTCGCGCTTACGGAACTTCTGAAATCCGGGAACATCGACGCCGTGCTCAGCATTATCCCCGATTTTCAATCCCCCCTTCATCCGGAGACCGAAGTTCTGGAATCCGTCCGGAAAGCCAGGCAGGAGGCGGGCTGCCCAAAGCCTGCGGCCATGTGGTTGTATATGACCACCCCGGAAACGGAAGAGCAGTTTGAAAAGATCGACGGCGTCGCCTGTTTTGGCTCCGTGGAGCAGGCGGTGCAGGGTCTTTCCTACTGCCGCCGCTACCATCAGATCAGGCGCCGCGCAATCCCTTCTCAGCAGACATTCACCTGCAATAAGAGTATTGCGGAAACCCTTATCCGGAAGGGAAGAAGAGAAAAGGTTCTTGCAGGCGACGATGCCCTTCAGCTTATTGCCGCCTTCGGAATTCCCGTTGTCCGCGGGATCACGGGCCGATCCCGGGAAGAGATCAAGAAAGGCGCCGCCGCCCTTCATTATCCGCTGGTTCTCAAGCTTGCGGGAAAGCCCTTTCTTCATAAAAGCGAATGGGGAGGTGTGACGACAGGCATTAACAACCCGAATGACCTTTCCGATGCGCTCACCGCGATGACGGCCAGGGTTCACCTGCGCGATCCGCAGGTCCGCATCGAGCAATACCAGTTGCAGGAGCAGGCCGGGGGTACGGAGCTGCTTTTGGGGCTTAAGCATGACCCGAATTTCGGCCAAGTCCTCGTCTGCGGGCTGGGAGGCATTTATACGGAAGTTTTCAAGGATATCAGCCGCGAGCTTGTCCCCATTGGCAGAGCGGAAGCGCAGAAGATGCTTTCATCCCTGAAGATATACCCCCTGCTGAAAGGCGCACGCGGTGAGGCCGGCATCGATTGGGAGGCCATGCTTTGCGCCATGGAGCGCCTGTCCTTCCTGTCCACGGAAATTCCCGACCTCGCGGAACTGGATATCAATCCCCTTATGGTCGATGCCCGGGGCTGCATGGCCGTTGATGCCAGAATTATCTGGTAGGGAGCCGCCGCATACAAGAAATTGAACCGTCCCCTTTGTTTGTCCCCTTTGTTTCCATGTCCCCCGAATCCTCCGTAATGTCAGCCCCCCTAACGTCACAAACTTATATTTCAACGGCCTGTTGCCCAAAGCACTTTTTTACAGCATGCGTTCTGCAAAGAATTGATATCCTCTGTCTGAGGACAAAGCGTCTTCGGAAAATCTGAAAACAACATTTCGGATATTTAAAAACGATAAATAAGAGCAGAAAAACCGCTTTTGGGTTGCGGGTAATTTGCATGACAGTGCCATGCCTCGTTCTTTCCCGTAAGCAAAAAGCACTATGATGTTTTACACGGCCGATGTGAGATATTCCTGAATACGAACACGCCAAAGTCTTCGCCACCGGGCACGCTTGAAACCGTATCGCGTTGCCCGGGCAAAAGACCGTTCCATAAGATGCTGCCTTATCCGGATGTCTCTTTTAGACTTTTCGGATTGCGTGCGCGGCGTTTCGCATTTTGTCTAAATCGTCCTGGAGACGATGCCTCTTTAGCGATCTGCCGGATTTCGAATGGGTGCATTGGGTAACTAACGTACAATCTCGACAAACCTTGATCGAACATTTGTATTCGAAAGCATCTCGCTTTGGGTTGAAGTTCCTTTTCTTCAGCTGCTGACCGGCCGGACACAGGTAGGTGTCGGTCTCGGCATCATACTGAAAAACGTCCTCTGTAAATATGCCCCGGCGGCTTTCTCGCTCCTCCTGGCTTCTCTTTAAATCGGGAATGTGGGCGTTGATGCCTATATCGCAGCATTTAAGGTAGTTTTCAACCGTACCATACTTCGTGTCTGCAACTACTGTATCCGCTGTCGTCTGTGTGTTGTCCTGATGCAGAGCTAAAAGGGTAGAAAGAAGATGTGCCTCATTGACTTCACCGGGGGTAACTTCCGTCGCAGTGATGATCTCTGCCTTGGCATCAACACTGCGGTGTGCCTTGTATTGGAGTTTCGGCTTACCGGCGCCTTGGCGCGTTACCGAAGCGTCCGGATCGGTGGTGGAAATATGATTTCGATTTGCGAAACCGGTCTTCGGTGCATGGTCATCATCGATTTTCTTGGCCAGCTCAGTCTCTTCTAAGCGGGATTCGAGCTCCTGAAAGCCTTTGATCAAGTGGTTTTTTAAAGCTTCCTTATTCAGTTTGATCACAGAGCTATTGGAGGCGTCGGCTTGAACAAGGCTGGAATCCATAAATAATTTGGAACCATTCACCAGGCCTGCTTCAACACATTGCCAGACAATCCTTTCAAAAAAGCGCTGGAAAGCCTCTGCGCCTCAGCGGGTGCGCGCTTTGCTTAAAACACTGTGATTCGGAATCTCGCTATCTAAATCATAATCCAAGAACCACAGCCAGTCCAAGCGCATTGGTAAGGTGTGCATAAGTTTCCGTTCGGATCGAACATTGTATAAAATCAAAAGTAACATCTTCTTGAGAATTGTCGGAGGGGGGACGGATATATTCCCATTCCCGCCATACAGATCTTTCACTTCCTGATACATGAAATCAAAATCAATGCTGCTCCGAAGCTTTCTCAAGATGTGATTTACTGGAATGCGTTCATCAAGATTAATAGAATGGTAGAATAGTTTTGGCTGAAAGTCAGGTTGGTAGCCAATCATAGTGGTTGCTCTCCATGATTGTGTTGCTATTTTTATAACCTGACTTTATAATCTTTGCAAAATGTATTTGGGCAACAGGCCGCCAAGACCTGACCCCATTTTCGTGACCCCATTTTCCGTATTATATTTGAGTAAGTTAATCAGGTAACAGCGTCCCGCTGTTACCTGAGGTTTTTTTGATTTCCTCTTGCATCCCATCGGCAAAGTTGTAAGATAGCACCGCTTGGTAAACGGCCTACCGGCAACTGGAAGGTGAAGTGCCGGCATGGAACTTGCCGAAGGCTCTTAACAGAAAATGGAGTGATCCCCGTCCGGCGGTCCCAACCCGTCATTCTCGGTGCTGACATGCTGAACCTGATCGTTAATCAATTTAATCAAACACCCCATCAAACGATACCATGGAATCTCAATCGGAGATGTAAAGGAGGAAGGCAATGAATCTTGAAGCATTATTTTATCCCCAAAGTGTAGCTGTCATCGGCGCGTCGGACAACCTGGGCGGAGGGAAAGTGCCCTATTTCCAGATCCTGCAGATGAACGGCTATGCCGGGAGACTTTATCCCGTCAATCCCAGCCGCACGGAAGTCTCGGGCGTCAAGGCCTATCCGTCGATCGACGACCTTCCGGAGCCGGTCGATTACGCCCTAGTGGCCGCTCCGGTAGAACAGTCCATCGACATCGTCAAGGCGGCCGTGCGCAAGGGCATCAAGTTCATCCATTTCTTCACCTCGGGATTCGGCGAAACGGGCAATCTGCAAATGGAGAAAGACATGATCCGGGAAGCCCGCAAGGGCCATCTCCGCATCATCGGCCCCAACTGCATCGGCGTGCAGTGCTTCGAATCGAAGCTGTCCTTCAAACTTTTAAACGAGCAGGAAGAGCCGGGCGCCATCGCCTTCCTGGGGCAGTCCGGCGGCATTACGTCGAGCTTTGTAGCCATGGCCACGACCCGCCATATCTGGCTCAACAAAGTTGTCTCCTACGGAAACCAGATCGACCTGCGGGTGGAGGACTACCTGGAGTATCTGGCGGACGACGACAGGATCCGCCTGATCGCCTTCTATGTCGAAGACATCAAGAATGTCGCCGGATTCCTCAAAACGCTCAAGAGGACGACGACCAGAAAGCCCGTGCTCATCCTTAAGGGCGGAAGAACGGAGGAGGGTTCGAAAGCGGCGGCCAGCCACACGGGCGCCATGGCCAGCAACTACACGATCTGGTCCGCAGCCGTGCGGCAGCATGGGGGCCTTTTGGTGGACGATTTTGATCAACTGATGAACCTGGCGATGCTGGGCACCGCGAAAAAACTCCCGAATGGCAGACGCGTCGGGTTTCTGGGTGCGGGCGGCGGCGTTTCGGTATTATTTGCCGACCTGGCCGTTGCCGCGGGGATTGAGCTTCCCGAACTGGGACCCCGCGCGCAACAGATGATCAGCGAAAAAATCAGGGGCGTCAACACCTCGACAACCAACCCCGTCGATCTGGGCGCCTTCGGCTTTGACCTCAACGTCATGCTGCATACGATGCAGGCTATGGATCAGGACGACAACATCGATGTGATCATTCCCTACTTTGACGTCGAATACCTCATCCAGGCCGAGATGATACTCCAGATCAAGAACAGCGCCGACACGATCATGAAAATGGCCGAATGCATCAGGAAGCCGGTGATTCCCGTCCTCATATCCTTTTTGGAAAACAACCTCGAAGCGGAGCGCATCAGGATCGATACCTTCAACTCGCTGCGCAAGGCCGGCTTTCCCGTTTACGGAACGATCCAGGAGGCCGTCTATGCCATTGAGAAGTATTTCGAATGGGTGGAAAAGCGGAAACCCCGATAGAGAGGCAGATCGTTTTGGGATGAGTTGCCAGAACCGCCGCTGTCAATAATCATTGACTTGTTTTACCAATCAGCACGCGCTCTAAAGGGGCGCGTCATCAGAGACCGGAAGACTAAAAAACAATACGTACACCGGTCAGATCAGATTCGACAGGGGTTTGATGCTAAATATTTTGAGATAGTTAATAAGTTAACAGCATTCCTGTCCCTGTGTTGCGCTATTTTTGACAAACTTAGTATTTTATGGACGTCCCACTCGTGTTGGACGCACTCGTGTTATTTTCACTGAGATTATTACGTTTTTAAAAAAGCGTTTTTTCTCTTGACGGGAACATGGGCACAATAGGGGACGCCCGCAAAATATTAAGTTAATGCTATATATTATTGTAATTATTTATATTATAACAATTATTTGCGATCTATTTTCAACAACTTTTTTGTTTTTCAAGGCGAGTGCACTGGTCTTTTTCAAATGACTGTATAAATTGCCCTGTTTTTTGCTTGATCTAATTTTTAAACGTAGCTATAATGTAATTACGTTAAAGGGGCATGAAAGATGAGAACAAATATTATCCGCATTGGCAATTCCCAAGGCATCCGTATTCCCAAAATTATGCTGGAGCAAAGCCACTTGGCTAATGAAGTCGATCTGGAGGTAAGCGAACAAAAAATCATTATACGACCGGCAACACAGCCCCGCTTTGATTGGGCGGATAAATTCAAACTTATGGCGCTCAATGCTGATGATGTTTTGTTGGATAACGATGCGGTTAATCCGTCGCAATGGGATAAGGATGAATGGGAATGGTAGTTAATCGTTTTGACGTTTTCCTGATTGACCTCGATCCGACAGTGGGAAGTGAAATACGCAAAACACGGCCTTGCCTGGTCATTTCACCCGATGAGATGAACAATTTTATCGCCACAATTATTGTGGCGCCCATGACTACAAAAGGCAGAAATTATCCAACACGCATACCCTGCACATTTAAAAGGAAGAATGGCCAGATCGTGCTTGATCAGATCAGAACAGTTGACAAAACAAGGCTTGTAAAGAAACTTGGTAGCATTGAAGTAAAAACGCAAGAAAAAGTATTATCAGTTCTTGCAGAAATGTTTGCGCGGTAACTTAGTCACTCAATTTCAAGGCCAGGAACAGGGGGACGCCCAGCGTATCCCTCCATATGTTGAGGTTCCACGAAATGCCGAGGGCAAACCAATCGGTTCAACCTTCCCTATGTTCATCAATTCTAATATAACCAGCTGTTATTAAGCATGATTTCAATATCCTGCTTTTCTTCCGGTTGTTGGCAGGCTATTTGCTGATACTATCCACATGATCTTGGTCGCCCAGCAGTCAAATCGAAATAATTAAGAAGGGATACCATGAAATCGGATAGGGAACCAATGGGACGCTCTTAAAGGGATCTCATAACTGAACGTTATCTTAGGAGGCAAGAAAATGCCCACATTGAAGACCCACTCGCAAATCTCATCGAAGCCGAGCAATCTCAAGCAGACCAATCCGGCGTTATTCCAGAAGTCAGCAAATATCTACAAGATCAATAAGTCGAAACTGTTATCCGCTGCCGCCGCGATTGCGATCATACTCTCCGGCACATGTGTCCATGCTGCCGGCTTCCAGCAAGGGGTTGCCGCTGATCCGAATAGCAAGCCACTCGTGATCGGCATTTGGTATCCGAGCCAGACCCTTGCCAAACCCGTGTCAATGGGCCCGACAACGATGACCGTCGCAATCAACGCACCGGTGAACGGCAAGGCATTGCCGATGATTGTGATGTCCCACGGAACGGGCGGTTCCTACCTCGGTCATTTCGACACGGCCATTGCCTTGGCGGATGCGGGCTTCGTCGTGGTGGCCATGAACCATACGGGCGACAACTACGCCGACCAGAGTCGCAACCTCGACATCATGGACAGGCCCAGGCAGGTCAGTCGTGTGATCGACCACATGCTGTCAACCTGGGAGGAGCGTGCGGCGATCGACCCGCAGCGCGTCGGCATGTTCGGCTTTTCCGCCGGCGGATTCACCACGCTCGCGATCATCGGTGGCATCCCGGACCTCACGAAGATCGGTCCGATGTGCCGGCAGCATCCCGGCGACTTCGCATGCCAGGTGGCGGCCAAGAGTGAGAGCCCGTTCGTCGTGCCTGGCACCATCGCGGTCGCCGACGCACGCATCAAGGCCGCAGTGGTTGCTGCACCAGCGCTCGGATTCACGTTCTCACCGGACGGTCTGAAAAACGTTAAGGTGCCGGTGCAACTCTGGCGAGCCGAGAACGATCTCATCTTGCCGCACCCACGATTTGCAGAGGCAGTGCGACTGGCACTGCCCGAAGCACCGGACTATCACGTCGTTCCGAATGCCGGTCACTTCGATTTCCTGGCACCCTGCAGCGATGCGCTCGCTTCGATAGCCCCTGCAATCTGCACGAGCTCGGCGGGCTTCGATCGGGCAGCGTTTCATGTTGGCTTCAATTCAGAAGTCGTGAAGTTCTTTGAGAAGACGCTCAAAAATCACTGAAGGGGGAAAAGAGGGGAATAATGGGGACGGTTCGGGAATAATGGGAACGGTTCTATTTGTTTTGCTTTTCCGGCGATTCTTTCTTTGACCGACCCCGTTTCTTGGGGCAATTCGGGGGAAGATCACAACCATTAGGGGCACAATAGGGTACTTCAAAATATCAATCCAGCTTCATTGAATCCGCCATGAATTGTCCTCAACAATTGCCTTCCCCCTCCGGACCGCATAGGTAATCGCCGATTGGGAACGTTTCAGCATTTGCGCTAACTGCCTTTGCTGCGTTCCGAGCTTTTCTGTGGCCCAGTAACACAGAATGCTTCTTGCCTCTGTCCTTTTTGCATCCCTTAAGGAGTCTAATATATCGTCCGGTGTAAGTTGGGTTATTTCGGCCACTCGCCTGATCAATTTGTCCAGATTATATCCTCTGGCTTGGAGCCAGTATTTTTCCTTGAATTTTTCTTCTGCCTTCTCCAAAACTTCTTTTACAAAAGTTCCATCTCCCAATATTCGCTCATCACCTTTTTGATATTCGCCGGTTTTCCCTTAATGCCTTGACCCGGTCCACCCCCCATGACTTCGCAACAGACCACCACCTGTCAAGTCCGGACGATTCCCCTGTTCGATGCCACTGCGGACAAACCGGCTGTATTCACTCCGGGCACTTGATGTTTTATTTCCAAATAGTCTGAGGATATATTGTGTATCCTGCCATTCTATTTTCCTTCGCTCCATCAGGGCACCGTGCCCACAATAGGGATACCCCGCTAGGCTTCCGTATTCAGAAATAAGGTTTGCACGCAATGGATTCAGATGAATGTAGCGAACAAGTTCCAAAAGATAGGCGTCTTCCTGGCACAAAATGGTTTTATAGCGATCCTGGAAAAGATGACCGTATCGGTTGTGACGCCGGGTTAAAATTGACAGCATAACCGGTCAGCAGTCGTTTCATCAGAACAGAAATCGGTACATTCCCTGTTCGCAGTAAAAGATGAAAGTGGTTGGGGATTAACGCCCATGCGAAACAAGATGTCCCGGTTTCAATCAACAAATCCCCCAGCCGCTTCACAAATAATAAGTAATCATCTTTCTCTGTAAAGATTTTCTGGCGGTCAATTCCCCTGCATATCACATGATGCAAGGCTCCGGATGTATCGATGCGTGATTGTCTTGGCATGAACATCTCATAACATTCTATCTAAAACATATACCGCAACATGCTGAGGTTCCGCTATATATGGAGGGCAAACGAATCATTTCATGCTTTGCCGCCTTCTTTCTTATCAAGAGAACATCATGTTATTAAAGGATAATCAAGGTTTGCGATTTTCATTCGGCTATTGGCCGATTATTTGCAAATATCACACGATAGAATGAATCCGTCTAGTGGAAAATTATGAACATTCAAATCTATTTGAAAGTAAAAGTTGAATTTGGATGACAGAAGAATCAGCAGCTAACAGATGCAGTAAGTGAAGGCTAACTGCGGCGCCTTTCATCGCTCAATACCATACCACTTGGATTTCAGTAGATGACGTTCCCTGCAAAAAACTCGGGCAAAAAGTTTCGGTTGGCAAGAATTTTTAGCGGCACAAACAATAATGCGACAAAACTTTATCAAAGGAGATCGTTATGGATGAATGTGAAGAAAAAAAACTGATGGATAAGGTTATGAAAGACCCGAATAACGAATTTGCAGGAAAAGAAAGGGTCTGCGACAAGGACGTAGAAAAAGTGTTGTGGAAACTCAACGAAGAACCGCAGATGGTTACCGAAAAAGCCAAAAAAGTGATCGGCGGCAGTAAAGACAAACCCATGAAAGGCGATCCGGCTAAAGAAGAGATACTGCCCGATATTGGTGACGTATCAGCGCACTCTGCAAGTCTGTAAACCCAAAAAAAGGGGAGATACCGAAAATTATAATCATGGCAGTTGTAAAGGGCCAAGGTAACGGTTCTACTTATTTAATAGAACCGTTACCGGACCATCCTTCCTATCAACTGTCAAGTCCGTCCTCATACATTTCATTATACCCTTGTGGCGATAGCCTATCCTTTTAATAGGATTGCTTAAGCGGGATATTAGCCGGATTTATAACGAGGCTGTCTCCGGGGTCACCAAAAGCCATCCAAGGGAAGAGGTCGTGGCAAACTGACAAACCAGTATCAAGCGTGAAATAAACCTGTGCTTGTATATAAGATGGAGTCCCTTAGAAAAAGGGTAGTATCAAAACTAAAACTATTTTAACAAGGAGGATCTACAGATGAAGCGTTTAGTACTATTTGTTGTTCTATTGGTTTTCGCATTTTCCACCACCGTTATGGCTGCTGACAAGCCCGCAACAGCTGCCGCTGAAGAAAAAACCGCAATAGAGGCCGTAAAGGCTGATGCGAAGGCTGACGAGGCTGCCATAAAGGCTGACGCGAAGAAAGCGCGTGCCGACAAGAAAGCCGCCAAGAAGAGCGCTGCTGCCGAGAAGAAAGCCGCGAAGAAGAAAGCCGCCGCAGAGAGGGAAGCCGCAGAGAAGGTTGACGATGCAAAATAAGTTGATTACGACTTAAGCAGCATGAAAGAATGGCGAATGGGGACGTCTTCAAAATATCAATTCACCGAACAGGGGACGTCCCCTTTTACTCGCAAGATTCAAGTGATAACTTAAGGACACCCTCTATCTCTCGACGATCAGCTGTCGGAAATTCTCGCGAAGGCTCTCGCCGATTTTTTTATCTTCACCAAGATTATCGAGGGCAAACGCAATGGCTTCGATTGTGGAAAGGCCCCCCTCGCGGGTTTGCGCGCGGAGCGACGCATGCGCGGGGTTCAGTGAGATGCGGTTGAGTTTCAGGAACCAGGGATTGCGCCACCACAGCGTCTTTGCCTGCTTCCATGACCCGTCAAGTGCGATGATCCCTTTCAGAAATCCAGAATCGGTGACGCGCTGTTTCTTCCGGTCCAAAATGGCGACCGGTGGATCCGAGGCATTGCCTTTGCTGTTAAGAAACAGGATTCCCCATTGTGAAGGCATTGCGGATTCCCCCCCCACCGACTTGAATCCATTCCAGGACAGGCCGACACGAATGTCGCTGTTCTTCAGCATGATGTTGGTAAGCCAGGCGGAATTGAGCTCTTTGTATTGTTCCTGCGGGTGCTGAAGAATGATCACAGAGATTCGGTTCTCGAGAACCGGCGCCTTTGCGCAGAGGCACTCATCCTGGTCCCGGTGGCATTTCGGACATGCGCGTTGGCGGTCGATTTTCTGGTGTACTCTGGGATCCCGGAATTTGACGGATTGGACCATGATTCTCCTTTTATCGCTGTTCTTGGGGCAATGGCTTTACTGTGAAATGTTTTTTTCAGTGCAGATTATTTGATAAAAACTTCCTTTTCGTAGCGTGAAGTATAAGAAACGCGGTCTTGTATGTCAAGGGGTTCTTGAACACAAATGATTCTTCATCGCAATATGTTTTCCGGCAGCCAGGACAAACCGACGGACGTGATCACATCCGTCAAACGCCAACCCGGCTTTGCACAAGAAAGGTATAACGGATAGCCACGTCGGATAATTTCACAGACGTCCTCCACCGTGTAAATGCCCGGCAATTCCCGGGCCAGTTGAGGATGCCTGCCCAGCCTTCCGCCCAGTTGGATGCGAAATCCGAATTGCGAAGGCATCAGCGCCCCCGTATTGCACTTGGCGATGCACAAGCCGCAAAACAAGCAGGCCTTGCTGATGGCGGGCGTGTGGTCTGCAACAGCCATCGCGTTCTCCTTGCAGGCGGTCACACACAGGTTGCACCCAGAGCACAGTCCTGCATCCATCTGCGGTATAACGGCTCCGATGATCCCGATATCCGCTATCTGCGGTCTTGCACAGGCGTTCGGACACATCGAAATGGAAACCTGCAAGAGATCATGGATGTGCAATCCGCCGCTTTCCTGCGGTACGCCATAAGATTTTTTCAATTCATCCAAAGCGGATTGCAAAGATATCACAACCCCCTTCTCCACAAGGTTATGGGGGCATGTTCCATAAACCCCCTTGCAGGTCTGGACGGTCAACTTCCGGGGAGGCAAGGCGTTAGGCTCCGAAGGGCTCATCTGTTTTCTATATCCAATCTTCTTGTAATATTTCACCTTGCAAACCAAGTACGATGCATTTCACCGGAACCTTCCTGCTGGCTTTCTGTGTGGCTTGATTCACAATCTGGAGCAGGCCCCGGCAGCAAGGCACTTGCATGATTGCAACCGTCAGGGTGTTGATTTTTGCGTCATCAATCCAGGAACGAATCTTTTCAATATAGATCTCCTGATTGGAATCGAGCTTGGGGCAGGCCACGCCCAGCGACTTGCCTTTCAAGAGATCCCGGTGAAAATCGCCGTAGCTGAAGGCAACGCAATCGGCCGCCAGCAGGACATCCGCGCCCGTGAAATAAGACGCCGTGGGTGCAATCAGATGCATCTGGACGGGCCACTGCCTGAGCTCGGATGCGATTTTTCCTAGATCATCGGATTGTTTTTTCTCCTGCTTGCCGAAATCAATAGACCGGGAACCCGGACAACCATTAAGACTCATTGTTATACCTCCTTGAATTGGTCTTCTAATTTGTTAATTAATTGTTCATATTTGCAGGCAACGCCTTCGAATCGTTCATCGCTCTTACGGAACTTCGAATATAATTCTCCCACCTGTCCTGTCGTCAAGATGCGGTCCATCCACGGATAGAGAATTTTATCTTCTTTCTCAATGTGTTCGGTCAGAAGCGTCCCATAAGCGGACAGGTTTTCGGAAATCCGGCCGGCGTTGTTTCCACCTTCGGCCAATGCGCTTTTAATGGCTTGTACAAATGCCCGGCCCTTTTTGTGGTCGCAAAGCATCACTCGGAGAATATCCAGGCCATTGTCAAAATATCCAAATAGAATTTCTTCCTCCTTGGCATGATGGAACCGGTCGGCATACTGTGTGATGAAATCCGTGCAATTGCTGATTAATTCTAAATCCACGTCCTTTGCCGATTGCAAATATTGAGCGATGGCAGGGATTAAGGCAATCAGCCGTTTGATTAAAACGTGTTCCGCAACCAGTTCCCGCATCGGCGGCGAGTATTTGATCTCGTGCGTTTTCCCGGCAGATCTGCTTTTGGGCGCGGGCATCTCAAAGAGTCCTGACGGATAGATGATGTTGCCCAGGCTCTTCATCAGCCGGTATTCTTCCTCCGACGTCAGATTGTGAATATCCACAATGTCCGCAAGTCTGCATGTTCCCACATTGCAGGCCACGCAACCAATCTGATATTCATCGAGCACGCCTTTAATCGCAGGATATTCGTCGATCAAATCTTTGATGTTTCGGTTGATCTGGTTTTCCATGTTTAACCTCCTTCATCGAATCCGGTTTCATCATTCGGCTTTATATTAAATCAGGAATCCTGTTTGCGCCTTGATTTAAGTCAAGACTCTTGAAAATATGGATGGGTGGGATGTCATAAAATGGTTTCATAGCAACCCTTGGGTAGCAATCGTCCGGACTTGACAGGTTGTGGTACTCAGTAGTCATAAAATTAAGAAAGGCAGGGACATTTCCGCCCCTGCCTTTTAGAATAAGAATTCGTATTCAGTCTATCGCTGGATTTTCCTCCTGATGCCGGCGACACCCACCAGACTGAAACCCAAAAGCAGTATGGTGGCCGGTTCGGGGACGGCGGTGTAGTTGATGGTCAGTTCTGATTTATCAATATAAAAATCGCCCCCGCCAGCTGCGATTCTCACCTGGAAGACGCCATCGGATAAGAAATTAACGTTGACATCAGAAGTATAGGTGCCGGTATCGACCTGACCTATGTTCCAATAGCTGTTTTCCAGCCAACTGAAGGCATGCTGAGACGGCTCAGGTAAAAATGCGGCGGTATTTACGTTATTGCGCAGGAATAACTTCAATGTTCCAGACTGTATCTCTACGGCAGAAGGGT
The DNA here is from genome assembly GCA_964547345.1 of uncultured Smithella sp. GTDB lineage: Bacteria > Desulfobacterota > Syntrophia > Syntrophales > Smithellaceae > UBA8904. Next base: position 3,756 of record CAZJMX010000046.1, on the reverse strand, counting down.
TAAAAGTGAATTTGTGTTCCCATGCGACATAGTCATAACTTTGTGGATATTCTTGCGGAGAGCTTAAGAAATTAACATCTCCCCAGCCGTATGACACATAATCTTCCGCTGGAATTGTGCCGGTAGCACTAAAATTCGTCACATCCGTTAAAGTTATGGCGCATGCTGCACACACCGCACCTAAAACCAAAACGGTAGAAAAGAAAATAATTTTCAATTTCTTCATCGTCCCCCCCTTTCTCGGGTACTCTTCCAATGAAATTTATCGGGTTGCTGATCTGCTACTCTCTATCTTCCTATTTTTTTATTTCCTTAAAAAGCTTTCACGGCCGTTTATTTACCCCCTTTCCCCAGGATGGGTAAACGCATTTAGTCGGCCAATCGTTAAAGGGGAACAAGAATTCCTGATACATTATCTAATACGGCTGGTTAGGTTAATAGTACAGCGCGGCATAGAAACCTGAAATGATGAATTTGCCCTCAATATGTGGTGGAGCCTCAACAAATTGAGGGCTGCTGGGAATAATTAAGGCCGCCCTATTTTCACTTGAACTTTCTCTTTGATGGATGTTCTCTGCTAACTCAAGCCTTCTGATTGATCTAAATGGGTATCGGTGATGGTTCTTCCTGCAAACAATTTGCTGGCCTTTGGAATCCGTCTCTTTGAATAGGGAAGTCAAAGGGCCATCTTGAAATTTCCATTTTACTCAGACTGAAAGGGACGGGTCAGAAACCCGTCCCTTTCAATAAAAAATCATAAGTCTGACAACATTTATTTTTTCACGGGAATCTTTTTGACAACCAGCCACTTGTCAAAGAAGGTGTTGTAGTAAAGGACCACCATCAGGAAGGCGAACTGGCCGGCCAGGATGCCCATGGTCGGAAAGCCCAGCCCGTAATCCGTGCCGCCAAAGGGCAGCATCTTGTAGGTCTTAATCCAGATCACGCCCATGATGCTTCCCAGAATCACCCAGATGGCAATACGGCAAAGGACGCGGGCGGCCTGATTCGGAACCATCTGCACCGATGGGAAATCATCGAAGAGATGATGCCACACCAGCATGGTGACGACGATGGAAAGGCCCATCGATGCCGACAGCAGATCGACGGGGGCGCCCGGCATCAGGTCCAGAGAGGCGAGGATGGGCCGGACGGCAATCATGGAAACATGGGCCATGACAAAGGCGATAATCAACCCGACAATCCCCATATAGGGCTGCTTTTTGGCGAAGAACTTCTGGGGATAGAGTTCCCCTCCTTCGGCAGGGATCAGAAACCAGAAGATAAACCACTCACAAAAGGCGACAACGGATGGCCATGATCCGAAAGGCTGGCTGACCACCGCATGCCCTCCGATAGTCAATTTCATAAAGCTCGGAACCACAAGCGCAAGCCAAGTGATGAGGGCAAAGACGGTGCCTGTCATCATGACGCCGAAACCATCCCAGGGGGCTTTCATATTTCCAGCAAAAGGCCACTTCTGGAAGAGCGAGATAAATGGGATCTGCGCAATGATCACCATCAACGCATAGAAGTTGCCCACTTCCCATCCTTCAATGGCCAGATGGACCTCCTCGGCTGTTGCAGGTGCAAACAAAATAAAGAGGTTAAAGGGCTTCCACCAAATCCCTAAGAAACCGACAAGGATAAAAAAGCCCGCGATACCGGCGATGCACCCCACAAGGGTATACCAGATGCCCGCCCCCGGCTGTTTGGGTGTCAACGCTGTTTTACCATAGTTTCCAAAGACCAGCGTCAGCCAAACCCAGGCATTGATGACCATCCAAAAGAAAGTTCCCTCGGCAAATACGGAAACGTATTTCGAGGCCGTTTTCGCATCTACTGTTTGCAGCCCGGCGCCGGCAAAGAATGTAATGAATCCCTTGGCGGCTGTTCCCCAGATCGGCCAGTAGATCAGGGTCACAATAAAGCATAATACGGTTGCAATAATCCCTGTCGCCAACATGCTGTTAAACGGACGCTTGATGACAAAATCACCTGCGCCATGGTTCGGCTTTTTCATTTCCGCGTTTTTAATCTCTTCTGACATCGCCATACTTCTCCTTTTTATTTATTGATAAGTCTGTTCTTTCTCCAGACTTAAATTACCTGATTGTGAAACAGGATAATGGAAAAGACGAAGGGAAGTATATAAGGTGATGCCCTTATTTATGATCTGATAAAACCGGACTTTTTAAATTGACTCACGGAGAATGGGCAATGGGGGGTAATTTGAACCTGCCCCGGTTTAACACACGGACACTTCGAAAAGTATCCAGATGAGTATGCAATGGAAACACAGGGACGCTCACTTTCCGCTACATCACCTGAAGCCTGTCTTTTGCAAAGCCAACCACTCGTATTGACGAACCGGTAGAAATGCTATTATTGAACACAACGGGCACCTGGAATTCCCGGAACTTTCCTGTGCCATCTCGCATAAGCGTGCCCTGATCTCCAATGCTAATTTTGCAGCCGCGATCCATGTACGGCACAACCATGACCAGTCCCGGCCCTTTGAGGCCCGCATAACGTCCACGCCGAAAAAGCGCTATTCTCTGCTGCTGGGCCACCACCTTCAGGCTGAACGCCAGAAGTAACATGACCAAAACGATAAATATAGTCTCAAGCATTGTTGTCATCTGTCATCCCTTTCTGTGAGTCCTCAGGCCTTAAATTTGAAATTTCCGGAAGCTTGTGAACTGAGAGGGATGAGACCCCTCTCAATTCACGTCAATGGTCTTCAGATTTTCGCCGTCGGCCAAAGAAAGATTTCTCCCTTCGGTCGAAATGACACAAAATGAGGTTGCGTCATTGCCTGCGATCAAAGGGCCCAGGCCGCGCGTGCCCCTTCTTCCGTTGCTTCAATGATTCTTCTGGGCGTGCCGGCATCGCCCACTATGGCAAACGCAATCCCGAGTTTTTCCAGAACACCCCCCAGCGTATTGACGGGCTTCATCCCCACGGCAATCACCACCTGGTCCACAGGCGAGATGGTTGATGCTTCGTTGTCTGCGCTGCACTCCACGCAGCCGTCGCCGATGGTATTGACTTTTATACCGAAGATCAATCGGCAGCCTCTTTCACGCAGACGGTTATGCAGCATATAGCCGTGCGACGTGATTTTCAGCACGGGTGAACGCTTCAGCATTTCTACAAGCGTGACCTTAACGCCTTTTTCGCTGAGATAGTCCGCCACTTCCATGCCGATGAGCCCGCCCCCGATGACGACAACGTTTTCTTTAGGAGCGACACGTTTATCCAGGATCTGCCACGCGTCGCAGACAAAAGGTTTCTCGATTCCGGCGATGGGAGGAACAATCTTTTCTCCGCCCGTGGCCACAATGACATAATCAGGTTTTCCGTCCGCAAGCAGCGCTTCCGTAACTTCGGTCTCTTTTTTGATGGTCACTTTGGACTTCTCGATCTGGCCGATCTGCCAGTCGATCCATTCGCCGTAAATTTCTTTGTGGGGAGGAACCTGGGCATAGCGGATCTGCCCGCCCATGATTTTTTTCTTTTCGAAAAGGGTCACCTGATGCCCGAGGCGGCAGGCCTCGGAGGCGGCGATAAGACCTGCGGGACCCGAACCGACCACCCACACGTTTTTGGGCTTTTTCGCAGGGCCTTCAGGATAGATGGTTTCCTGCCCCGTTTCCGGATTGATGGAACAGCGGATGTTTCCCTCTCCGAGCATTTCTCGTTCAATGCATCCCTGGTTGCAGGCGATGCACTGGCGGATGTCCGCCGTCCGGC
>CAZJMX010000045.1:0-28681 GCA_964547345.1 uncultured Smithella sp. | reverse complement strand
GCACCTCCATGTCGATTATATATCATAGTGTCATCTTGAATGCAAATTGGAATAAATATACAGTTGCCCTCATTGCCGCCGTTCTCATAATACTACCTCCTTAACATTTTGTAATTATAGCACCATAACACGTTATGGAGACAACTATTATGTGAAAATGGGGACATTTATTCTAAATCGCATGGTCATCACCCGGATGAAACAGACTTGTTCAACCCGCGATGAAATCGAGGCTCCTGCGTCGCTCGAATTCATCGCTTTATACGTTGGGTATTTATTTCAGCAACCGCACACTCCTTTAGCTTTAATTGATTTATGCTGGCCATTCTGGGTAAATGTAATGTTCAGATCATAATATGTAACTTCGCATGCATCATTTTCCGGATCGTCAGCTAAACATGACCATGTCATATGATAATCAACTCTTATCTTCATCTTGTCGTATTCGTATATTTCATAGAACCGATTATATCTCTTATTATTCTTTTCAGACTGCGCAGCCATAAGCAACTTAAGCTTTACGTCTTTTCCATTTAAATTCATCCAGGTTTCATTGCCCAAATCAGAGCTGAAAATTATTTTGATATCTCTTTTCTTCTCATCGCGATTCCAATAAAAAGAGCAACTACAGCCAGACTGTATATTGTCAGTTACATATCCAACTTTCACTACTAATGGTTTGTTTATTTTCTTTTCATCCGATGCCGCATAGCAGTGCATTGATAGGAGAACGAAGAACCATGATAGTAAAAGTATCTTCTTCATAAGATAATATTTCCCATACCCAACGTGCGAATCAGCCGGAGCGTAGCGATCGGCTGGATGAGTCTTGTTGAACGAAGCCGTGCAGGGCACGGCAGTTTCCATCTTGTTTTTCTTTCCTTAAAAAGTATCTCCTTGGTTTGGGTCAAAAACAAAAACTCAAAGACATGAAAGGAGAAACACCATGACGCACTATTATCAAACGTTTTATGAGGATCTCAAGCTTACCGGTAAATCCAATCGAACCATTCAAATTTATGAAAAGCATTTACAAAAGATTGAACGATTCTACAACAAATCCCCTGAACAAATCAATGAAGAAGAACTACGTCGGTATCTCGACCTTTACGCTTCCCGAGGCGTTTCGGTCTATCTTCCGTGCGCACCAGACGCTTTGTTATGCCCTCTTCTTCGAGACGTCTTCCCAGGCGCTCAAGGAGGTTGCCGCCAATAAACGCTTTGTCGGCGGGCAGATTGGATTTGAAGGCGTCTTGCAGACCTGGACCTCCACGCTGTTTTATCATCCGCACATTCATTACATTATCCCCGGTGTCGGATTATCTCAAGATCACAAAAAATGGATTAAGATCAAAAACAAGACGTTTCTGATGCATGTGGGTCCATTGTCCCTCCGGTTCAGAACTCTGTTCAGAAAGGCTTTGGAGAAAAGGCATCCGGAGCTTTATTTGCAAGTTCCGGATACGGTCTGGAAGCAAAACTGGGTGGTGCACTGCACACCTTCGGGCTATGGGCGGGAGGTGATTCAATATCTTGCGCCTTACATCTTTAGAACGGCGATGACGGATCAGCGGCAGGTGACGCTCCATGATGATGCGACGGTTTCTTTTCGATACAAGGATAATGAAACAAAAGAAAGAAAGACGTGCCGTCTTGAGGTGATGGAGCTTTTCCGGCGCTATTTGCAGCATGTCCTGCCGCACGGCTTTGTCAAAATCCGCTACTTTGGACTTCTGGGCGCCAACCAGGGGCGTCTTCTGAAACAGTTGAAATGGTTGGTTTTGAAGTCTCTTTCCCAAAAGGAAAAAGCTTGTTTCCTCGCGATTGATTTTAAGGTTCGTGAAAAGCAGATGTTGTGCAAATGTTGCGGCTCCCCTCTGGTGCTTGCCGCAATACTTCAACCGGTGAGGGGGCCGTGATGAAATCTCTATCCCGGAGTACCGTTTTGTTGTCGTTCGGTTGTTTTTTTCAAAGGCTTCTTTGGGCCCTAAGGGGAACGTGTTGTCTAAAGTCTGTTTTTATCATTTTGGATGCGATGAAACGCGTCTTTCGTCTGCGGTTGACAGGCTATTTGTTCTACACGAATGGTTTGCAGCGCTGCTGTCAGGCTTTGCTGCTTACTGATCACACCTTCTTTTTGTCTATACCCGTTACTTTCTTCTTCGTTTAAATCGCATGGTCATAACTCACTGAAGCAGGCTTGTTCAACCCGCGATGAAATCGAGGCTCCTGCGTCGCTCGGATGCATCGCTTTATACGTTATGTGTTTTTATCTGCTCACGTCCAAGCAGTTTTTTATAATAAAAATACCGATGAAAATACAGGCGGCTCCTAATATACGTACAATAAACGGTCTGACTTTCTTTTGCTCTACTGAAAGTAATTCAGATTTTAGAATACCACCTTGTCGCCAAGGAAGTGCTTCAATAATTCTTGCACCTAACTTTGGACGAATAAAAATTATTATTCCGAATATTACGTAAGCTGAAGCCAGCATCATTATAAAAATATTTTTCATTATCTATTCTCACATAACGAAAAGCTCAGCCGGAGCCGCGAAGCGGCGATCGGCTGTAGCGACGGGTTAGCATTTTTTATCCCGCCTGCCTGATCCAATCTCGGATATTCATTCCTATTCGCTCTATATCCTCTTTCGAAAGAACGCCTCCGTGCATAACGATGTTTCTTGATTTCTCTAATGCATTTAGAATAGCTTTTGCCCATTCAAGATTGCTGAGAAGGTTTTCAAAGACATCCCAGTTGGTAACTATGATGGAGGATAGATCACTGAAATCGCAATAGTTCATTTCAGACGTGCCTCGTGCGCCATGCCAGCGGAACTTGGCATCCTCTTCCATTCTAGTTTTTACCGTCTTCTGTATTCTGTCCGGAACCTTTGACCACCATGTTTCACCGTGCTGCTCCGCCATTGCCTTAGTGACAAGCATGCGAACCATGTTCTCAAAACTATGAATAGCACAATAAACCATGGACATGAACTGGGCATCGGCAAGACAATCTTGGTCCAATAGATCGAATGAAAGCACCTTTTGCAGTTGTGCCGCATCAGCAGCTCCGAAGTGTTTTCTTCGCTGCCTGCCTACCTTGTCAAGGCTTTCTTCGGTCAGAATACCGCGATAGACGAATGAGTACAAGTTATCCATGTTTTGATCCCAAATGTTCGCGTAGACTCTTGAAGATCGCATCGAAGACGGCTTGATCCCTACTTTCAGGCAGTACGATATTTATGTGATACTGCAATGACTCTAGGCGTACTGTTCCCTCAACACTTCGGATACTTTCTGCGGTTACCTTCTCGGCTTTAGCTTCACTTTTCTGCTGCTTTTCTGATGCTGCTTGTGGCAGCGCTTTGCCCTGCGATGCCTTACTAAAATCCGCATACTCACAAAGTGCATTGAACGTTTTTGCTATGTTGCCCACTACAAGATCTGTTTTTTTCCCAGTATACAATGTCCGAAGCTTGTTCTTTACGTCATCTGCTGCGAGTTCGTTAGCTTTTGTGTTTACTGCAAATAGATCTGCGTATGACTCCCGAATGGCGTCGGCAAGAACCTGACGGGACCGTGACCGATCAAGAAACTCAAAGTACCGCTGCTGCGGAACAGCGTCGGTATTGACAAAGCCAAGATCCTTCATGATACCGATCAAAAGGCGGTCATTTGTGCTAGTGAAACCAAGATTTTCAATAAACTTTGTGGAAAAGCGCTCTGGCGCTTGCGCATCAAGAATCGCATCAAAATAAGCTGGGATCGCATTTGGCTTGAGTGTATAACTGTTCGGTAATGCCATATATATTCCTCCTTTTATTCATTGCTAACGAAAATATCACCCGGAGCGTAGCGATCGGGTGTATTGATTTTGTTATCTCAAAATTATTTTAACGATATAATTCCTGCCATTCGTCATTATATTGGTCAAACATATCACAAGTGTCATTGATCAATTTTAAGATGGTTTCCAGGGATTCAACTGTAAATTGAACGTACTCATGCTGGATACCTCTGGTGTTTATTTTAAGTTTGCATAACGTATAGCCATCAGCATGCGCACTTTCCCAATCCGCATGTATTACGAGATTTCTTAATTCTCCCGCTTCGCTTAAATTGGATATAAACTTTTCAAATATGGGGATTTTCTTGTCGCAGCCAATTTGATGCTCCAATAATACCCTTTTAAATAAATCTACTTTGTCTGAATAAGTTCTTTTATAAATTATTTGCAGACCATAACCGTCATAATCATCAAAAAACAACTCGCAAATAGCAGAATTAAGGAGTTCTTCAAGCGTATTGAAACTATGAACTATGTAACCAATAAGCGGTGCCGTCTCTTCGAGGAACTCATCAGATGCACCCTCAAGGTTTTTTGTTTCGAATGCATATTGATTAATGGCGATAATTTTTTTCTTCATATTTTAAGATAACGAAAAGCTCAGCCGGAGCGGCCCAGCGGGCCGCGATCGGCTGTAGCGCCTTGTTCTGCCAATTGATTCCCAAATAGCTTCTTTTTCTCACAATAAGCTATAAATTTGAGTCCTTTTGGTGTGATGCCATATCTTCTGAAAGCAACACCCGGCACCGTTGTGTTTTCAACAAGCTCATAGACATGTAACTCAGGCGCGAGCTGAAAAAAGACAAATTGATCCGAAAGACTTTTTTTCATATTGAGGTTATTGCAAACACCGATCAACAGTCTTGCTCTATATGTATCTAACCAATTTAGGACATCAAGATTGATTTTATCTCCTTCTGTTTCATATGTAAGTTTCTTGTCACGCAGTACTCTTGTGATTTCTTCAAACTCTACTTCTTCTTTACTAGCTTCGGATAATTTATTTAATTCATCTCTAAGATTGTTGTTCTCTTCTTGGAGTCTTGAAGCATCTTTGCTCAACCTATTAATCTCATTAAGCAGAGGGGTTGTATCTTGCACTTCCCCAGAGCGAACCCAACCTTCAATATGATGTTTTTTCTCCAGACTAGCTATCGATTCAAATACGGCGAGTTTGATGTCTTTAGGCTCATCAAAAAAGGTTGATGTCTTTGATAGCACCTTTTCTCTAAATTTCTTTAACTTTTGAACATTATCCTGTTCCAAAAAGTCTCTTCCCTGCTCTTTCACTTTCTTGTCTATTGCTTTATCTGAGATTACAGCTGCGAAGAAAGGCTTTCCTGATTTGACAGCGTAATCGTATTCCACCTCTATATAAGCCTTCTTTGATTTGGGCTCTATTGATCCATATCTTGACCCCAATATAAGCATGAAAACGTCACTGCTATCGATCCACTTTTTGATTGTCTCTAACTGAGATTCATCGCCAGCTGCAAAAAGTTCCATGCCAGCGGGAATGTGTCCAGCTTTCAGAATAGCGTCAACAGCAGATTGTCTTTCAGCTTTAAGGTCTAAGTATGTTGACGAAACGAATACCTGTATTTTCTTCGTCATTGCACTCTATTTCCTCCTTGCAGAACGAAAAGCTGAGCCGGAGCAGCGCCCTTGGCGCTGCGATCGGCTCTAGCGACGGGTTAGCTTTTATTTTTCATATCTAGTTTGTAATGGTTTTCATTGATCATAGCTTGCTTAATAGTAATATGCTTTAATGAATCATTCGAACTTATATAACCAATTATTGCATCTCTTGTCTTGCTATCTATTCTGCATCCAAATATTACCTCAGTTATTGAATCTGGCGGCACTTTGAAAAGGCAAATGGGGTATGGCTTGCTATTTATTACCTGGTCGGCATTATTTATATCCGCAAACACGCGCCATTCTTTCTCATAAGCCCATTCCTTACTTTTAGTAAAATATGTGTCAATATGCTGCAGTTTCGATATTCCGAGGTTTGGTCGATCTGTCGTATATTTAATTTGGGTTAGCTTATAGATCCCATCGCCTGGACCTTTGATAAATGAATGGCTCTCATCAAAGCCAATTACAAAACCCTCGTGGTTTTGTGCATAATGTGCCCACATTAGGAGGTTGTCGTATGTTTCTGTCAAAGACATGCACACTGTAATTGATGCCATAATATGTACCATAAATTTCATGATATCAGGCCAGTGTTTATCCACTTCGCCATTTTCATATTTTTCTTTTATCTCTTGATACATTTGGTCTGGCCATTTATCTTCTTTTGCAGTCCTCTCTAATGATTCAAGGGATTGTTCTCTGTTTAGATCGAAGACTATGTGGGGCCTGCCTTCGAATGGGTCATTAAAAGCAAACAGTTGAGTAAAACGGATAGATAATTTTGAAAATAGATCATCTCGTGTCGGTGGAAAATATTTGTACAACATAAATTATCTTCCCTATAAGCTAACAATTAATCTACCGACCCGGTAAAACCTGGTTCCGGGTGCAGAATAAATTTTGAAACGTTTATAATGCTTCAAAATAACTTCATGAAAATCAGCTAAATATAAATTACCGTGTCGGTAAAAGGTCCTTATTATCAGCAAATACCGAATCGGCTTTCTACGGTTTTTTTGTGAAACGGGGCCAGGTCTTGAAAAATCAGTTTTCTCCACCTCGCGCTTGACTCCTTACGCCAACATTCTATTGCATCTCCCGAAACTTTTCCGCTATCGCCGTGATGTCTTCGATAGGCATCTATGCCTCACTAAACAATGTCCTTGCCTTCACAAATAGTAAGCAGCTCTGAGAGCGCCAGGATCTGAGGCCGACTCCCGCTGCCTTCGCGAAATACCTTGAGCATTCCCGCTTTTTTCAGACGGGCCAGCATATTCATGATCATCGGTTTGCTGGGCATTCCCGGATGATTGTCAAATAATGAACTCGTGAATACCGGCTGGTCGAATAAACAATCCAGAAGCGGCACGGCATACTGGGAACGGGTAAGTTCGACGACATCCTTCTTTAAGCGGGCATACAGATCGATAATAGCCCGTGCCTTCCTTGCGTTTTCCAGGGATTGCTCGTCCATCGCGGTCAGAAAAAAACCAATCCACTTCGTCCAGGCCGCCGGCGTTTTTTCATTCAAAGCTTGTAGACCTGCTGCATATTTTTCTCTGTGGTTCTCCAGGTAGGCTGATATGTAGAACACCGGACTGGAAATCAATTTTCTTTCAAAGAGAAAGAGGGGCACGATCATTCGACCCAGCCTGCCATTGCCGTCAAGAAAAGGATGTATGATTTCAAGCTGAGCATGAATGATTGCCAGTTGTACCAGTGGATCGGGACGGGTGAGATGATAATACTTTTCCCAATTTTCCAGACAAGGTTTTACTCGGTCAGGCGGCGGTGGGATAAATTTTGCCTTTTCGACAGGTGAGCCTAGTTTCCCTATCCAGTTTTGGGTTGAACGAAATTGCCCGCGCGCTTTGAATTTTCCCCGAACACCGTTGAGAAGGATGGCATGGAGATCTTTCAAAAGATTTAAGGAAAAGGGACGTGATTTTAACTTATCTTCAGCGTGGCGCATGGCACGCCTGTAATTCATGATTTCTTCAATATCCAGAACACGGGATTCTTCGACCGGCGTTTCCCCGGCTTCAAATTTGAGGACGTCGCCCAGCGTAGCCTGTGTTCCTTCTATTTTTGAGGATAATACGGCTTCCTGCGTTGTAAGAGGCGAAAGCAGAATATCAGGATTGGTAAGTCCATATAATATCCCGTCATAGTAGGCCAGAGAACGATTGGCCCTGCCGATGAGAGGGATCAGCGAATCCCATTGAATATCTTTTATTGGAAGCTGCTGGGGTTGAAAGGGTTTCATTTTGTCTCTAATCCATTAGTCACAAATCCATTTGTATATAATGAAATGTCGTTCTGTTATACACAAAATAAAATCAGGAGTCAATGGTCAAACTTGCGTGAGGTGCCGGAAAATCAATTTTTCTGCTCTGGAGCCGGACACCTTCGCTACACGGTCAACCGTTAACTCGCACCTCGCACCTCGTACCTCGTACCTTGCGCCTTGCAACTGTTTTTACTTCATCTCCCGAAACTTTGCCTCTATCGCCGTAATGTCTTCGATGCGGATCAGGGCGTCGTAAAAATCTTTCCCGGAAAGCTTTTCGATATGAATAAGATGATCGCCCACGGCTTTGACATAGCCCTGCAAGCTCTTGCCTGAACGCAGGTGAATGACCACGTCCTTGCCCGTATATATTTTCAAATTGTCCTTGATGGTGCTGGACGGATCAAACTTTGCGCCATCAACGGGCGCAACGGATCGGGGCTGCGCCTGCGCCGGATAAATCACGGACAGGGCCAGAAGCAGCAGGACTGCCAATGCCATTCCCGATGCGATCTTGAATGAATTTTTCATAGGATCCTCCTTAACAGGAATTGAGCGATTGCCGCCACCTTATCGGGGGGCACGCAGCTTCCGACAGGAGCCCGCGATGAAGGAATGATAGGATTCAGATTTTTTACCGGAATGACAACCGGGGACCCGGATGGGCTTCGGCCAATAAGACTTTCTTTTTGCAGATGCAGCCTGTGATGAATGGGTTTCATTTTGCCTCAAATCCGTGAGCGACAGAATGGTGTGTCATGAAACGCTCTTCTTATACGCAAAATGAAATGATAAATCAATAGGGAATAATAAAAAAAGCGAGGCGTCATCAGGATTTAGATGACGCCTCGCCGGATGCGGCATGTTTTGAGCCGTCAATTCAGCTTGCGTAATTCTCGCTTCAACACCTTCCCGACGGGACTTTTCGGCAGTTCCTTTAAAAACGCGATGGTCTTGGGGGCTTTGAACTTGGGCAGCGTTTTCAGGCAATGGTTGATCAGTTCCTCTTCCGAGGCGCCGGCGCCTGCATGCAGGATCACAAAGGCCTTCACCTCTTCGCCGTAAAGGGAATCGGGAATGCCGACCACAGCCGCCTCCTGGACGGCCGGATGGGTGAACAGGGCTTCTTCTACGGCGCCAGGCGAAATGTTTTCTCCGCCGCGAATGATAAGATCTTTCTTTCTCCCGGTAATGAAAAGCTCGCCGTCATCGTCGAGATGCCCCATATCGCCCGTGTGCATCCAGCCGTTCATAAGCGCATCCGCCGTTTCCGCGGGCTTGTTCAAATATCCTTTCATGACATTCGGTCCCCGAACACAGATTTCGCCTTCGCTCCCGACAGGCAGGGGCTGATCCTGCTCGTCCACAATGCTGATTTCCACGTTCTTGATCGCGGAGCCGACGGAACCGGCTTTCCTCGGTTTGCCCTCCCGCTGGCGCGTGATGGTCGGGGATGTTTCCGTCATGCCGTAACCTTCATAGAGGTTCCCGCTGAACGTCCGCTCCACGGCCTTTAATGTCTCTAAGCTCAGCGGCGCCGCGGCACTGATCCAGCGGCGGACGGAGGTGAGGTTGTGCTTTTCCGGGTTATAGGTTTCGAGAAGTTTGATGAGCATGGTGGGAACGCCCACAAACTGCGTGACTTTATTTTTTGTGATGCTCTCCAGCACAAGATTCGGGTCGAACCATTTATGGATGATCAGACGCGCGCCAGTGACGTTGCATTCATTGACCATCAACATGCCATAGATGTGATTCAGCGGCAGGGGCACCAGATAAACATCATTTTGGTCTGTCGGCCACGACGGCATGCCGTCAATCAGGTTGGAGCCGATGTTCCGGTGGGTCAGCATCACGCCCTTGGGAAAGCCCGTCGTTCCTGATGTATACATGAGAACGGCCAGGTCGTCCGGCTCCATAACCGCCATACTAAATGCTGCTGAATGTCCTGAAATAAGGGATGGAAAAGAAACGGCGCCCGCCGGGAGGGCTTCATCATCGGTGATGATCATCTGCTTGATGGAGGTAAGGCCCTTTGTCGCTTCAACGATTTTCGGGTAGAGCTCCAGATTGGTAATGACGGCCACCGCCTGCGAATCCTCCAGGATATAACGGATCTCCGGCGCGGCCAGACCAAAGACGACGGGAAGAAATGCCGCGCCCGATTTAAAAATGCCCATAAAAGAAACGGGCACAGCCGGGCCGTTGGGCAGGATAACCGCCACAATATCGCCCCGCTTGACGCCAAGCGTCAGCAGGCTTTTCGCCAGGGCATTGGACTCATCGAATAAGGTCTTGTTGGTAAATTGTTTTACCAGTCCCTGCTCTTCATAGGTCAGAAACGGATATTCGCCGAATCTTTCAATGCTCTCGGCACTGTACCTTGCATAATTCCAGTTCATATGTCCTCCGACTGCCGGGGAGCGCGTAAACACGCATTTCTTTCACAGAAAATTAATCAGTCGCCGACCGAAACAAAATCACTCCCTGGCTGGATTTCGCCCTGATTATCCAGGGCGTTCTTAGAAGATTGAATTTCAACATTTTTGCCGCTACTTTGCACTGCTCCCGGGCAAGGGGGGGCTCAAAGCCCCGGCCTTGCCTAAGAGGAACAAGGGGATACTTTTTTATACTCATGGGTTGACGATAAATTCAGCTTACGGCAACGCTTGGCCGAACCCTTATCTTGTTTTCCATATCAGCGGACTGGTTGATTTGGATATTTTCTTAACCTGATCGAATTCCTTCTGCGTTTTGGGCCACCATGCAAAAACTTCCGGCGCCGTCGGTTTCCCGTCTTTGATCATCTGAGCGTAAGGAAATATTTGCATGCGGCCGTCAGCGGTGATCCCGTGTACTTCCGTCGGGTATTGATTCCCGATCAGCGGGAACGCTTTGGGGAAGGCCGTCCGGATGGCCACTGCGCTTACGGGGCTCCCCGAGGCCGCAATCGCTTTCGCCAGGGCTTGCATGGCCATGTAGTTTTGAATGGCTTCCATGTTGCTGATCCGCTTATAGGTGCTGAAGTATCTTTTATTGAAAACGACCGCACCGGCAAACGGGATGGTATCCACCGCCGCAACGCTGATGGTCTTGTCGAGAAGTTTATTGTTTTTGAGAATACTGGCGCAATAATCGGCGCGCGCCTGATCGATGAAAGCGAAGCCGCCTTTGAATCCCATGTTTCTGGCCTGTTCAACTACCAGCGCCGTCGTAGCGGAAGGACCGCCGGCGAAGATGACGTCGGGATTGGTCGCCAGGATAGCGGTCAACTGGCTGGAGAAATCGGTTTCCGTATAGTAGTTGGCGGGTTTATCAACGGTGATGGTGCCTCCCAATTTTTCCCAATACTGTTTGAAGTCAATGCGGTTTTCATCACCGTAGGCGCCCAGCGTAATCAGCATGGCCGCTTTGCGCCAGCCCTGTCTCCAGGCCATATCGAGGAAGGCGCTGTTGTAAACGGTAAAAGGCGGAGGGATCGAAACGTGCAGTGCGTTTTCAATTTCGGTGGCCTTCGGCGTGCTGGTATAGCCCATCAAAACGAATTCCGCGCCTTTTTCCTGGTTGATTTTCTTGAGTGCCGCAATGCAGGTGAATACCGGATTGAAAACTGCGATGGCCCCTTTGGACTGCATGCGCCGAGCGTTATTAATCGACTGCGTCGGATCCACGCGGTCATCGAGCTTTTCGAGTTTGAACTGATAGGTTTTCCCGTTCATCTTGATTCCGCCTGCGGCATTGATGTCCTGCACCGCCATTTCGACACCGTTTGCGCAATCCTGGCCATACTCCGCCGCCGGTCCGCTTAAGGGACCGGTGTAGCCGATGAGAATGTCTTCAGCTAAGCCAAATGTTGTGAGAAAAAATACGGATAGGACCCCCATCAAACACATCACACCCTTGAAATGCTTCATTTCTTTCTTCCTCCTCTTTCATAGTCATATCATGTTAAACTTTTTTGCTTCCGTTTTATGATACCTGGCTCCGAGGACGAAAGGCTCGGACGTGTGCTTCATGCTTAGGATCCTGTTGGATCGCATGCAGAGTAATCGAAGGGGGGAAGAAAGACAATAGGATACGGATCATATAAATATCATACATGGATGTATGATATTGAGGCGACGCTTCTGAAACACAAAAGCTCTTTTATCGACATCAGTTCCAAACTATGTTAATGTTTTGCTTGGATAAAAGCGCAATCAGGATGAAGGATATTGAGAATATCATCTCTATATAACAACCAGCCATGTGAGATTCCGCAAATGAAGAAACCGACCTGTGATGAATTGAATCGTGAAATTGACGTATTGAAAGGGCAATTGCATCAGGAAAAGCAGTTGACGGAGCTTTTACTCGAAAGAGACAGTGTATACAAAACGATCTGGGATCATTCTCTGGCCGGTATTTATATCGCCCAGGATGGCAAATTTCAAATCGTCAGCCCCATTGCGGCATCTTTTACAGGTTACAGTCTTGAGGAGCTCATCGGCAGGGCATCGGACAGTATCATTCATCCGGATGACCGGGCGAAAGTTCGAAAAGACGCCATCGCTATGCTGACCGGTGAGCTGACAAATCCCTATGCATTCAGAATCGTGACAAAAGAAGGCAATATCCGCTGGGTTGTGGAATCCGTTACGATCACCAGTTTCAGAGGTAAACCGGCGATTCTGGGAAACTCCATGGATATTACGGCGCGAAAAATGGCCGAGGGGAAATTAAAGGAATCGGAAGATTTCTATCGGACATTATTTGAAACCACCGGCACGGCCACCATGATTCTGGATAATGACATGACCGTTTCCCTGGTCAATTCTGAATTCGTGAAAATGACCGGTTATCGCAAAGAAGACTGGGAAGGCAAGAAGAAATGGACGGAAATGGTTGCCGAAGAAGATATTCCGAAAATGAAAAAGTTTCATAAGCTCAGAAGAATCAATCCCACGGCCGTCCCCAGAAATTACGAGTTTAAATTAGTGGATAGCCGGAAGAATCTTAAAGATATCCTGATCACGGTCAATCTGATTCCCGGAACAGACAAGAGCATTTGTTCCGACATCGACTTGACGGAACTCAAAGACGCGGAAAGAAAACTGAAGGAATCCGAAAATCTGTACCGGGCCATCTTTGAAACCACCGGAACCACTACGGTGATTATTGAAAACGACATGACGATGTCGCTCATCAATTCCGAGTTTGAGAAGTTGACCGGTTATCGAAAAGAAGACTGGGAGGGCAAGAAGAAGTGGACGGAGCTTGTGGCCGACAAAGATGATTTGAAGCGCATGAAGAACTATCACCGGCTGCGGCGGAAAAACCCGGATTCCGTGCCCAGGAATTATGAGTATCGGATGTTTGACAGCCAGGGCAGAATCCGAAATATTTTTCTGACGGTCGACATGATTCCCGGAACCAGTAAAAGCGTCGCTTCCTTCACCGATATCACCGAGATCCGGGATGCGGAAGAAGACGTGAAGAGAAAATCTCAAAAGCTGGAAGACTTAAACACAACCTTGACCGTTCTCTTGAACAAGCGGGCGGAAGACCTGGCGGAAATCGAACATAAAATATTGTCCAACTTGAAAGAACTGGTCATCCCCTATATTGGAATGATGAAGAACAGCAAGATGGATGCAAAGTGTATGAGCTATATCAGTCTGATCGAATCAAACCTCAAAAATATTGTTGCACCCTTCACCAACAAACTCTCGTCCCAGTATGGCAATCTGACGCCTAAAGAAATTCAAATCGCCAATTTCATCAAAGAGGGAAAAACCAGCAAAGAAATTGCGCAGATTCTGAATTTATCCAAAAGCGCCATCGATGTTCACCGGTACCGGTTGAGAAGAAAGGTCGGCCTCAACAAAAGGAAAACAAACCTCAGAAACCATTTGACCGCCATTAAATAGATCATCCGTTTCAATCAGCAGATGAGAAAACCAAAGCTTCCGATTTCACGCCTCATGCGCTGCTTTTTTATTTTTCCCCTTGATCCCCGCCCACCAGGAACGGGGAGGTTTTATGCAAGGGAAAAGCGCCCCGGTCTATGCGCCCATACTGATGTTAGGGTAGGTTTCCGCGTATTGCGGGTTTAGTGCGATGGCTTTGTTGCAATCCTTGAAACCCTGCTCGTGGTTGTGGATTTTGTGATAAGAAATGCCTCTGTTATAGTAAGCATCCGCATGCTGCGGGTCCAGGTCGATGGCTTTGTCGCAATCCTTAATCGCCTGCTGATAATCGTTCATCTTATAATAAGCAACGCCCCGGTTGAAATAGGCTTCTGCAAAGTCGGGATTCAGTCCGATGGCCTTGTTGAAATCCTTAATCTCCTGCAGATAGTTGCCAAGTTTGCCGTAGGAAACGCCTCTGTTGTAGTAAGAATCCGCATGCCGGGGGTTTAATTCCAAAGCCCTGTTGAAATCTTTGATGGCTTGCTGATAATTGCCGAGTTTGGCGTAAGCAACGCCGCGGCTGAAGTGGGCCATGGCGTCCTGGGGATTGAGTTCCAAGGCCTTCTCGATATCCGAGATGGCCTGCTCGTAATTGCCCAGTTTGGCATAGGCAACCCCGCGGCTGAAGTAGGCCATGGCATCCCGGGGATTCAATGCGATCACTTTGCTGACATCCGCGATGGCCTGCTCGTAATTGCCAAGTTTGGCAAAAGCGACGGCCCGGCTGAAGTAGGTCATGGCATCCCGGGGATTGAGTTCGATGGCCTTGCTGATGTCCTTGATCGCCTGTGGATGATGGCCAAGTTTGTAGAGGGCAATGCCTCTGTTATAGTAGGCCAGGGTGTACTTTGGGTTTAGTTCTATCGCCTGGCTGGAGTCCCTGACGGCCTGTTGATAATTGTCCAGTTTGTAGCAGGCAACCCCCCGGTTATAATAGGCCTGTCCGTACTGCGGGTTGAGTTGTATGGCCTTGCTGAAATCCGAGATGGCCTGCTGAAATTTACCCAGTTTGCCGTAAACAGTACCTCTGTTATAGTAGGCCACGGCATCCTGAGGATTCATGTCGATGGACTTACTGTAAGCTTCCAGGGCATCCGTGTGATTTCCGGATTTTCCTGATGCATAGCCTCTTTCCAGCCAATCGGATGCACTTAACCTGCCGGTATTTTGGCCGGCTGTCCGCGCTGCTTCTTGCTTTGTTTCGGCCTTTGCTTCCAGTAGCTCTTGATTGAGCCGCTGATTTTCCCGCAGGAGCGCTTCGGATTTAAGCCTGAGATCCTCTAACTCTTTTAGAGAATCATGGTCTTGATGAAAATGATCGATAGATTTTGTCAGGTCTTGCGGGGTTACGTTGATTTTCGCTTTCAGCCAGTAAACTTTTCCGTCCCAGGAATCTTCAATAATCTCCGTGTTCACAATTCCGACGGTCCGCGTTGCGATCCGGTCTGTTGTCCGTTGGTGCTTTTCTAATTGCGTCCGGCTTTCGAAATAGATACCTGATTCTTCCAGGACAAGCCTTTTGACTTCTCTTAATGCAATCGCGCGGCTGGAATTCCGGCTGTCCTCATCGCTTGCGTGGTAGGTGTATTCTTTAATGAGCTGCATGGGCAAAAGATATCGGCATGAATAGAAAAAGGGTGAATAACAAGAAGAAAAGCAAGTTAACGTCTAGCAAGGTTTTCTTTCCCATCCGGTTTCGTTCAGCGTGAAAAAAACTCATCAAATCAGTCCAGTTTCAGTTGGAAGCTACAATAATATTGATGCTCCGTCAATGAGTTGTTTCTTCCATGAATTACCCGTTTTCAGAACTGGCAAAATGTATCTAAACTTCATGGGCCTTTTTCCCGTAAACGCGTTCATAGGCCGCGCAATAGGGGCAAAGGCCGTCTTCGATGGTTTTGACAAACCAGTAGGCGATGCCGCGCTGGTTTACTCTGGCCCGCGAACAGACCGGGCATTCCACACAACGCCTGGCCATTTGTCTGTCTTTTTCGGTAATGGTACGGGTGTTCATAAAGCCCCCTGAATGACTAACACATCCGGAATACGGTATGACAGGCACGACTACTTCTTCTCAGGAGCAGCCACTTTTTTCATCAGCCAGGCCATATTCTGCCCGAGCGTCTTCATCGTTTGCAGGCCTTCTTCGTCTTTCAGAACATCGCCGATATCCATGCCGATGCCTAAGCTCCAGTAAGACGAGCCGGGCATCACCGTCTGCATATAGTGCAAAAATAGATTCATGCTGGAAAAAGCGGTCACAGCCCCGGCGCGCCTGACGGCCACGACGCTGGCGCCGACCTTGTGTTTGAGCATGAAACTGTTGGCCAGTGCGACCAGCCCGGCGCGTTCAATAAAAGCCCGCATGTTGGCTGTGACATCTGAAAAATAAGTCGGTGATCCCAAGAGGATGCCGTCGGCTGCAACCATCTGATCCAGAATATCGTTGAGCATATCCGATTTGACCACACAGTGTTTATCGACATTCTCAAAACACTTATAGCAGGCCCGGCAGCCGTGGATTGTCTTTGCGCCGGTCTGAATCATTGCCGTTTCGATGCCGTCATTTTCCAACTCGCCGAAAACCGTTTTGATCAGGATGGCCGTGTTGCCGTCCTTGCGCGCACTGGTGTTTAACGCGATGACTTTCATAAAACGCCTCCACTCACATATTGCGGTCAGCGCATCAGCGCGCCACCGGCTACGATGCGGTTGATCTGATTGGTTCCTTCGTAAATCTGCGTCAGTTTGGCGTCGCGCATCCATTTTTCCACCGGATAATCCTTGATATAACCATATCCGCCATGGATTTGCACGGCGTCGGTCGTGACCCACATGGCTGTGTCGGACGCGAATAATTTTGCCTGGGCGGCTTCACGCGCAAAGGAAAGGTGCTGATCGCAGCGGGATGCGGCATACCAGGTCAAGAGCCGCGATGCGTCAACCGCTGCCGCCATATCGGCAAGCAGGAAACTGATGGCCTGAAAACTGCCGATGACTTGGCCAAACTGTTTTCTTTCTTTCGCGTATTTCAAGGAGGCCTCATAGGCCGCGCGGGCAATGCCCAGGGCCGTGGTGGCGATGTTGACGCGGCCTTCGTTGAGCGTTTCCATCGCGATCTTGAATCCCTGACCCTCCGCACCGAGCACGTTGGCTGCGGGCACGACCACATCATCGAGATTGACTTCGGCCACGTCAAGCGCGCGCTGTCCCATTTTATCCTCGACCTTGCCGATGGAAACCCCCGGCGTATCACGCGGCACCACAAAGGCGGTGATGCCCTTGGTTCCTTTCGAGGGGTCGGTGGATGCAAAAATCGTATAGAGCGACGCGAAGCTGGCGTTGGTGATAAAGCATTTCTGCCCGGTAATTACGTATTGATCGCCTTTGCGGACCGCTTTTGTTTTAACACCCGCCGCATCAGAGCCCGCTTCTCTTTCGGTCAGTCCGAAGGATGCTGTTTTTCCCGATTCGCAAAGCGGGATCAGGAAGCGCTTCTTCTGCTCGTCGGTTCCGCCGATCAGGATGGGCCCGCAGGCAAGCGAATTAATGGTAATCATGCCCCCGATTCCCGCGCAGCCGGCGTTGATCTCCTCGGTGATGAGCGCCGCCTCCAGAAGTCCCATGCCATGACCGCCATACTCGCGGGGCGTGGTCAGGTTCATCAACCCCGCCGCATGCGCTTTTTTTAATATCGCTTCCGGATCAAACGGCTCTTTGTCATATTGAAGGGCAATGGGCGTAATTTCTTTTTTTGCAAAACTCCGGGCCAGTTCCTGCAAGGCTTTCTGTTCACTACTCAAACTGAAATCAATCATCTGAAATATCCTTTCTTTATTTAATTTTCTGTAGCATGTCGCCCATCATTTTATGAACCAGATTGACGGCTTTGAGCGGGCGGAGCATGACTTTGAAATCGGTGATCCGGCCGTCATCGCCCCATGTGATCATATCCACACCATTGATGGCGATGCCGTCGATGACGGTTTGAAATTCCAGCACGGCGTTTTGGCCGGAGACGACTTCCCTTAAATATTTGAACGTTTCATTGTTCAGCACATGAAGGGCCGCCGTCAGGTAAAGGGCGGTAATGGGCTTTCCCGTCTGCGGCGTGTGAACCACCGGGGAATGAAAAACAACGTTTTCCGCAAGGATAGCGTCCAGAGCGGTCGCATCCCGCGCGTCAACCAATTTGTGCCATGCATCCATTGTGTTTGTAATCATCATTGCTCTCCTAAAGGGGTCTTGTGCCGGCATCCTATCATAAATTTCAGAGGACAGGGCAAAAAAATGCCGGTGAATGGACCGCTGAAAAGTCAGGTGAATCATTTGCGTGACCTTTAAGTTTTAATGTCACTTGCGTATCAGAGGCGGCGCTTGGTTGTTGCTGTTTGGGGCCCGGTGTGCTATCTGAAAAAACCATGAAGACAAGCGCCGGAAAAACCTCACGCTTTTGGATTTGCAAAATGGCGGTTTGTGCCGTCCTCATGGCGCTGTTATCCTGCGGAGGAGACTCTTCCGCACCCTCTTCCCTCCATTATAGTTTAATGGCCCCCGCACCATCCAACAGGGTTTTCGAATACAGCCTCGGCGGTCATCTGCTTAAAATAAACATTCTCACTGTGCAGGATCAAATTGTCCAAGTGCTTCTGACCTACGCCATCACGGACGGCCTGTACGTTTCGAAATTCCTGAGTGGGACGACGGGAAAGTTTTATCTCGCCGGTTTAAACTTGCAGTATGTCCCCGCCCTCAGTTCCTGCCAGCCGGGCGGATTATACCTGATTTCGGGAAGCGTCTGGTCGCGCGGACATGGACAGTCGATAGACTACCAAAACGTCAAACTGGCTTCATGGGATACCCAGGGATATCCGGTTGACCCCTGGATTACGCCCTTTGATGCGCCTGTGCTGGTCAGTCAGGCAGTCAATGCCGATTGGCAGACCGGCGGCCCTCTGACGGCGCTGGGCAGCTGGACCTATCGCGCAGACTATCGTTCCTCCGTGATCATCCCCGCCGGCTGTTCACTTCAAGCGCTTGTGGAATTGACGCTTTCGTCTGCGGATGCGAGTGTGCCGGCAAGGGTCTATCACTATACCGTGACGGAGACGAACACGGGCGGCAACATAGCTATCGATATGGCAGCCACCGAATTGGACGCACCCGCCCCATCCATTGCTGTTGATGAGCCGGCGTCGCCTGATGCGCCGCGGCATCTTTCTTTCGCCGGACTGGATGCCCTGCGCGATGCCCGGGCGCAAATCCGCATCGCCTATGCGCCATTTGCCCCGGCTGATCCGCTATGGATTGCCTTTTCCAATGCGCTGCAACCTTGGATTGTTGTCAGTGAAGGAATTGATATGACAAACGACAAGCCATCCGCAACGCTGGCGGCCCACCTGGCAGGATTTTTCACGGCACTGACGGCCCCGTTTGGCGCAATCCCCCATCCCGCTTCTGTGGTTCCAACCGCAACCGTGACCATCGGAACGTACCTTTCGACGCCGGGACCCGGTGGCTTGCTGATTGTCATTCCTCTGAATCTTTTAGCGGGCTACAGCTTTAAGGCGGGGATCGATAACCGGGACACTTGCACGGTGCAGTCCTCCGGGGGGCTTTGCTGCACCCTGGCTGCGGCGATGAAAAATGCCGCGTTTGCCCAGGGCGCGCCTCCTGCGGGGTCATCTTACATTCTGGATGTCACGTACTATGGGCCAACCCCATCGCCATCGCCTGTGCTCCACACGCAAAAAATCATGATACCGCTGGAAAAGATCACGGATTGACAGGTTATGGGTGATAGGGAACAGTTTATAGGAAAAAGAAAAGGCTGAAGAATCATGAATAGTCCATGATTCTTCAGCCTTTATTTTATTGTCAGGGGATGATGAGTTTGGAGGATTGCTGCCGATCCATCTCCTTGGCTTCGGCAATCATGCCCTGAACGGTTTTCTCGATGGCATCCGGTAGTTTGGCCACGGCTTCGTCAAGGCTTTTGGCCCCATCGAGCATGCAATGTACGGGGATGGGCCCGTTGGGGGACATGAGTTGGGCCATACCGGTGAAAATGGTTTCGCGGCTTGTATCCGTTGAGCCATCAATCTTGACGGGTGTCAGGCGGCGGATGGTGACATACGTCAGGTCCGAAAAGGACTCTTCTTTGTAAAGGTTATCGGCATCGATGGTGATATTGGTCATTTTGGATTCGTTCATGGGGCTGTCTCCTTTGTGTTTGGGGTTGACCCCGAAAATCAACGGGACACGCTTAAAGCAAAGCAGCCCGTATTTTTTCGGATCATAAACCGCTCCGTATAATGAAAAGGGGAAATGGTCAAGGAATATGGGCTCAAGGCCAGGGATCATGACCTGGAACCGATACCCCCTTCCGCCTCACGTTTTTCGTCCATCAAATGTTACGCGTTCAGTCGTGATGGAAGGGTCTCACTTTGCTCCTTCGCTTGGTTTGTCGCGCCTGACTCCTGACACCTCCCCCCTTAAAACTTTCCCGCCAGCGCCTGGCGGGTGAGGCTGTAAAGATATTTTACTTCATCGTCGGGAAAGCCTGCTGCAAAGGTGTATAAACCGCCGCGGTGTTTGATGGTCACGCCTTTTGATTTTGCCGGACGCGCAAGAGCCCTGGCCCATCCGGGAAGCGGCCGGGGCGGCATTCCGGCATAAGCGGCTGAATTCTTCACGTTGCGGTTTTGGTGTTCCGTAGCGGCAAGTTCTGTGCGACCCTGCACGGTTCCATAATCAAGACCCGTAATGTCTCCCTTCGGGATGATGGTTACTTTGCGCGTCCAGGCCTGCTGCTCTGTGATCGAAATCCGTCCGTCCGCAATCAGGATATCCGTGTAACCGCGCAGGCTGCCGACAATGGCATTGATCATCGACATGACGGGGAGCAGCCCGAACATCAACAAAATGAAGCCCACAAAAACCCACTGCACCGGCTCCGGGGTGCGGGTTGTGTAGAAAAAGTCGATGAGGTCGGGCAGGACGTAATAGAGAATCCCCAATGTGATCAGCACCACAAGCAGCATGACGAAGCGAAAGCCTGCGCGGGGAATCTTTACATGAAGTTTGCCGGACAGAATTTCCACCTGGCTTTGCAGCGTAATCGGCCGCGCGGCCCAATTGTCAGCGTTTTTGCCACCGCGCAGTCTGTCGGCCAGGGGTTTGTCCACATCATCCGGAGTCAGGATAGTCGTGTGGTCACTTGAGGCATCCGCAAGCGGCAGTTTGAGGAAGATCGCCAGTTGCCGGGCCTGCTCCCGTGAAGCGGCATAGTCCGGGCCTGAGGAAATCCTGACGTGCGCTGCCGCATCGGCATTTTTGACAATGACGGGATAGGAATCCGCCGAATCGGAATCGCCTGCCTCAAACCCCAGTTCAACTGCCTGAAAAGTTTTCAAGTTAAACGATTGACTCTGAATGGAAATAAACAGCAGGTTGCGATTCCGTAGGAGGGTTCCCGCCGCTGTGTCGATGCGAATCCGTGTGCGTCCGAAAACCAGCCAGCCGCCGACTGCCGTGAAGATCAATCCCATTGTAGCCAGAATGGGCCGTCCCCATACGCCCATGGCGGAGCTGTTTTGAAGAGGCATCAATCCCGCCGCCACAAGCAGCATGAAAAGTCCCGCGCCGAAAAACGGCAGGCCGAAGATCGACAGGCAACCCCCGCCTTCAACGATTTCAATCTGCGTGTCTGAAATGCGTTTTGAATGCATCATTGTGCCTTGCTTCCTTCAGAACAAGGGGTCTTGCCACCTTTAGGTGGTTGCAACCACCCATGCGGGTGGCAAGACCCCTTGTTCTGAGAATTGTCCTTATTTGCCTGTCTTTCGTCTCATACCTCACCCGTTACTTTTTCATCTTCTTCATCATGTTTGCCACGGTCAGCTCCAGCATCAGCTCCCGGCCGATGGCCATGTTCGGGGCGAAATTGCGGATGAAATCGATTTCCTTATCCGTCGGATGCGGCGTTTCGGAAAGATTGTCGGCGATTTTCAAATCCCCCGGCAGGAGTGCGCGTCGGCAATATGGTTTAAGGGGAGAAGCGGTTCGAAATCTATGATGCCCGATTCCATCATCAGCGTCGTGTGCGGCGCATAAGCGCCTTGGCCGGCGCGCCTGCGGTTGTGGGAAGTCCCACGCCCAGAATGACGTTTTCGTAATCGTGGATTTCCTTGGCCACGGCGATGATCAGGAGTTCCTGAAGGGTGTAGGGCTTACTCATAGAATTTCTAAAAGCGTGAATCCCTTTTTCTGCTGCCGGACCACCTCGTACACCAGCTCGGCGCAACTGCCGACGGTTTAGTTGCCGATCACGAGCTGATCGCCGTCATGGACAAACCGACTGATCGCTTCTTTGGCGCTCATGATTTTTCCGTTTATTTCGGCCATACACTCCTCCTTATGATTCATTGATCAGATCTTTTGTGTAGTTCGTGGAGACGCGGAATGCCTGGTCTGCCGCCCATTTGCGAGCAGACCCGCGACGCCGCCCACGCGCCCAGGTCGAGCGCCTGTTCGGCATCCCAGCCGCACACAATGCCATACGTAACGCCTGCATGAAAGACATCGCCGCAGCCGGTGGTGTCGATCACCTTTGCCGGATAAGCTTCTTTTTGAATGATGTGCCCGTCAATCAGGGCAATATACCCTTTCGCGCCCAGCGTGACGCCTGCCAGCCTGACGCCCATGTCCGCCAGTTTCCGGCAGGTATCCATAGGAGTTTCGGCAAATGCGTTGGAAAAAACTTCAGAGGTGATAAAACAGTCGCTTACGCGCGCGATCTCCAGCATGCCGTCGCGCAATGTTCCCGCATCGACCATGACAGGAATGCCCGCGGCCTTTGCCTTGCGGCAGGCAAAAAGAGACGCTTCGGGAAACAAGCCGTCGGTATGGAGCGCCTGGCTTTTCAGAAGGGTGTCGAGATGAATTTCTTCCGGTTGCAGCGGAAGGCCTGTGGGTCTTTGCCAGAAGATCGTCCGGCGGGCGGTGGCAGGTTCGCTCACGATAAAGGCAAATTGGGAAAGCCGGGACGGACGGATTTGAACGCCTGTGGTCTCTATGCCTTCGCTGGTCAGGGAGGCCAGAATGTTTTGACCGAAGTCGTCGTCACCCAGAACGCCTGCCATGCAGCAATCCATGCCCCAGCGTCTAAGCGCGACGAGCGCCGTGGCCACGGGTCCTCCTCCCTGAACGACCAGATTGGAAAATTCACATTTGACGTCCGGCGGCGGATAGGAAGGTATCAAACCGATGTAATCGAGCGAGCACTGACCGATACCGAAGACACGGGGCGTTTGAATCACGGCATTTTCCTTTCCTTCGGCGTCGTTAATACCATGCCGGACAGGAAATGTGAAAATAAAAAAAGTCGGTGCGAGAGAAACGTATTGAAAAGTATTTCAGAACGACGAAATCATCCTGAAAAACATCATCATGTCAACAGAGCAATGAATATAGGACACTACAATCTGACCCCGGAAGCAATTGCCATCGTCGAAAGGAATTTGTAGAGATGGATCCCCGATCAATCCGCAAAATAATGGCGCATGCGGGGATAACCTGAAGGTCACACGACACGCCCTGCAAAGCTTAAACTGCCAGCCGGTGTAAATTTTACACCCGTTTACTTTTGAGTCGAATCCTTGATCCGGCATTCCATTGACAATCATGCCATTTGTCGTTATAATGTTGACAAATGACGAACCTAGGGAGTACATCATGGCTATCGCTCATGTAATTAAAATGTTGGATCTTAATGACACAGCCGTCAGAAATCATCTCGATCTGGTCAATCTTGGCCGGAGAGGATTGCCCCAAAAATCAATTAAGAACCTTGAAAAAATCCTTTCGGTTAAGCCCATAGATATGGCGCGCCTTTTAGCGGTTAGCGTTCGGACACTGGAGAGATTTAATAAGGATACGGAAAAGAAATTAAATCCCGTCATGTCTGAGCGGATATTGAGAATCGCAATGGTCAAGGATCGATGCGAAGACGTCTTTGAAAATCCCGATGTCTGTACCGAATGGGTCAAATCGGAAAATGCCGCCTTGGGTGGCCGCACCCCTCTGGAATTAATGGCATCCGATTTCGGAATCGACATGATCCTTACTGAGCTCGGGCGCATCGAACACGGTATCGTATCCTGATGCTTGTCTATCGCATAGCAAAATCAAAGTTCATCCATGATCTGTCCGGCGAAGGCACACGCATCTATGGCAGCCGCTGGAGCCCCAGGGGGATTCCCGTCGTCTTTGCAGCGGAAAACAGGGCATTGGCCGCTCTGGAATTCTATGTCCACGCCAAAAGCTCTCTTGCCCTTTTTTCAGTCAGTCTGGCAACCCTCGAAATCCCGGACGGTTTAAGCATTCGAAAAATAGATATTTCCGATCTTCCTCCCGATTGGAAAAATTATCCCGCCCCGGAGGAATTACAAGATATTGGCTCCGGGTGGATTAAGTCTGGAGAATTGATTTTAACGGCGCCTTCCGTTCAGGTTCCGCACGAATGCAATTACATTTTGAATACGGCTCATCCGGACATGAAAAGAGTTTCCGTAAAGGCCGTTGTCGATTTCAAGTATGATCACCGTTTGTCTTAGCGGGGTCGAAACCCTGCCGTAAGCCAGATGATATTATCGCACATGCAGGGTCTGACAGGTATTGACTTTTCCCCGAATAGTCTCTAAGTTCAAAGGAAAACAGATAAGGATGTAAAGTTATGCCTATTTATGAATTTCAGTGTGACAAGTGCAAGAAACAATTTGAGGTTGTCACGATGAGCATGAGCGAAAAACCCCAAGCGGCCTGCCCCAAATGCAAATCAAAAAAAACCAGTAAAATCGTGTCTAAAGTCGGAAAGGGCAAATATTCCGGCATGCGCTCAGGCGGCTCTGCAAGCACCAGCGCGCCTTCAAGTTCCGGATGCTCGTCTTGCTCCTCGTCCAATTGCTCTTCTTGCGGGCATTAAACGCGTCGATTCAACAGCCGGGGCATTGCCCTGATTTAATCGCTCACCTAAGCGGGTCCCGGCTGTTCCTTTAGTTATCCTTCTCATTTCGATACTGATCTTAACTTTTCCGTTTGGTTTTACGCTTCTCCTTTGCCTCCAGTTCTGCGTCTATTACGGATTTGGTTTGTGTTATTCGTTGATTTGCCGGCCCCCAAAGCCGGCGCGTGACGTTGGCATCTCATCAACCCATTAAACAGAAAGGAGACATCGAATGAGCCACATTTACAAAGTCATTGAGATTATCGGGGGCAGTGAAAAATCATGGGAAGACGCGGCTAAAAAGGCCGTGGAAACGGCAGCCAAGAGCCTCAAGGAGATCCGGGTGGCGGAAATCAAGGAACTTGACATGAGGGTGGAGAAAAACAAAGTCGTTGAATACCGGGTTAAAATGAGGGTGTCGTTCAAATACACGCCTGCTTAATCACTCAGATATCCCGCGTTGGAAACGGAATGCAGTTGACCATCAAGTGATAAGAACCGTGAAAGCGGCGGATAGGTGTCCGCCGCTTTCACAGACCTGTGTGCGCCGCAAAATTCATGATTCATGCATTAAAACTGAATCCCTCCGGCAATAAACATTGCAATGCCTCTGCGGACGATCATCACGCCGATGGCCGCCAGAAGCAGACTGATGATTTTGGATAGGGCTTTCGAACCGGTCTTTCCCAGCACCCGGTTGATGTACGGCGCCATGAAAAAAATGCCGCCCACAATCAGAATATTTGCGGCAATGGCCAGCGAGGTCACGACGACACTGTGTTCATTGATTAAAATCAGAGACGTGGTTAACACGGCCGGGCCGGTAATCAGCGGTACGCCGATCGGCACGGCGCCGACGCTTTCGGGATCAACACTGTAGGTTTTTGTCTCGGCGACAAGAATATCCCGGATGGAAATGATGAAAAGAAGCGCGCCGCCTGCGATCATAAAGTCGGCGACCGTGATATTTAAAAACCTGAATATCCCCAAACCCACGACAACAAAGGCAACGGCCACAACCAACGCCGTGACCATCGATTGCAGGATGATTTTTCTGACTCGTTTTTGTTCCAAGCCTTCGGTCAGATTGATAAACACCGGCAAAACACCAATGGCGTTAAAGGCTACAAAAAGCGGCACAAAACACAGCCAGAACGATTTCATCTTCTTTTAAACTCCACGGAAATGACGTGTTGCGATCATAGTTAATTGAGCAAATTCGCATTCTTTTTATAACATTTGTCGATAGGATAATCATCTTAAAACAGCAGCAATGAAACAACAATAATGCTCAGGATCAGCCAGATGGCGTCTTTTTTCCAACCGATCAGGTAAGCTGCGGACACGGCAAAGATCGTCCAGGTCTGCCAGCTGACAAGCGAATGAACCCCGAATTGATACACAACCGCAAGCAGAAGCCCGATGAAGCCGGATAAAAATCCTTTAATGATCACCTTGACGATTTTATAATTTTTAATTCTGGCATGCGCTCGTCCAACAAGAAGGATGGCGGCAAGCGAAGGTGTAAAAATGCCGAGAGTGGCAACCAGTGCGCCGATGACGCCTTTCACCTTGAAGCCGATAAACGTGGCGGTGATAAACACCGGACCCGGCGTAATTTGTCCTAAAGCAATACCGTCGCGAAAGGCTGTCAGATTCAACCACTGCATGCCGTCAACGACAACCTGTTGAATCAGGGGGATAGCGGTATAGCCGCCGCCGAAGGCTAATGCGCCTATTTTCAGGAAGGTTGCATAAAGGGTCCATGTTCCGGTCACAAACCAAAAGATGGCGGCCAGAGTTCCGGCTATCAGTAAAAGCGGCAGATAATTTTGAAATTTTCCGGCTTTGGGGACGGCCATTTCTACTTTTAAATCCCCGGGCATTTTTTCCTGCTCAAATTCTCCGCTGAAATAAAAGAAGAAGGCGCCGATGATTCCGGAGATCAAAATGATATAAATAACATTTAAGTGCAGAAAGATGATGCCCGAAAAAGAAAGCGCCGCAATGATTATGCCCTTGTAAGAATAACGATCGATTTTGGGGAAGACGGACTTGCCCATCATCAGGGTCGCATGGACCAATAAAGCAACCACCAGCGCTCCCAGACCCATAAAGATGGAATGGACAAATTTTAATTCCCCGTAAGTAAAATAAGCCCAGGCCAGAAGGGTAATGGCAATCATGGCGGGCAGTACAAACGAAAAAGGCGCGAGTATCCCTCCCCAGGGCTTGCGCAATTTATGGCCGATGTAACCGAACAGAGTCACGCCGACTGCGCCCGGCAAAATCGCCGCCAGACTCAACGCATTCATGAACTCCTCCTCGGAAATCCACTCTTTCTCATGGACAATGACTTTCTTCATCAAAGCCAGAATCGCAGGTCCCCCATAGCCGATCGTTCCGATGTATAAAGCCGTCTTCATTATTTCCAGCAAGCTTGGCCGTTTCATTTTCTGTGATTCCCCTGAATGCATCAATCCAGCCTTTGTTTAGAAGTAATATCCGACTCGCAATTCAATACGGTAGTCGTTTTGCTTTTCGCCAAAGTCCGTGTGTTTTGTCCCGACGATAATACCTGAGCGGATGCGGAATTCCCAGTTCGTAATGCCGGTATAAAGAAGCTCCGGCGTCAACGACCAGCTTTGGTCGTCCGTGTTCATCATCCAGGCAAAAGACGGCGTGAAATAAAGGATATCGAAAGGCTCTTTCTGACTGAAACGGACGTAGAGATAATTCTGCATGGCGTTGGCGCGGGCGTAACCGGACTCGGCCAGTTGCTGCGTCCGGACAAGCGCGGTCGTGTTGCCCGTTGCCTGGTAGATGTCATAACCACGATTAACGAAGCCGTAAAAGTTTGTCATGTCGTCGGAGGTGAAACCTGCGTCGCTATGGTAGAATTCAACAATGGTGGTCAAATCAAAAGACGTCAAGTGGCGAAGCCCGATGAGAAAGCTGTGCGCCTCTGTTTCAATTTGTCGGGGCATGCCGCTTTGATCCGGAACGTTTTTCCGACTGTTTCGAAAATAGGCATATTCGCCATGCACTTCAAAGTTGGTCGTGATGTTGCGGGAAAAGTCAAAGCCATAACGATCCGGCCTGCCGCCCCCGGTCATCAGCATGAAATCGATATCCGTGTCATACAAGAGAAAATAAAAACGTCCGGCCATATTCAGGCTATTATTGTTGCCGAAGTCATCGTTCACATGATCATAAACGGGAAGGAGCACAGGGGTGAAAGAAAAAGTTTTCAAGGGCCCCTCAAAGCTTCGGATATAATCCGCCGTGGCCAGAATGTATCCCTCCATCGCCTGTTCCGGATCGTCAGGATCTTTGGGCCTGTCCACAAAAGCTACGGGGTTCCAGGCGTAGCCTTTCCCCCACTTCATTGTTTTCTTGCCCGCGTCAAACTTCAGATTAGACGATGGTTTCACCGATCCGTAGAGTTCGTAAAACATCGATCTTTCCGACTCCCCGGAATAAGAAGACTTCAAATCCGTATTGGTTTTGGCATAGATCCGGAAGATGTTCTTCTCGAAGCTGCCTTCCAGTTGAATTCTGCCGTTTGCTTCCAGCAGATTGTGCCCCCGGGGATTGTTGAAAAAGCGCAGTTTATAAAAAGCGGAGTCGCGATCAAGACCGAAGAGGATAGGTTTGAATTCGATGTACCCTCCCAGATGATAAGGTTTCTTTTCGATTTCATCGGGGTCGAAGGTATACGTCTCCTCGGCGCTCACGAGCGCCGGGAGCAGCGAAGCCAAAACGAGGACAAAGATAATCCATAACCGTTTCATTGTCGCAACGATTCCAGATTCGGCATAAAGGTCAGCGTAAAGACCTCGTCCTTAAAGGTCTTCTTTTTGACCTTGGCAAAAATCATGACGGACTTGTAACCTTTATAAAGGGGGCTGTCCGTTTCGATCACCGCCGGCCGGACGATGC
>CAZJMX010000044.1:0-29199 GCA_964547345.1 uncultured Smithella sp. | reverse complement strand
AAGGAAGAAAAATTTTCCCTTACCTGTCGGTGAAGGAAAATCTGCTGATGGGAGCCAGCACGAAAAAGGCCTGGAAGAAAAGGAAGGAAATGATGGAGAAGGTGTGCAACATGTTTCCCATCCTAAAAGAACGCGCCAACCAGACGGCCAGCCTGATGAGCGGCGGCGAACAGCAGATGCTGGTCATTGCCCGCGGATTGATGGCCCAGCCGAAGCTTCTGATGATCGATGAGCCTTCATTGGGGCTAAGCCCGCTCATCATGGCACAGATTTACGATGTCATTAAAACATTCCCGGCGGACGGGATTACCGTGCTCCTGTCGGAACAGAATGCACTTTATGCACTGGAAATCGCCAGCCGGGGGTATGTGTTGCAGGACGGTCACGTTGTGCTCACAGGAACAAACGATTTTCTCTTAAACAGCGAACTGGTGAAAAAAGCTTATATAGGAATGTGAAAATGACTGAAGACTATTTTAATTTTACCGACAAGCTTTTTGCCCGTGAGGACACCAACAAAAAGGCGGAAGCGCTCAAAGGCATTCGGGTGCTTGATTTGTCCCATATGATTTTCGGGCCGACAGCCGCAAAGACACTGGCCCAGTATGGCGCCGAAGTGATTAAGGTGGAAGTTCCCAACCAGGGAGACTACTGGCGGGGAGGAACCTACTGGGGCAAGTACTGGAAGCATTCCAACCCTCTTTGGCACTTCATCAATCCGGGTAAATATTTTGTCGGCATTGATGTCAAGAAACCGAAGGGCAAGGATATGATCCTCAAGCTTGCCGAGAAAGCCGATGTGGTCATCGAAAATTTCACCTCCGGAACGGTGGAAGCCTGGGGCATCGGTTATTCCCAGGTGAGCAAAATCAACCCGAAAGTCATTTACGCCAGTCTGAGCACGTATGGACAATTCGGCCCGCGCAGGTACGCTCCGGGATGGGATCTTCTGGCTCAGGGCGCAAGCGGCGTTCTGTCGGTCACCGGTCATCCCGACACGGATAAATATTTTAAAGTTCCCGATTTTTTCGGCGATTTTTTCCCGGCTTATTACGCGGCCATGCTCATCTTCATTGCGCTGAATTACCGGGAACGCGCAGGAGAAGGTCAGTATATCGACGGCTGTCAGGCGGAAATCCTGATGCGGACACTGAGTCATTTCACTTACCATGACGCAACCGGGGAAAGCCTGGGACGCACCGGCAACATGGACCCGACCATGTCACCTTCGGGGATCTTTAAGACCCGCGACGGGAAATTTGTGGCCGTCGCCATTGCCACGGATAAGCAATTTCAATCGTTTTGCAAAGCCCTCGGCCGCGATGACCTTGCCCAGAACGATCTCTATAAAAAAGCCGCAAGTAGGCTCAAACGCGAAAATGCGCTGGCTTTGAATAAAGTCCTTGAGGAATGGGTCATCACCAAAGACGTTCAGGAATTATCCGGTTTGGCCCGCAAGCATCGCTTTGCCGCAGCCGAAGTCATGGACGACGTGCAGATCAGCCAGGATAAATGGCGCGAGGAAAGAGGAAGCGCCATTCTATTTGAAGATGATATGTATAAAAAACTGCTCGTTGAAGGACCGATCGCCATGCTGAGCAAGACACCGGGCAGAATCAAATGGCTGACCCGTCCACTGGGCTATCACAACCGTTATGTTTTCAAGAAAATCCTGGGATTGACGGAGGATCAGATTAAAGATCTGGAAAAAGAACGGGTCGTGGGCACCTGGGATTATCGGGTCGGTCAGAGACCGCCGATCTATCACGACCTGTCCAAGGATAGAATGTTTCATTATGAAGGAGGTGAGGACCATTAAAGAGCGAGTTTATTCAAGATACCTGCAGAAAAAAGGCGCATCGGGGCTCTCCGACTGGAAAAATATTCTGACGCAATTGACCACCTCCAAAGGAAAGCCGGAAGCTCTGGATGACATGATGGTCCTCGATCTGAGTTACGCCAATTTCTCCGGAAACGTCACCGCGAGTTTTCTGGCCGAAGCCGGCGCCGAGGTGATTAAGGTTGAGCCTCCCGAAGGCGACCCATCCCGCATCATGAGCCCCTATGGAGCCAATGTCAAAGGTGTTGGCATTCCTTATTTGATGGAAAGCCGTAACAAACGCCAGATCACCCTGGATTTGGAAAGCCCCGAAGGTCAGGATAATCTCAAACGCCTCGTCAAACGGGCGGATATCCTCATTGAAACCTATGCGCCAGGCCAGATGGATGCCTGGGGAATCGGATACCGGCAATTGCGGGACCTTAATCCCGGGCTCATCTATATCGCCATTTCGCCTTACGGCCATTACACGGCCAAAGGTAGAGAAATGGCCGAGATGCCCTGGACAGACCTGACCTCTCAGGCCGAATCAGGCCTTGCCGCACTGATCGGCGATCTCCCGGATGCGCCGGAACCTTATAACTGGCCGACCCGCGCCGGGTTTTATGCCGCTGGATACACCTCCGCGGTTGGAGCAGCCTGTGGGGGCTTGGTCGCTTCTTTCTTCAAGCGCCGGACGGGTGAAGGACAGATGGTCGATATCGCCACGGCCGACGCCTACGCATCCTGCGTCGGCTTTCCACCCACCATCGGTTATGTGTGGAAGAAACCGAGGCTTCGCTATGGGACACTTGATTACGGCCTTTGCCCTTACGGATTTTTCAAGTGCCAGGACGGTTATGTGGCTATCGCCTGTTTCCGTGATCAGGATTTCCGGGCGGCCCTCAAGCTTCTGGGCCAATGGAAAATTGAAGAAGAATGGAAAACACTTCTGGATCGCATCACGGATGATATCGATAAAGTCAAAGAGCTCAACGCCGTAGTGGAAAATGCCGTCGGAAAATATACCTACAAACAGATTAACGAAAAATTTGCTTCCTACAGCATTAAAGCGGCGGGGTCCAAATGGCGGGGCGGCGGGCTTCCCGTCACAACAAAAATGCTGACGCCTGATGAAGTCCTTCAGGAAGAACACTGGCAGACACGCGGAACTTTCCCGAAAATTGCCCATCCCTCCTTTGGCATGGTGACATTGCCGACAACCGGCAAGATGACCAAAACGCCTTTGCGGGTGAAATGGATCTCGGCTGCCATCGGCGAAGATAATGACTATGTTTTTGAAAAATATGGACTCGTCAAATAAGCAACCGGATGAATCGATTCAATCAGAGAGGGCAAACTCAGCGTCCATTGATTCGACTATTAAACTCAGAGAGTCCCTTTCCCCAATCGGGTATCAGTATTTTTCCGCGCCATGCACGGAAAAAGGAAGCCGCGAAACAAAAGATATTCACCCAGTCTTTAGACCAGGGATCAAACCTCCGATCCTTCCCGGATTCACAAGATTACGTTCCTGTCAGGAATTTATAAAAAATATGGAAATAAGAAACAAAAAACTATAACATTGGAATCACCCGGCAAAACCATCAAGAAAGCGGGTGAATCAATACTATAATGAGTATTCAACAAATATGGGAGTATACGGAACATGAAAACAGATCAAGGCAAAAATGAAGCGGTGTCAAAACCAGCGCAAACGCAACAAAGCGACGTCAAACCCCTCCGCCCGGAACTGGTTGAACTGATCAAAAGGCAATCTTTCGGCCTGGATGAAAACCGCCTAAGCGTCGTGGAAAAAAGGCGTCTTAAAAACCAGCGAACGGCGCGCACAAACATCGATGATTTATGCGATCCGGGTAGTCTTATCGAATACGGCGCACTGGCGATTGCCGCTCAGCGCACAAGACGATCCGTCGAAGACCTGATCGCCAAGACACCGGCGGACGGTATGATTGCCGGTATAGCCTCCATCAATGGATCGCTCTTCCCGGAAGAGAAGGCGCGTTGCATGATCATGGCCTATGACTATACCGTGCTGGCCGGCACACAGGGATTTTTCAATCATAAAAAGATGGACCGTATGCTGAAGCTGGCCTTTGATCAGAAACTGCCTCTGGTCTTCTTCGGCGAAGGCGGCGGCGGAAGACCCGGTGATGTTGACGCGGAAGGGGTCGTGGTCGCGGGGCTCGATTTAGGCACGTTCGGATCGTTTGCGAGGCTCAGCGGACATGTGCCGGTCATCGGCATTGTCTCCGGCCCCTGCTTTGCGGGAAACGCCGCACTTTTAGGATGCTGCGATGTGATCATAGCCGCTCAGAATTCCAACATCGGTATGGGCGGCCCTGTGATGATTGAAGGCGGGGGCTTAGGTGTGTTCAAACCGGAGGAAGTCGGACCGATGGACATACAGACGGCAAATGGTGTGGTGGACATCGAAGTAGACGATGATGTGGAAGCCGTCGCCACCGCTAAAAAATATCTTTCCTATTTTCAAGGAACGACACCGTCTTGGGAGGCAGGCAATCCGCTTAAGTTGCGCGACCTGATTCCGGAAAGTCGCAAGCGCGCCTATAACGTGCGCACCGTAATCAAGGCCGTTGCCGACACGGATTCCTTTATGGAACTGCGCCCAAAATTCGGTCCCGGGATGGTGACGGGCCTGCTGCGCATTGAAGGCCGTCCGTTCGGCGTGATTGCCAACAACTCCATGCACATGGCCGGCGCAATTGAAGCCGAAGGCGCGGATAAGGCCGCGCGTCTTATGCAGCTCTGCAACGTGCACGGACTGCCGATTTTATCCTTGTGTGACACACCCGGCTTCATGGTGGGTCCCGAAATCGAAAAACGCGCACAGGTGCGTCATGTCTGCCGGATGTTTGTCGTTGGATCGCATATCACCGTGCCTTATTTTACCGTCGTTTTACGCCGGGGCTACGGCCTGGGCGTCATGGCCATGGCCAAGGGCGGCTTCCATGAATCATTCTTTACGGCAGCCTGGACCACCGGAGAATTTGGTGGAATGGGATTGGAAGGAGCAGTCAAGGCGGGTTTTAAAAAAGAGCTTGCGGCCATTGAAGATCCCCTGAAACGCGAAGAACTTTACGAATTTCTGGTGGCCCAGCTTTATGAACGCGGCAAAGCCATCAATATGGCCGCTTATCTCGAAATCGACGCGGTCATCGATCCGGCGGACACGCGCAAGTGGATTCTGCAAGGCCTGAAATCCGTGCCGACCCGGCAACCGCAGGAAACTGGCCATAACTTTGTCGATCCCTGGTAGAAGAAGGTTCAAGGCGGAGACCACTTTTAAGTCATAACCACATGAAGGAGGCAAACCATGCAGATGAATTTTCATGAAGACGAACTGTCCGGAGAAAATGGCATCAAGCTTTATGTATCCCAAAACCGCGTAGACAAAGCCAAAGCTGTGATCGTCATTGTCCATGGGCTTTGTGAGCACTCGGGGCGTTATGATTACGTGGCGTCAAAGCTCAACACCTTCGGGTACTCGGTCTATCGCTTCGATAACCGCGGACATGGCCGATCCGGCGGCGAAAAAGGCTATGTGGAAAATTTCAACCAGTTCATAGACGACGCAGCTAAAATTACGGACATGGCCAAAGCGGAAAATACGAATGTGCCCGTTTTCATGCTGGGACATTCGATGGGTGGGTTTGTCACCGCTGCTTACGGCGTCAAATATCCCGGAGGTCTGTCCGGTCAAGTTCTATCCGGCGCCGCAACCATCATTCAACCGCTCCTGGCGGGCCTGGAAGGCATTGATTTCAGCGCCAACGCGCACGATCCCATCGCCAATGCCCTTTCCGCGCAGGTGTCACGCGACCCGAAAGTTGTGGAGGATTACGTGAATGATTCGCTCAATCTCAAGGAATTCTCGACCTGGCTGATGAGCGAAGCCTTTCTGCGCGGCGCGCGCTGGCTCATGGAGAACACGGGATCGTATGCCTATCCCTGCCTGATCCTGCATGGCGGCAAAGACCTGATCGTCACGCCGGACTCCTCCCGGCAATTTTATGAACGCATCGGTTCCCAAGATAAGTCGCTCAAAATATATGAGGGTCTTTATCACGAGATTTTAAACGAACCGGAAAAAGATACGGTGATCGAAGACATTCATGTCTGGATTGAAAAACGGATTTAATTTGGATGGCATTGCAAAAAAAGGGAAGGACAGTGGTGATATGTCCTTCCCTTTCTGCTTAAATTGAACTGCGGATTAATTTTTCAGCCAGATGACGGGATTTTTTGTAGACAGGTCAGACAGCTTCTTTACTGCATCAGCATCTTTCTGGTTTTTGGACCACCAGTTATATAAAACCGATGGATCGGATTTACCATTCGTAATCGTTTGAACAGACGCCATGATGAGCATGCGCCCGGTATCGTTAATCCCGAATACTGCGTTGGGGAATTTATCGCCCAGCATCGGCACAGACAACGCCTTGGGGAAAGCGGCGCGAATTTTATGCACATCGCTAACGGTGCCGGCGGCAACGATTGCCCGGGCCAGCGCATGCACGCCTGTGTAATTCAACGCACACTCCCAGGTCACCATTTTCTTGTATTGTTCAGTGAATTTCTTCTCGAATATTGTTGCTCCCGCCATCGGCACACTGACGACCCCGCCTGTCCCGATCAGGTTACCCATGACCTTTGTACCCCTGAGCAATTTGGCAATGTAATCCTGCTTGGCCTGATCGATCATGATGAACCCGCCTTTGAAACCCATACCGCGCGCCTGTTCAATGACCAGCGCAGTGGTAGCCGATGGACCACCGATGAGCATAACATCGGGATTGGTCGCCAACGCAGCAGCAATCGGAGAGGAAAAATCAGTTTCCGTGTAGTAATTTGCCGGTTTGTCGGCGGTAATCACCCCGCCGTTTTTTTCCCAGTATTCTTTAAATGCGCTTCTCCATTCATCGCCGTAGGCGCCGAGCGTCACCACCATGGCGCATTTCTTCCAGCCTTTTTTAAAAGCCCATTCACCAAATACCTGGACATAGGGGGTGAAGCTGGTTGTGGTGTCCACCACCAGTTTATTGCCCAGTGTATCGACCTTTGGTGTGCTGGTGTAGGCCATTAAAATGAACTCGTTGCCCTTCTCTTCGTTGATTTTCAACAGCGGAGCGATCGTATTGAAAACACCGTTAAACACAGCGATAGCTTTATTGGTTTTAAAGCGCCGAGCGTTATTGACCGTCTGAGTCGGATCGATACGATCATCAAGCTTTTCCAGCTTGAATGTATACGACTCTGCACCGACCTTGATCCCTCCCGATCCGTTAATTTCTTTTACGGCCATATCAATCCCGCTGAAGATATCCTGCCCATATTCGGCAGCAGGTCCGGAAAGCGGTCCTGTAAACCCGATGACAATTTCTCCGGCTTTACTGACACCCGCCCAGGAAACAACAAAAAAAACAGCAACCATCACAGCAAGTACTTTCAAATACTTCATTCTAAAGCTCCTCCTTTTTTTCTGTTTTTTTACACAGCTAAATACAACTAAATACTAATAGATAAGACGCATATACATACAGATAAACCTTTCTTGCATTAACAAAAATGACTGTCAAGATGGAAAAACCAAATCGGTGCACCGCAGACTGAATTTGTTCATCTATTCTCTTTTGATTTACCGGAAATGATTACCGATAACATTTGACTGTTATTCATTAAATATCTGCCGGTCACCGGCAATTTGCCCGCAATATCTTCCCGACCTGCGTCAGTTTTTGCTCGCCTTCACGCAAACGGCAAAATTCCGAAATACGGTGCACCGGACAAAATACAAATCGTTGAGACACCACCCAAAACCTGCGCCTGAAAAATCAACAAGATCGAATTGAGAAATAATTATAGCTGCTCGAAACGGAATCACTGAGGTTCCCATCTTGGCAAACATTTTATTCAATTGAATGTTTCATGACATGCAATTGAACAAAACATTCAATCGAGTACCCCGGCGCGATGAACTTGTTGCTGCAAATGCGGTAAATATCAGCATTATGTTCTTTTTTTAATAGTCGCGTTGCATTCATGAATCAATGTCATCTCAGCACATTAGAGCTTATTGTCAAAATATCACTGACACCATTCACACCAATTCCCATTAAATCTCCTCCTGCTTTTAGCGCATGGCACATCTCATGCAATATCGCCAACTCGATTGAACATGCAAACGCGTTAATTCTTCTTTGCACAACATTACTAATATGTTATGCGTCGAAGGAAAAAAATACCAACTTGTCAGGAAAGGAGACAAATAATGTCACACAAATTAGGAAAAACGGTTTTAACAGTTTTCGCATCAGTAGCAACTCTGCTGTTGTCGAGCCACCTTGCTTTCGCCGCGGATGCTATTCCGGTTGGCGGGGAATCCTACATTAAAGTCATTTTTGCAGTAGGAGCAATGATCGGAGCAGGCCTTGCCATCGGTCTGGGCGCAATTGGCGCAGGCGCAGGCATTGGTAATGCGGCAAACGGCGCTTGTCAGGCAGTCGGAAGAAACCCCGGCGTTCAGGGTAAGATCATGATGGTCATGCTGGTCGGTATGGCCATGGCCGAATCGATCGCCATTTACGCTTTGGTTATTGCTTTGATTTTATTGTATGCCAACCCCTTCATGCGTTACTTTTTGGGTTAATGGAAACAAAGAAGTTAACTACAAAATTAACCTAGGTTAGGGGGAAATAGTAATGGCAGAATCTAAGAAAAAGAAGCAGTATTTTACTGTAGGAGGCGTGTTCTTCCTGCTGATCGTAATCCCCTTATCACTGATGGCATTCTTGATTGCCAATGGCATGTTCAAGCTGGGGGTTACAATAAAAGAAAGAACAGTCAGCGTTCTGGATGACAGATCTCAGGTAGATATTAAAATACGTGCCATCAATGCTGCAGATGAAGTTGCCAACTTTTTAATGGAAACGAAGAAAGACTTGCTTGTCGCCACCATTATTCCGACAACCGAAACTGCATATAAACAGTTTAGTGTTGAAAACAAAAAACCGCTCTGGGTGAAAGAAGGGGGCAAGCTTC
The DNA here is from genome assembly GCA_964547345.1 of uncultured Smithella sp. Taxonomy (GTDB): domain Bacteria; phylum Desulfobacterota; class Syntrophia; order Syntrophales; family Smithellaceae; genus UBA8904. The sequence continues at coordinate 20,297 of CAZJMX010000044.1, read as the reverse complement.
AACAGGTGTTAACCCCCGTTTATAAGGAAATAGCCCTGATCGATAAAAACGGTAACGAACAAATCAAAATCGTTGACGGTAAGGCGGTGGGCGCGGAGAAGCTACTTAATGTCGGCAATCCGGCCAACACAACATATAAAACTGAAGATTACTTTGCGAAAACAAAGAATCTGAACAAAGGCGAAGTGTATGTTTCCACGGTAACGGGAAACTATGTCGACAAAGCAGCGTTTGAGAAGGGAAAGAGATTTTCGGGAATCATCCGCATGGCAACACCTGTATTCTCCAAAGACGGGTTTGCAGGCATCATCAGTCTGGCGATCGACTATCGCCAACTGGCTAAATTTTCCGATCAGGTCATCCCCACGCAAACAGAGCGGGTATTTGAAACCGATGCAACGACAGGAAACTATGCGTTCATGGTTGACAATGGCGGTTATGTCATTTCTCATCCCAATGATTACCACATCGCCGGTCTGGACAACGAAGGCAAACCGATTCCTGCTCTTTCCAATCAGAATTCGGCGGATATGACAAAAAAAGGCATGGAAGTTCTGAACCTCAATCAACTGGGTTTCATGGACGCCAATTTGCAGGAAATTGCCAAGAATGCGGCAGCCGGCAAATCGGGAATCATCACTTACAAGTTTGCGGGCAACACCAAGTTCGTCGCTTATGCGCCGATTAAATTTTACACGGCTAACATGCCGCAACCGTCCGGTTTCGGGTGGATCGGCATGGGCGTGGAAGTTGAAAAATACAATGAGGCCGCCACCAAGGTTTCGAAGAATATCGAGAAAGAAGCCAAGGCCTGGACGGCAACGGTTATCCTCATCATTATCGTTTCGATGGTGATCCTCTTCTTCATCATGGTTCTTTTAATGCGGGGCATCGGCCGCTCGATACAGGCGGAAGTTCCGGAAGGTTCGGAAGGCGAGCTTGCAGCATTCAATGACGACGATGACGACGACAAATAGATAGTGGATTTACTGCAACAACAAGAAGGCCGAATCTTTTGATTCGGCCTTCTTTGTTTTAAAACAGGCCGGAGAAGTTCATAAGCCGAGTTCTGTTTTGCGTTTCGGTTACCCTGGACGCAACGATGATCATTCATCTGGGACGGCAGTTGCCTGCCGCCTCTAGCGACACTACCCGAGAACATCAGGCGGGCCGCCCTTAAACGTTCTCCTATTTGGTCTTGCTCCGGATGGGGTTTACCATGCCTTTTCCGTCACCGGAAAAGCGGTGAGCTCTTACCTCGCCATTTCACCCTTACTCAGACTTTCGCCCAAGCGGTATATTTTCTGTGGCACTTTCCTTAGAGTCGCCTCCAGTCGTCGTTAGCGACCATCCTGCCCTATGGAGCCCGGACTTTCCTCCGGCGGAAATAAATCCGCCCGCGATCATCTGATCTTCTCCGACCTTGAAAACAGCTTACAATTGATTGGAATATCTTTCAAGAAAACTATTTCTGATGCTCATCGATAGCCCGATTGGCAAGCCTGTCCGCCTGCGCGTTATGACAGCGAAAAACATGTTTGACCGAAACGGATGCAAACGAAGACATCAGCGCACGAACCTCTTCCATCAGGCTCTTTAAATTCTGATTTTTAACTTTGTAAGAGCCATTGATCTGGTTGGCCAATAACTCCGAATCCAGATAGACGTCCAAATGTTTGAAGCCGTTTGCCTGCGCGCCCTTGAATCCCATAATCAACGCTTTATATTCAGCGATGTTATTCGTGCAGTGGCCAAGATATTCGTTACCTTCCCACAGGACGTTGTCCGCACCGTCTACAATCACCGCGCCTGCGCCCCCGATGCCGGGATTCCCCCGGCAGGCGCCGTCGCTGAACAATTTAACTTTTTCATGATCCATAAAGTTTTATTCGGACTTTTCCTGATTTTGGAAATAAATAATCCGGTTGCAATTGGGACAACTGAACATGTCATCGGACCGTTGTAATTCGTTATAAAGCTGCGGCGGAATTTTCATCTGGCAGCCGTTGCAAACCGCCTTCCAGACGGATATCACCCCTACGCCGTTATTGCGTTTTTTTACTCTTTCATACTGTGCCAGAAGATCCGCACTGATATTTTTTTGCAGGCCTTCGCGTTTCTCGGTTAAGCTTGTGGTATCGGCGTCAATGGCGCTTAGGTCGTCTTCGATGATTTTCTTTTCTTCGTCGTGTTGAATTTGAGCCTGCATTAAGGTTTCTTCATCTTTTTTGACCAGTACGGAGAGCTTGTCCATTTCGTCCATCAGCGCAATGATCTGCGTCTCAATCTCCCCGCGGGTCTTCTCGGCCGTTTCGTTTTCCTTGAGCATGGCCTGATACTCCTTGTTATTTTTAACCTCAAGGAGCCTTTCCTTGGTCTTCACCATCCCATCGTGCAGTTTTTTGATTTTGCCTTCGCTCTCGGCTCGCTGGGCTTTGAGTTCATCATATCTTCTCTTGTTGACTTCGACAGTCTCCCTGTAAGCCTGGAAATCTGCATCCATTTTCTTGATCTTCTCCGGCAATTTGATCTTTTTCCCGGAAAGCCTGACGAGTTGCGAGTCACATTCCTGTAAACTGATAATTAGTAATATTTGTTCTTTCAAAAAGTATCTCCTTTTAATATTTGATAAAAAAAATGCACCTTTTTAGGGGTGCATTTTCACATTCCGGTTCTTCGCCTGATTTTGCAAGCCGTGGGAGGAGGATGTGTTCCATCTTCTTTCCCCGGCTTGTCCGTCAAGGGCATTGCAATCAAAACTCCATATCTTTGAAAATCCTTTGTGGAATATCATTTTTTAAGATCCAAGATCGTTATTTATTTCTGGTGGGCCCACCTGGAATCGAACCAGGGACCTACCGGTTATGAGCCGGTGGCTCTACCAATTGAGCTATAGGCCCGCCATTGTTGAAAGTCCAGAAGTTGCGCGGACTCAGCCCGCATCAATTTTTGTTGAACTATACCCAATTCCGGCTATTGTCAATATTATTTTGCTGCCCGCTTGCGTTGAAGGCTCTTTCCCTTTCGTTCCGCCTCACCTTCTACAAGCTCAGGCTCTTCCATATAGGATTCCACAGCTTCCGGCGGCGCGCCCTCTTCCGGCCCTCCAATCCCCAACCGGTCGCTAATGCCGAAACGCATCCGTAAAACCTTTTCTTCACGCGGCGTGAGCGTGGCCAGAATTTTACGCGTCTGATCCGCCAGATCCATGCTGATCGTGGCTTCCGAAGGAGACATAATCTTCTTGTCTTCGATAAAATCACCCAGATGACTGTCTTCTTCTTCGCCGATCGGCGTTTCCAGAGAGATAGGCTCTTTGGCGATTTTCAGAACCTTGCGCACTTTTTCCAGCGGGTATTCCATTTTGTTGGCGATTTCTTCCGGGGTCGGTTCGCGTCCCAGTTCCTGCACCAGATAGCGCGACGTACGAATCAGTTTATTGATCGTCTCAATCATATGGACGGGAATACGGATCGTGCGCGCCTGATCGGCGATGGCGCGTGTAATGGCCTGACGAATCCACCAGGTAGCGTACGTGGAAAACTTATAGCCGCGCTGATATTCAAATTTATCCACGGCCTTCATGAGGCCGATGTTGCCTTCCTGAATCAGATCCAAAAACTGCAAGCCGCGGTTGGTGTACTTCTTGGCAATGCTTACCACCAGCCGTAAATTCGCTTCCACCAGTTTTCTTTTGGCGATTTCGGCCTTGCCTTCTCCATCTTCAATAGAGTCCACCACATTTTTCAAGGTAGCGGTCGGAATGCCGACGTCCTTGGCAATATGCTTAATGCGCTTTTGCGCCTCCATAATGGCGTCATGGCTGCGATGCAGCCATTCAATGGGCATTTTTGCTTCTTTCGCCGCCTGCTTTTCATCCTGTTTGGACTTCCTCATCCTCGACCAGGCCTTTTCCATTTGTGAAAGCGTCAGGCCGGATTCTCTTTTAAACGCATTAATCACCCGTTCGGATCGTTCAATTTCATCAGTAAAGAACCGAAGCCTTGCAATGAATCTGTGAATCTGTTTCTTGCTGAATCGGATTTTCCGGCAAAGCGTTATGATATTCTTTGTGTTCTTCTCCAATTCAGCCGTCAGCGTCTCGCGCTGCTTGGGCTTCATCGTTTTAGCTTTGAGTTTTTCCCTCAGTACATCATTGCGGTCATGAAAGAGTTTAATGCGGGCGATCAGCTTGAGCACGCGTTCTTTATGCTCGTCTTCTTCCATGAACCCTTCTTCGTCTTCCACACTATCCACAACATTTTTGACGCGAATTTCGCCGGATTGCAGTTTTTCTCCGATGCTGAGCACTTCGCCGATCGACGTGGTCAAACTGAAAATCGCCCACATGGTTTCGCGAGCACCCTCTTCAATTTTTTTGGCGATCTCCACTTCACCTTCACGGCTCAAAAGCGAAACCAGCCCCATCTCACGCAGATACATTTTCACCGGATCACCGGTTTTGCCCGCACCCGGCGTAAGTGACAGCGATTCGGGAAATTTTGACGGTAAAATATCTTCCACCGGTTTTTTCACAACCAGCTTCTCTCCTTGTTCGGTATCGATGATATCGATGTTCTTTTCACCGAACAACATAATGATATCATCTATTTGATCCGAAGAATTAATATCCGGCGGCAGCATGTCATTGACATCATCATAGGTCAAAAACCCCTTTTCTTCCCCCAGTGAAAGTAATTTTTTAAATTCATCGGACTGAATTTCCTTGGCCATTTGGCATCCCCCAAAAAATATTTTTTGCTAGGTTCAGGCTAGCGTAGTTCTCGCTCGGCTTTCATTAAACTTTGTTTTTCCACCATCAACTGCTGCAACAAGTCCTCATTGCTGTTTTGTTGCGCCTGCGCTAACCTTATTTTCAACTGACGGTGCTGCTCTTTGTACCACTTTTCCTTTATTCTCCGGATATTGTCGACAAAATTGCGTTCTACCATATTTTCATCGGTCGGCGGCGCCTCAATACTTAATTTATAGAGGTTCTCCCGAAGTTTCTTGTCGTCATCGGCTGATAAAATCACATTAATATCAATATATCCAAGTAGTTTATAGGCCTGGACGATTTTTTCACCCAGATCCTTGAGTGTAGGCTCCATAAACAAATCCAATATTTTTTCGTTTTCGATCTGCTCAGTTTTCTGCGGATATTCCAGCAAAAGACGAATCAGATTGACTTCCAGCGGATTGACGTTCAGTTTGACGCCCTGCCCCGCCGGGACAGCTTTAGGCTTTACATGGCCCTCTTTGCGATGAACCTCTCTTTTCAACAGGGACTGATCAATGCCCAGCTTTTCCGAAATGCGCTTAATAAAAAGATTCTTTTCGATCTCATCGCCGATTTTACCGACAAATTCCATCGCCGTTTTCACCAGATCGCGGTTTTCTTCAAAAGTCTTGCCGTCGCCCAGAACATTGTCAATATAGTAATCACTGATGGCCGGCGCAAGCGCAATCAAACTGTCCAGCTTTTCCTTACCAAATGTTTTGACGTAATCATCCGGATCATATCCTTCCGGCAAAACCAGCGCCCGGGCATGCATGTTCGCCCCCAGAAACAATTCCAAAGACCGATCCAGCGCCCGCCTACCGGCCACATCGGGATCGAACAGGGCCACCACATCCTGTGTGTAACGCCGCAAAAGCTCCAGATGATCTTTCGTCAGCGCAGTTCCCAGCGTTGCAACCACATTTCGAATACCCGCATTCCAAAGCGAGATAACGTCGAAATAGCCCTCCACAATCAGGCAAAAACCGCTTGCGCGGATGGCTTCCCTGGCTTTGTTGAGGCCGTAGAGATTCCTGCCTTTAATATAGACGGGCGATTCCGGTGAATTCAGATATTTCGGTTCTCCCGCCTCCAGAATCCGGCCGCCGAAAGCTACTATCTCTCCAAATACATTTTCAATCGGAAAGATCAGCCGTCCGCGGAACCGATCATAGTAGCTTCCTTCCTTACCGGCTATGACCAATCCTGCCTGCTCGGCAAGCTTCAGAGAAAGGCCGGCGCCTTCGATATGATCGGATGTCGAACGCCACGTATCCGGCGCATAGCCCAAACGAAACTGCTTGACGGTTTCATCACTCAGAGCTCTTTTGAGCAAATAATCCCGCGCGACTTTCCCCGCAGACGCTGTAAGATTGCGCGAAAACTGCTGCGCCACCCTTAGATTCATGCCGACAATCTCATCGTGCAACGATTCTTTTTCACGGCCTTCCCTGCCGAATGTTTTAACCGGCAGCACAACGCCTGTTTTTTCCGCCAGATGCTTGATCGCTTCCGGGAAACTTTTATTGGCAATCTTCATCAATAAGGTGATGGCATTGCCGCCCTCGCCGCAACCGAAGCAGTAGAAAATCTGTTTTTCCCGGTTAACGGTAAACGAAGGTGTTTTCTCTTGGTGAAAAGGACAAAGCCCCAGATAATTGCGGCCCCCCTTTTTCAACGTCAGATACTCCGAGGCCAGCTCGACTATATCCACCCTGCTTTTTATCTCTTCGATCTTGCTTTCATCAAAACGCACGTCAGATTAGCCTTGCCCGCTCAAGTATTTTTTATTCCAGCGATGAAGATCTTTTTTTATTGCGACAGAAGCGCTTTCACTTTTTCGCCCGCGGCTTTGCCGTCCGCCTTGCCGGTAATTTGCGGCATAATTACCTTCATGACCTTACCCATGTCCTTAACGGATACGGCGCCGGTCTCATCAATCGCTTTTTGAATGAGTGCTTCGACATCTTCATCCGACATCTGCTCCGGCATGAACGCCTGAAGCACTTTGAGTTCCGCTTCTTCCTTTTCCACCAGATCCTGCCTGCCGCCTTTGGCGAACTGCTCGATGGAATCTTTTCTCTGTTTAATCAGCACGGACAGAACCTGCATGATTTCCATTTCATTGAGCGGACGCAGCAGGTCGATTTCCTTATTGTGCAAAGCCGTTTTCAGCATGCGGATGGACGACAACTTTATTTTGTCTTTCGCCTTGGCCGCCACCACCATCTCTTCGTTGAGTCTGGCATTGAAATCCATAATTTTTCTCCCAATTAACCCATCTGATCTTCCAGTTTTCTGCCGCCCAGCAGATGCATATGCAGATGAAACACCACCTGTCCACCCTCTGCATTACAGTTGATGACTGTGCGGAATCCCCGGTCGGCAACTTTTTTAATTTGCGCCACTTTTTGAGCGGCAGCCATCAGTCGCGAGGCAATATCCGATTGTGCGGTATCCACATCCATCAGTGTCGCAACATGTTTTTTCGGAATGAGAATTACATGCACGGGCGCCATGGGATGAATATCTTCAAAAGCCAGGACGGCGTCGTCTTCGTATACTTTCGTGCAGGGAATTTCCCCCAGGACGATTTTACAGAAAATACAGTCTGCCATATCATTCCTCCTTCCCTATCCTATGAGGTCTTTTTCGTCCTCGCGATGGCGTCTTCAAGCTCGATGGCTCCCGTGTAAATCGCCCGGCCGACAATCACACCGAAAAAGGAACAGTCTTTGACGTCAAGCAGCGCGTCGATATCAGCAAGCGTAGCCACGCCGCCGGACGCAATCACCGGAATGGACACGGCTTTGGCCAGCAAACGTGTTTGCTCGACATTGACGCCTGTTTCCATCCCGTCGCGCTGAATATCCGTGTAGACAACGGCCTGAATTCCACAATTTTCATAACGACGCGCCAGCTCCACCGCATTCTGACTGGTCTTTTGCGTCCAGCCCCGAACCGCAACCTGACCACCCAGCGCGTCAATGCCCAGAATAATTTTACCGGGATGCTCCTTGGCCGCCGTCCGGACAAAGTCTTCATCTTGAATGGCTGCCGTGCCTAAAATAACACTCGCGACGCCATGGGTCAGATAATGGTCAATCGTCTCCATGTTACGGATGCCGCCGCCAACCTCAATCGGAACCTTGACGGATTGCGCAATATCCAGAATGATGGACGCATTGCGCGGCAGGCCGGCGACAGAGCCGTCCAGATCGACAAGGTGAATCCTTTCGGCGCCTTTTTGCGCCCAGAGGCGCGCCATGTCCACAGGGTTTTCGGCATAGACCGTCACGCGGTCAAAATCACCCTGCGCCAGACGGACACATTGACCATTTTTAATATCAACCGCCGGAATGATCAGCAAATAACAACTCCTTTATGTAAAAAGGTTTGAAACAGAAAAAAGTTTCCTGCATTGATTCCACTATTGTGCAACACCCGGGAATGTCGCAAAAACCTCATCAATGCCCAGCTTCGTCAATTCCCGGGCCGTCAGCCATTTTGCGCCGCCTTTGAAGAAAGAAGAGGCCTGGAAGACGTCTTCCATCAGCGACTTTTGCGTTTTGTCGAAAATGCCTCGCCACAGCGTACTGCCGTCCTTGATGGCAATCAAATGAATCTCAAAAGCAACGGAAGCGGGACGCTCTGCGGAATAGTCATACCCTACACGTTCGCGATAATGATAGAGATAGCCTACGACCAGAACATCCGCACCGAGTTCGCTGCCGGTTTTCCGGATGATCTGCAACACCGGTTTTTTCAAAGAATCTGCCGATACCCGCTTATAAATTCCCGCCGCTTTCTCAGAGGGGATGATTTCCGTATTTTTCAAATCTCTCAATTTGTCGGTAAAGATCTCTTCCACGATTTTTTCGGCACCGCGAACAATCGTTCCGCCCGAATTGACGCTTCCGCAGATCGGACATCGAGCTGTGGTTGAATGCTCTTCCGGCCAAACGGCCTGAAAGGGCAGCACGGCCAGGCGTATCAAGGGTTTTGCGGCCGCCGCGGCCTTCTCCTGGGCTGATACGGCGCAGGGCGCGACAAACACAAAAAACAACGTCACGCAGACGATCTTTTTTATCCGGGTCATTGTTCTCAATTTGAAACCTTGCCTTTCTTTCAGAGCGTGCCCTTCGTGGACATAACGCCTGATATTTCAGGGTTGAGAGCCACTGCTTGTCTTAACGCCCGTGCAAAGGCTTTGAAAATCGCCTCAATAATGTGATGGCTGTTGCTGCCGTAAGCCAGATTGATGTGCAACGTGATACCGCTTTGATCGGTAAAAGCTTTGAAAAACTCCTTCACCAGCGACGGATCGAAGCCTCCGATCTTCCGGCGTTCGTACTTGACCTTGAAGACCAGATAGGGACGCCCCGAAAGATCCATATCGACGCGGCAAAGACTTTCATCCATGGGAACACAGGCCGAGCCGTAGCGATTGATGCCTTTCTTATCTCCCAGCGCCTGAGCAACTGCTTTTCCCAGACAAATGCCCAGATCCTCGATCAAATGATGATCATCAATCTCCGTATCGCCCGTGCTTTTGACCACCAGCTTGAACAGACCGTGGCGGACAAACAAATCCAGCATGTGATTAAAAAAAGGAATCGTTGTATCGATCTTGCTGCCTGAGGACTTATCTAAATCGATTTCCAGTACGATATCCGTTTCCGTCGTTTTGCGGACAATCTTTGCTTTTCTGGCCATGTCTGTCCTCCGGACTAGATGACTTTATTGAGAGGATATTCAATGATGCCCTGTGCCCCCGCATCCAGAAGCTGCGGAATCAGATCACGCACCACACCCGTATCGACAACGGTTTCAATGGCAAACCATTCTTCCGAATAGAGGCTGGAGATAGTCGGCGCTTTCAGCGACGGTAGAATTTTCATCACACGTTCCAGATTCTCCTTGGCGCAATTGAGCTTCAAGCCGACTTTATTCATCGCCAGAAGCGACCCGGTCAAAAGCGTTTGGATCTGTTCAATCTTTTTTCGCTTCCACGGATCATCCCAGGCCGCGCGGTTGGCGATCAACTGGGTATTGGTCCGCATCAGTTCATGGACGATCCTAAGTTTGTTGGCGCGGATCGTTGAGCCGGTTTCCGTAACTTCCACAACCGCATCCACCAGACCGTCGACAACCTTCGCTTCCGTCGCACCCCAGGAAAATTCCACGCTGACATTGATATTTTTTTCAGCAAAGTAGCGTTTGGTAAAAGCCACCAGTTCCGTCGAAATGTGTTTGCCTTCCATATCCTCAAGCGTCCGGACCGGCGAATCATCCCGCACGACCAGAACCCAGCGCGCCTGACGCGTGGACACTTTGGAATAAACCAAATCCTGCACCGCGACGACATCCGAATTGTTTTCCAGAATCCAGTCAATGCCGGTCAATCCCAGATCCAGATGTCCGTCTTCGACATAGCGCGACATTTCCTGAGCGCGCACCAGCGTGCAGGAAATCTCCGGGTCATCAATGTCGGGAAAATAGCTGCGGCTGTCGTACGCAATGCGCCAGCCGGCTTTCTTGAACAATTCAACTGTGCTATTTTCGAGGCTTCCCTTGGGGATGCCCAATTTTAATACATTCATTTATACACTTCCTTCGGATCAAAGATCTTTTCGCCGATCACGACAAAATCGTCGCCGTCCAGTTTACGGTAGAAACAAGACCGATGGCCGGTATGGCAGGCCGCACCGCCTATTTGTTCCACCTGGAGCAAAATCGTATCGTCATCACAATCCATATAAATATTTTTAATCACTTGAACATGGCCGGAACTCTCCCCTTTGAGCCACAATTTTTGACGCGAACGGCTCCAGAAAGTCGCCTGACCGGTTTGCAGGGTTTTCTCCCAGGATTCCTTATTCATATACGCCAACATCAATATGTCTTTTGTTTCAGCATCTTGAACGATGGCGGGAACCAGTCCATCTGTTTTGTTGAAATTCGGTTCGATCATAAAGTCCTTCACCTGTATTGTTGAATTCTCTATAACTTCAAGAAATCGTTTTATTTAAATGACAAATCCCATTAAATCAAGCAATATTTTATCTTAATGTTTATCGAATTGCGCCTTGCCTAACCCCTTCATTTCTGATAAAAAATCGACCCGTAAATTGATCAGAATTTTAAATATTTCATCCGGAGGTCCCAAAGCATGTCTTTACTGGCGGGAGGAGTGATTGGCGCAATTCTAGGACTGATCAGTTTGATTTTCTGGTGGGGAGATTTCCTGACCATCTTAAAAGGCGCCATACCGATCAGCCTGTTTTTAGGCGGCGCATTGGCCGTCTACGTCGGTATTGACGAAATTCAGGATAAAATCCGTGAGGAAAGACAGCGTCAGGACGATGAGCTTGAAAAAGCCAAGGAAGAAATCGAATCGGCCAAAGCTGAAGCGGAACACTACCGGGAAGAATTAAGCAAATTAAAAGAACCCAAATAGCAAGCCTGAAAAACATTGCATTTCTGATCCATCGTGCTATATGCACGGCAAATTTAATAATCGCCCCGGAAAGCACGCTGGCTAATGAATGAAAGGTGTTTGACGATCTGGAAGTGGTTTGCTTTGATCTGGAATACACCTTTACTTGAGTAACAGGCCACAAGGCGATGGTAACCGCTTCGCGGTTTTTTTATTTCAGAACTGAACAGCACAAGGGATGATAGAAAAAATTACATTTATATGGAGGTGTTTATGACAAACAAGCTTTTGAAAATGATTTCAACGGCAATCTTTTTTGTTTTTGTGGCAGGGACGCTGGCGTTTGCCGCTCCTCCGATCAAAATCGGCGCATTGTTTTCCGTTTCCGGTCCGGCGGCATTCTTAGGTGAACCGGAACGCAATACCGCTCAAATGCTGGTGGATGAGATTAACAAAGCCGGTGGCATCAAAGGGCGGAAACTGGAACTAATCGTCATTGATACACAGGGTGATCCGGCCAAAGCCGTCCAAGGCGCCAACAAGCTCATTAAAGATGATAAAGTGGTGGCGATTATCGGCCCCAGCACAACCGGTGATACCATGGCGGTCATTCCGGTTGTTGAAAAGGCCGAGATACCATTAATTTCTTGCGCCGCCGGAAGCAAGATCACTGAGCCGGTAAAAAAATGGGTATTTAAAACAGCGCAAAATGACGCCCTGGCTGTAGCAAAAATTTACGAACACCTGAAAAAACAAAAAATCAGTAAAATAGCGATATTGACGGTATCTGACGGCTTTGGCTCTTCAGGACGGGAACAGCTTGTCGCCCATGCCAAAGAGTACAGTATGGAAATCACGTCCAATGAAACTTACGGCCCCAAAGACACGGACATGACGGCGCAATTGACAAAAATTCGCGGCGGTGACGCACAGGCGATCATCTGCTGGGGAACCAATCCGGGCCCCGCTGTTGTTGCCCGTAACGTCAAGCAACTGGGCATCAAACTACCCCTGTTTATGAGCCATGGTGTCTCCTCCAAGAAATTTATTGAACTGGCCGGCGATGCCGCAGAAGGAATCATGCTGCCTTCCGGCCGTGTGGTTGTGGCAAGCCAGATGACAGACACCGATGGACAAAAAAAGGCACTGTTGAGTTATATCAGCAGCTATAAGAATGCATTCAAGGTGGAAGGTGATCATTTCGGCGGACATGCCTGGGATGCGATGATGCTGCTAAAGGGCGCCATTGAGAGAGCGGGAGAAACAACACCTGCGGCCATTCGCGATCAGCTGGAAAAAACGGCTAAGTTTGCCGGAATCGGAGGAACATTCAGCTACTCCGCACAGGATCATGCCGGATTAACCAAAGATGCTTTTGTAGTTGTGGAAATTATAAACGCGAACTGGAAATTAGTTAAATAGTTAAACACCGTAACATTGCAATCCATTGCGGCGCAGGGTAATTAAGACCTGCGCCGCAATTTTACTAACGATTCGACAGGTCATTAAAGTAACCCATGGACAACTCAAGCCAACTTGTTCAGTATGTCTTATCCGGGCTTTCCAACGGCGCCATTTATGCGTTGATTGGTTTTGGCTTTGCCATCATTCATAATGCCACCGGTGTGCTCAATTTTGCTCAGGGTGAATTTGTCATGCTGGGCGGCATGTTTACGATCTTCATTTTGTCTTTTTTGCATCTACCGCTTGTGCCGGCCATTGTTCTTGCTATTATTTTTTCCACATTGGTCGGTATTCTCTTCGAACGTCTGGCCATTCGACCGTTGAAAAACGCCAAACCCTTAAGTCTGGTGATTATCACCATCGGCGCCAGTATCTTTATCCGGGGCGCTGCCATGTTGATCTGGGGGAAAGACACTTCTGCGCTGACCGCTTTTTCCGGCAATACCCCGCTCTATATCTATGGAGCAACCATTATGCCCCAGCATCTGTGGATTTTCGGCATAACCATCTTGATCATTATCACCAATAAACTTTTCTTCAGTTACAGCATTATTGGCAAGGCCATGCGCGCCTGCGCGTATAATGCGCATGCCGCAAGCCTGGTCGGCATTGATGTGAAGATCATGGTTCTGCTGTCGTTTGTCGTCAGCTCCGCCATCGGGTCCATGGCTGGAATTATTATCGCTCCACTCACCATGACATCCTATGATGTCGGCATCATGCTGGGCCTGAAGGGATTCTGCGCCGTTATTATCGGCGGAATGAGCAGTGGGCTGGGAACGGTCCTAGGCGGACTTCTGCTGGGCTTGCTGGAATCATTAGGCGCCGGTTATATCTCAGCGAGCTATAAAGACGCCATCGCTTTCATTATTTTATTGTTGATCCTTTTTATTCGGCCGGAAGGTTTATTCAAACAAAAAGAAACACAGAGAGTATAAATACGATTCATTCCATAAATGGCCCCGTGATATTATGATCAAAGAAAAACGCCGGATTCTTATCTTTCTTTTTTTTGCCGTCTTTATTCTTCTGGTCCCTATATTTTTAAAAGGCAGTTATTTTTTAAATGTGCTGGTTTTCATCGGTATCAACACCCTGCTGGCTGTGGCGCTGAATCTGCTTCTGGGATACGCAGGCCAGATTTCACTGGGACATGCTGCTTTCTTTGGCCTGGGAGCTTACATTTCCGGCATTCTGACCACACGGTTTCCGATTGATCCCTGGCTGGCATTAATCATTGCCGCCGTGTGCGCCGCCGCACTTGCTTTGATGATCGGATTCCCGATTTTAAAACTCAAAGGTCATTATCTGGCCATGGCGACTTTGGGCTTCGGCATCATCATCTACATTTTTTTTAATGAGACGGTTGACTGGACCGGAGGCCCCTCCGGATTATCCGGCATCCCCAATCTCAGGTTAGGGCCTCTGGTTTTTGACAACGACCGAAATAATTACTATCTGGTCTGGATTGTCACACTGGGCTTCATGCTGCTGTCGATCAATTTATCCCAATCACGGATTGGCCGAGCCTTAAGAGCAATTTCCGATTCCGAAGTCGCCGCCCGCGTCATGGGCGTTAATGCCCGCATACTGAAAGTGCAAATATTTGCGGTTTCGGCGTTTGTTTCGGCCATCGCCGGCGGTCTCTATGCGTATACGGTAACATTTATCTCCCCTGCGTCATTCGGGTTTAACTTTTCCGTTGAACTGGTGACCATGGTGATTATCGGTGGGTTGGGGAGCATTTATGGTTCATTTCTGGGTGCGGCAATTTTAACGGTGCTGCCCGAATTTCTTCGTGTCTTTCGCGATTTTGACATTGTTATTTATGGCTTGATGCTCATTTTAATCACCATATTCATGCCCAAGGGCTTGATCGGCGGCCTTGAATCCCTGGTTAAAATCATCGCGAACAAAATTAAAGGAAGTACGGCTAAAAATGATTAGAGTTCACGGCATAACCCAAATATTTGGCGGATTGACCGCACTGGAAGATGTGTCGTTTTCCATTGCGCCGAAATCGATCACCGGGGTTATCGGCCCTAATGGCGCCGGCAAAACAACCTTGTTCAATATCGTGACGGGTCTATACACCCAAACACAAGGAAAAGTATATTTAGGTGAAAAAAACATCTCATTTTTTGAGCCGGAAGTTCTGGCGGAACTCGGCTTGGTACGTACATTTCAGAATGTGGAACTTTTCGGTCAAATGTCGGTTTTAGAAAATGTGATGGTCGGATTGCACACCAAAAGCAAAAGCGGAATTTTTTCCTGTGCGTTTAAGTTGCCCGGTCAGATAAAAGAAGAAAAGATGGTCAGGGAAAAGGCGCACAAGTGGCTTGAATTTACCGGTCTGGCCGATGTGGCCGATATAGCGGCGTGTAATTTGCCGTTTGGCAAGGGCAGGCTTCTGGAGATTTCCCGGGCAATGGCGGTGGAGCCGCAAATCATCCTGATGGACGAACCTGCTGCGGGATTAAACAGCCGTGAAACGGCGGGACTTGCCGAGCTGATCCATAAAATTCAAGAACTGGGTATAACCATCGTGCTGGTCGAGCATGACATGGATCTGGTCATGGATGTTTGTGAATCCATCGTTGTACTGAATCTGGGGAAGAAACTGGCTGAAGGTACGCCGCGTGAAATTCAGGAAAACAAGGCGGTCATCGCCGCCTATCTTGGTGAGGATTGATGCTGTGTTAAGAATTAAAAACATCAATACTTACTACGGTCAGGTCCATGCCATTAAAAACGTTTCTCTGCATCTGGCAGAGGGGGAAATTGTTACATTAATCGGCGCCAACGGTGCAGGTAAAACCACTCTTCTCAATTCTCTGTCCGGGATTGTACCGCCCAAAAGTGGTCAAATTCTTTTTAATGATACGGAAATAAATAATCTTGCCCCGCACAGCATCGTGCGCCAGGGTGTATCCCAGGTGCCGGAGGGGCGTCAGGTTTTTAAGCCCCTTTCGGTAGAAGATAATCTGGAACTGGGCGCTTACTTACATTATAGGATCAAGGGCGGCAAAGCCCAGGCCAAGAAGGATATGGAGATGGTATATGAATTGTTTCCCATCCTGAAGCAAAGACGAAAGCAACTGGCCGGAACGCTTTCCGGCGGCGAGCAGCAAATGCTGGCGATTGGCCGGGCGCTGATGGCCAGACCCAGATTACTTCTTTTGGACGAACCATCCATGGGGCTTGCGCCAATGATTGTTCAGGAGATCCTGAAAGTCATTGCCAACCTTTCCCGAGAAAAGAAAACAACGATCCTGTTGGTTGAACAAAATGCACGCGCCGCCTTAAAAATTGCTAATCGCGGTTATGTCCTGGAAACAGGCCGCCTGATTCTGGAAGGCACTGCCGCTGAATTACTGGAAAACAAAGATGTACAGCGGGCGTATCTGGGCAAAGATAAGAAAGAGATATGGGAACGATAAGCAGAGCATTAATATAGTGGCACAGTTACTTACCATCTCCTCAGGAGGGCTTTTATGAATATTTGGGACCCGACTCATGAATGCATATCGCGGGATGAACTCGAACAGCTGCAACTCGAGCGCCTGCAGACCACCATCAACAGAGTTCATAAAAATGTCATCCATTACCGGAAAAAATTCAATGAACTGGGCGCCATTCCCGAAGATATCCGTTCGCTTGCGGACTTGTCCAAACTGCCTCTGACCTCCAAAGATGATCTGAATCATAACTATCCTTACGATATGTTTGCCGTGCCGCTTCGTGAAGTTGTCCGCATTCATTCCTCTTCCGGAATCGGAAGTAAACCGATTGTGGCAGGCTATACTAAAAATGATATCCGCATCTGGTCAAACCTTGTGGCGCGGTTTATGACGGCGGCCGGCGTAACCCGTGATGATCTGGTCCAGGTTACTTTTCATTATGGCCTTTATACCGGTGCGTTCGGGTTGCACTATGGGGCGGAGACCATTGGCGCATCTGTTATCCCTATGGGAACGGGCAACACTGAAAGACAGATCATGATCATGCAGGACTATAAATCCACCGTGCTGGTCAGCACACCCAGTTATGCTCTGGAACTTGCCTTCCGCATGGAACAGCTGGGTGTAAATCCCAAATCGCTTTCGCTGAAAGTAGGGCTTTTGGGTGGGGAACCGTGGTCGGAAGCCATGC
Source organism: uncultured Smithella sp. (assembly GCA_964547345.1). GTDB lineage: Bacteria > Desulfobacterota > Syntrophia > Syntrophales > Smithellaceae > UBA8904. Next base: position 3,462 of record CAZJMX010000044.1, on the reverse strand, counting down.
GTTCCCAAATCGAACAGGGGCTGGCAATTAACGCAACAGACAACTATGGACTTTCCGAAGTCATCGGCCCCGGAATCGCCGGTGAGTGTTCCTGTAAAAACGGTCTGCACATTTATGAAGATGCCTTCCTGCCCGAAATTATTGATCCGGATACAGGGAATGTCCTGCCGGCAGGTCAGGAAGGCGAACTGGTCATCACAACGCTGACCAAGGAAGCATTTCCCCTGATTCGTTATCGCACAAGAGACATCACCAGCCTGGATTATGCTCCTTGTGCCTGCGGCAGAACACTGGTTCGGATGAAAAGGATCAGCAGGCGTTCCGACGATATGTTGATCATCAGGGGCGTCAATGTTTATCCATCGCAAATCGAGGAAGCCGTTTTCAGCGTGGCACAGGGCGATGCCCCCTACCAGATTGTGGTTGAACGCGTTGGCGCCATGGACAGCCTGGAAGTCATCATCGAAGTGACGGATAAAATTTTTTCACTGGAACTGCAAAAACAACGGTCTTTCCTGGAATCGGTAAAAAAACAAATCAATACGATTACAGGCATCACGGCGTCCGTCAAACTGGTTGAAGCCAAAAGCATCCTGCGGCAGGATGGGAAAATCAAGAGGGTCTTGGACAAAAGGCAGATTTAATATAAGTCGAGATGCGTGAATCGTGCAGCGCTCACCTCAAGCGCATAACCATTACGACCTTGTATGTAAAATAGATATTGACCGCAAACGGAGCTTTCAGATGTCGGGTCCGGCAGATGATTTTTTCTGTTCATTCGATCATTCAGCATTCAGCCCCAAAAGTGTACAATTTTGTTACATAAATCAGTTGTCAAATTCCTTGCAATTGCTATTTATAAGGGGTAGAAACCGCGATTAAAGAAGACAACAAAAACTATTGGGGAATCATCAGCCGAATATTATGGCATCGCAGATTATCTGTTCAAACCTCAGTCGCAACGACGATTATACGATTCTGCTCAATGGTCAGGACCTGGGTACCGCGTTGCCCCTGAAGACCATCACAATCGATGTGGAACCGGGACAGTACGATCTTGATGTCAAGAGCAGCAACGAAGAAGGGTTACCCAGTCTGTGCAAACCCATTCAACTCAAGATCGGGGATGGCAAGACGGCACACCTGCAGATCGTAGCCGAACATTTTGCAATCGGCATATACGATGAAAAAGGAACGCAACTCAATGCCAAGCATGGCTTCCTTTGCGGAAATATTGATGATGGCGTTCATATAGAAAATCCAATATCATGAATATTTTGGATCATAAGCCCCAACAAAATTTCTTTCAGCGCATCCGACGCCGTTTTATCGGCGAGCCGCGGAATATCAACGAGCCGTCCCTCTTTCATAAAATATCACTGATCCCGATTCTGGCCTGGATCGGTCTGGGCGCCGACGGTTTGTCTTCGTCTTCCTACGGGCCGGAAGAAGCCTTCAAGGCACTGGGGCCCCATACTTATCTGGCTGTCTTTATTGCCATTGCCACGGCATTCACGGTATTCATCATTGCCTATGCCTATTCCCGCATCATCGAGCGTTTTCCTCACGGCGGCGGCGGGTATATGGTCGCCACCCATACCATCAGCAGCCAGGCAGGCGTTGTCGCCGGATCAGCCTTGCTGGTGGACTATATCCTGACCATCACGATTTCCCTTGCAGCCTGTGGGGATGCTATTTTCAGTTACCTTCCTCCCTCCCTGCTGCCTTACAAGATACCCTTCGTCGCGGGGTTGATCATCCTTCTTGTTGTTTTGAATCTCCGGGGCGTTAAGGAATCTATTACTTTTCTTGCGCCCATATTCATTGTATTTGTGATCACCCACATTCTTCTCATCGGCTATGGACTGGGAAGCCATCTGGGTGAAATCGGGCCGGTTTTGGAAAAATACCATGGAAGTATGAATGCGGATCTCGCGACCATTGGTTTTTTAGGAATCATGGCAATTTTTTTGCGGGCTTTCTCTATGGGCGGCGGAACCTATACGGGCATTGAGGCCGTTTCCAACGCCATGAATGTCATGCGGGAACCCAAAGTGCAGACGGGTAAACGCACCATGGTGTATCTGGCTGTATCACTCGCCGTCACTGCGTCCGGTCTTCTTTTCTGTTATGCTCTGTTTTCCATTGCGCCCGTAGAGGGCAGAACCCTCAATGCCATACTGGCGGATAAAACCTTTAGCGGATGGTATTTGGGCGGCGTGCTGGCTCTGATCACTATTCTCTCAGAAGGGCGCTCCTCATGGTCGGCGCACAAGCCGGCTTCATTGACGGTCCGCGGGTCATGGCCAATATGGCTGTCGATTCCTGGCTTCCCCGGCGTTTTTCGGCTCTCTCGGAACGCCTCACCATGCAAAACGGTGTGCTCCTCATGGGTGCGGCCGCCCTGATAGTCCTTTTCTATACTCACGGTTCGGTATCGACCCTTGTTGTCATGTATTCCATTAACGTTTTTCTCACTTTCTCTCTGTCTCCATTCGGCATGGCAAAGTTTTTTTTCCAGACCCGGCATAAGGACGAGAAGTGGGCAAGGCATATCATTATCCATCTCATTGGCTTGATTCTTTGTGTGACCATTCTACTCGTCACCATTTATGAGAAATTCGGTGAAGGGGGATGGATCACCCTACTCATCACAGCCGCTCTCATTGGACTTTGCTATCAGATCCGACGTCATTACCGAAAAGTCCGTCAAGGCGTACGTGAGCTTGAAGAAATCCTGTCCTCACTGCCGTCCGGGCACATTTACAATGAAGAACCGCTTAATACGAACGAACGGCTATTATTCTCGTCAGTGGTTACAATGGATTCGGTCTTCATTCCTGGCTTTCTATTTTTCGCGAATTTCCCAAGCTTTATCGTAATTTTATTTTTGTATCTGTGGCGGAAATTGATTCCGGCGCTTTTAAGGGTGCGGTGGAAATTGAAGCACTGAAGGTATCCATCACGGAACAACTCGCAAAATACGTCAAGCTGGCTCGCTCTTATGGCTACGCTGCTGACTATCGGATGGAGATTGGCACAGATGTCGTAGAGGTAGCAACCAAACTCTGCGAAACTATCGTTCAGAAATTTCCCAAATCGTCAGTTTTCACAGGCAAACTGGTCTTCCGCCAGGAACATCCTTTCCAGAGGATTCTCCACAACGAAACAGCCTTCGCTATTCAGAGGCGGCTTCAGTGGGAGGGCATCACAACGGTTATCCTGCCAATTCGGGTGAATCTCTGATTCCGGACCCAAATCAAAACCTATCTTCACTGGCTCACCGCGCTTTGCCAAAAACAAAGTGTGTAACGCCCTGTCAATTTGGAGTTTACCATTGAAGATCAGTATGGTAATCTCACATTCAAATCGCAGCAATGCTGCACTATCATTTTGGAGTAGATCATATGCAAAAGTTTCAAAAAATACTAATCGCCAACCGGGGGGAAATCGCCGTCCGCA